>NZ_CP022303.1:0-610000 GCF_004216475.1 Thalassococcus sp. S3 | reverse complement strand
GGGTCGATCACGGCGATCTTCAAGCCGGGCTTTCGCGACTTGAGGCTCGCGGCGACCGCGATGCCTCCGGCGCCGGCGCCTACGATCACCACCTCGAAATGCGCGTCCCCGGTATCTGTCGGGGTCTTGCCGCCATTGGCGATGCGGCGGGCCACGCCGTTCATGTCATAGCCAGCTGCCTTGGTCGCGGCGAGTATTTCAGCCATGGGGCGATTGCCGGATTCCCGCAATGACCACAACGTCGCCGAGCGGGTGCCTGTGCGGCAATAAGCCAGAACCGGGCGCGGCACCGCGTTCAATGCATCGTCAAAGGCCGCGACGTCGGCGTCTTTTACCATGCCGGACTGGACCGGCACGTACCGCGCCTCGACACCGGCTGCTTTGGCGGCCGCCTCGATTTCCTCGAAAGACGGCTGGTCGGCCCCCTCGCCATCTGGCCGATTGCAGATGATGGCGCGGTATCCTTTGGCAGCAACCTTGGCAACGTCTTCCGCTGTGATCTGCGGGCTGACCGCGATTTTCGATGAGATCTTGTTGAGTTCCATGTCGTCCCTCCTCCGGACCTGTTTTCTCAAAGACCGTTAACCGGCACTTTGAGCATCGGGTTACCGTCTTTGTCCGTGGGCACTTCGCCCGCGCGCATGTTCACTTGGAGGGACGGGATAATGAGCTTGGGCATGGAGAGCTGGGCATCCCGCTCGGTTCGGAACTTGACGAACTCCTCCTTGGTCTTGCCCTGCCCCACATGAATGTTTTTGGCCCGTTCCTCGGCCACCGTGGTTTCCCACAGGATCTCGCGACCGCCCGGCCCGTAATCGTGGCACATGAAGAGCCGTGTCTCATCGGGAAGCGCCAGCACCTTCATGATGCTGTCATAAAGCGTCTCGGCGCTGCCGCCGGGAAAGTCGCATCTGGCCGAACCGCCATCGGGCATGAAGAGCGTGTCGCCGACAAAGGCGGCATCGCCCATCACATGCACCATGCAGGCCGGCGTATGGCCGGGCGTGTAGATCGCGAATGCCTGCATGTTGCCGATCATGTAGGTGTCGCCGTCTTCGAACAGCGCATCGAACTGGCTGCCATCGCGCTGGAATTCAGTGCCCTCGTTGAAGACCTTTCCAAAGACATCCTGCACCACGGTGATCTTGGCACCGACCCCGATCTTGCCGCCCAGTTTTTCCTGGATATAGGGCGCGGCACTCAGGTGATCTGCGTGGACATGGGTCTCGATAATCCATTCAACCGTCAACCCCTGCGCTTCGATCTGCCGGATCAAGAGGTCAGCATGATCGAAGGTGATGCGACCGGCGGCATAGTCGATGTCCATCACGCTGTCGATGACGGCGCAGGCGTTCGATTTTGGATCCTTCACGATATAGCTGATCGTGTTGGTGGCCTCGTCGAAAAAGGCCTGCACCTCTGGTTTGATATCCATGTTCACGGGATAGCCTGTCATCTCTTGTCTCCTCCCAGACGGCGTCACGCGGTGGTCGCCCTGCCGCGTGCCGTGCTTGATTGAATGAACGTGGCAAGGAAGATCCCTGACACGACGGCGGCGACGAAGGCGAAGACCTCCCAGCGGCCTGTGCCCAGCGCGGGCAAAGCACCGCCCGGGCAGAAGCCCGCAATGCCCCAACCGATGCCAAAGATAGCCGCGCCGCCGATGAGCCTCGCGTCGATTGTGCGCACCGTTGGCAGGCTAAAGCCCTGCTCAAAGAGCGGGGCACCCCGCCCGAATACCAGCTTGTAGCCGATAAAGGTTGTGATCAGCGCGCCGCCCATCACGAATACAAGGGATGGGTCCCACGTCCCGGCGATGTCGAAAAAGTTCAGAACCTTCGCAGGGTTCGCCATGCCGGAGATCGAAATACCGATGCCGAAGATCAGACCGATCAGATATGTCGCGAAAAGCTTCATGGGTCAGCCTCCGATCACGTGACGCACGACAAAGACCGTGGCGAAGGTGGCCGCCATAAAGGTTAGCGTCGCCGCGATGGAACGCGGGCTCAGCCGCGCCATCCCGCAGACACCGTGACCGGACGTACAACCTGAGCCAAAGGTTACCCCCACCCCGACGATCAGCCCGCCAATGATCAGGGCAGGCGTGGACATCACAATGTCCACCGCCGGCATTGCGCCCGAGACAAGCCAGACCACCACGGGCCCGGTGATCATCCCGGCCAGCAACGCGGCGCGCCAGGCAAAGTCCTGAGCAGAGGCTGGCCGGACCACACCTGCCAGCACACCGGTCGCCCCCATCACGCGCCCAAGCGTCAGCATCAAAAGCGTGGCCGCGATGCCGATCAAAACACCGCCCACAAGCGATGCCCAAGGGGTGAAAGCCGTTTCGATCATCAGCAATTCCGGCACGTCTTGAGCCCTACAATGCTGTAAAGCGGGCAATTGCCAACAAAGGCCGTCAACGTGAAGACAGCGGCCACGACAAGTGCGAGCCAGAACAGGATCCCTGCCCCAAGCGCGTTGGTGCCCAAGGCAAGGATGAGCAATGCCGCAGCGATGACCAGCCGTCCGCCGCGATCGATTTTTCCTATATTGGTGGTCATGTTTCACTCCATCACAAACGATGGCGCCATCATCGCACGCCAAAGACAGCAGTCTTGGTGACTTGGTCACCAAACTCATGGGAATTGGGGAAACCCGGGCGTCAGCCGTGCCCACCCGAGGATTTCACCAGACGTTCGAGGCCCTCTTTGCCGGTGAGATGCACCTTTCCCCGCGCCTGTTCGACCCAACCGCGCCGCTGAAACTCAGATATCGTTCGGGATATGACTTCCCGTGCTGTTGCAAGTTCCGTGCCCAGAACCGCGTGCGTGGCGTGGACGACACCGTCCGCGTCGGCAAGCTCCAGCAGACGCGAGGCAAGCCGCACATCCATGCGCTGAAAGACGATGTCATCGATCAGCGTGAAAAGGTCAGTGATCCTGCGCGAATAGGCCGTGAAGACGAATTCACGAAAGACCGGAGACTTCGCGACAAGATCATCGAAAGTCTTGCGCGGGATGGCGACCGCCGTCACGTCGGTCTCGGCCGTGCCCTCAGCCGAGTAATCCTCGAACGCCAGCATGCAGGCAGTCGTCAGAACACAGCTTTCACCCGCATGGACGCGGTAAAGAAAGACCTCGCGCCCGGTCTCGGACTTTTGCTGCACCTTGACCGTGCCGGCAAGCAGAAGCAGCAGATTGTCCGCCGTTTGGCCCGGCGCGAAGACCTGTGTTCCGGCCGGGACCGATACGATCTGGCTCCCCGCCTCAAGCTCTGCCCGGATTTCGGCGGGCAGACGGCTGAGGCCCTTGAATTTGCTGATCCATGTCTCGTCCATATCCTCGGCCCCCCGGGCGATCATGTGGTCGGAATGCGCGTCGCGGCCCATAATGGACGGCGACACGCGAAAACTGAAACGATCAGATCGACTTGGTCGAGAAGTACCAGTCCTTTGTCTCGAACCCTTCCGTCATTCGGGCCTCTGCCGCATACGCCGTTTGCGGTGTGGGCACGATGACATCCTCGCCCGGCTGCCAGTTTTCCGGCGTTGCGACCTTAAACGTATCCGCTGTTTGCAAGGCCTTGATCAGGCGCACGAACTCATCAACCGAGCGTCCGTTGGTCATGGGATAATACACCATAGCACGCAAAACTCCGTCGGGATCGATGACAAACGTCGCGCGAACCGCCTGGGTGTCGGATGCCCCCGGCTGGATCATGCCAAAGGCCTGCGCGACCTTCATATCCAGATCGGCGATGATGGGGAACGGGATCTCAACGCCGAACGTCTCCTTGATCGACCGCATCCAGGCGATATGGGCGTAATGACTGTCGATGGATAGGCCCAGCAATTCGGTATCGAGAGCCGCAAACTCGTCGGCGCGGTCTGCGAAGGCCACGAACTCGGTCGTGCAAACGGGTGTGAAATCGGCCGGGTGCGAGAACAGCACCAACCACTTTCCCTTGTAATCGTCATTTGTTTTTCGACCATCGGTCGTCAGCGCATCAAAGGCGGGTGCGGGCTCGTTCAGGCGGGGAAGACCGGTGGGTGTGTCTTCGGCAAGCGTTGCATGGACATTCATATCTGGGCTCCGTTCCAAGGTGGTGTCGATGAAACTAAGCCTTTCGTGATTATCTTTGAAATTGATTGTATCCGGCATCTTTATTCAATATTTCGATTAGGCATGACAACACTACGCCAACTCCGCTTTCTGGCCGCCCTTGACGACACGCGCAATTTCTTCCGCGCGGCGGAGGCTTGCCATGTCACACAGTCGACCCTCTCCACCGGGCTCAAGGAGTTGGAGGAGCGTCTTAGCATCAAGGTGGCAGAGCGGACCAAGCAAAGCGTCCTGATGACCGCCATCGGCCAGGATCTGGCGGAGCGGGCGCGACATGTTCTGGCCGAAGTGCAGGACCTTGAGGACCGCGCGCATCGGGAACGGGTGGCCGGAGCCTCGGCGATACGTCTGGGAACCATTCCGACCGTGGGGCCCTTTCTGATGCCGCGGGCCATGCCGCTGCTCCGACGCGCCCATCCAGAGACCAAGTTCTACCTTCGGGAAGAACTGACCGAGCCGCTGGTGGCTGGCCTGATGGATGGTCGTCTCGATCTGCTGCTGATCGCCCTGCCCCACGCTCTTCCGGCTCAGATCGAAACGGAGCCGCTCTTTTCCGATGGGTACTGGCTGGCGACGCCCAAGGATCATCCTTTGGGCAACAGCGAAACTGTCGGCGCGGATGATCTTTCGGACCGCCAATTGCTTTTGCTTGAAAGGGGCCACTGTCTGCAGCGGCACGCCTTGTCGAGCTTCTCAGGGATCAATCTTGACGAGGATGAGAGCTTCTCTGCGACCAGCCTGTCGACCCTGATCGCCATGGTCCAAGAGGATCTGGGCATCACACTGCTGCCAAAGCTGGCGGTGGATGGCGGCATTTCAAAAGGGCACAACCTGCATCTTGGCGACGTTCTGGGCGCCTGCCCGCGCGACGTGGTCCTGGCCTGGCGGAAGAGCTCTCCGAACGAAGCGCTCTTCCTGAGTGTTGCGGAGTGTTTGAAAAAGGCCCGTTCAGATCTTGAACGATCCGGCGCACCGACTTGAACGGCGCGACGCTCTACCGATCAGAATGACAGAACGCGCGCATCCGGCGCCATGAGACGGGCTGCCATTTCACCGGGTTTGGCAACACCGATCCCGTCCAGAAGGACAGACGCGTCATCGCCCCGTCCCGGCAAGTAGATGGCGCAGACTTCAACCGTTGCCCCGGTTTTTTCACGGATCATCTGCATCAGACCCTGCGGGCTCATATCCCGAGGCGGCTGTCCGGCAGTGGCACTTGGCGGCGCGTTACGCAACGCAAGATCGCCGGCAGGTCCGCACAGCAGAATATGCGCCTGGGCCCCTTGCTGCGCAGCCTGCATGGTCAGCACCATCGACATAAGCTGCGTCTGCGGATCGGGTGACGTCACGACCGTGACCACCTTTGCCGGCGCTTCGGCCAGCGCCGACACGGTAGACACCGCGACGAAGAGAACGGAAAGAAGCAGTTTTTTCATCAGAAGTTTCCTTATGGTTCCGGAGTTCCTCCGGTGGGTGGATATCCCAGGCGAGTTGCGCACGGAGGGTGCGAAATGGCGACGCGGGGATGGTGAAGGCGCGCGGGTCGGCAAAAGTGACATGGGCAAAGCAGTGACCAGCCTTCCACAGGACGATTTTGAGAACGAATCTCGGCAGTTGCTGGAGCGTGAATGACACGTGGCCCATCGCGACAACGGTGACATCGTCACCAAGCAGACGTCGGGATCCCGGATAAGGCGCGGGCACCGAGCAGTTAAGGACGCGCCGACCGCCGAAACCATCTTCTTAGGACGCGCCAAAGTGGCAATGAGAGAGAGTTTTCTTTTGGCACGGACACAACTGTGGAATTTTCGGCGCCAAGAAAGATCAGCCTGATCCAGTCGGTTCGGCGGGGCGTTTGCCGGACGTTGGTGACGATCGAACGCGCTCAAACCGCGATCAAAAGGGAAGCCTGTATGTCGATGGAAAAGGTGGACACACTTGTCGTCGGCGCTGGACAGGCTGGCATTGCGCTGAGTGAACATCTGTCCAACAATCAGGTGCCTCATCTCGTACTTGAGAGAAGTCGTGTCGCCGAAGCCTGGCGCTCTGGCCGCTGGGATTCTCTGGTTGCCAATGGTCCAGCCTGGCATGATCGCTTTCCCAACATGAATTTCCCCTGCGGTCAGGACGAGTTTGCGACCAAGGAGCGCGTCGCCGACTATCTGAATGACTATGCCCAGATGATCCAAGCGCCCATCCGCACAGGCGTCGAAGTGCAAAAAGCAGAGCGGATGAACGGGCGCGCGGGCTTTCGCGTGCAGACCTCGGACGGGGTGATCGAAGCGCAGAACGTGGTGGCCGCCACCGGCGCCTTTCAGCACCCGGTTATCCCCCCTGTTGTACCCCAAGAGGCGCCCGTGGCGCAGTTGCACTCATTTCATTACCGCAATCCGGAACAATTGCCCGATGGGGCGGTGATCGTCATCGGGGCAGGATCTTCGGGTGCGCAGATCTCAGACGAATTGAACCGGGCCGGGCGCAAGGTCTATCTTTCGGTCGGCCCGCACGAGCGGCCACCCCGCGCGTATCGCGGTCGTGATTTCTGCTGGTGGCTGGGGGTGCTTGGGCTCTGGGATGTCGCCGCCATGGCCCCCGGAAAGGAACATGTGACAATCGCGGTCAGCGGCGCATATGGCGGCAATACGATGGACTTTCGTCGGCTTGGCAATGAGGGGATTACCCTTCTGGGCATGACGAGATCCTACAAGGATGGTGTGCTGGGGTTTGGGGATGACCTCAAAGCCAACGTGGCGGGCGGAGATGCCAGTTATCTCAAGATGCTGGACGGTGCCGACGCCTATGTCGCACGCACGGGCATCGACTTACCCGAAGACCCCGAGGCGCGGGTGCCGCAGCCGGATCCCGATTGCCTGATCAATCCCTTGACGGCACTGAACCTGTCCGAGGCCGGGATCAGCACGATCATATGGGCCACCGGCTTCCGGCAGGATTTCAGCTGGATGAAGGTCGATGCCTTTGACGAGAAAGGCGCGCCCAGACATCAGCGTGGGGTTTCAACCGAACCCGGCATCTATTTTCTGGGCCTGCCCTGGCAATCGCGCCGGGGATCGACCTTTATCTGGGGTGTTTGGCATGATGCAAAGCATATCGCGGATCAGATCGCCAATCAGCGCAAGTATCTCGCCTATCGCGATCCCAACGATTGACCGCATCTTTCAGGACGGCACCCATGACCCATACGCGTATTCGCAAATTCAATACCAAGGACACCTATCCCGAGCAGAACCTCGACAATGACCTTTGTCAGGCCGTTGTCACTCAGGGCGGCAAGACGGTCTACCTGCGGGGGCAATGCCCGCAAGAATTGGACGATGCGACGAATATCGACAGCCACGATCCCGTCGAACAGACCCACAAGGTGATGCAGAACATTAAACAGCTTATCGAGGAATGCGGCGGATCAATGGAGCATTTGGTGAAGGTCGTGGTCTACATCACCGATGTGCGCCACCGCGAAGCAGTCTACCGCACGATGGGAGAATACATCAAAGGGGTTCATCCGGTGTCTACCGGACTTGTGGTGCAGGCGCTGGCACGGCCCGAATGGCTGGTGGAGATTGACGGCACCGCGGTGATCCCGGAATGACGTTCTCGCTCGTGGCCCGTTGCGCCGAGACCGGGATGTTCGGCGTGGCGATTTCGTCATCCTCGCCCGCCGTAGCGGCGCGCTGTTCCCATGCACGCGCGAACGTGGGCGCCGTGGCCTCGCAGAACGTGACCGACCCCGCCTTGGGACCGCTGACACTGGACCTGATGGAACGCGGTCTGGCGGCTGGACAAGCTGTCGATGAGGTCAGGCGCCTCGCGAAGTTCGTCGAATACCGGCAGGTCCTCGCAGTGGACAACACTGGTGAAACGGCGATCCATTCCGGGCCGAAATCACTTGGTATCTGGACGCAGGCGCACGCGCGGAACGTGGCCTCTGGTGGCAACCTTCTGGCCAATGAAACCGTACCGCAGGCGATTGTCGACGGATTTCTGGCGGCAGATGGACATCTGGGTGACCGGCTGATCGCGGCGATGCAAGCGGGTCTCGCTGCGGGGGGCGAGGCTGGACCGGTTCATTCGGCGGGTATGATGCTTGTCGACAAGGTGTCCTGGCCTGTGGCCGATCTGCGTTGCGACTGGACCGAAGAGTGCCCGATCGCGGCGGTGGATGCGGCCTGGTCGGTCTATAAACCGCAGCTTGACGCCTATGTTCAGCGCGCGCTCGACCCGCGCGAGGCGCCGTCCTACGGCGTACCGGGCGATGAATGAGAAAGATAGTAGGCATCTTACAGGAGACGTTCGGCCGTCACCAGCCCGGCGGCAATAGGCAGGACGCTCATAGGCGAGCCGGGCCCATCCAGCTTGAAAGCATCTGGCCATCTCTGCTCAAAGACGTGAAGACGTCGTATGCCCGCTCTTTGCCTTCGCTTGACAAATACGTGGCGCTCAAGACTACTTGGATCAATTGCAAAGCTTGTATCCATGGGAAATCTGAATGCCGCTGCGCTATACCCTGCGCCAGTTGGAGTACTTTGTTGCGGCCGGGGAATACGGCAGTATCGCCGCCGCAAGCGACAAGCTGAACGTCTCTTCTCCGTCTATTTCAGCCTCCATCAGCCAGTTGGAGGCCGAATTTGGCCTGTCCCTGTTCGTGCGCAAGCGCGCCCACGGCCTTACACTGACAGATGCCGGTGAGAAACTGCTGGCCCAATCCAAGATCGTGCTGCAATCCGCGGCTGAATTGAACAACCTTGCCGGGGCGATGTCGGGCAGCGTCCAGGGCCCCCTGCGACTGGGCTGCCTGCTGACCTTCGCTCAGATCGTCGTGCCGCGTCTGCGCAGTGATTTCGAGGCCTCGTACCGGAAGGTGAAAATCACCCAGTACGAGATGAACCAGTCCGAGATCTTCAGCGCCTTGCGCCGCGCCGAAATCGACATCGCGCTATCTTACGACCTTAACATCCCTTCGGACCTTGAATACCAGCCGATAATCGAGCTGCCGCCCTATGTTTTGATCTCCCCGGATCACCATCTTGCGGACCGCGAAAGGCTTTTCGTTGAGGATTTGAGTGCCCATCCGCTGGTTCTGCTGGATCTTCCACACAGCGCTGAATACTTTCTGTCGTTTTTCAGCAAGGCGGGCACCAAGCCGATCATTGGCGAACGCACCCGCGACATGGCAGTCATGCGCAGTCTCGTCGCCAATGGCTATGGATACTCCATCGCCAATGTCCGTCCCCTCAACGATCTTTCGCCGGACGGGCGAAGCCTGAAGTTCATCCCGCTCGAAGGGGACGTGCGGCCCATGAGATTGGGTTTGATCATGGCGAAAGGCGCTGCGACGAACATCAGCGTTCGCGCGTTCATGGATCATTGCACCGCACTGATCAAAGGAAAGCAACTGCCCGGTCTCAACTGCGCGTGACGGCCCACCGCAAACTTAGGATTGACCGAAGCCCCACTTCGGCAAGGGCGACTTTATTCGCCTCGCGCCCCCTGCAATCCTGACCACAATCGCCCCAAGGAGATGCAGATGCGCGACCCACGATATGACATCCTGTTCGAACCGGTGAAGATCGGGCCGCACATGGCCAAGAACCGGTTCTATCAGGTGCCTCACTGCAATGGGGGCGGTTATCGGGACCCGTCGGCGGCCGCCGCGATGCGTGGGATCAAGGCCGAAGGCGGTTGGGGCGTGATCTTCACCAAACAATGCGAGATGCACCACAGTTCGGAGATCACGCCATTCATCGAACTGCGCCTTTGGGAGGACAAGGACATCCCTCAGTTGCGCAAGATGGCGGGAAAGATGAAGGAACACGGCGCCTTGGCCGGTATCCAGCTTGCCTATTCCGGTATCAACGGTCCCAACCTCTATACCAAAGAAGTCCCGCTTGCCCCCACGGCGCTGCCCATCCGGACCTTTACAAATGACCCCGTGCAGGCGCGCGCGCTCGACAAGCAGGACATCAGGGATCTGCGCCGCTGGTTTGTCAACGCAGCCAGAAGGTCCAAGGATGCGGGGTTCGATCTCATATGCCTCTATGGCGCACATGGATTTGGCATCTTCCAGCATTTTCTAAGCCGCGCCACCAATCAGCGCACGGATGAATATGGCGGCAGCCTGGAAAACCGCGCGCGCTTTGCACGCGAGGTGGTCGCGGATATCCGTGACGCGGTGGGCGACACTATGGCCCTGACCTTGCGGGTCAGTCTTGACGAAACGATTGGAGAATTGGGCTTTTCCAACGCCGAGCTGCGCGACTTCATCGAGATGCACCGCGACTTGCCGGATCTTTGGGACCTCGCGCAAGGGACATGGGAAGACTGCTCAGGCCCGTCGCGCTTTAAGGAGGAGGCCGCTCAGCAGCAGCTGGTCAAGGGTATTCACGACCTGACCGACAAGCCCATTGTGGGCGTCGGGCGGTTCACCTCTCCGGATGTGATGGTCAAACAGGTGCGATCCGGAACGCTCGATTTCATCGGTTGCGCGCGACCGTCCATTGCCGATCCATTCCTTCCGAAAAAGATAGAGGAAGGGCGGATCGAAGACATCAGGGAATGCATCGGATGCAATATCTGCATTACCGGTGACATGACCATGTCGATCAGCCGATGCACCCAAAACCCGACCTTCATGGAAGAATGGCGCAAGGGCTGGCACCCCGAAAAGATCAACGCCAAGGGCGACAGCGACAACGTACTGATCGTCGGCTCCGGCCCTGCCGGGCTGGAAGCCGCCCGCGCGCTGGCCGAACGCGGCTATGACATCGCGATCGCCGAGGCGGGAACCGAGCTTGGCGGCCGTGTGACACGCGAACGCAAGCTGCCCGGCCTTTCGGCCTGGGGCGGGGTTGTGGATTACAGAGCCTACCAGATCAGCCAGAAACCCAATGTCGAGACCTATTTCGACAGTGAACTGGATGCCGGAAACATCCTTGAATTCGGCTTCCAGAACGTCTGCATCGCCACCGGATCCAGATGGCGCCGTGACGGCGTCGCGCGGCAGCACGTGGTACCGATGCCGATTGCGGACGGATCAAAGGTCTATACACCTGATGATCTGATGGACGGCATGATCCCCTCGGGCCGGGTGATCGTTTATGATGATGACCATTACTATATGGGCGGCGTATTGGCCGAGCTTCTGGCAAGGAAGGGGGCGAATGTGACCCTGGTCACGCCCTCCGCCTATGTCAGTGACTGGACCAACAAGACGCTTGAACAGATCGCCATTCACCCACGTCTTGTGGACGCCGGGGTCGAGATCGTGCTGAACCGCGGGATCGCCGAGATCCATCCCGGTCACGTGGTCAGCAATTGTGTGTATACGGATCGCACCGAAACCTATGCGGCCGATGCGGTTGTCATTGTTGCTGCCCGGCAGGAGGTTAATGGCGTTTACCAAGATCTTAAAGCGCGCGAGGCGGACTGGGCCGATGCAGGGATCAAATCCGTGAAGATTATCGGCGACGCGAATGCACCGGGTCCCATCGCTTGGGCCACTTATGCCGGGCACAGATATGCCCGCGAGCTCGACGCAGAGGATATCGGAGACGCGCTGCCGTTCCGGCGCGAAATCACGGAGTTGGCGGCGGACTGATCATGACAACGACCAAGGATATCCTGTCGCGCCTTGTCGGGTTTGACACGGTCAGTTCCCGACCCAACCTCGACCTGATCGCATTTGCCGAGGATTTCCTGACATCGCGCGGCTTCTCGGCCCATCGCATAACAAAAGACACCGGTGAAAAGTGCGGACTTTATGCCCAACTTGGGCCGTCCGGCGACGGTATTCTGTTGTCGGGACATACGGATGTCGTGCCCGTGGACGGGCAGGTCTGGACGCGCAGCCCATTTCGTCTCTCCGAGGAGGACGGCAAGCTTTTTGGTCGCGGCACGACCGACATGAAGGGCTTTGTCGCCGCGATGCTGTCCCTTGCCGACCGGGCCGCGCGGGCCGATTTGCAAGAGCCGCTGAGACTTGTCCTGTCCTATGACGAGGAAGTGGGCTGTGTCGGGCTGCAGGATATGCTTGCCCGTCTGGCGCCCCTGTTGGGTCAGCCGCGTGTCTGTATCGTCGGGGAACCCACGGAAATGCAGGTTGCGATCGGCCACAAGGGCAAGGCATCGCTGCGCGCGACATGCCACGGACAATCCGGACATTCGGCTCTTGCCCCAAACTTTGTGAACGCGCTTTACCTGGCAACCGATCTGGTTGCGGAATTGCGTGGGCTGCAGGCCGAGCTATGCGAAGGCGGGGGACGTGACCCGGCCTACGACATCCCCTATTCAACACTCCATGTCGGGAAGCTTTCAGGCGGGACCGCGTTGAACATCGTGCCGGACAGGGCCGAAGTGACCTTTGAATATCGCCATCTGGCTGCGGATCGGCCCGCCGACATCCTGGCCCGTATAAAACGTGCGGGCCGGAAGGTTCAAAAGATGCATGCCAAGCTTGGCTCAAACGCCAGGATCGACATTGATCAATACAATGCCTATCCCGGCCTTGACGTTGCGCCCTCAGATCTTGTGGTTTCCGATGTTCAGCGCCTCGCCCAAACCAACGAGACGGTCAAAGTGGCTTTCGGGACAGAAGCTGGTTTCTTCAGTGAATTGGGGATCCCTACGGTCGTCTGCGGCCCCGGCTCCATGGCCGGGCAAGGGCACAAGGCGGATGAATTCATTTCCTGTGAACAACTGGCGGCCTGCGATGCAATGATGGATCGAATTTTGGGCGAACTGACCGATTAAGTGGCAGTTTCCAAAGCGATTTTGTTGTTAGGCTTGCCCTAAGAACCACTAAGACACTCCGTTCTTATCGTCCGAAAATGCGTTTCCTATAGTCTGGCGACGGCATCTGTGAAAAGGGCGTGCCATTGTCGGGGGAACAGGTACACGCAATCGACGTGCGCGATGCGGTGAAACGCTATGGCGATTTCACGGCTTTGAAGAAAATATCGCTCTCCATAAAGGACAACGAGTTTTTCACATTGCTCGGGCCTTCGGGCTGCGGAAAAACCACCTTGCTTCGGATGATCGCAGGGTTCGAGGATGTCACCGAAGGTGCGATTTTTCTTTATGGGGAGGAGATCGAGGACCTTCCCCCGAACAAGCGTCCGGTGAACACGGTCTTCCAGAATTACGCGCTTTTTCCCCACATGACCGTGCTCGACAACGTGGGCTTCGGTTTGGAGATGCTTGGAAAATCGAAGGCCGAAGCCAAGAAACGCGCTGGCGAAGTGCTTGAAATGGTGCAGCTTTCGCAATTCTCCGCACGCAAGCCTGCGCAACTCTCGGGCGGCCAGCAACAGCGCGTCGCGCTTGCCCGTGCGCTGGCGCCACAACCCAAATTGCTGCTGCTGGACGAGCCGCTTTCCGCGCTGGATCTCAAGTTGCGCAAAGCGATGCAGCTTGAGTTGAAGCACCTGCAACGCGAGACGGGCATCACCTTTATCTTCGTGACCCATGATCAGGAGGAAGCCCTGACCATGTCCGACAGGATCGCCGTAATGTCGGCGGGGGAATTGCAGCAGCTTGGCCAGGCGCGTGAGATTTATGAGCGGCCCCGGAACAGATTTGTCGCCGATTTCATCGGTGAGACGAACCTTCTGGATGTCTCGGTCGACAAAATCGAAGGCGGTCGCGCGATCTGTCATCTGGGCGGCGGCCACGCCCTGACCTGTAACGAGGTTGAAGGGATCGGCGTCGGCGCGAAAGTACATATGTCGATCCGCCCCGAACGCCTCTTTATGTCGAAGGAGCCCGCCGAAGCCGAAAGCCTGCCCGGCATCGTGAAGGAAAACATCTATATCGGCACGCACTTGTCGACCGTTGTCTCACTGGCCGAAGGCCCTGAATTCATTGTGCGCACGTCCAACTCAGATCGCGGCAACAAGCGCATTTTCGAACCGGGCAGCGAGGTGTTCGTCAACATGGAGCGGGGGGCCGCACGCCTCCTGGTTGACTGATGGCCGCTGGCGCCGCAAGTGGCGGCAGCGCCTCAGCCGACACATACGCCCAGTCGCGTGGCTGGCTGCTCCTGCCGGCCTGGGCTGTGCTTTGCCTCTTCGTTCTGGCGCCGGTCTGCATGATGCTGATCTACTCCTTCCTCACAAAGGAGTTCCGCGGCGGTGTCATATGGGAGTTTTCTTTTGCCGCCTACGACCAGTTCTTCTGTGATCGCGGCCTCTTTGGCGATGAGCCTTGCGCCATCGAGTGGACCTATGTCACGATTTTCTGGCGCTCGATCTGGCAGGCGGGTCTGGCCACATTGCTCAGCCTGATCATCGGCTTCCCAACGGCCTATTTCATTGCCACGCGGCCCGAAAAGCAACGGCCGCTCTGGGTGTTCCTGATCACCATTCCCTATTGGGTCAACCTGCTGATCCGGACCGTCAGCATGAAGTTCCTTCTGCGCGATCAGGGGCCGCTTAACGATTTTCTTCTGGGGATCGGTCTCATCGACAGCCCGCTTGGCATGGTCAACACCAATTTCGCCGTGCAGCTTGGCCTTTTCTATTCCTACCTGCCCTTCATGGTGTTGCCGATCTATGCCGCCGTTGAACGCTATAACTTCGCGCTTTCCGAGGCTGCCGCCGATCTCTACGCCAGCAAGATGACAACCCTCCGCCGTGTGCTGCTGCCCGCGGTAAAACCCGGCGTGATCGCAGGCTGCATTTTGGTTTTCGTGCCATCGCTTGGATCTTTTCTCGCGCCCGATCTTCTGGGTGGCGCCAAGAATTTCATGATCGGGTCGCTGATCGAGGAACAATTCAAGGGAAATGCGGGCAACTGGCCCTTTGGCGCCGCCGCGTCAATGATCTTGCTGACGATGGTGCTGATCATTTTGCTGATCTTCGCGCGGCAGCAATCCAAAGCGGTCAAGGGCGTCTCGTAATGGCCGCAAAGCGTTGCGACATAAAGGCGTTCCCGGGGTTCCGCGCCATCACCATCCTTTGCCTTTTCGTGCTTTATGCGCCGCTTTTGATCGTGACCATCTACAGCTTCAACGCCTCAAATTCCATCACCGCCTGGGAGGGGTTGAGCCTGCGATGGTATGTAGATGTCTTTACCGGCCCGGAGAGCGGAAAGTTCAAACGCGCGGCGTGGAACAGCTTTGTCATCGCCATCATCGCCGCCAGTGTCGCCACGACCATCGCCACTTTGGCCGCCACGGCCATGGTGCGTGGCGGACGGTTCCGCCTGCGCACCGCCTCTTTCGGGTTGATTTCATTGCCCCTGATGGTGCCTGAGATCGTTCTGGCGGTTGCGACCCTGATCTTTTTCAACGCCATTGGCTTCGACCGGGGCCTGCTGACCATCCTCATCGCACATATCGCTTTTTGCATCCCCTTTGCCTACCTGCCGATCTCAGCCCGAATGCAAGGGATCGAAGACAGCTATGAACAGGCGGCCATGGATCTCTACGCGACCCGCAGACAGGCCTTCACCAAGATCCTGCTTCCCCTGATGATGCCCGGCATCATCTCGGGCTTCCTGTTGGCCTTCATCGTCAGCCTCGACGATTTCATCATCACGAATTTCGTGAAGGGCGCGGGCGTCGAAACACTGCCAACCGCAATTTTCGGATCAGTCAAACAAGGGCTCAAACCGAATGTCATGGCGATCTCGACCCTACTTCTGGCCGTCTCGATCATCCTGGTAACGATCAGTTATTTCGTCAGCAAAACAGACAACACGAAATAGCACAACAGAGGAGAGAAACATGAAAAAACTCATGCAAACAACAGCCGCGGCGATGGCACTTGCCATAACGGCACAAGCGGCGGCAGCCGACGGGCAAGTGGTTGTCTACCACTGGTTTGAATACATCCCGCAAGAGCTGTTGGACAAGTTCACCAGTGAGACCGGAATTGATGTCGTCATGGACACCTACGATTCCAACGAAGCGCTTTTGGCCAGTCTCAAGGCGGGTGCTATCGGCACCTATGACGTTGCGGTCCCCGGTGACTACATGGTCGCGATCATGAAGGGCGAGGGGTTGCTCGACACGATCGCCGAAGGGGAGTTGGCCAACAAGGGCAACATCGCGCCGGAATGGGCCGATCCGAACTTTGATCCGGGGCGGATGCACTCGATCCCTTATCAGTGGGGCTCTACCTCGTTCTCGGTCAATCGCGACGTTTACCAAGGCGCCATCAACACAACCGATATCCTCTTCAACCCGCCTGCGGAGCTCTCGGGCAAGATCAACATGCTGGATAGCCAGGGCGAAGTGCTCGCCATGGCCGCACTTCACATGGGGATCGAGCAGTGCTCCAGCGATCGAGACAAGCTGACGGCGCTGAACGCCATGCTGCAGGACGCCAAGCAACACTGGGCCTCCTTCAACTCCGATACGGCAAAGGACGTGCTGGTGTCGGGTGATGCGGTTGTCGGCCAGATCTATGACGGCTTCTCGGCCAAGGCACGCGAAGAGGGGGCCAACGTCGAATACGCCTTTCCAACACAGGGTTACATCGCCTGGATGGACAACGTCGTTCTTCTGAAAGATGCCCCCAACCGGGAAAATGCGCTGACATTCATGGATTTCCTTCTGGAACCCGAAAACGTCGCGCAACTGACGAACTGGACCCAATACGGCGCAGGCGTGACCGGGGTTGCGGATCTTCTGGATGACTCCTTGCGCACCATGCCGGAGGCCAACCCACCAGCCGATGCGGGCACGCCCGTTTTCATCGAGGTCTGCGATCAGGAAACCCAGGCTGTCTACGACCAGATCTGGACGAACCTAAAGAAATGATTGCGTGCCACCCCGCCAGTCTTGAGGGCCTCTCGCGGGGTGGCCGTTCAACTTGGTTTGTCAGGCTGCAAAAGGCAGGAGCGCACTTACTTCAGGGTCAATGACACGGGTAAGGCGATGCTGCTCCTGCGGCCATCCAGCAAGGCTCCGTGGACGTCATCCCGCATTGCAAGCTCGGCCCGTAGCCTTTCGCATCGGGCACTGTATTGCGCAACATCCCATACCTTTGAAGCTGAACCACATCGGGTTTGCAGGACGCCGATGGCTCTTTGCCATGAAGCAATGTCCGTTGTCCCCTGGCCGCGCCCAGGTTTGCACCAGCTCGCGCTGGGGGAATGTTGCCAATGGTTTTGAAAAGGCATTTGGTGCCAGGTCAATTCAGTCCTTCAGGGGCGATGTATTCCACGGCATTGCAACTGCACCGTAGACGGCGATCATACGTGACCATTGCACTCCCCCTGCCGTTGATTGCCTTGGCTGGGGCGTTTTTTCTGCGTCATCGCCGGTCTTCGTCCTTCGTTTCGTAAGCCTAACGTTTGGCCAGCTTCGTCTATTTTATTGTGTGTTTTTTCGTGCGTTTGCTTTTTTGTTTTGTGTGAGGCGGGGGGTGGGGTTGTTTGCCTGCGGGCGCGGCGGGTTTAGCGGGTCTTGGCCGACATCGGCCACACATCCTCCCGTAGAAGCGGCAGGTGTCTTATCTCCTTTCGGCATTGCCACGCCTTGTAAGCCAAAATTGAACCCCGACTGTTTTTTCGAACCTCCGAGATTTCAGCCATGAATGCGCAAAGTGATTTTCTTCAGGCCGAGCGGATCTTGCGGATCGAGACACCGCTGGGCGACGATCAGATCTTGGCTGAGACACTCGGCTTTCGCGAGGCGATCTCGGACCTCTTCGAGGGCGAAGTCTCGGTGCGGTCCAAAACGCCGGACCTAGCTGCCGGGGACCTGCTGGGCCAGTTGGTCGATGTCAGCATCGAACTTGGCGGCGGCGCGCGGCGGACCTGGAACGCGCTGGTCACCGACATGATCGCCGGGCCGCGCCTCACGCGCGGGCTGCAGCGCTACCAGCCGGTGCTGCGCCCGCAGATGTGGCTGCTCAGCCAGACCTCCGACTGACGGATCTGGCAGGACATGACCAGCATCCAGGTCTGCGAGACGCTGCTCTGTGAACACGGCCTGCCCGCGCCGGTCACCCAGGGCATCGTGTAGCCGCCCGCGCCGCAGCATTACAGCGTCCAGTACAACGAAACCGGCCTCGCCTACCTCACCCGCCGGCTGGAAGAGGATGGCATCTTTACTGGTTCGTACACGACACAGGTAAACATATCCTTCACATCGCCAGCCATCCTTCGGGCTATATCGGGCAAGAGGATGTGCGCTTTGCCGCCAGCTCGACCGACCGCAATCACATTAACCGGTTCGAAACCCGGCTGCGCTATCTTCCGGGCCAACGGGCGGCGCGCGACTGGAACTTTGAAACCCCCGGCACGGTGCCGGGCGGGGGCGACACCCTCTTTGGTCAGCCTGCCGAAGAGTGGCGCATATGAGCTTTACGAGTTCCAGACCATCGGCGGCTATGGCACCGACCGCGCCAGCCGGGGCATCGATGCGGCGCGGGTGGAGCGGCAGACCAAGCTGCGCATGCAAGCGACGGAGGCGGATCATGCGCGGGTGGAGGGGGCCTCGACCGTGCGGACCTTGTCGGCGGGCGGCCGCTTCACGCCTTATGACGTGGCCAACCCGGCCAATATTTTTGCGCCGCATGTGATCCACACGATCCTGCACAAGGCGGTGGATACCAGTCACGAGAGCGGTGGACCCGAGCCCGATTACACCAATCGTTTCCAGGCCCTGCCGGCGGAGGTGCCGGCCACGCCCCACCGCGCGACCCCGCGTCCGCGCATCGACGGCACGCAGGTCGGCATCGTGGCCGGCCCCGCGGGCGAGGAGATCCACCCCGGCGAATACGGCCGCATCAAGCTGTGGTTCCCCTGGGACCGCCGCGCGATGAAGGACGGCTCGGACACCTGATGGGTGTGCGTGATGCAGAACTGGGCGGGTACGGGCTGGGGCGGCCAGGTCATCCCGCGCATCGGCATGGAGGTCATGGTCACCTATCTCGACGGAGACCCGGACCGCCCGGCGGTCACGGGCGTGGTGCCGAACCATCGCCAGAAGGTCCCCTATGAGCTGCCCGCAAACAAACCCGCTCAACCTTCCGCACCAACACCCACAAGGGCCAGGGCTTCAACAAACTCAGGTTCGAAGATCAAAACGGACAGGAAGAAATATACATACACGCACAAAGAAACAAAAATGAGAAGGTGCGCCATGACCATACCGAACGTGTCGATAACAACTGGGTTCAATCGGTTGGTCACAACAAGGCTGCCGAGGTTGACAACAATCTGACCGAGATCATTGGGGGCGATATGCAGCTTCGCGTCGGGCCGGGACAGCGTGGCGGCATCGCGCCGGATGTCCCGCCCGAAAATGTCGCCGGTATCACCGGCTTTGGGAGCGCGTTTGGCGAGAAAGGCGTCAGCCCGCGCGGTACCGGAGGCCTGTATGTGACCGTTGATCAGGATGCCAGCCGGACCGTCGGGCGCGATGCCAGAGAGTTGGTACGCAAAAACAAGGTTGTTGACGTGCGT
Organism: Thalassococcus sp. S3; assembly: GCF_004216475.1. GTDB lineage: Bacteria > Pseudomonadota > Alphaproteobacteria > Rhodobacterales > Rhodobacteraceae. The sequence continues at coordinate 590,447 of NZ_CP022303.1, read as the reverse complement.
GGCCACATGCGGACGGTCGTGGACAAGACCGTGCTGATCGACGCAGGCGACAGCCTAAGCCTGCGTTGCGGAGCAGCGAGCATGGTGATGGAGGCCAACGGCACCATCACTTTGAACGGTAAGAGGACGACCGTCACGATGGATGCCCTGACTACGCTGCTTGCAGACACGGTAAAGATCAACTGACGCGCGCATGGGTCCTGATAAGCGTCGCTCTCATGAGCCTCGTGCTCGTTATCGAAGGATTTGGCAGCAATACAGATGATGGCAGCAACGACGACAGATCGGATACAAGCCTGATGTCCAGTCTTGGTTACCAAATTCCCCGTTTTCAAGAGGACTACGTCGCCCCGTTGCGCGCGCAGGGCGCAACTGAAGAATACATTGAGGTCTGGTTCAACATGATGGACGGCAAAACGCCAGATCCTGGGGTGCTGGCGGTGGCTGTTTCGCAGATAGATATCAAGTTCGGCGTTGAGCCGCGACCATCGGGCTATAAACCATCGGGCTATAAATGGCACCGCAGCTTGCTGAGCGTAGCCCTATTACGCAGAAACCTCGAAGGCGTCCGGACACTGCTGGAGGCCGGGGCGGACCCAAACGTCGCAGGGGCGCAGTTTGCAAAGACTGCACGGCCGACCACCTATCCTGAGTTGGGAGGCGGGCCGGATTGGTCGACGTCTGTGCAGTTTCTAGAGCTATACGTGGCACAAAGTGGGTGGGTTGATTATCCAACGCCAAGCGATCCATTTCCGATGATCAACCGGGCTGCATCAAACGGGAATTTCGAGGGCGTGAAGTATTTGCTGTCACAGGGTGCCGACCCGCGGATCGAGGTACGCGGACTGAACCCATCGCGCCCGCCGCTAGGTGATAATCGCTATGGGTTTCCCCGGATGCTTGGGGGCACTGTCGAGACCATGGCGTTTGTTCAGTGGTTCTTTGACAATGGGTACATGACGGATGCACCCGAGAAAATGGTAGCGCTGATCAATGACAACCATCGACGTGATCACAGCGGGCCAGACGATGATGGGTACGGAAGAAATCGCAATGCTGCGCTATATCCTTCAGACCAGCTTGGCCCTGCCGGATGGCTACAAGCTGGCCGAGCGCGAGGCCGCTGTGCGCGACCTGAACGACTGTGTCGAGCGTCAAGATGACCGACCGTGAACACAAAAGTTCGATCCGACCTCAGGACCAGGCCGTGCCTGCGCAAGGCGGGGGCCACAAACTACTACGTCTATCTGCGCTCCCGTGAGAGCATTCATCCTGCAGCAGTTGGTATGATGCAGTCCCCGAGACCTGGCAAGCGCCCGAAGTGTTCGAAGATCCGGGAAACGCATTCTATTCACAGTTCCATGGGCCGAAATTGCCGCCCGATAGCCCCGGCTAATGCCCCCCCTGTTCTGGCCATTCGCCGCAGTGAACCCAATCCATCGGATTTTGCCAGGCTGGGTGTGGTCATAAACTTTGATTTGAATTTCACCAGCACAGTCGCGGATTCCAGTCTCAACAGTTTGCTCATCAGCGTCGCCTTGTCTTTGAAGGAAGGCCACCACGGCGGCAGTATCGTCATTTCCCATGGAGCCGGGCTTGGCGCACCGCATGATGTAGCGATGGCCTATGTGAACGACCTGGACAACGTCCGGACGCTTGCGCGGCTCGACGGGTCAATTCCGATTGTGGTAACGCGGCCCACGGTGACGCTTGGCGGGATTGGATCCCTGACCGAGACGATCACGGTGACGTATTCGCTGACCCTGACGGCCCGGTTTGAGGATGACGGCGACTGCGGTACGAACATAACGCAGGGTATGGGTTAGCCAACGGAGCAACATCGGAGAGCCGCCGAGCAAGGGCGCAACCGCGCGGCAGAAGCGCTGGCTGACTGGAACGGCAAGATAATTATGACGGGTCACTCGTTGGGAGGTGGCCTGGCCGCAACGGCTGGGATTTCAGGCGCATTCTACGGCCCCGACTGTGACATATCCTGTGTGACATAAAACGCGGCCGGCGTGCACCCGGAAACGGTTGGTCGATACCTAAGCCGGCGGGCTAAACTTGGTCAGAACTCGAACACAAGGAACTTCTCGGTCGAGGATGAAATCCTGAACACGCTGCAAATCCAGCAAAGCAAACTTCCGCTGGTCGAGCCGTTCATTTGTTGGGCGAACGGGATCCCAGGCAACCCAACGATGCGTCTTAGCCCTGCGCGCGACGATACCGCTGTGACGCCGGGCATAAGCCCGGGCGATACCGGGATGGGGTTCTTTGCCGAAGCATATGCGCCCCTGCCAAAGCTCTGGTCGGTTGGACGAAATACACTGGCGGAAGCACAGGTCAGGCTACGAGGACGCTCCGAGACGCAAGACCTGCTTGCGCAGAGGGCGGATGCGCGGGCCGAAACTCTGACCAAGTTGAATGCGGAATACGCCAACGAGACCGATGCCGAACTTGCCGACCTTTGGCTGGAATTGGACAGTAACACGCTGTCTTCGCAAGCTGACCAGCACCGTGCAACTGAAATTCAGGATCGGATCGACGCGATCGAAGAGGGTCGCAACGCGCTGGGGCACGGATTGGATGAGGTCTACGAGACCCGAACACCTGCGTTCCCGGACATATCGAATGTTGGCAATTTCCCCGTCGTCACAGCCCTCGATGCGATAAAACGCAATTGTGGAACGGCAGATGAGTTTGTTCGGGGTGTCGTTACTTTTTTGATCACCGGCGAAATGAACCCGCACCGCGCGGTCCCGTTGGAGCTGTCGTGTTGGGATCTGCCGAGCGCTTGGACACGCTTCGATCAGATGAAAACAGAATTCATGGGGATTGCACCCCTCGGTGTCGGTGCTGTCATGTATCACACCTTCGACCCCTGCGCGTTCACCTTCCATAACCCGCGCGGATAGAGCATTCCCAGTGCGTCTTGCCACCTCGCGTCCTCTTTCGCCCCTCTATCTTCCGCACTGGTCGCTAGATGACGACGAGGTGGGTGTGGTGGTGGCGAATGTGCGGTTCTCGCCGTACGAGGATAGCTGGTTTTACGTGTCGCCCGAGGCGCCGAAGCTCATCCTGGCGGACAGGCTCGCGGGGGATCCTGTGACCCCCGCTTCGGAGGCGGAGCACGACATGGCGCGGGCAAAGTCGGAAAGCGATCTGAGTTTGCGCCAGACCGCTTGTGCTCTGGGGGCGGCGGCGCCCTTCGACGGGCCCGTGGAGCTTGGTGTGACGGATGCTTATTAGAGGCCTGCCCTGCCTTCGTGAAGACAGATGTCGCGACAAGGTCCAGTTGAGTGCTTTGACCTGGCATAATAGTTTGACAATTCCCCCCCGCCCACGGACAACAAGGTGCTTCGGTTCTGATTGGCTTCTGTCCGTCAGATGAAAAGGGAACACAGTACGATCCACCCGATCAAATCTGTGGCTGCCCCCGCAACTGTGAGCGGTGAGCGAAGCCGGAATTGCCACTGAGGCACCTGCGGGTGTCTTGGGAAGGCCCGGCGAAGCTGCGACCCGTGAGCCAGGAGACCTGCCGAAGTGCTCATCCTGTCCGGGCGCGGGGCGCGCCATGGGCGACGGGCAATCCGTAGCGATGACATATCTTCATCGTCTGCGGAGGGGCATTCCACCAAAGACACACGCCAACCATCCGGTCGACTGGCCGACTTTGGGGAATGAAACATGAAACGAACCTATTGCAACCTGATGGCGACCACCGCAGTGCTCATCGCGAACTCCGCGCTGGCACAGGAGGAGCCTGTCGATCTCGGCACGCTTATTCTGTCCGGCGGTCTGACACCTGTCGAAGCGGACGCCTATGGGCGATCTGTGTCCGTCCTCACTTCCGATGATTTCGAAACCCGCGGCATAGCCACAATCGAAGATGCTCTGCGCACATTGCCCGGTGTTTCAGTGACCTCAACCGGCAGCAGCCTCACGCAAGTTCGAATTCGCGGCAGCGAGACCAACCACGTTCTGGTTCTCGTGGACGGTATTGAGATCAACAGCCCGTCGAACGGGGACTATGTCTTTTCAGGTCTCCCTCTTGAGGATGTGGAGAGCATCGAGGTGCTGCGCGGTCCACAATCTGCGATCTATGGCTCGAACGCTTCGGGCGGGGTCATCTCGATCACAACAAAGAAGGGAACAAGCGGCACCACGGCCCAGGTTTCGAGCGAGGTCGGCAACTTTGACAGTCAAGCGATTTCGGCCTCCATTCAGCATCGTACCGAACGAGGGGGTGTCTCCTTCTCCTATTCGCGCCATATCACCGATGGCGAGGATCTGTCGCGTTCAGGCGGGGATACCGAGTTCAACAATCGAACGGTTCTCAATTTCGGTGTTGATTACGCGCTGACCGAAACAGCGCGTGTCGGTTTGACATATCGGAGGTTCGAACAGGACTACGGATTTGACGACACCAACGATCCCGATTTTGGTGGTACGGGCACGGGCCGGGACGATTACATCATCGATGGTAATTCGACCAGCCAGCGTGAAGAGACGATCGTTGGCCTTTGGTCTGAATTGAGTTTCTTCGACAGTCGGCTCGACACGAGGCTGGAGGCAACGACGGGCACGTTCGACCAGACATTTCTGAGTTCATTTGGCCCCTATACAACAGAAACAGAACGAGACGGTTTCAAGCTGAGGGGCAGCTATGCCCTGATTGGAGGGTCTGCGGCAGCGGCCGATCATAAGCTGAATTTTGTGCTTGAGCGTGAAACGGAGACCTTCACCAACAGCTTCGCCGGCGGCGTCTTTGAAGAGCGTTCAACAAACAGCGTGGCCGCTGAATATCAGGGGTCTTTCGCAAGTGGCTTCGATCTGCAGGTTGGGTTGCGCCACGACGACCACAGCCGCTTTGACAGCACGACGTCCTGGAACATCAGTGGCGCATATACGCTACCGGGTTCGGATATTCGTCTGCGCGGTTCTGCGGGAACGGCGGTGATTTTGCCGACGATGTTCGAACAGTTCGGTCAGACGCCGGGCGGCTTTATCGGTAACCCAAATCTTCAGCCCGAAGAGACCCGGTCTTTGGAGGTCGGGGCGGACTTTGGGTTTGCCAACGGGCGTGGCGATCTGGGGGTGACGCTCTTCCATCAGGACATCGACAACCTGATCCAGGGCAACGGTTCGACCGCCGTCAATCTGGCAGGGACAAGCTCGGCCAACGGTCTGGAGCTAAGTGCGCATTACGCCGCAACAGATTGGCTCGATATCGGGTTTGGATATGCCTACATCAACGGAGAGTCGGCAACCGGGACCAAGCTGGTGCGTCGCCCGGAGCATGAGGTGAACCTCAATCTGACTGCACATTACCTGAACAATCGCGGGACTGCATCCGTTGACCTACGTCACGTGGACGGAAACTTCATCACCGATCAGATTGCCAATAAAGTGGTTGAAGGGGACAGCTTCACAACGGTTAATCTGGCTCTGACCTACGACATCAACGACCGGGTCGAACTTTACGGTCGCGTAAACAACCTCTTTGATCGAGACTATCAAGAGGTTTTTGGCTACAACGCACCATCGCGAACAGCCTTTGTCGGTGTGCGCGCCGAATGGTGAACCTGCGGCATCTGTCCTTGCTGGCCCTGCTGCTGGCCGGGGCACAAAGCCCCGTGGGCGCTGCACCGCCTGAAAGGGTGGTCTCGATGAACCTGTGTACGGATCAGATCGCCATGCTGGTTGCCGCTCCGGGACAGCTCTATTCTGTGTCTCATCTTTCTGCTGATCCACGCATCTCGGCGATGGCTACGGAGGCCGAAGAGTTGGTGATTAATCACGGGCTGGCCGAAGAGATCTATCTGATGGAGCCCGATCTGGTCATTGCAGGCAGCTTTTCCACACGAGCAACGGTCGAGATGCTCAAGCGGCTGGGGATGCCAGTCGCGGTGTTCGAGCCAGCCTATGGGCTCGACGACGTGCGAGAGAGACTGCAACAAATGGGCGAAGTGCTAGGCCAAGAGGACACTGCGCGGTCTTTGATCGAGGACCTTGATCAGCGTCTTGACGTATTGCGAGCAGCGGTCGGGCATCGCCCGAGTGCAGCGCTTTACTATGCCAACGGATACACATCGGGCGATAGAACCCTGGCTGGACAGATCCTGATCGCAGCGGGTTTCGAGAACGCCGCGGCAGCAGCCGGCTATTCGTCGGGTGGGGTTTTACCGTTGGAGGTTTTGGCGATGCTGGACCCGGAAGCGGTGATCACCGGTCACCGATATCCCGGCGCCTCACGCGCCGAAGACATTCTTGACCATCCGGTCGTGCAAACGCTGCGCGAAGGCCGTGCAAGCGGCGCGATCACGGATCGGGACTGGGTATGCGGCACCCCATTTGTGTTAAGCGCCATCGAAGACCTGAGCACGGTCCGCAAAGATCTGTTGGCAGACTGACCGATGGCACGTTTGGCCATCGCACTCATCGCAGGTGTTATGGCGTTATTTTGTGCCGCTCTGACCCTCGGACCCGCCCAGATCGGTATGATGGAAAGCCTGGACGCGCTGATTGCAGGTGATGCGGGGCCATTGACGCTTGTGATGAGGGAAATCCGTCTGCCCAGGGCGATTTTGGCCATTATGGTTGGCGCAAGTCTGGGTCTTGCCGGTGCGGCCATGCAGGGTTATCTGCGCAATCCTTTGGCCGAACCGGGGCTCATCGGGGTGTCGGGCTCAGCGGCTTTGGGCGCTGTGATCGCAATCCAGACAGGCCTCGCGGCAAGCTGGGCCTTGGGTTTGCCGGCCATGGCTCTGGGCGGCGCACTTTTGGGGGTTGTTCTTGTTGTGGTGCTGGCCGGCCCGCGCGGCTCTTCACTGACGCTGATCCTTGCCGGCATCGCCATTTCCGCTCTCGCGGCGGCGCTCACCTCGCTCGTGTTGAACCTGTCGCCAAATCCCTTTGCGGCCAATGAGATCGTGTTCTGGATGATGGGATCTCTGGCTGACCGGTCCATGACCCATGTCTGGATCGCGCTGCCTTTCATGGCGGTGGGATGGGTGACGCTTGCGACGCTTGGCCGTGGGCTTGATGCGCTCACGCTCGGTGAAGACGCAGCAGGGGCCATGGGCATCAGCCTTGCGCGATTGCGCCTCAAGCTGATCCTGGGCACCGCTTCGGTTGTCGGCGCGGCAACAGCGGTCGCCGGTGCCATCGGATTTGTCGGTTTGGTGGTGCCCCATATCCTGCGCCCTTTGGTGTGTGCACAGCCATCCAAACTGCTTTGGGCCTCTGCCCTTGGCGGGGCCATCATGGTGCTTGCCGCTGATATCGCCGTGCGTCTGATCCTGCCGGAGCGCGATCTGAAACTCGGGGTGGTCACGGCGCTGATCGGAGCACCGTTGTTTTTGCACTTGATCTACAAGACGCGGAGGCAATTGCCATGACTTTGCTGTCCATAGACAGCCTGTCCGTCTCTCTGCGTGATCGCGATGTTCTGCGACATGTATCGTTCAACGTGGATCGCGGAGAATGCATCGGTCTTTTAGGCCCCAACGGTGTGGGCAAGACGACGCTGATGCGGGCGGCCCTGGGGCTGATCCCGCATCAAGGGCAAAGCAGCATCGCAGAGTTGAAACCGGCAGAGCGCGCGCAGCAGGCCGCATGGATGCCACAAGCGCGTGAAATCGCGTGGCCGGTTACAGTCGAAACACTCGTCATGTTGGGGCGCCTGCCGCATTTGGCCAGCGGCCAACGTCCGACCAGCCAAGATCATGCGCTGGTTGATGCGGCACTTGCCGCGATGGACCTGAACAGTCTTCGGTCCCGCACGGCCACACGCCTGTCCGGAGGGGAGCAGGCGCGCGTTCTCATTGCCCGGGCACTTGCGCAAGATACACCGCTGATCGTTGCCGATGAACCGGTCGCAGGGCTGGATCCCGCACATCAGATCTCGACCATGCGGACCTTTGCCGGTTTGGCGCAGTCAGGGCGCAGCGTGATCGTCTCTCTTCATGATCTCGGGCTTGCGGCGCGGCACTGCACGCGGCTGATCCTGCTCTCAGAGGGCACGATTGTCGCTGACGGAACCCCGGCTGACGTCCTCACGCTCGACCGGATGGCGCAGGTCTTCGGCATTCGCGCCTTCTACCGTGACACAGAAGAAGGCCCGGTTTTCCAGGCGTTGGAGGTTATCGCGTGACCCCGGAGCGTGTTCATCTGGACCGACCATGGCTGAGTTTCGATCTAGGCAGTCGGGTTCGGGTGCTCAGTTGGACACTCAACCGCCCCGGAATCGTCACCGCAAACCGGATCGTGTGGAGAGAGGTGCGCAACGCAAACCTGCCCGAAGAGTTGGACGTGCATGAATGGCTCAACCGGGAACTGAGCGCACGAGGCGAAGAGGAAAGCGTGGCTTTCTTGACCTCCCGCGCGATCGATCGCTTTCATTGCGCCGGGGCTCAAATAGGGTCGGCCAATGCTTTCGCGGTCGCAACGGTTGGCCTGTCGAATGCTGAGCGTGTGGGTCACCGTCAGCCACCGCACCCATTCGCCTATGGGACAATAAATATCGCGGCTCAACTGGATACCGGTCTGACCGAGGCGGGGCTCATCGAAGCGATGAGCATCGTTGTTCAGGCACGCACAGCAGCTATCCTTGATGCGAACGTCCCCCTTGTTTCAGGGCAAGCAACAGGGACAGGAACAGATTGCGTTGCGGTTGCGGTGCCGCCCGGTGAAGCCGCCTATGCTGGACTGCACACTGAAATCGGGGAAGCTCTGGGCCGTGCCGTTTATGACGCGGTCTCTGCCGGCGCAGCGGACTGGAAAGCAGAACAGGAGGTAAGTGAAGATGCTTGATCTTTTTCAAGTCGCACGAGGTCGCCTCGATGATCCTGAAACCGGTTGGAACATGGGCAGCTTCGGTGCCATAGCCGAATTTCATCATGTGGCTGGTGATCCACCTCCGACGGTTACCGGCGATCTATCCCGGATCACCGCGCGGGGTGGCATCCGGCTGGACACGCTTACCGATGTGCGCCCGGTCGCCTTTGAGACGCTGAGCCCTAAGCCGCATCGTTGGTCTCAGGCCGTGGCACTTTGCTTGCCCGAAGACGCGGCCTTGATGAGCCGTCGTGACAATCTGACCGAATTGGGGCCCGATACCAAAGCGCTCCGGCCAGAGGATCAAGGCGCGGTCCTATTTGATATGGGGCTCGCCCAGCCGCAGGTCGATTTCTGCATTCGCACCTCTGACCCTAAGTTGCTTTCCGTTCTTAGAGAGGCCGAAGGCAAATCTCTGTTTGAAAAAGGCAATCCCGCAATGGGCGCGATCCTCGCTACACATCCTCATCGCGTGGCTCTGACCCGGGTCGGCCGTGTTGAGGTTTACCAGTTGATCGGCGGGCCTGACACGGGCGGCAAATCCCCCGAAGGACCGCATACCCATGTGCTGCCCAAACTTTTGCGCGCAGAACGCACGCATTCCGCAAATGCCCCGATCCCCGAGGGGTGGGTGCCATGTGCGTCCTTTCATCCCGGCAGTCCCGTGTTCGACCGAATGGGGGCCGACAAGGATTTTGATGCAGAGGCTTTCGCCGCGTTTCAGGATCTGCTCAGGCTCTGGGGTATAGCGGAATATAACACCGCGAAGGACGCCGCCTGGGCCGCACTTCGGGCCGGCGAAAACGCAGAAAGCCATCGCGAGCCTGACACACGTCTTGGCCGTGCCGCATTGCGCAACGCCATCCGGCAGTGGCGGCGCGAAAACGGCGATGCATCACTTGTGCGCGCGTGGGCTGAACGATTTGACCGCAGTACTCACGAAACCGAAGACGACAACCCTGGGCATTGACGCGCTCAACCGGGCAAAGCCCCAAGAAAACGCGGCAATGTCCGTCGACACGAGAGGGGAGCAACTATGAAAATTGCTGCGATCATCGCGTACCTTCTGACCAGCGCCATCGGCGCTGCGGCGGAAGACACGAACAGCAATGCGCAAATCACGGTTGAACTCAACACGATCGAACCGGTGGAGACTGGCTGTCAGGCAACATTTCTGACGACAAACGAGCATAAAGAAGACGTCGAAAAGATCGTGTTCGAAGCCGTTCTGTTCGATACAGAAGGGGCGGTGGTCCTTCTTACGTTGTTTGACTTTGGGTCAATCCCGGCAGGGCGCCCCCGTGTCCGGCAGTTTGTCATCCCACAACAGGACTGCGATGCACTTGGCAGCATTTTGATCAATGGGGTTACGACATGTTCGGGGGCGGACCTGACGGCGTCCATCTGTGAAGCAGGAGTCGTTGTTTTGTCCCGCACGGATATCGAACTGCTCGGATGACGAACACGTTGGTAGCGATGCGCCACTAAACCGTCTGTGGGAGCGATGTTATCCCTTCAGATCAACGTAAAAGGAGGGGCTGGGTGGTTTTGCCCGACGGCGCTTTGCCGTGGCTATGGGAGGCTATTCCCCGTGTTCCCTCAAACACTGATCTAGGCAAGAGCCTGGCCCAAAAGTTGATGTGTTCATCCTTCTCAGCGACGCAGCTGTTCGCGAATGTCGCACGCCCCACCTGATCCCTATTCGTAGTAGACCAACCGTCCCATTGTATTACCCGGTCCGTCCGGCCCTGCGCAGTTCATCTCGTAGAGGTTGTCGTTCTGGATCAGTTCGCGGCCCTCTACAAAGACGCTCGTCTTGTTGGATTTCGGGCGACACCAGCCAAGGTTGACGCCGGACGACACCGCCCTTCGTGCCGACCTCGTCGTCGACGACCTTGTTCGTGCGCGAGGCCATGGTGAAGGCCTCCGTACCCGTGAAGATCGTCGAGGTGACGGTCGACTGCGACCAGTCGAGCTTGGAGATGATCATGTAAGGGATTGGCGTCACCGAAGACCCGACAGCCGTGTTGCACACTTCGGGAGAGAGGCAGACGATCGTCGCCTCCTTGCCGGAATGGCGGGCGGCGGATTTTTCCATGGCGGTCACGCTCCTATCTGTTGCGGTGCGGGGGCTGGGGTCAGGGTGTGAGCGCCGATCTCGGCGGCCGCATAGGTCTCGGGATCGGCGATTGCCGCACGCCACGTCAGGTCGAGAACGGGCGTTCCCGTGATATCCAGCATGACGGTGTCGAGCATCATGGCCTTTTCGGCGGTCGCATCTCCGCTCAGCCGCAGCACCTCGTTCTCGCGCAGGTACGGCCTGACCTGCAATGCGCTGGGCGCGGCGTTCCAGAAGCCAAAATCGTAGTCCTGGGGCATCCTGGGGTGGCGTGTGCGTTGTCAGTGATCGTCAAAGGTTCCCGCAAGGGCGCGACGTGGGGCCCAGGTGTTGGCGATGGGCCCGAAGCCACAGTCCGAGAGCGGCACGGTCGGATCGCCGCCGATCATCAATTCCCTCAACTCGCCGATCTGCGGAACGCGCCACTCTTTCACACCGTTGAGCGTCGCGGGTGTGGCAAAGCCGATGCCTGCGGGGTTTTCGGCATGGAAATCCGACAAGGCGCCCTTTGCATCGACGAGCTTGCCACCATCGACCCGCGCGTAATCCAGCGGAACGTGATCGACGGGTGTCGGCGATTGCGTCTTCCAGCCCCGTCGATTGCGCTGCCACATGGTCGGTCCGCGGACCTGTAAGCCCCAGGTCAAAAGCTCAGCCCTATCGCTGGATGAGATCGACACTCCGACCGGCCAATCCGTCAGCGCCGCGCCGCCGGGCGCATGCGCCGTGGCGCGAAGGCTGACGTCCGTGCGGGTCTTGGCCGGGGCGATGTCCTGCTCGGCCACCAGCGGCGTCGTCGCCGGATCGCCGACAAAGATGTCCGAAAGGATCAAGTCCGGCGCTTCGGGTTCGTTGTAGAACAAGCCCTCTTTGGACTGCTCAAACCGCGCCTTGGCCACCACAACGCCCTTCTCCGCATCCTCCGCGGTCCAGTGGCGAAAGAACAGATGAGCAAGAGGGGAAATGGTCGACAGATGCATGGTAAGGATTTGTTTTTCTGGCCTTTCAAAGAGTTGGCGCCAGCATCTATGCAACAGGTCGAGTAGGTGATCAGCCCCACCTGATTGGTCCAATTTGATTGTTAGTGTATGACCGGCCTTGGGTCCATGTGGACGATGGTTTCCGGGGCCGGCGGTCGGTGGCCCAGAGCACTATGAGGGCGTATCGTATTGTAGTGTTTTCTCCATCCTTCGATCAGGATTTGGGCTTTGCGCAGGCTAAAGAAGATTTCGCCGTTCAAGAACTCGTCGCGGAACCTGGCATTGAAGCTCTCGCAGTATCCGTTCTCCCAGGGGCTGCCTGGTTCGATGTATGCGGTCCTAGCTCCAACCGCTTTGATCCAGTCCTGTACAGCCTGAGCGACGAACTCTGGGCCGTTATCCGAACGAATGAACGATGGCACGCCGCGCAGAATGAACAGGCCACTGAGGACATCGAGGACATTGCCAGAGTTGAGCTTGCGGTCCACGCGAATGGCCAGACATGCCCGGCTGTATGCGTCGATAATGTTCAATGCCCGGAAGGCTTTTCCATCGTCAGTGCGGCAATGCACAAAGTCGTAGCTCCAGACGTGGTTGCGACGCTCCGGTCTTAACCGAAGGCAAGAGCCGTCCTTTCTTTGGTTGCCTCGATGGTACTTTCAGCCCCTCTCGCCGCCACAGCCTTTCGACCCGCTTGTCGTTCACATGCCAGCCAGCATCTCTCAGCAGTGCCGCGATCCTACGATAGCCATATCAACCATACTGCCGGGCCAATTCGATCATATCCGCCACAAGGTGCTCTTCATCAGTACGTCCCACAGGAGTTTTGCGTTGCGTGGAGCGGTGCTGTCTCAGGACACGGCAGGCACGGCGTTCTGAGACGTTCAGTTCAGTTCGAACACGATCAATGCACGCGCGGCGGCGAGCGGGGATTAGAGGTTTCCCTTGGCCGCCTCCGCCAAGATGAGCTTGTCCAAAGTCAAGTCTGATACGGCCTTTCTCCAACCGCTCGTTCTCTTTCTGCAGACGCTTCAGTTCCTTCAGTTGGTCCGTGCCCATCCCACCCTACTTGTTTGGCGGGAAAACCGTCCACTGGACGCTTTTCTCTATCCGCCTGCACTCCAGCGGTAATACGTCTGTTCAGTCACACCAATCTGACGGATCGCATCCAGACGTGGCATGCCTTGCCCCGTCAGAACCTCAACCTGCGGTAGCTTCGTGACAATCTCTTCCGGTTTGGGTCGCTTGTTGGTCATGTGTTTCCTCCCGTTTTCCTAAACATAGCCGAGGACAACTTAAGTCGGCGAAGACCAGGTTTCGGCAGAGAAGCGAAAGTCCGGTATGACGGGCCGCAGCGCAGCACTCAACTTGCTAAGTGAATGGCAGCAATGGGCCGTCCTCTTCTGTAACCATAGGTGGCTCCACAGAAGCAGCTTCATTTTTTGGTCGATTTAGATAGGGCCAGCTTTCGTTGAAGTCGATCACGTTACCACAACAACCTCTTGTTTTGATTGAAAGTGCTCGGTTAGGTCAGTCTGTTGCCATGATCGATGTAAGCGCGACCGTCGATCAAATTGAGGCGGAGCTCCTGTGAATAGCCTGCATGGCTTGTACTTGCGACTTCGACCTTGTGCAGTGCCGCGCGGGGTTCAAAGAGCGGTAGCGGCGCGCCAGCAGCGGACATGCGAACCCCGAGCAACTCAGCGACTGTTGGTGCGATGTCTACGAGGCCCACTGGGCTTGCGTCCCTGCCACGCCGCCCGTCAGGAGTTTTCACTATCAAGGTCGTCGTCAGTTCGTAGCGGTTCAGCCCGCCATGAATTCCGCAGCCCAGCTCTACATCGGAGATAAAAGCGCACTGACCAGGCAACCCCCATTTGTCCGTCTCATCGGAGGCGCGCATTGTGAAGTACAGTTCTGCGTCACGATCATGGCCGTGCATGACCAGCGATTGCGGCAACGTTCCCGGTAAGCTTTCGACAAGATCATCACGCGCAAAGACCAAACCAATATCGTCACGGTTCATCAGCCAGTCACAGGCGGCAGCGCATAACCCGCTATCGCCGTTTAGGCTGCGGATTTCTGACATAGACCCTCGCGTCAGCCCAAGTCTATGCTCCGGTCCCGGCAGATGGCTGGCAGGTAGTCCGTCCGCCTGCATTGCCGCAGTGATGTCGACCTCGCTAGCGGTAGTGATCTGGCCATGATCCGACATGGTAATTAGGGTCGTGCGTCCCGGAAGCCTTGAGATCGCATCCAATACGTTGCCAAACACCTCGTCTGCGGCTCGAAGCACTGAATGCGCCTCGGGCGAGCCAAGGCCAAAATGGTGCCAGGTCGTGTCGGGCTCTACCAGCCAAAGCAGCGCAACGTCTGGCACATCCCCGGTTAGGGTCGAGCCTACAAAGACACGGTTTGCGTATTCCAGCGACGCCAGTTTCGGGATGTCTTGCGGGGGCAATGGACCGTATTCTGATACGATCCTCCGGACGGTTTGTGGCGTTTGGGTCGACGCTTCTCCATGGATCGAAAATGTCTCTTGCTGCAAGGCGGCGACATCGTGGTTCACTAGGTAAGCAGCTCCAGCCGAACCACAATGGATCGCCTCCATCCGCTTGCCAGCCGCCGCCAGGGCGTGACCGAGGCTTTCGCAGGTCACGACTGGCTCACGGGCTTTGAGACGGGACAGGTGTTCGAAACTCGCGGTGTTCAGTGCGCTGCCCCGTACCAGCTCTGGGATGTGAAAGGCATTGTTCACAATCCCATGGGTCATGGGCCAATGCCCCGTGGCAAAAGATGTAGTTGCCACCCGAGTCATCGATGGAAAGACGGAGCGCGCCTCCGTGAACCAGAGCGCGTCGTGGGCAAAACTATGCAGATTTGGCGTCGTATTTTCGATCACGTCGGGGCGCAGCCCATCGAAGACGATGACAACCACGCGATCCACGTCCGTCATGATCCCGCTCCGCCGACCCTCAGCCGATTGCGAGAGGGGACTTCGCAGCCGGTCCAGAAACCGGGAGTGTGTGTGGCTCTTGTCATTGGAAGCCTGGTTTTAGGGGACGCATTGGAGGTCTGGCTCACATCTATTGCAAGGACCCTGATCTGACCCGGCGGTCATCCGGGCCAAAGAGGTGGCAGGCTTTGGGATTGAGCTTGAGGCCGACCCCATCGCCTTCTTCAACGTCCGTCAAGCCGTCGGCCTTTACGATGATTGGATGCGACAGGCCAATGTCCACGTGCAGCATCGTTTCCGCTCCGAGGCGTTCGCACAGCACTGCTTGGCCGTTCAGATCACCTTCGGCGACGACATCCAGGTGCTCCGGGCGTATGCCAAATGTGGCTTGTCCAGTTCTGAGCGAAGACCCGTCCAGCTGGATCGAAGTCCCACCCGGCAGCGCGCAGGACACGTTGCCGCCCCCGGCATCGGACAGCTCAACAGCAAACGTGTTCATCTGCGGCGACCCCATGAATCTGGCAACGAAGAGCGTGTTGGGCTCGTGGTAGAGGTCCAACGGGGAGCCAACTTGCTCGATCATGCCCTTGTCCAGCACCACGATCATGTCGGCCATGGTCATGGCTTCCACCTGGTCATGCGTTACATAGATCATCGTGGCGTCGAGGTTCGCGTGCAGCCGGGTAATTTCTGCACGCATTTCAACGCGGAGTGCCGCGTCCAGATTTGACAGCGGTTCGTCGAAGAGAAACACCTCCGGGTTGCGCACGATAGCGCGCCCGATTGCGACGCGCTGGCGCTGGCCCCCAGAAAGCTGAGACGGCTTGCGGTCCAGCAATGCGTCAAGCTTCAGCATGCGCGCCGCCTCATGGCAGCGTTTTTGGGTATCTTCTTTCGGGTGATTGGCCATGCGCAGGCCAAAGGTCACGTTATCGGCCACAGTCATGTGTGGATAGAGCGCATAGGATTGAAATACCATGGCTACACCACGCTTGGCTGGCGCGACATCAATCATTTCACGGCCGCCGATCTCAAGCGAACCGTCGGTGATGTCTTCCAGCCCTGCGATCATGCGCAAGAGCGTGGATTTCCCGCAGCCGGATGGACCCACGAACACGCAGAACGATCCTTGTGGTATGTCGAGATCCACACCTTTGATGACCTCGGTCGGTCCAAAGCTCTTTCGGATGCCGCTTAGCTTGACCTCAGCCATCAATCCGTTCCCCAGCCTTTTTGTGTAGTTGTGATCGCGCCATCAGCCCTTCGTCGCTCCAAGGGTGAGACCGGCGATGAAGTGCTTTTGCATCAAAAAGAACATCAGGACGGGCGGCGCAGCGGTGAGAATAGAGGCTGCCGAGATCAGCTCCCATTGCGCCTTCCACTCGCCGCTCAGTTCGTTGATCCCGGCGGTCACGGGACGCACGTCCACCGATTGGGACATGATTGTCGCCCAGAAGTACTCGTTCCAAATGAAGGTGAAGACCAGCACGGAAAGCGCCGCAATCGCGGGGCGCACCAATGGCACCACGATGTGCCAGAAAATCTTCCACTCACTGACCCCCTCAACACGCGCGGATTCGATCAACGCGTCCGGTAGGGCCTTGATAAAGTTGCGCATGAAGAGCGTGCAGAAGCCGGTCTGGAACGCGATGTGAGAAAGGGCCAGCCCAAGCGTCGTGTCATAGAGGCCAATGTTGATGGTCAGATCCCGGACGGGGATCGCGAGGATTTGGAAGGGCACGAAGTTGCCAGCAACGAACATGAAGAAGATGATCAGGTTGCTGCGGAAACTGTATGTGGCCAGCGCAAAGCCTGCCAACAGCGACAGTGAGATGGAACAGACCACAGTTGGAACCGTGACCTTGATCGAGTTCCAAAAGTACAGGCCGATATTGCTGTTGGTAAAAACCAGCCAGTAGTTCTCAAAGGCGACCCGGGACGGAAGCCCGAAGTAGTTTCCGGAGTCGAGATCCGCCGCAGGCTTTAGAGACGTGAGCGCCACGCCCAAAAGCGGAAGCAGCCACAACAGGAGGACAATGGGCAGGAAGACCCGATAGGCAAAACGGGTCCATGGCTGAGTTTTCTCTATCGGCATCGGGAACATCAGGCTGTTCTTTCCTGAATGATCATCCGAACGATGAACACGGTGATGAAGACCAGCATGATGGCAAACAGAACAACGGCAATCGCCGCGCCGTAGCCCATGGATGTACCGTATTCCGAAAGGCTCTGCTCAAACATGAAATAGGATAAGACGCGCGACGACCCCCAAGGGCCGCCGACTGTCATGATGGCGACCAGATCAAAGGAGCGCAGCGCGCCAATGACCGTCACGACCAGCGCGATGAAAGTGGCTGGCCGAAGCTGCGGCAAGATCACATGCCATAGCATTTTGAAGCCTTTGGCATTATCCAGCCGCGCCGCCTCCACGAGTTCTGAGTTAATGCTGTTCAGACCCGTGAGATACAGGATCATGCAGTAGGCAATCTGTGGCCAAAGACCAGCTGCGATAATACCGTAGGTCGCTAATGTTTCATTGGCGAGCACCGCAATCTCTTGGCCTGTGAAGAAGCCAATGATCTTCGGCATGAATCCGAAATCCGGTGCGTAGAACCAGCTAAAGATCAGGCCGACCACGACGTTGCTAATGACAAAGGGGAAGAAGAACAGGGACTTGTAGAGCCGGATGCCTGTAACGGTTTGGTTCAAAAACAACGCAAGAAACAGACCTGCCGGTATCGCCAGTAAGTACAGAACCAGCCAGATCAGGTTATTCTTGAGAGACACATAGAACGCGGCATCGTCGAGGAGATCCCGGTAGTTCCGAAGACCCACCCATTCCTTTTCCCCAAGCCCGTCCCACTCGAGAAAACTGATGCCAATCGACTGCCCGATGGGAAAGATCACATAGACAAGGAAAAAGATCATGGCCGGCGCCAGAAACAGCCAGGGCGTTGGGTCAAAGCGTTTACGCTTTCTTCTGCGTGTTATGGCGCCGGAGGTCATTGAACCATGTCTCTGTGAGAACGTGAGAAACGGCGGCCGCAGGCTTTTGCGCACGGCTGCCTAGTCAAGAGGGAAAGACTAGCGGTAGGCTTTCGCGCGAACACTTTCGAGGCGTTCGAGGATTGCATCTACGCGCTCCGGTTTCGCCATGAACTCCTGAAACCCCTCCATCGCGGGTTTCGCCATCTCAGCGGGTGCGTCACGGTCGAAAAACTGCGACAGAGCATGCGCCGAAGACAGCAACTCAAACGCTTCTGTGAGGAACTTGTCGTCCGGGGGCGTTGCGGTTTTGTTGACTGGCATACCGATCGTTGTCTGGTTGTAAGCCGTTTGTTGCTCCGCCTTTCCCACAAAGGCGAGGAACTTGCGCGCGTCCTCTTTGTTCTTGGCACCCGATGGCATGTGGTAGGTGTTGATCGGGGCTTCTTCAGATCTTGGGACATCCGGGTTGATGATCGGAAATGCCTGCATCCCGAGCGTGTCGTCCGTCATCCCGCCAGACCGGAACGTCTTGATCGCAAACGTACCGATCAGGAAGTTTGCGGCTTTCCCACTCGAAAGGCGCGCCGCGGCTTCGTCCCAGCCAAGCGCAGCATGGTCTTGCGTAATATAGGGCGCGAGTTTGCCCCACTCAGTGAACGTCGCGCGCACACGGTCATCGGTCCAAGGGATCTCACCATTGGCCAAATCCATATGGAACTCATAGCCGTTCACGCGCATGTTGATCAGGTCAAACAAGCCTGCCCCCGGCCAGAGGTCCCGCGTGCCGGTGGTCACACAATCGACGTCCATCGCGGCAAATGTTTCGCAGTTGGCCAGGAACTCCTCCCAATTGTCGGTCGGCTCAATCCTTGCTTCTTCATAAAGCGCGTCATTGCGGAACAACATCCAACCGGCAACGCGGTAGGGGACACCCCAGAGTTTCCCGTCGCGTGTTGTGGTCGGAATGGAAGACGCAAGCTCTTCGCGGAAATTGTTTTCATCCCAAACATCATCGACTGGATCAAAGAGGCCCGCGTCGACAAAAGGTGCCATGCGGTTTCCCGGGAACCAAACAACAATGTCCGGTGCATCTGCGATCAAGAAATTTCGGATCGCAGATTTGTAGCCCTCGCGGTCAAAGTTGTTCCATTTTACCTTGATATCGGGGTTGGCCGCTTCGAAAGCATCGATCAGATCCTGAGACGCTTTTTGGTCAAGCTCGCTCGTACGGTCCATGTTGATGACCAGCTCGCGCTGTTCGGCCATGGCTGAGCTTGCGACAAACGAAGCCGCTAGCGCGAGACCGATTGACTTTTTCGTAACCTGCATTTGTATCTCCTAGTCTGATCCCGAAAAATGGTCGGAAAGGACATCACATTGACGGCGGATGGTTATGTGGATCTTTCCCCTTCAGCCGGTCTGAACCCGAGCCTGCCCTTCATGGTGGCAAGCAAGACGACCTGAAGGCATTGCCGTTTTGGACTTTCCCCCTGATGGCGGGACACAAGAAACCCGAGACAGACTTTCGGCGTATGGTCACAATC
Source organism: Thalassococcus sp. S3 (assembly GCF_004216475.1). Classification (GTDB taxonomy): domain Bacteria; phylum Pseudomonadota; class Alphaproteobacteria; order Rhodobacterales; family Rhodobacteraceae. The sequence continues at coordinate 571,022 of NZ_CP022303.1, read as the reverse complement.
CAACGCGCCCTCGTCACCCAACCTTCTGCTCGCCACCTATGCGCGGACCGTAATGAATTTGTGACGTTGCAAAGCTAGACTTTGCATGAAGCAAAGAATCGTTTTCGTGACCTTCATGTCGCTGTCGTTGCAATCACTCCAGGCTTTAACGGCTGTCGCCGAGACTGGCTCTTATGCGGGCGCGGCGCGTCAACTTGGGCTGACCCCTCCAGGCGTGTCGCAACACGTTCACGGCATGGAAAAGTGCTATTCGGTCACTCTTTTCACCCGTGACAGCGGAAAACTCGTTCCAACCCCGTTGTGCGAGCAGATCTGTGATGCGTCGGAACGGATGCTGGTTGAGAAAACCGCCGTTGAGCGGATGCTAAGCCGCAACGGGTCTTTGAAGAACGGCTGCCTTTCAGTGGGCTTGGGCAACGGTCGATCTGGTATGTCTTTGGTTTCAGCCTTCAGCAAACGTTATCCAAACGTCTCGCTGAACGTCACAACTGGCTCCTTCCAAACAATCATGCGCGCCGTCTTGAATCATTCGGTTGACGTCGGGGTCCTGCCTGAAACCCCAAAAGACAGTCGGTTTCGACGTGTCGAGTTGCTGGCCGCTCAAGTCGTTGCCATTGCACATCCGGAAAGCCAGATTGCTCGATACCAAACCCTGACTGCGGCTGATTTGATGAAGGAACGGCTGATCTTCCGGGCCGAGGGGTCTTCCACCCAAAAGGTGGTCAATCGTTTCTTCCTCGACCAGGGGATGACGCCGACAGCTTGTCTGACACTGGATCAACGAGACGGTGTATACGAGGCTGTCGCCAATGGTCTGGGGGTCGGGTTTGTTTGGCGTATCGGCTCTCGCGGTAATGACGACGTCGTTCCGATCTTTCTGGCTGGCGCCAGAACGACAAGTACGAATGTTGTGTTCGCCCCGGTTGATCGAAGACTGCAGACGCTGGATGCCTTCTTCAGGCTCGCTGGCGGCGTGAGTTAGGTCGGAAAACGGAAATCAAGCAGTCCTATATATGCTGTAGCAAACAGCCATGTCATTTGGGACCGCTAACCTTGCAAAGCGCAGTATTGGAGAAGGCTAAACCGGCGCTGTTGAACGTCTGCTTCAGTAAAATCGGCAGCATCGAAATGTAAGGCGTGTTGTCTCAGCCAAGGCATTCTGCGTCTACAATTGCCGCAACCGCAAAAAATCCGCTGCGTCAGAGCTTGTCCCATTCGCAGAAATCAAGGTTTCGCAATAGCAGCGAATGACCGCTAAGCGGGCTGCGACAGCAGAATCCAGACCGCCTGTCCAAGGGCGGGTTTGGGTCGGTTGCGCCGCCCTATTTGTGCTAACGAGATGGCCGAGTTACGGGCGTAGCTACCGGTCGCGGCATTACAGAAAATATCCGCTTTGCGGGCTTTTCAAGGAGACGATTGCCGATAAGCTGAGATAGATGGTCCACTGTCAGCAGAACCTTCATGGGCAAACTTCGCAAAACTCGACCTGCGTTGCAGGGTTTCAGTGATTTAGCGAGACCAACAGCCAAGCCCGACTCTAGTACTCCAATCCTTTCGTCTCAGATCACATCCTTTTGTTTCTTAGGAGCGCAATGTACTCGAGCGCGACCCTCCGCGCTTTATTGGCCCAGTTCACATCACCCCGCGCCCGTTCGACCAGTGCCACGGAAATCGGAAAGACAACAATGCTGAGCGGGTAGGTCGCCTTCTCGGCTTGGTCCGGTTGTTGTCCAGACATCACGCCCGCGAGCCGCGCTTCGATGTCAGCGAGAAAGGCTTCGGCGATCCGGCCTACCGGATCGGGATACCGCGATGCTTCGAACAGTAAGATCGCAATGATCGAAATCATTTCATCGGTGAGCATTTGTTCGATCGCTGCGCCTATTGGATCGTCAATCGCACGCGGGTCCATATCGGCTTTCGGCTCCAAGGGCGACAGAAAAGCTTTGTCGACCACGGCGGCGAAGAGTTCAGCCTTGTCAGAGAAGTAATGGTAGATCGTCCCGTTCGCGACCTTGGCCCGTTCAGCAACCCGCGCGAGCCGTGCATCGCCATACCCATGCTCTGAAAACTCGGCGATGGCCGCGTCCACAAGTTCATCGGGCCGCGTTTCTTTGCGGCGGCGAAATTTTGGTTTGTCAGCTTTCATGGCACCCCTATTGACAACACTCTCAACAAAGACCTTATTGAGAGAACTTTCAATAAGGTCGAACGATCCAGAATGTCCAACACTGATACCACCAAAAGGGTCCTGCCCAAGGATGTTCATGTCGATCGCAAAGCGCCCCGGCGTGGCCGGCGGGCGCGGTGGCCCTGGATCGTTGGCGGGCTTGCCATAGCCGGGATCGGAACGTTCTTGATCGCCGGTGTGGATTTGCCAGCACCCAGAATGCCACTGCACACACGCGCGGAAGACCAGACAGGACAGAGCAATTCTTCGCCGATGGAAACACACCCCAATCCGACCCGGCAGGTTGCTGCGTTAGGGCGGCTTGAGCCCACGGGCAAGGTCATCGCCGTGGCAGCTCCGCCTGCCGCATCTGACGCACCGCTCTCGGAGCTTCATGTTGCCGTCGGTGATGCCGTCGCGGCCAATGACCTCTTGGCGACTTTCGCAAACGCCCCCCGGCTTGAGGCACACCTGCGTCGCGCACACGCGGAGTTGCAGGTTCACGAAGTAGAGCTTGAGCGTGTCCGCAACGCCTTGCGATTGGAGAAACTGAACGCTGAGGCGGCCTTGCGCATTGCCCAGACGGAGCTTGCTGACGCTGAACGCGTTTTACAACGGCAAGAGCAACTCAGCACCAGCGCGACCGCGAGCCAAGCGTCGCTTGATACCGCGCGGACCCAGAGAGACATCCAGCAGGCGCAATTGGATCAAGCGGAAGCCCGATTGAATGAGGTTGCGGGCGATGTAGAGCAGCATCCCGACATTGAGGCGGCGCGCCTGGCAGTGGCACGCGCGGCAGCGGATGTCGCAATTGCGCAGGTTGAAGTGGATCAGACCCGACTGATCGCCCCTATTAGCGGGGTGGTCCTTGAAATCCAAAGCCGCGCCGGGGAACGCCCCGGTTCCGGTGGCATCGTGCGGATCGCCGACACCTCAACAATGGTGGTTCGGATGGAGGTTCACCAGAACCGTATACACCACGTGACGACGGGAGCGCCGGTCATCGTATTAGGAGAGGCCCTCACAGAGCCACTATCCGGCGTCGTGACGTTCATCGGGCTCGAAGTGCTCGACCAGGGATTGATCGGAACCGACCCCGTTGTCACCAACAATGCGCGGGTCTTTGAAGTCGAAGCGACGCTTGATGCGCCGTCCGCCCAAGTCGCCGCGAATCTGATCAATCTTCAGGTGATCGCAACAATCGAGATTGCCGAATGACCTGGATACTTGAGCGGCTGCTGGGCCGCCTGCCCCTTGGCTGGCTCCAACTCATCAACCGCAAGGGACGGTTCTTTTCCGCTGTCCTCGGCGTCGGCTTTGCGGTCACGCTGGTCCTTTTTCAGTTGGGATTTATCGGTGCGCTTTCGGGGTCTGTCCAGTTGCCCTACCAAGCGATGCGTGCCGATTTTATCCTGTCTGGCCCCGACGCGCGCACACTCACGGACGGCACTGCCACCCCGCGCCAACGGGTCTATGAGGCGCTGTCTGTGGATGGCATCGACAGCGCCTCACCCTTCTATATTGGTACAGCGATCTACAAGATCCCCAACGGGCGCGATGCGTCCTTTCGCGTCTTCGGGGTGGAGCCAGAAACCCTGGCAACATTCTGGCGGGAAGATATTGCGCAATTCGCGCCCATCCTAGAAGTGGTGCGGACCGCAACCATCGACGGGCTCACACGCGGCGTACCGACGGAGTTGCTTAGCGGTGTCGGGACAGGTGCGCCGCAGCCACTTAACCTGAACGGCATTCCAGTCGGGCTGGTTGGCACGTTCGAGATTGGGCCTGGCTTTGACAGTGACGGCTACATCTTCGTGTCGACCCGCACCTTCTTTCAGATTTTCCCGGAGCAAGACCCCGGCGCACCAGCACATGTCTTTGTAAAAGCGGAATTGGGCGCAAATCTCCTCCGCGTCCGCGAAAGGCTTGAGGCACAATATGACCCGACTGAGACCCTGACCCGCAGCCTCGAAGAGGCGCTGGCCGATGAGGTGATGGTTCAAACCGTTGAGGCCCCTGTGGGCATTATCTTCGGCTTTGGGGCTGTCATGGGCGTCTTTGTCGGGCTGGTCATCGTCTATCAGGTCCTTTCGACCGAAGTGTCCGACCACATCCGCGAATATGCGACACTCAAGGCCATCGGATATAGGAACCGCTTCTTTTCAGGCATTGTTTTGGAGCAGGCCGCGATCCTTGGCCTATGCGGCTTCGTACCGGGCGCATTGCTGGCCACGTTCCTCTACGGACTGATCTCCGGTGCGACGGGATTGCCCATGGTTATGGAGCGAGCCCGGCTGACGAATGTCCTTATCGGCACCCTTGTTGCTTGCGCTCTGTCAGGCCTCCTTGCAGCCCGCAGGCTTCGGTCAGCGGAACCGGCGGAGCTTTATTGATGGAACGTGCGATTGAGACACGGGGGCTGTGCTATGCTTTTGGCAAAGGTCAGGCCCGCACGCAGGTTTTGTTTGACGTCGACCTAACAATTGATCGCGGCGAAGTCATCGTGCTCAAAGGGGCGTCAGGCTCAGGCAAGACCACCTTGCTCACGATCCTCGCTTGTCTGCGCGACATGCAGGACGGAGACGCAATGGTCCTCGGCGAAGACCTTGTCGGAGCGTCTGCAAGCCTGCAGGTCCATATTCGCAGGCGCCTTGGCTTCATCTTTCAGGCGCACAACCTGCATGACGCCCTGACAGCCCTTCAAAACGTGCGCATGGGGCTGGAGTTGCATGGCGGCAAAGCCAAAGGGCAATGGCGCGAGGCAGGCAAGCACCTCTTGGGTCTTTTGGGCCTTGCCGACCGTGTCCATTACAAACCGCGCAATTTGTCAGGCGGACAAAAGCAGCGCGTGGCCGTCGCCCGGGCACTTATCGCCAATCCCGACATCGTCTTTGCGGATGAACCGACCGCCGCGCTCGATGCGGAGAGCGGGCGGATCGTGATCGAGATGTTGAAAGACCTCGCCGAAACGCGTGGCACCACCTCTTTGATTGTCACCCACGATGAACGGGTCATTCGCATGGCATCGCGGGTTCTGACGATGGATCAAGGTCGCCTGGTTGCAGACGAAAAAGTGGAAAAAGACGCCCAAAAGGAGTTAGCACAATGAAGAAATCAAGTCTCGTCCTCACCCTCGCTTTGGCCCTATCGACATCCGAAGCGCTTGCCCAAATCGCGCAAACCATGGCCGATGGTCAGCCGTGGGAACTGACCGATCCGTCAGGGCGGTCGGCAGAACTCACACTCAATCCTGACGGCACGGGGCGTGTTCGGCTTGGCTTCGGCCGCGCAGACACCACTTGGGAAACAACAAAGGATGGAATGTGCCTGACCATCCGCCCTTTGGGAGAAACATGCCTTGAACTACGACAGATGGATGGTGGCATCGTCGGCACGGCACAGGATGGTGGGACGTTCATTTTTAGGCACTGACAGGAACAGTTTATTGGAGCTCGCTTCGTGTGGGGTGCACGAGGTCGGTTGGAGCGAGCGCGCGTACAAGGACCGCTCAAATCCGATGCTTCTGTATCGCCGCCGTCCAAAATCACGCAGCAAGGTTGGAGGTATGGGCGCATTGCCGCCGTCTGCCGCGTGCCACCCGAATGTCCGCTTTAACGAGCCGCACCGCAGCATCGACTGAAGGGCTTGAATGTCTCTTTTGGGCCGCAGCAAACATCTGAGCGTTTTGGTACAACCTACCGGTTCCTCAAAACCTCTCTCGGACTGACGCCCAGGGTTTGTCGGAACATGTAGCTGAACGCGCTTGTAGCTTCGTATGCCATGTCGAAGGCAACCGAGGTTACGCTCTGCGGCGACATGGCACGCAAGACCCGTGCGTGGCGCAACCATTTCGACGGTGGCATGCCTGTTTCTGCGATGAACAGTCACTCGATCGTCTTTCGGCTCGCAGGGACATCTGACGACCAGGCTTCGACCGAGCGAACGCTGCCTGGGTCGTCGAGGGCACCACGCGCGACTCCGAGAAGCCGTGCATCTTTCGGCAAAACCAGAGCGAGCGGTACGTCCTTCGCGGCGCTTAGCTCTTGTCGAAGCAAGGTATGAAGCGCGGTGTTGTGATTGACTGTTTGCGTGCTCGTAGCTTCTGGCATCGCCGCAACAAACAATGCATCCAGAAGCGGTGTCATGGCCACGACCCGGCAGTCTGGTCCAAGCCACTCTGCCTCATCGCGATTGACATCCACAAAGTGCATGACGTTGTTCGCCCCGAAGCGCATCCAGTGTTCTGCGTCCAGGAGAATCCAGATCGCAATGGCCGGACTGAGCAGCAGGACCCGGTCCGGGGTTCCGACATACATCGACCCCGAGGCAGCGGAGATGAGTTGACCAAAATCGTGGCAATGGCAGTCGTAGCTTTCGCCTGACGCTGGCTCAATCGTTTCCCCGAGATAGCCAGATCGATCAGATATTATTGGCTCGCTGCTCTGCAATGACGAATGCTCGATAACAGTCGTCTCCCTGTCGACAGACAGACATATTAACCGTGGCTATCAATTGCCAATCGGTCGGGCACCGTGCCCGATGTTTCGCATTGAACGGTCTGGCCACCATGACAGAACGATCCCTGATCACCTGGTTCGCCGTAGGACACGCCGTAGGACACTTCGCCATTGATTGGCCAATTGCGGCGTTATGGTTGATCGTACCGGATACTGGCTTGGCCATGGACCTTTCCCCCGCTGAAATTGGTCTGCTATTCACGCTGTTTAGCGCTGGCGGCGCTTTGGCCTATGTGCCAGCAGGCTTTGTCGCCGACCGGTTTTCGAACCGCGGTCGCCTTCTTGTCAGCACCTTTTTCTGGGTCGTCGTCGGCTAGGCGCTTGCAGCGCTGGCACCGGGATTCTGGAGCCTCGCAATTCTTCTGGCGTTCGCGGGGACGGGAAACGCGGCCTGGCACCCGATTGCAACGGGAATACTGACGAGCGCCAATGAAGCGATGCGCGCCCGCGCGTTAGGGCTACATGCGATTGGAGGGTCCTTTGCGGACGTCGTCGCCCGTTGTCGATCGGGTTGCTTCTGTCAGTGGCCGATTGGCGCGGCGCCTTGGCCCTTTCGGTGCTTCCAACCCTCCTGGCTGGCGTATGCTTCCTATGGGTCGTGCGGGCGGTTCCTCTATCCGAAACTCCGCGTATCGAGCGTAAGGATCTCGTACTGCTTCTGAAGGCTTGGCGCAGTCGAAAGGGCGTCCGCCTCGTTGCCGTGGTCTCACTCTACAACATGGCACTGATCGCTCTGCTGAGCATGATCCCTCTCTATCTGACGAAGGTTCATACCCTGTCCCCAGGGAAAATCGGGATCATCTTCGCCGCCATTCTTATTGGACGGGCACCGGCTCAGCCTTGGGTCGGATCAATTTCCGACAAGCTCGGCCGCTTTGCGGTCCTCGCAGCTGGAAACGGGCTTGCTGCGCTGGCTGTTAGGGGACTGGCGTTTGACCCTACGTTCTGGGTCATGATCGCGATGTTGGCCTTTGGGGTCGCTTCGCTGGACTCCGTTCGAGCGGCAATGCTGGCAGCCACGGTCGATCACGCGGGTCGCAATGAAAGCACTACCTTGGGTTTCGCATTCACCTTGCTGGATGGGGTAGGTGCGTTTGGCGCGGTTCTGGCCGGGATTGCCGCTGGCATATCCTGGGGTGCCATGTTTTGCCTCGCTTCAGCTCTTACTGGCGGCGCGGCCGTTCTTGCCATCAGCAATCTGCGCGATTCAGCTAGACCCAAAAGTCCTAAGTCAGTTGCTCTGATTGATGGAGAAAGCATGACGATCGAAAAGGCCAAAGCCGAACATGCGCGGCAATACTGGTTCCTTTAAACAAATGCGTAGGACCACAGAAACTCAATGCACCGAGCGACGGACAGAAACAAATCACAAGGATACTTCACAATGATTGCATACATCACGGTCGGTGCTGATGACGTGAGGCGCGGAACACTTCTACTCCGCGTTTCTGCTGGATCTCGGATATCAGCTGTAACGCTATGACGTTGACCTGAGCTATGCGCTTCCAACAAAGCCGGGACAGGCACCCAACCCGCCGGAGTTCTATGTCAAATCTCCTTTTGACGGGCAGCCCGCATCAGCAGGAAATGGCACGATGGTCGCGTTCGAGGCGCGCAATCAAAAACAGGTCTGTGATCTTCATGCCGCTGCACTTGAGACGGGTGGAAGAGACGATGGCGCACCGGGCTTTATAAAGGCCTACTGTCCGAACTTTTTTGTCGCCTACCTGCGCGATCCGCAAGGCAACAAGATCGCAGTATTCTCCAGCGATCAGAGCGAACCAGGAAGAGACGGATGACGGAAATTGTCTCGTTGGGCAGGCAACACAACGATGGGCTTGGTATTGATGGCTTCGTTTGTTATCTCTTTCGCACGGTCGGCAGCCACCGAGGCGTCGCTGCTCCTCTGGGAGAGCTAAACCTGCCAAACAGATCGAACGGCAAAGCATTCACTCACACAGTTGAGAGCGCCGCTTCGTTAAGCCAGCGACCGACGATCCAGCATCGGCGCTTGATGTGGAAATCCCATGCCTAAAACCCCTCTGCCGTTACACGCGGACGATTTGACCGTGTTTGCGCGATCCCTCGCCAAGCAACTCGGTGACGCAAGTCCATCGCACCTCGTGCTTATGAATATGGCCGCGCGTGCCGCAGGTTTTCAAAACGTTCAACACATGCGCTCGCTCCACGCTGCTGGCCAAAGGCTTGCCCGCGTAGCTGACGCGCCTTCGGTTGACTCGCGGGCCGTAGGGCGCGCCTTGCATCAATTCGATGCCAGTGGGTGCCTCCTTCGCTGGCCGTCCAAACGCAACGCACAAACGCTTGCTCTTTGGGCGGTCTGGGCAAGACTGCCGCCGGCAAGGTCAATGTCGGAGAAAGAACTCAACGAGCATCTTAACGTCGAACACATGTTCGAAGATTCAGCAACCCTGCGGCGCACAATGGTCTCCTGTGGTCTTCTTTCGCGGCGCAACGACTGTACCGACTACCGACGCGTCAAGCAGGAGCCGCCAGTCGAAGCGAAAGCTCTCATTCAAGCACGGAATGTGCGGCGCCGGAACCGTGTGCCAAAGGCAGAGGAATTGGGTCATGTATAGAGGGTCTTGCCTTTGCGGCGCCGTAAGGATTTTCGTGGAAGGCGATCTGCCACGTCCGACCGCATGCCACTGTCAGCAGTGTCGCAAGCACTCTGGTCACTTTGAGGCCTCCATAGACATTCCGCGTACGGCACTTCGGGTCGAAGGAGAGGATGCAGTGCGCTGGTACCAGTCGTCTGAAAAGGTGCGACGGGGCTTCTGCGGCACCTGTGGATCGACACTGTTCTGGGATCCGATCCACCATGACTGGACGGCCGTGGCCATGGGCATGTTCGATGGTCCAACGAATACATCTCTCGCAATGCATATCTTTGTGTCCGAGAAGGGGGACTACTACGAGATGGCAGACGGCCTCCCTCAAAACGAAACGTAGTCTCACTGGAATTAGCTGTGCTGAAAATAGGCCACGATCCTGAGGTGGATCAGTGTATTGCGCGCGCGCTCTGGACACACTGGCTGTGCGAAATGAGAGCTACGATAGCTATCGGTACAAAAATGATTTGAAGTGCCTCTGACGAAGTGCAGGACAATTTGAAATACTGGTCCGCCTGGCCGGTAACTGTAGATAATGTCTCCTACCTATCTCGCGCGGGCAGCGAATGTCCGGAAAGCGGGCAGCCACCGCAGCAACTCGGCGTGCTGATTAACGACTGCTATGGGCCGACCACGGTGGCGCCAATGGTCCCCAAAAAATAAGATGCCGCCTTGGCTCCAATGGCCGAGAAGAGCTCATACCTCCTAAATGCTGCACCAGGCGGAATATAACGCTAAGTATCAAAAGCTGGCTTTCCGAGGTCACAGAGTGGTTGAGAGCTGCTGTCCAAATTTATGGCAATGTTGCATCCAGATTTTCAAACGTGAGCTTACATCGCCTTTCGCTGGCTTCCATTGGTTTTAGGTTGTGATAACCGCGAGGGTTGTTATCGCCTTTAGCCCAAATTCCGTCTTCTGAGTACAAATCTTGATCGTCAGCCAACTTAGATCTTTGCATTTTGGGGAACCAACAGTTGAGATGCTGTCGCCTCATTAACAGCCAGCGTCGTGTCGTACAGAATAGCAAGGCGAAGGAGCGATTTCACGTCCACATCGTGCGGAAGCGCTGAAAGCGGGTCGATGAAAAAGATCAGGGTGTCGAGACGCCCTTCGGCGATCATGGCCCCGATCTGCGCATCGCCTCCTAGCGGCCCGCTTTTCAGCGGCGTGATCTTCAAACCAGTCTCTTCGGCGATCCGAGCACCCGTCGTCCCTGTCCCAAAAAGAGTAAGCAGAGACAGCTCTGCTTCGTGCTTCCTCACCCATGCGATCATCTGATCTTTCTTTTTGTCATGGGCAACGAGTGCGACGTTCTTCATTTCGCAACTTTCAGGGGCTGTGGGCGTCTTTGTCAGCCGCCCAGTTCCAGGCAATGGGTGATTTGCGTTTCAAAGCTCCGCTGAGATGTTGACGCATGCGATAAGACGCATCGACCGTATTGCCCGCTTCCAGAAGTTCGAGGATTTCGAGATGCTCGGTGCATTGCTCGACCAAACGCTCGTGGTTCACCTCGGCGCGGTATTCCATCAGACGCCGCATACGATTGACCCTTTGGAGGGCCATGAGGAAGTAGGGGTTACCTGAGAGCTTGATCAGCTCTTCATGGAACAGCGCGCCATTCTCCAAAAGGGACTCCGCAGGAACCGCGCTAAAATCCATTTCCAACATGCCTTCCTGGATACGGCGCTGTTCAGTGAGGATCTTCCGATCCAACTCAAAGGATGGCTCCAGCATCGCAGCGGGTTCAATGGCCATGCGAAACCGGTAAATCTCATCGAAGGCTTCCGGTGTATTAGCGACGGGCAAAAAGCGCCATCCATAACCCTCTTTGCGCTCGATCCATCCTTCCCGGGCGGCGCGCACCAGAATGTCGTTAGTCCAGGCCTTTGACCAACTATAGTGCTGACGCAGAAACTGCTCAGTCACTTCCTCTGGCAAGCGTCCGGTCAGCCAGTCTTCTGCAAGCCGGTGGTACGCATCGTTGAGCGACTCCGGCTGCTGGTCCAGAACTTCGGTCAAGGTTTCCGGATCAGTGTCGGCGACGAAGTAGCCCCGGTTCTCCTGTCGAACGAGAAAGCCTTTGGCCTCAAGGATATTCATGGCTTCGCGAATAGGGGTCCGGGAGACACCGTATTGATCTGCCAGCTGTTGTGCGCCAAGGTGCTGACCGGCTTCGATGCTACCTGCCGCGATATCTTGCAGGAGGCGCCGCGATATGCGTTGGGGAAGGTCGCTAGTCCGCATGCGTGAGGTTTGTCCTTCAGAGTTCCATGGTACCCGGGCTGTGCTGCTGGTTTTTCACCTCACCCAGATTGCACTTTTAGACCAAAAGCATAAGCAATAATCGGCTTTTTCAGCCATTAAGGTGCAAAATTGCGTCTGTTCTGACCTAAGACGCCTCTCCGTTTGCGTCTATTTGGCGACCTTTTGTTCGGCTGCGCAGGGACAACAGGATTGGCACCACGATGATCGTCAAAAGGATGATCGACAGCCCGAGAGAGACCGGACGCTCCCAGAAGAGGTTCATGGTACCTTGCGAGATAATGTAGGTCTGCAGGAAGGTTTCTTCCGCCATCGAGCCCAGGACAAGCGCCAGCACGGTTGCGGCCGGGGAATAGCCGTAGGACTTCATGGCAAAGCCGACCAATCCGCTGAGGACGAGGATCCAAGTCTCAAAGATACTGGCATTGATGGCGAACGCACCAATGACACAGAGGAGCACGATCACGGGCACCACATTCACATATTGGATGTCGAGAAACTTCACGAAAAGCGGGATGGCAAAGATGCTCATCGCGATCAGGATCATATTGCCAAGATACATGCTGGCGATGAGGCCCCAGACGAATTCGGGGTCGTTGACGATCAGCAGCGGGCCTGGCTGCAGACCCCACATGAGGAACGCACCCAAAAGGACGGCGGTTGCACCCGATCCGGGGATTCCAAGGGAGAGAAGCGGAACCATTGCACCGGCGGAGGCGGCATTATTTGCAGCCTCAGGAGCCACGAGACCCCGCATCTCGCCTTTGCCGAACTTCTCCGGATCATTCGCAACTTTCTTCTCGACGGAATAGCCAATGATCGAGCCGAGAGTCGCTCCCGAGCCGGGTAGGACACCGGCGATGAAGCCAATGGCGGAGCCGCGCCAGAAGGTCCAGCGGGACTCATGATAGTCCTTGCGCGAGGGCCAGAACTCCTTGTCACGGAAGCTGATCCGCAAACGTTTGGCGGGCTGGCGATGCTGGCCGTTGAAGATGCAGTGCAGCAACTCACCGATGCCAAAGAGACCGATGGCAACCGCAACAAAGTAGACCCCGCCGATCAATTCAGGCGAGCCGAACGTGTAGCGCTGTTGGCCACTCATAACATCTACCCCCACTGTTCCGATGGCAAACCCAATCAGCGCAGAGATGAACCCCTTAAATTTGTTGTTCCCCATCATCGTGGTGAGCATTAGCAGACCCACAGCGATGATCAGGAAGTATTCGGAAGGTCCGAAGGACGCCGCGAAGTTTGCGAGTGAGGGTGCAAGTGCGGTGATCAGGATCACACCGATGGTGCCGCCAAAAAACGATGAGATGGCCTGCATCACAAGTGCGGGACCGGCTCTGCCCTTTTGGGCCAAGGGATAGCCATCGATTGTCGAAGCGACTGTTGCAGACTCGCCGGGCGTGTTGATCAGGATGGACGTGATCGTCCCACCATACATCGAGCCGTAGTAGATGCCGGCGAGCATGATGATCGCGATGGTGGGTTGGAGGCCAAAGGTCATCGGGATCAGGACAGCGATCCCGGCAGCCGGGCCAAACCCTGGGAACAGGCCGACGATCATGCCAAGGAACGCGCCAATGACAAGAAACAGAAACCCTTCGGGCGACGCAGCAACGCTGAGGCCAAGGGCAAGATTTGAAGCGATATCGGCGAGCATCCGACGTTTCCTTTCGGGGACGATTAAAAGCCGAGCGGGCCGACAGGCAGCGAGGCGTTCAGAAGGATTTTGAAGAGACCGTAAAGGAAGCCGGGCAAGGCGACGCTGTAGATCAGGTTGCTGACAACGTGCGGGCGATTGAACGTGAACAGGAAGATAAACATGAAGACCATCATTGCGAGCAACGCTCCCAACAGGTTCAGAAGCCCGACGAAGCCACAGATGTAGAGAAACGCGATCAGGACATCCCGACCGAATTCTGGGCCGCCATCGATCGCGTGAGCGTCCACGCCGAGCGCATCGGCTTTGGCTTCCGCCTCTGGATCGGCTTGGTGGACTGCAACGATGCCGGTTTGTTTTGCTTCTATCCATTCACGCAGATCCCCCCAGAGGTTGACCGCGCAGGATAGGATCAAGAGCACGCCGATAACGAGCGGGAAGAACCCGGCAGCCGGACGCCCGGAGGATGTCAGTAATGTCAGTGTGCTAAGACCATAGGCCGTGTATCCAACGGCCAAAACAAGCAGACCAGCTGCAAACCACTGTTTCATCGGACCTCCCTTTCCGATTTATCGTTTCAGGCAGATTTGAATTCTCGGTTGTCAGTGGGCGCAGTCTCCCTGCACCCACTGAAACGCGTTGCGGCTAGTCTGTTATCGCGCCGATCTCAACGAGCGTGGCCCGGTACTGTTCGCTGGTCTCTTCGAGATAGCTTGCGAACTCGTCACCCCAGATCGGGTTGCCGGACATGCCGTTCTTAACCAGATACTCCTGCCATTCCGAGGTTTCGACGACCTTCTTCAGGGTTGCGATCCACCACTCCTGAACGGCTGGGTCGAGATCATTGGGCATCACGACGCCGCGCGGCAAGGAGAAGCTGAAGTCGTAGCCGAGCTCTTTGAAGGTCGGCACGTCGGGATTGTTCGTGCTGCGTGCGGAATCGGAGAAGGCCAACGCCGTCAGTGTGCCTGCTTCCAACTGACCGGCCACTTCAGACGGGTTGGCAACAACCGCATCGACACTGCCAGAGGTCAGTGCGGTCACAAGTTCACCGCCCGAGCCGATTGGAACATACTCGAATTCGATCCCGGCTGCTTTCGCGAAGAGCGCTGCAGTGACGCGCTCGGGGCCAGCGGACCCGCTGCCTGCAATTGTCACGCGGCCCGCATTGGCGGCGTCCACAAAGGTATCAACATCGCTAAAATCCGAATCCGAGCGCACGACAAGCAGCATGGCGTCGCTTGCCAACAATCCAATGGGTGTAAAGTCAGCATAGGTCCAATCCGTGTCGGCAACGAGTGGGGTGCCGATGAAGTTACCGCTGGTTGAGGTCAGGCGATACGGGTCGCCCGCTTTCCGGCTGACATAGCTGAAACCAACCGCGCCACTGCCGCCTTCGCGGTTCTCGACCACGATGTCGTTTCCGTAAAGATCATACTGCCGCAGCACATCCACGACCGTGCGCGACATGCGGTCATTACCACCGCCCGGACCGAAAGCAATCGTGTAGGTCAATCGCTCGGATGGATAATCCTCGGCAGCTGCTGGCACAGCCAGTGCGGCAGCGACAGTCGCCGCTGCGAGCAGAGTAAAGGTTCGACGCATGATCATGGTTTCCTCCCTTGGATCATTTTGCATTTTTATCACTTTCAGTGCAATACGAACAAGAATTGCATCTTGTCAACTAAAAATGCAGACTAAGGGTACCCCACTTCCTGACCGACAACCTGTACAGGCAAAAAGGAACTCGAATATATACGCAATTCAGGCCATTCAGAGCCAAACGCTCATTCATCAGGCGTAGAGCGTGATTGCTTTTTCGGATTGCAAATTGCATATTGATATTTAAAAGACCAATCTAAACGCGTTAGCTAGGCGACCAGCAGGTCGGGAGGAGTACAAAAAATGAAAATCATGACGCTGCCCTGCGATGGGATTGGTCCGGAGATCATGGCCGCAACACTGCAAGTTATGCAGGCGACCAACGATCGATTTGATCTAGGGCTGACGTTTCACGAGGAAGAATCCGGCTTCGACAGCCTTAAAAGGCACGGCATCACCTTGCGTGAAGAGGTTCTGGATCGGGCGCGGGCTGAGTTCGATGGCGTTATCCTGGGCACCCAATCGCATATGGACTACCCCTCTGTCGCAGAAGGCGGTCGTAACGTCTCGGCAGGTTTCCGGATAGGGCTCGATCTTTACGCAAATGTCCGTCCTGCCCGTTCGCGTGACTTTTTACCCAACAAGGCGGCGGGCATGGATCTCGTCATCATGCGCGAAGCGACAGAGGGCTTTTACCCGGATCGCAACATGCACAAAGGGGTCGGTGAGATGATGCCTGATCCGGACATGGCACTATCAGTGCGCAAAATTACGCGGCACGGCTCGATGCGTATCTGCCGCGAGGCGTTCAAGCTGGCCATGCAGCGCGACCGAAAGGTCGCGGCGATCCACAAGGCCAACTCGTTTCTGATGACCGATGGGCTGTTCCTCGAGTGCTTCCGCAAGGTGGCGAAGGATTTTCCGGAGGTCGAGACGGAAGAACTCATCGTCGACGCATTCGCGGCGCTGCTTGTGCGTCAGCCGGAAAAGTACGACGTTGTGGTCGCAACCAATTTCTATGGTGATATCCTCTCCGATCTCGCATCCGAACTTTCAGGGTCGCTTGGGCTTGCTGGCTCGATCAATGCCAATGCCGAAACCGGTCTGTGCTGTGCTCAAGCGCAACACGGTTCCGCCCCCGACATCGCGGGCAAAAACGTGGCCAACCCCACGTCGCTCATTCTCTCTGCTGCGATGATGCTGACGTGGCTCGGAGAGCAGCGTGGTGTTCAAAAGTTGATGGATGCAGGCAATGCGATCGCGGCTGCTGTTGATGCTGTCATTGACGATCCGGCGAAGCGCACAAGAGATCTTGGCGGCACGATTAATACAGACGCTTTTGGGCGCTTTGTGGCAGATGCTGTTGCCCGTGAAGCAATAGCGGCCTGATTTCCCGCGGACCCTCCCTCCGCGCTTTCGGTGACGCCGTCTCCGGTCGGTGTCACCTTCTTTCTTTCAGAGGTTGGCACATGATTGAGCGTCCTCGCATCGCCCTCATACATGCAACGCGTGTCGCCGTTGATCCCATCGAAACTGCAGCCGCGCGACTCTGGCCCGAGGCTGAGACCATGACGATCCTTGAAGAAGGTCTATCAATTGATCGGCAGAAGTCGGATGACCTCACGCTTGCACTCTGGGACCGTATAGTAGGTCTGGCGAAATACGCAGAGTGCGCCGGATCGCAGGGCGTGCTCTTCACCTGCTCCGCCTTTGGCGAAGCCATTGAAGACGCCGCAGATGGCAGCCCGATTCCTGTCATGAAACCCAATGAGGCCATGTTCGACGCTGCCTTCGCACATGGAGACCGCGTTGCAATGATCACGACGTTCGGACCCGCAGCAGCCGGAATGGAGGATGAGTTTCGTGCGTCAGCGGCAGCACGCGGCAGCAAGGCACAGATCACATCCCATTTCTGCGAAGGTGCGCTTGACGCCAAACGTGACGGAGATGATTTGAAGCACGATCAACTCATCGCAAAATGCGCGTCCCAAGTCACGGATGCCGATGTGATCATGCTTGGACAGTTCTCAATGGCGGGGGCGGCGGACCAGGTGCGGACTGCGACAAGAATTCCAATCCTCACCAGTCCCGAGGCTGCCATTCACGAAATGCGTCGGCGGATAGAGAAGAATGCGAAAGGTCCTGTATCATGCTGATCGGTGTTATTGCGGATGACTTCACGGGCGCCAGTGACATCGCCAACACCCTTGCAAAAGGTGTTCCCCCAGAGGGCGGCCTGCGGACAGCGCAGTTTGCCGGAATCCCCAACGTCCCAGCGGACCCGACATTAGAGGCCGGAGTGATCTCCCTCAAGAGCCGCTCGGCCGCAGTGCAGGATGCAATCAAAGAAAGCTTGCAGGCGCTCGCTTGGTTGCGACAACAAGGCTGCGAGCAGATCATCTTTAAATACTGCTCAACCTTTGACTCGACGCCGGAAGGCAACATCGGTCCGGTCGCAGACGCATTGGCAGACGCCCTCAATGCGAATGGCGTCCTGGTGTGCCCCGCCTTCCCGACCACCGGCCGCACCGTCTACCAAGGACATTTGTTCGTTTTCGACAAACTGCTGAGTGAATCTGGGATGCAGCATCATCCTCTCACGCCGATGACCGACCCAGATCTGCGCCGCTGGTTGGGTCATCAAACGACGAGCAGAGTCGGGCATCTTGCATTGAAATCGGTCCTTGCTGGCGTACACGAGACAAAGAACATCCTGTCTGCTGAGATGATGAATGGAAATCGGTTCATTGTGGCGGATGCGGTCACGGATGACGATCTGCTCGTTCTGGGGGAGACAGTGGCCGACCAGCCGTTTATCACGGGAGGTTCTGGTATTGCCTTGGGTTTGCCGCGCAACTTCATTCGGGCTGGGAAGGCCGAAGGCGACGGGGTCCAATTTGCAGCTTGTTCAGGACCGGAAGCGATACTCGCTGGGTCATGCTCCGGTGCGACCCTGGGGCAAGTCGCTCTACACGCCAAGAAGCATCCGACCCTCGCGATCGATGTACCCGGCGTCATGTCCGACACGGTGACGGCCGCGAATCTGCTGGCGTTTATCAAAGCCAAAAGAGGACTGGCCCCTCTTGTCTATTCATCCGGTACGCCGGAGGAAGTGAAAGACCTTCAATCAAAATACGGCCGTGAGGCGGTATCAGCGAAGCTGGATGCGCTTTTCGCGACAACTGCGCAGCAGCTGGTAGAGAATGGATTTCGCAGGATTGTTGTCGCTGGCGGCGAGACGTCAGGGGCCGTTGCGAAGGCAATTACGGACCAGCTCGACGTGTCTGCCATGACACTTGGACCTGAAATTGATCCCGGTGTTCCCATGCTCACTATCGGCACCGATGAGCCGGTCGCACTTGCGTTGAAATCAGGCAACTTTGGAGCCGAAGATTTCTTCGCTAAGGCACTCCAAATTATGGAGGGTTCGTCGTGACTTTGAATGAACGAGAATTGCGCCTACAAATGGCGGAACTCTGTGCTTCGCTGTTTCGGCGCGGCTTAAGCGTTGGTACCGCGGGCAATGTCTCGGCAAAGGTTGGTGATGACATCCTGATGACGCCGACGAATTCAACGCTTGGGTCGATCGACCCTGAAAGAATTTCCAAGCTGGATGCTCAGGGAAATCACATTGGCGGCGACAAGCCGACCAAGGAGTCCTTTCTGCATCGTGCGTTCTATGAATCCCGGCCACACTGTGGCGCAGTGGTGCATCTCCATTCCACATGGGCCACAGCATTGTCTTGTCTCGAGGACACTGATCCCGACAACTGCATTCCACCTTTGACGCCCTATGTCGTCATGCGCGTGGGCACCGTGAAACTTGTGCCTTATGTCAAGCCTGGCGATCCGAGGGCGGGTGAGATGATTGCTGAACTGAATGGCGACTATACCGCCGTGCTGCTCGCCAATCACGGGCCGGTCGTCAGTGGCAAGGACTTGTTCTCGGCGGTCTGCGCCGCTGAGGAGCTGGAAGAAACTGCGAAATTGCTGATGATCACGCAAGGCATGAGAGCCCGATTGCTGAGTGATGAAGCCGTCGCCGACCTGCAACGCAGCTTTGCCAAGATGTGAGGACCCATGAAAACCGCTGACTTGATTGATAATCACGCTGAAAAGCTCTCACTGATCCACCTACCTCTTCGTCAGTTCGGAACGAAAACCCATTTTGCCGGACCGGTTCAAACCGTGAAGTGCTTTGAAGACAACACGATCGTCCGAGCTCAGCTGGAGACACCCGGGGAAGGCCGCATTCTAGTCGTTGATGGCGGCGGCTCCACTCGGATCGCGCTATTGGGCGACATGCTCGCGCAACTCGCCATCGACAATGGTTGGGCCGGGATCGTACTCAATGCTGCGATCCGCGATAGTGTGGAGATTGCAGACATGGACACGCTTGTGTTCGCGTTGGCCACCAGCCCCGTCAAAAGTGCAAAAGAAGGTTGGGGAAAAACTGAATGTCCAATCCATATCGGCGGTGTCGAGATAATACCCGGCGACTGGCTCTACGGCGATGCTGATGGTGTGCTGCACAGCAAAGTTAAGCTGACATGAGAATCTCCATGGCGATAATAGGCCATTGGCACGTCGCGCTCCAGTCGTGAAGCGTGCAAAGCGAGCGTTCAACGACAAAAACCGAACGGCAGCAAAAAGTCCGCGAATTGATCCTTGGTTACTGGCCGGATTTCGCGGTCGCAGCGAATGTCCAGAATGCGGGCTGCGGCCGCAGCATTGGACTTGCATGTTCAATGGCAGCTAACGGCCGTTTACGCCGACAGACCGCCCCTTAAGCGCCAGAAGACCCTAGCAGCGCGACATATCTCAGTTGTATGAACCACTAGATGCGCGAGGTGCGAACCGGACGTCTGCGACCGCGCCACAGGCATCCGGTGCGCGGTGATTGTGTCAGTTCTTGACGTAAAAGCCAATTTCATCTGACGTTCAACAAGAATGCGTGGCGGACCGAGGAGGATTCGAACCCCCGACCCCTTGATTCGTAGTCAAGTACTCTATCCAGCTGAGCTATCGGTCCACGAGGGCCTCACTTAGACTTGGGGCGCAGGTAATGCAAGCGGATTTCGCAGCAAAACGCAAATCCCGGGTCTGCGTCATTATCACAGCGCTGCGCCGTCGCCTTTGGGCAGGGTGATGGCGAAAGACGTTCCCTCCGGTCCGGTGTAGGACAGCGCGAGCGTCCCGCCGTGGCCGCGGATCAACTCCGCCGCGATGGCCAGACCGAGCCCGGAACCGCCTTTGCGCGCACCGCCCTGAAACGGTGTGAAAAGGTGTTCCTGTGCCTTGGGTGGAAGTCCGGGGCCCGTGTCGGAGATCTCGATCGTCCAAGCCTCATCCCCCTCCCGCGCGCTGACGTTGATCTCTCCTGGCTTGCCGGCGGCGACAATGGCCTGGCGCGCGTTGCGCACCAGGTTGGAAACGACGCGGAAGAGCTGTTCCGGATCAGCCCGCAGGGTCAACATGGCTGGGATGTCTTCGGAAAAACTGATATCGTGTGCATCAACGGCAAGACGTTCGCTATCGATCACGTCGGAGACGACGTCAATCAGCTGGAACCGCGCAAGGGTCGGGGCGGGCTCCTCCGCCCGGCCAAACGCAAGCGTGCTTTCGCAAAGCGACACGGCGCGCGTGATCGAGTTCACCAGTTTCGGCGCCAGACGGCGTACGAGGGGGTCCTCGCTCGTCTCGATCCGGTCGGTAAAAAGCTGAGCGGAGGTCAGGATGTTGCGCAAATCATGGCTGACCTTGGCCACGGCCCCGCCCAATTGGGCCAGCCGTTCCTTCTGGCGCAGGGCCTGGGTCAGTTCGGTCTGCAATTGCTGAAGTGCCTCTTCGGCCTCGCGCAATTCCTTCACCCCGGCCCGTGGCTGGATGATACGCCGGGCATCCTCGGGCGCGGCGGCGTAGCGCTGCATATAGCCCACAACACCTTTGATCGGCCTGACAAGAAACGCGCGCACGGCGAGAAAGAGCAGCACGGCCGTGAAGATCGAGATCACCGCCGACAGGATCAGGATGCGAATGCCGAAGTCGATCATGGCCTGGCGCATCTCGGCCGTGTCCATCGTGACCTCGATCAGCAAACCCGCCTCTCGCACCGGCGAACCGATCACGCGGATCACTTCGCTTTCGGGTCGGGCAAGCCGATTCAGCGCATCGCGGATCAGCACCAAAGCGCCCGGATCACGCAGATCGAACGTGGCCTGGATGGGTTGCGGCATGGGAGAAGACAGAACGAGCTGGCGCACCTCGTCCCTGCGCAGGACGACGTTGAAAACCTCGGCATTCTCCAGAAGCTCGGCTTCGAGGTCGGAGGTGAGCATGTCGTCCGCCAAAAGGGCGAGCGACGCGATCTGGGCGCGTTCCAGGCGGTCGAGCAGGTAATCCTCGCGAAAACGCGCAATGGAGGGAACGAAGATCAGCACCTCGGCCAACATCACAAAGACCGTGGTCAGGATGAGAAACCGGCCTGAAAGTGAGTTCAGCATGTCGCCCCTTCCCGGTCAGGGAAGCCATTTCTGGACGAGCCCAACCACACGTTTGACGGTGGGATTATCAAACAAACGCGGGCTGAAATAGGCCCCGGCGGCACGTTTGTTGATTTCCCCGATCGTGGGATAGGGCGCAACCATGGCGGCGATCTGGCTCATCTTCATCTTGTTGGCCAAGGCGAGCGCCCAGAGGTTGATCAACTCTCCGGCTTGATATCCGACAATTGAGGCGCCGACCGGACGGCCCTTGACAACCATCACCTTGATAAATCCCTTGGTCTTGCGTTCGGCAATCGCACGGTCGTTATGGTTGTAGTGAAACCGAACGACCTCAAGGTTGGTGCCATGTGCTTTCTTGGCCTGAGCCTCGGTCAGGCCGACCTGGGCCAGTTCCGGATCGGTGTAGGTGGCCCAGGGGATATGGCTGGTCTTGGCTTTCGAGGGTAACCCGAAAAGCATCGAGCGGATGATTACCCCCGCATGATATCCCGCAACATGGGTGAATTGCAGACCACCGGCAACATCGCCGATAGCGTAGACCTTCTTGTTGGTGGTGCGCAGGCTGTCATCGACCTTGATCCCTGTGCGCTTCGTCTTGATGCCGGCCGCTTCGAGGTTCAACTTGTCGGTGTTCGACTTACGCCCCACCGCCATCAGCAAGTGAGAGCCCTTGAAGATGCGGCCATCCTTGGTTTCCACCTCAATGGCCCCCGCCTGCCCGCGGATCTCGGCGGCGAGCGCATCCTCGGCGATCTCGACCCCTTCGGCCTTGAGGTTTTCCAGCACGATATCCGCCAGCTCCGGATCATCCTTGCCCAGCGCCTTGTCGCCTTCGATAACTGTGACTTTTGATCCCAGACGGATATGGGCCTGCGCCATCTCCATCCCGATGGGTCCACCGCCGATGATCAGCAGGTGTTCGGGCTTCTCGCGCAACTCGAACAGCGTCTCGTTCGTCTCGTAAGGCACGGTGTCCAGCCCAGGGATCGGCGGAACCAGCGGGGAAGAACCGGTGGCGATCACGATCCGGCGTGCGGTGATCACGGTATCGCCTGCCTGCACTTCGGTCGGCGAGATGAAATGGCCGAATTCCCGGATCACGTTCACGCCAAAGCCTTCGAAGCGTTCCTGACTGTCGACCGGCGCGATCTGCGCAATGACGTCGGCCACATGGCCCTTGGCGGCGGCATAGTCGATCTGGGGGCTGGTGTCGGCGACCCCGTACTGATTGGAATGGGCCTGTCCATAGGCGGCCTTGCCGCTGGCGATTAGCGCCTTGGAAGGCACACAGCCGTAATTCAGGCAGTCACCGCCCATCTTGTGGCCTTCAAGGAGCACGACGTCCGCGCCCATTTGAGAAGCTCCGGCGGCGACGGACAGCCCGCCAGACCCGGCGCCGATGACCAGGATGTCAGTCTTGATACGGTTCATGGGATCAGATCTCTTTCTTGCCGCGGATGGCTTTGATCACGATGGGAAGGGCAGCGAGGACGCAGAGGCCGAGGATGGGGCCAATGACCTGCGGTTCCCACAGAAGGGACAGGTCCGGGCTTTCGCCCCGGTCGAAGACCTCGCCGAGGCCCACGCCAATCCAGGTGAAGACGATGGCACCGGGCACGATGCCAAAGGCGGTAGTCCAGAGGAAGTTGACGAACTTCACCCCAACCAGTGCGGGCAGCAGGTTGGCCACGAAGAAGGGCACGGCGGGCACGAGGCGCAGCAGGAAGAGCACGCTGATCTCATTCTCCCGCAGGCCGTCCTTGAGTTTCTTGATCGTCCCCTCGGAGGCTTCGAGCTTGGCTGTCAGAGTGGCCCCCAGCCCCCAGCGCGCGGCGAGGAAGATGGCCGATGCACCGATGGTTGCGGCGGTGACATTGAATGCAGTTCCCGCAGCAAGGCCAAAAAGGAAGCCGCCGGTCACCGAGGCCACGGCCGCGCCGGGAAGAGAAAAGGCCACGATGGCGACATATATGCCGATGAAGATCGCGGCGAGGCCCAGGTAGTTGGCATCGCGAAAGGCCAGCAACGCCTCGCGGTTGTCCCGAAGCGTATCGAAGCTGAGGTAGTCGCGCAGCGTGAACGCCCCCACCGCTGCCACGGAGACGATCACGGCCAGCGGAATATGTCGGGTCCAGCCGCGTTTCGGCGGTGTCTCGGCGGTGTCGGTTTGATGTGCCATTTGTGCTGTCCCGTGGTGAATGCGTTCCGGTGTTGGCCATAACATGCGCGCCGGGCAGCATAGACGGTAGGGCGTTCACAGCCCGTTGATAGGGGGTGACGCCTTACGTGAGGTTTTTGTTCCCTGAAGACGAAAATGAAACATTTGCGGGCGCCACAGGGGCGGATTTGTTGCAAAAGGCGCCCAAAACTGTCGCCAAGCGTTTGACTTAGGTAAATCGGGCCTCTAAAGGACGGGCTTCAGATTGCAAACCGGGGGCGAATCCGCGCCGGCCCGGCCCAGATGTGGAGACGGAGCGATGAAACGCACCTTTCAACCCTCGAACCTCGTGCGCAAGCGGCGCCATGGTTTTCGCGCGCGTATGGCCACCAAGGCCGGCCGCAAGATCCTGAATGCCCGCCGCGCCCGTGGCCGCAAGTCGCTGAGCGCGTAAGCGACAGCCAAAGCGATGCAACAGGCACCGCCGGAGGCCGCCCACACGAACCGCAAGGTTGGTGAGGACACGCCCCCGGCGGTGCCTGTGCGTTTGGAGGTTCTGCGCAAACGCGCGGACTTCATCAAAGCCTCCCGCGCACGCCGGGTGGCCATGCCGGGCTTTATCCTGCAGATGCGACAGCGGTCAGATGGCGATGCGATCCGCGTGGGCTTTACCTGTTCCAAGAAGGTGGGCAACGCTGTGGCCCGCAATCGCGCCAAACGCAGGCTTAGGGAAATCGCCAGGCTTGTGCTGCCCAAACACGGTCATCCCGGTCGCGACTATGTCTTGATCGGGCGGGCGGACGTCACAGCTACGCGTGACTTCGCTGATCTGCGGAACGATCTTCTTCAGGCGCTGCGCAAGCTGCACGGGACACAGGCATGACGCCTCTGGCCTTTCTTCTGTCACTGCCTGTCCGAGGCTACCAGTTGATCTTTAGCCCGTGGGTGGGCTTCAACTGCCGGTATCAGCCCACCTGCAGCGCCTACGCGCTGGACGCCCTGCAAAAGCATGGCGGTCTCCGCGGCGGATGGCTCACGCTGCGCCGGATCGCACGCTGTCATCCATGGGGCGGGTCCGGCTACGATCCGGTGCCCGAGCGCGAGGATCGTTAAGCGACGTGCAGTTCCAGCTCACTTCGCGTGCCCGCCCGCGTAGAGATGCGGTTGCGGTCTACATCGCCCCGCAGGGTCTGAAAGACGTCGGTATAGAAGTTCTGGTCGAAGAAATACCAGGTGTGGCTCGCATTGGGGATATCGCGAAAGCGATCTTCGTTGCGCTCGTAATAAGCGCCGGTATCCACATTGACCGCCTTGTCGGGGCGGTTGACGGGTAGGCCGATCCGCCCCACGCGCGGTGACACACCGACGCGCTTGATATTCGACAGCGACAAGGCCGCGTCAAAAGGGTTGGAATAGTTGGTCAGCCGCACGCAATGCCGGTAAAGCGAACTGGACTTCGGATTTCCGTCGCTCATGGAAGACGCCGAGACATCGCCCGACACGAACAGGATCTGGCTGACTGACCAGCTGGTGCTTGCCACTGCGGGCCGGTCATCGGCGTCATCGAACGCCTCGCGCACCACGTATGCGCCCATCGAATGGGCCAGGATATGCAGGTTGATCTCGCAATCAGGGGTCTGACGGGCCGCAAAGGCTGAAATACCCGCATCCACCAGCAGGCGCGCCGTCTGTTTCGCGTCCGAGCGGTCCTCAAGATAATTCAGTGCCGAAGATGCTGACGGCCAGTCAAAGCTCACGACCACCCCTTCGAAGCCTTCCCGCTCCAGCCCCGCACGAATAAGCCGGTGCCGTTTCAGCATGGTCGTCGTCGGCGTGTTGAAGCCGTGCACGTAGATCAGAATATCGCCCTTGGGCTGTACCGTTCTTGGGTTCTCTCCCGAACGGGCCGCTGCAAGAACCTCCTTTGCCCATTTGTCCGGCATACCGGCGCCCGCCGCGCCGACCTTTTGATCCGGAGAGATGTCGTCGGCATCCTCGGGCACCTTGAGAAAATACGTGCTGCCCGGTTCATCCTTGAAGGCACCTTTGCTGACACGACGCACCGTAAAAACATAATCCATGACAAATCCTTCCACACCAATGGCTTGACTGTGAAAGGATGTACCGCTCCGGTATAGTCAGGTTTCCCTTACCTAACCTTTTCGAAAATGATGATGACCTCGCCTATATCGACACCAAACCGTTTCATATAAGCGCGGTTCAGCAGACGATCCTCTGATAAAAGCCACATCCAGTCGTCGAAGGTCACGCGCAAGGTGCCGTCGGGGACAGGCAGGTCGATTTCATAGACCCAGTTGAACGTGTCACCCCTTTCCTCTCCGGTGGCCACGCCGATGACACCCGGTGCAGTGCCGCGCCATGTCTCTTCGCCCGTCTTCTCCAGCGTCCAAACGCGTTGTTCCGTTGTGCCGTCCTCGTAAGCAAAGTCTTCCACCAGACGGAGCGTTCTGCCGTCCCAGGTCCCTTCGATCTCAACCTCGAACCTGCGTCGTACCGTGCCAAAGATATCCTGGAACTGGCCATAAGCCACGCTGCGCCCGTCAAAGAACTCCTCAAGGTTCAATTGCCGGGTCGACAAAACCTCATCGTCGAGCGACGGCTTGCCGGTGCAAGCGGCAAGCCCGAGCGTTATGACCAGCGCGAACCAGATCCTCATATGCTTTCCTTCGGTTTTGATGGTGATACGTGCAGGCAGGCCCTTTGGTTTGCACGCAGGATCGGGTATGCGCAGAAGCCAGTCAGGAGAGGCCCATGCTGGACGACGATACCGATATTCATCCGCTTTTCGCCGGTGCGCCCCGCACAACCGAATTTCGCAAGTTGCGGAAGCGGATCGTGCGACAAACACGCGAGGCGATCGAACAATACGGCATGATCGAACGCGACGCCCGTTGGCTGGTATGCCTGTCGGGGGGCAAAGACAGCTATACGCTGCTGGCCGTCCTGCACGAGCTGCAATGGCGTGGGCTTTTGCCGGTCGACATCCTGGCCTGCAACCTGGATCAGGGACAGCCCGGCTTTCCCGCAACCGTTTTGCCAGCGTTCCTGAAAGAGCGCGGCGTACCGCACCGGATCGAATATCAGGATACGTATTCTGTTGTCGTGGACAAAGTCCCGCAAGGACGGACCTTCTGCGCGCTTTGCTCAAGACTCCGGCGCGGCCATCTCTACCGGATCGCGCGGGAGGAAGGATGTTCAGCCGTCGTCCTGGGACATCACCGCGACGACATTCTCGAGACGTTCTTTATGAACCTCTTTCATGGCGGTCGCCTCGCCACGATGCCGCCGAAGCTTGTGAATGAGGAAGGGGATCTGTTCCTCTACCGCCCCCTCGCCCACGTCGCCGAGGAGGATTGCGACAGATTTGCCCGCGCCATGAACTATCCCATCATCCCCTGCGACCTCTGCGGGTCGCAGGACGGGTTGCAGCGCCAGCAGGTCAAACAAATCCTCGATGGCTGGGAGGCCAACGCGCCGGGGCGCCGCCAGGTTATGTTTCGCGCATTGATGAATGCCCGGCCGTCTCACCTGCTGGACCCGAAGCTCTTTGATTTTGCCGGACTGGCTCTTGGGTCTGTAAAGTTTGAGGAAAACTCGGACGAGATTCCCAAGCTGCGTTAACGCCGCAATCAGGCTCCACCTTTAGCGTCCCGGGCAAACCGAAAACGGCTTGGGAAAGGTCCTGTCATGAAGCAGGCGCTGGCGGATTTAAGACATCGTTTGGCCCGTGTATTAAGCGGACCGCCGATTCTGGCCTTTCTGCCGGCGCTGACACTCGGCGCGTATTGGTTGGGAGGAGAGGGTGCCCTGCTTCTCATGGCGCTCAGTGTCCCTCTTCTTTTCGGTTTCGCAGGTCTCTTCAGCCGGCAACAAGGCGCCCCTTCTATTCCACGAGATTCGGTCACCGGTCTTATGCTGCGGGACGGCTTCGAAAAGCTTGTGGCCCAGATCCACGAAGACACCGAAGTGTCCGGTCTGAAATCGGCGTGTTTCATGCTTGAGCTGGACGACTACAAGCAATTGGTCGATCGGCACGGGCAACAGGCCGCCGATGAGGTTATGCAGCGGACAGGCGATCGCCTGATCTCTACCCTGCGCGCCAGTGATAGTGTCGCGCGCATGGGGGACAGCCGCTTTGCGATATGCCTCATTCCGGTCCGCCAGCTGGATCTTGAGCTTTGCCTGCAGATGGCTGGCCGATTGCAGGCCGCCATTGAGGAACCGATCTCTGTCGGCGGCCTCGCCATCTATATGAGCGGCTCGATCGGTTTTTGCATGAGGTCTCGCGCGCCCAGCGAGACCGGCTCGGCCTGGCTTGAGGCCGCGCAAAGCGCATTGACGGAGGCGCAGCAGAACGGACCGTCCTCAATAAGGGCATTCTCAGCCGATCTGCACCGCCGCAACCAAACGAAGAACGACTTGCGCGAGGAAGCAGCCGCGGCTTTAGAAAATGGCCAGATACATGCCTGGTACCAACCGCAGATATCCACGGATACAGGGAAGGTGACCGGGTTCGAAGCACTCGCTCGCTGGGTGCATCCCGAACGCGGCATGATCGGGCCCGACCTCTTTCTTCCTGCACTGGAGGAGGCCAATCTGCTGGAACGGCTGGGGGAGGTCATGCTCTATCACGCGCTGACCGCGTTGAAAGCATGGGACAGTGCCGGATGCGACGTTCCCAAGGTGGGCGTCAATTTCGCGCCCGCCGATCTGCAGAACCCGCGACTGGTAGAGAAAATCCAATGGGAGCTTGACCGGTTCGATATATACGCCGCCCGGCTAAGTGTTGAGATCCTTGAAACGGTTGTCACCGATGCGCCAAGTGATGTCGTCGTTCGCAACATTCAGGCACTTGGAGAAATCGGCTGTGGCATTGATTTGGACGATTACGGGACGGGCCACGCCTCGATCGCGTCAATCCGACGTTTCCCGGTCAGCCGCATCAAGATTGACCGCTCCTTTGTCATGAAAGCCGATCGGGACCCCGAACAGCAGCGTTTGGTCGGCGCATTGCTGACGATGGCCGAACGGCTCGGCCTTGAGACGCTTGCCGAAGGGGTGGAGACCGTGGGCGAGCATGCGCTTCTGGCCCAATTGGGCTGCGATCACGTGCAGGGGTTCGGCATTGCACGGCCAATGCCATTCGATCAGACACTGGACTGGATCACCGCACATCTGGCCAAGCTCCACGAGCCGCCGCAGATCGGCCGTGAAACCGGCTGATCCGCGCGTAAAACTATAGTAGCTGTCAATGAATTGAGCCCGATTCCGCTTGACCTTTAGGGCCGCACTCTGTTGAACCACCCTGTCTTCCAAAGCACGAGGTGGTGTGTCCCCGATGGACGATCAGAACAAGAATCTCATCCTGGCAACAGCACTCAGCTTTCTTGTGATCCTGGTGTGGTTCATTCTATTCCCCCCGCCCGAGCCGGACCCTGCCACACAAACGGCCCCTGCCCCGGCCACGACCGAAACGGCAGATGGCGTCGCCACGGCCCCTGGAACCGCAGTGGCACCGACAGGGCCGGCAAATGTCGCCGAAGCCCGCGAAACCGCGCTTGAAACCGCCCCGCGGATCGATATCGACACGCCACGCCTGACCGGTTCCATCTCGTTGATCGGCGGACGGATAGATGATCTGTCCTTGAAAGACTACCGTGTCTCGCTGGAAGACGGTGCCGAGATCGTCACTATGTTGTCGCCGGTCGGAACACCATCAGCCTATTACGCTCTTTACGGCTGGGCGCCCGGATCCGGGCTTGGCCTTGACGACGTCCCCGGCGCGAACACCGAATGGCAGATCGAAAACGGCGAAACGCTGACATCGGAAAACTCCGTCACCCTGCGCTGGGACAGCCCGTCGGGCCTGACGTTCCGCCGGACGCTTGAAGTGGACGCGGACTATATGTTCACGGTCACCCAAAGTGTGTCGAATGACAGCAGCGGGGCCGTCAGCCTGGCCCCCTATGGTGTGCTTGCCCGTCATGGTGAACCCGACGACCTGAAGAACTTCTTCATCCTGCACGAAGGCGTGGTCGCCATGGCCGATGGCGAATTGTCAGAAATCGATTATGACGACATGCCGGATTTCGAAATCGTGCCGAGCGAGGGCGCCCGCGCGGAAGTCACACAGGTGTCGCAAAACGGCTGGATCGGGTTCACCGATCACTACTGGATGTCGACACTGATCCCTCAGCCGGGCAGCGCTTTCAAATCGGTGGCAAAGTATGACGAGCGTCGCGACATCTTTCAGACCGAAGCCGTTCTGCCAACGCAGACCGTTGCCGCAGGCCAAAGCACTGAGGTGACGACCCAGCTTTTCGCCGGTGCCAAAGAATGGGAAGCCATTCAGACCTATCAGCGCAGCGGCGTCGAGCGGTTCATCGACAGCATCGATTGGGGCTGGTTCTTCTTTCTGACCAAGCCGATCTTCTGGCTGCTTCACGAACTCAACGTTCTGATTGGCAACATGGGCTGGGCCATCATCGGGCTCACGCTGATCATCAAGGCCGTGCTTTTCCCGCTCGCCTACAAATCCTACGTCTCGATGGCGAAGATGAAGGAGCTTCAGCCGCAGATGGAGGCCCTGAAAGAGCGCGCGGGCGATGATCGCCAAAAGCTGCAACAGGGGATGATGGAGCTTTACAAGAAGGAAAAGGTAAACCCAGCCGCGGGCTGTTTGCCGATCCTGCTACAGATCCCGATCTTCTTTTCGCTCTACAAGGTGATCTTTGTCACGATCGAACTGCGCCACGCGGAGTGGCTGGGGCCCTTCCGTGACCTTTCGGCCCCCGATCCGACATCGATCATCAACCTCTTCGGCCTATTGCCGAATGAGGCACCGGATCCCAACAGCCTGATGGCGCTGATCTTCATCGGTATCCTGCCGCTTCTGCTGGGCATCTCGATGTGGCTGCAGCAAAAACTGAACCCGGCACCAACCGACCCGACGCAACAGATGGTCTTTGCCTGGCTGCCATGGGTTTTCATGTTCATGCTGGGCGGGTTTGCCAGCGGTCTGGTGATCTACTGGATCGCCAACAACACGATCACCTTCATCCAGCAATACGCGATCATGCGCAGCCAGGGCTACACACCAGACGTCTTTGGCAATATCAGGCAAAGCTTCGCGAAAAAGTCGAAACCGGACGAAAAGTGACGGCAACGCTGGCCCATATCTGGCGCCATCCGATCAAGGGGATCGGGTCAGAGGCATGCCAATCGGTCGGCCTGACCCCGCAAGGTGCTGTGGAAGGCGACCGCGCCTGGGCGTTCCTGAATGCCGCGGCGGAGGATAGCGACGACTGGCAGCCGCGCCGCAATTTTCTGCAAGTCGCCAGTGGGCCGCGCCTCGCGGCGATCAGCGCCTATTCCGCGCCGGAGAGCCTGACGCTTACGCATCCTGATCGCGATCCTCTTGCTTTGACGCCCGCCACGGATGGGGAGACGCTCGCGCATTGGATCGGAGATCTATGGCCAGCAGACCGTCCAGTCCCTGCGCGCCTGGTGAAGGCACCGGAGCAGGGTATGACGGATGTTCCTTTTGCCTCGGTGTCGATTGGCAACCTCTCTTCCCTCCGCGCGCTGAGCCAGAAGGTAGGCTCCGAGATCGATATGCGCCGGTTTCGGATCAACCTGTGGCTCGACGGGCTCGCCCCCTGGGAGGAGATTGATCTGCTCCGCCGTGATCTGCGCATCGGGAATGTCCGGCTGACACCCGTTGATCCCATAGAACGCTGCCGGGCGCCCGATGCCAACCCGCTCACGGGGCAGCGCGACGTGACCATGTTGGCGGAGTTGGAGCGGGGCTGGGACACCCGAAATTTCGGCGTCTACTTCAAGGTGGCCGAAGCCGGAGAAGTCGCGGTCGGCGACGCGGCGAGACCGCTGTGACCACCCTGCCCTTTCCACTGGCCGATGAGCCTGACGACGCTCTGCGCGAGCGGGGGCGCAAGCTTTTTGCCGGACAGTCTGACTTTGTAAAAGGCGTGGTGGCCATGTCGGGCCTGCCCCCGGCAGATCGAGTCGAGGTTTGCTTTGCCGGTCGCTCCAACGTCGGTAAATCCACATTGATCAACGCATTGACCGGTACAAAGGGTCTGGCGCGCGCGTCAAACACACCAGGCCGAACGCAGGAGATCAATTACTTCACCCAAGGGTCCGACCTCTACCTCGTTGACCTGCCGGGCTATGGCTATGCGAATGCGCCGCTGCCGGTGATCGAGAAGTGGCAAAAGTTGCTCAAGCAGTACCTGGCCGGGCGGCAGACCCTGCGCCGCGCCTTTGTTCTGATCGACGCCCGCCACGGGATCAAGCCGGTCGATGAAGAGATCATGAGCCTGCTGGACAGCGCGGCGGTAACGTTCCAATGCGTGCTGACGAAGGCCGACAAGGTGAAGGGCAAAGGCAAGGACGCGATGCTGGGCCAGGTGCGCGAGCGGCTCGCAACCCATCCTGCGGCTTTCCCCGAGATCGTGTTGACCTCAAGCGAGAAGGGGGACGGCATTGCAACCCTGCGCGCGATCATTGCAGGGTTGGACGGATAGCCGCGCAAGATGACAGAGATGAAGACACAAGAGATGAACCGCGACTGGATTGCGACCGCCGACACCCTTTCCCGCGCGCTGCCTTATCTTCAGCGCTACGATGGTGCGACCGTGGTGGTAAAACTCGGCGGCCATGCCATGGGCAGCGACGACGCGATGGAAAGCTTTGCCCGCGACATCGTGCTCTTGCGGCAAGTGGGCGTGAACCCGGTGATCGTGCATGGCGGCGGGCCTATGATCAACGCGATGCTGGAGAAGCTCGCGATCCGGTCGGATTTCGTGAATGGCAAGCGGGTCACGGATGCTGCCACCGTCGAAGTGGTCGAGATGGTGCTTTCGGGTGTCGTGAACAAACGCATCGTGCAGGCCCTGAACCGACAGGGCGGCCGCGCCGTGGGGCTTTCGGGCAAGGACGCCAACCTGATCACATGCGATCAGACCCATCCCGATCTGGGCTTTGTCGGCACGCCCGCCGAAATGGACACGGCGGTGCTGGAAACACTGTTCGAACGCGACATGATCCCGGTGATTGCCCCCCTGGGCGGCGGGCGTCACGGAGAGACGTTCAACATCAATGGCGACACCGCGGCGGGCGCCATCGCAACGGCGCTGAAAGCGGACCGGCTTTTGCTGCTAACGGATGTGGCGGGTGTCAAGAACGCAGATGGCGCGGTTCTAACGGAACTGACCGCAGACGACATTCGAAGCCTTACGCAGGCAGGTGTCATCGCGGGCGGCATGATCCCCAAAACCGAAACCGCATTGACGGCCATCGAAGGGGGCGTACGGGCAGCTGCGATCCTGGACGGGCGTGCGCCCAATGCCGTTTTGCTTGAGCTTTTCACGGAACATGGGGCCGGTTCCCTGATCCGGCCCTAACGCGGACGTGTGCGGCGGGGACTTGCGAACTCGCCCTTCCCGCCTAATGTGCCCAACATGGAACATGAAACGATCATCCGGCTGGGCTTTTTCCTCGGTCTCTTTGCCCTCTTTGCGCTAACCGAAAGCCTTGCACCCCGCCGCGTCAGACAGCAGACACGAGCGCGCCGGTGGCGCACCAACATGTCGATCACGATCTTGAACACCCTCCTTTTGCGGGCGCTGGCATTTGGCTTGCCACTCCTCGCGGTTGGCGCGGCTATTGATGCCGAACGGAACGGTTGGGGGCTGTTTAACCAAACCGCGCTGCCGGTGTGGTTGGAATTCATAGCCGCCATCCTGATCCTTGATTTCGCGATCTGGGCGCAGCATTTGATCACGCACAAAGTGCCGCTGCTCTGGCGGCTGCACAGGGTGCATCACGCAGACAGGGACATGGATGTGACGACCGCCGTCCGGTTTCACCCGGTCGAGATTGCGCTGTCTATGATCCTGAAAATCGGGCTGGTCTATCTGCTGGGACCCGCAGCACTGGCCGTGATCGTGTTTGAGATCCTGCTCAACGGCACGGCGATGTTCAACCATGCCAACATCCGGCTCCCCCTTTGGTTGGACCGTGCCGTGCGGCTGGTGCTGGTCACGCCCGATATGCACCGTGTCCACCACTCTGTTCACCGGTCAGAGCATGACAGCAATTACGGCTTCGCCCTGTCGATCTGGGACAGGATGTTCGGCACCTACATTGCGCAGCCCTCCAAGGGACATGACGGGATGGAGGTGGGCCTGAACTGGCAGGACGACCGCCCCGCCCGGCTGGGCTGGAGCCTCTGGCTCCCCTTCGCGCGCCGATGAAGGCGCTCGATGCCCTGGCAGCCACGCGCGGGCTGATAACGATGGGCGCCCTTCAGGAGAATGCGAAAGGACAGGATCGCAGGATCGTACTCCTGGGTACGGGGGCGGACTTCTGGCCGATCTTCTCGGCCAGCCCGGAATACAACGACCCTGATCCCGATCCCCTCGATAGGTGGTCAATGCGCGTCATGCAGGACCTGATGAAGCAAACCGGGGCGTCGGAGATTGCCTTCCCATTCGGGGGCCCACCGTATGCGCCTTTTCTGCGTTGGGCCGAAGCAACCGGGCACGCGTGGCCAAGCCCGGTTGGAATGCTGATCCACAGCCACGCGGGGCTGATGATCTCGCTGAGGGGCGCATTGATCTTCGATGGGCAAAAAGCCACCCCGCCCCCGCCCGGCATATCGCCCTGTAAAAGCTGCAAGGACATACCGTGCCGCAGCGCCTGTCCGGTCGGTGCTTTGAAAGGCGACGGCGGCTACGATGTTGCGGCCTGTCATGCCTATTTGGACACACCCGACGGCCAAGACTGCTTGACACAGGGCTGCAAAGCGCGTCGTGTCTGCCCCGTCTCCATCCGCTTCGGTCGCAACCCCGAGCAATCCGCATTTCATATGAAGGCATTTCATCCAAGATGACCAAGACCCTGATCCTCATGCGGCACGCGAAATCAAGCTGGAAGGATGCCGACCTTCCCGACCGTGACCGTCCGCTGAACAAGCGGGGTCGCAAATCTGCCAGCGCTCTGGGCCGCTGGATGCGCACCCAAGGGATCCAGCCGGGCGAGGTCCTCTGCTCCCGCGCACAACGAACAGAGGAAACCTGCATGCGGCTGGAAATCGGGTTGATGCCACGGCTGCTGGAAGAGCTTTATCACGCAAGCCCGGAGCAGATGCTGCGCATGCTCAAGACAGCGGATGGAGAGGCCGTTCTGATGGTCGGGCACAATCCGGGTATCGCGGGCTTTGCAAACGCCTTGGTCAGCGCATGGCCCGATCACGAGCGTTTTCTGGATTACCCGACCGGCGCAACGACTGTCATGGAATTCGACATTGAAAGCTGGAGCGACATTCAGCCCGGCACCGGACGTGTCCGATCATTCGTCGTTCCAAGGGAGCTTCCGGATATGTAAAAAGGGCGCGCCGAAAGCGCGCCCTTGATCGACATATGTCGGACCGGTCAGTGACCCAAGATCTGGCTGAGAAACAGCTGCGTCCGGGGCGATTTGGGGTTGTTGAAGAACTCTTCGGGCTCATTCTGCTCCACGATCTGACCTTCATCCATAAAGATCACCCGGTTCGCGACCTGGCGGGCAAAGCCCATCTCGTGCGTCACGCAGAGCATGGTCATGCCTTCCTCGGCCAGCTCCACCATGGTGTCGAGCACTTCCTTGATCATCTCCGGGTCGAGCGCCGAGGTTGGTTCGTCAAAGAGCATGATGCGCGGCCGCATGCAAAGCGAGCGAGCAATGGCCACCCGCTGCTGCTGACCGCCGGACAACTGACCGGGATACTTGTCGGCCTGATCGGGGATCTTCACCTTTTCGAGGAAATGCATCGCGGTCGCTTCGGCCTCTTTCTTGGGCGTCTTGCGCACCCAGATCGGCGCCAGCGTGCAGTTTTCAAGGATCGTCAAATGCGGGAAGAGGTTGAAGTGCTGAAAGCACATGCCCACCTCGGACCGGATTTTATCGATGTTTTTTAGATCCGAGGACAGGATCGTTCCATCGACTGTGATCTTGCCGGCCTGATGCTCTTCCAACGCGTTGATGCAGCGGATCAAAGTGGATTTGCCGGAGCCCGAAGGCCCCGCAATCACGATCCGTTCCCCACGATAGACGGTGAGGTCGATGTCGCGCAGGACATGGAATGTCCCGTACCATTTGTTCATCTTCTCGATCGAGATCGCGATCTCGTCCGAGACCTTCATTTCCACATTGTGGGTTTCCGGTAGAACTTCATTCATATCAAGCCACTCCTATCGGTGGTCGGTCGCAAGCTGACGTTCCAGCCACTGCGAATATTGCGAGATGCCGTAGCAGACGACAAAGAAGAGCAGCGCGGCAAAGGCCCAAAGCTCCCAGTAGACGCCGTTCCAGTCGGTCGAGGCAAGGATCGGGCCACGGATCATGCCCACGAGGTCGAACATCGAGATGATGGAGACCAGGGTCGTATCCTTGAAGAGGCCCACAGCCACGTTCACGATCCCGGGGATGGAGATCTTGAGCGCCTGCGGCAGGATGATCAGCCGCATTGCCTGAGCATAGTCGAGCCCAAGCGAA
Organism: Thalassococcus sp. S3; assembly: GCF_004216475.1. GTDB lineage: Bacteria > Pseudomonadota > Alphaproteobacteria > Rhodobacterales > Rhodobacteraceae. Next base: position 534,932 of record NZ_CP022303.1, on the reverse strand, counting down.
TCCGCAGCCTCGTACTGGCCACGCGGCAAAGCAGCAAGGCCGCCCCGGATCACCTCGGCGATATAGGCCGCAGCGAACATCGTGATCATGATGATCACCCGCAGGATCAGGTCGAAATTCGTGCCGGGCGGAAGGAAGTAGGCGAGCACCACGTTTGCCACGAAGAGCAGCGTGATGAGCGGAACGCCCCGGATGAACTCGATGAAGATCACGCAGATCCATTTGATGATCGGCATCTTCGACTGCCGGCCCAGGGCCAGCACGATCCCGATGGGCAGCGATAGTGAAACACAGACGGTGCCCAGGATCATGTTGAGCATGAAGCCCCCCATGTCCCGGCTGGCCACGCGGCTCAGCCATGGCTGATCGGGCGCCAGAAGGCCCGCAATGATACCGCCAAGCCACCAGGTCACCACCGCTGCGGCAATCGCGCCGAAAAACCCCGCTGCGAAGCTTTGCGCCACGAACCGCTGAAAGACGATATAGCCGACGACAAAACCCGCCAAAGCAACGATCGGGCTCAGGATCGTTCCGCCCCAGATCAGCCAGAAGGCAACGAACGGATAGAGGCCCGTGAAGATCAGGAGCTTCCGGGGCAAAAGGTTCGGAAACAGAACTGGCGCCGCCGCAACGAAAAGCAGGATGAAGGCCAGCGTTGGACGCCAGTATTCCGCGCGCGGATAAGCGATGCCAAAGAGAAGCTGGTTCCAACGCTCGCTCAGAACAGAGAAGCAACCGCCGGTGGCGCCTTCCAGCACTTCACGGCATTCCCGGATATTGGAGGTGTTCCAAACACCGTTCAAAAGCCAGGGCATCACTCCGGCCAGGATCGAATAGATCGCATAGAGCGAGATCAGCGTCAGGAGTGTGCCCCAGATGCCGTTAAAGAGGTTCTCTCGCATCCATTTGACCACCCCCGTTTGAGCCGTTGGCGGCGGGGCTGGCGGCAATTGTGTCTCGCGCACGAAAGAGACGGTTTGAGCATGTGTGTCTGACATCTGCCTACCTCTCCTTCAGCGCGACGGCGTTGTTGTAGATGTTCAACACGGCCGAAATCGTCAGTGAGATGATGAGGTAGAAGAGCATCAGCAACAGCACCGATTCGATGGCGCGGCCGGTCTGGTTCAAGGTGATGCCGCCCAGCGTTGCCGTGATGTCGGCATAGCCCACCGCGATGGCGAGGGAGCTGTTCTTGGTGATGTTCAGGTATTGCGAGATAAGCGGCGGAATGATCACGCGCAGCGCTTGCGGCAGGATCACGAGGTTCATGATCCGACCCGGTCGCAGACCCAGCGAGGCGGCCGCCTCGGTCTGGCCTTTGCTGATCGCCTGGATACCGGCGCGCACGTTCTCGGCGATGAAGGCGCCTGTATAGATCGAGAGCGCAAGCCACAGCGCGATCAGGGGACGCTGGACCTGGAGGCCGCCCTGAAAGTTAAAGCCGCGCAGCTCGGGATATTCGACACCAATGGGGCTGCCCATGACAAAGTAGACAAGCAGCGTGGGGATGAAGAACAGGCCCAGCGTCGGCCAGAGCTTATTGATCTCGCGACCCTGGTCATAGAGCTGTTTGGTGGCCCAGCGGCGGAAGAAAATGATCGCGCCGATGGACAAAAGGAATGTGGCCACCACCATCAAAGAGCCCGGACCCCATGTCGGCGCAGGCAGGTAGACGCCGCGATTGGTGAACGCAATCATGCCAAGAAACATCTCGGCATCCGGTGTCTCACCGCGATATGCGCGGGGCTGAGGCAGGATGTTGACCACCGTGTTGATGATCAGGATCCAGATCAGAACGGGCACATTCCGGAACGCTTCGACATAGGCGGACATCAGTTTGGCGATCAGCCAGTTGTTCGAAAGGCGCAAAACACCGGCAAAGACACCCAGGATCGTTGCGGTCAAACAGCCAAGGAACGCGACAAGAAGCGTGTTGAGCACACCGACGATGGTGGCCTGCATGTGGCTCGATCGGCTGGTATATTCCACCAACCGCTGGTTGATGTCATAGCCGGCCGGTTGTCCAAGGAATTCATAACTGAAGTTCAGGCCGGCAGCGGCCAGATTGCTCACCAGATTGTTGCCCAGATAGGCGATGGCCGCGATCAGCAGAATAAGTGCGATAAACTGGAACGTGTAGGACCTGTATCGCGTGTCGTTTATCAGCATAGACAGCCGAAACGACTCCTGCGGAGGGTCGGTAAGTGTTGTCATTCAGGATGTTCCCCGTTTGCCTGGCCGTCGGTTTTTCCGGCGTTTGTCGCTTTGGTCCAGGTTGTGGTTCCGCAAATGGACGAGGGGCGCAGGTTGATACCCGCGCCCCTCTCTTTTCGTATCTTACCGGAACGGTGGCGAGTAGAGCAGCCCGCCGTCGGTCCACTGCGCGTTCAGACCACGCGCAAGACCGATCGGGGTCTCTTCACCGATGTTTTTGGCAAAGATTTCACCATAATTGCCGCCCGCCATGATCGCGCGCTTGGCCCATTCGGCGTCCAGACCCAGCATCTCGCCCAGGGTGCCTTCGGTGCCCAGCAGACGGTTGATTTCCGGGTTGTTGGTGCCCGACGACAGCTCGGCCACGTTGGTGGAGGTGATGCCCAGCTCTTCGCCGGAGATCAGCGCATTCAGCGTCCAGCGGACAACGTCGCCCCAGTCATTGTCGCCGTGGCGGACAAGCGGACCCAGAGGCTCTTTCGAGATGATCTCGGGCAGCAGAACGTGTGCCGAAGGATCTTCGAACGTTGCACGCGTGGCCGCAAGGCCGGACGCGTCGGTGGTGTAGACGTCACAGGCGCCCGCCAGATACTGCTGCTGGGCTTCTGCGTTGGTTTCGATCGGAACCGGCTCGTAGCTGATGTTGTTGGTGCGGAAGAAGTCCGCCAGGTTCAGCTCGGTCGTGGTGCCGGTCTGGATGCAGACGGTCGCGCCGTCCAGCTCTGTTGCCGAAGACACGCCCAAATCCTTGGGCACCATGAAGCCTTGGCCGTCATAGTAGTTGATACCCACAAATTCGAACTTCAGGTCGACGTCGCGGCTGAACGTCCAGGTCGTGTTCCGGGCCAGCATGTCGAGTTCGCCCGAAGCCAGCGCCGTGAAGCGCGTTTTGGGTGTTGTCGGCACGAATTCAACAGCATTCGCGTCGTTCAGAACCGCGGCCGCAACAGCACGGCACACAGCTACGTCAAAACCGTCCCACTCCCCGTTGGCATCCGGTGCGGCAAAGCCGACCAGGCCGGTGGCCACGCCGCAATTCAGCTTGCCGCGCGCCTTGACGTCGTCCAGCGTGCCTGCCGCGGCAGCACCAGCTGCCAGACCGGCGACCGTGAGCGCGCCAAAAAATACGGATTTTTTCATTTTTACCTCTTCCTGATTTTCCGCCACATTGGGGCGGTTCACCCGGCGCATTTAGGCCGGCGCAAATACCGATAAAGGGTTCACTCCCCCCTCAGTGCTTAGAGTTTGGGCGGATTCATCAAGAAACGTCAAGGGTCGGATCACACAAAACAATTCACGATCCGGGGCTGCCGTAAAGTCAATGCCAAGGTGGCTTATTCGGTGTGCATTAGCACATGTCGTAGAACCGCTTGGCATGAAGGAAAGCGTCGCGCTTCAATTCAGAGGCCGCATGCGCCTCGTCATCTCGCCCCCATTGTTCTTCCTGCCACAACTCGTCGAGGCGAGAGATCTGCCAGATCGTATCGGCGGTCTTCCAGTTCCGGGCGACAGCAAAGCCAAGGATCAGGGAGCCGGACAGAGAGACCAGATCGTGAAAGGCCGCAAGCTGGAAGGGTCCCAGCGCGTGGACCCGGTCCGACAGACGCTTCAGCGCTTCGGGCGCCTGTGCCTCGTGCATCAGGCCCGCCCGTGGCAAAAGACGAACGCCCAGATAGTCCGCCGCCCAGTCAAGCGCGGGGTCCCAAAGGTCTGCCTGCCGCTGGGCAAGGGCTTCCGGTCCGTCCGCGCGGTAGCACAGCAAATCCGCGTCACCGTATTCCGCCAGCATATCCGCGACTTCGGTTCGCTGGGGTGTCACCTTGTCGATGGCGGCATTGGCCGATCTGGTGACAGGCATCGTCAGGGGGTCAACCACATCTTCCTGCGCAGCCCATTCCGCCGCAATAGTCTCTGCCATTGCACTTGTGGGCAGGATCAGGTGTTGTTTCGCCGGCGTCCGAAGGCGCCGTCCGTCAAGCTCCACGGTGAATGCATCCGCATCAGCAATCACCGAAGCGGCCTTCCAGAACCGTTTCTGTTTCCAGTCTGTCATTAAGGTGTCTTCCAGATCGTCCGCAAAGCGCCGGGGATATCGGCACGGTCCTCCACCACACATCGCGCCGCCCCAAGCGCATCGCGGTGGTGATAGCCCCAAGTCACTCCAATTCCCGCAACCCCGGCAGAAGCGGCCATGTCCATATCGAAACTGGTGTCTCCGATCATCACGGTGTCGGAGACATCCACCCCCACATCCCGCATCGCCGCCTCGATCATCGAGGGATGGGGCTTGGATGGGTGATGATCGGCGACCTGGGTTGTACTAAAAAGCCCCCTCAGGTCATGCCCGTCCAGCAGGGCGTCCAAACCCCGTCTGGATTTGCCGGTTGCGATCCCAAGAATGTTTTCAGGGATCTGCGACAGCTGATCCAGCAGATCCCGCGTACCGGGGTAAAGCGGCGCGGCCTGACTTGCACCTAGATCCAGACGCTGGGCCGCGAACGCATCTTTATATGCCTGGACCAAGCGTGCCTGCCGTTTGGCCGTCTGCTCCGCTGCGAGCTGCGCGAAGGCACGATCCAACGACAACCCGACGATTGACAGAACCTCCGCGCGCTCCGGGGTCGGCAAGCCTTCCGAGGCAAATGCCGCTTGCATCGCCCCCATAATGCTCGCCTGACTGTCGATCAGCGTGCCATCGACGTCAAAGATGATCAGTCGCAGGGGCCGCGTCATACGAAATCCTCAAAGGGATCGTCCGGGACGTCAGAAGCGTGCCATTGAAACGTCTCCCACGTGCGCGCCATATGCTCAGGCAGCGGCGCTGTCAGATGAAGCTGGGCCTTGCTAACCGGATGCTCAACAACAAGCGCGCGCGCATGCAGATGCAGCTTCTTGCTCATCTCGCCGCCCAGCTGGGCGCCCCAGCCATCGCCCAGGTTGTCCTGTCCCGAGCCGCCGTATTTGCCATCGCCAATGATCGGGTGTCCGATCTCGGCCATATGCGCGCGAAGCTGATGCGTGCGCCCGGTCACGGGGATCAGCGCCATCCAGGCACACCGCTTGGCCGCGGCTGTCAGAACCGTATAATTCGTGGTCGCCCGTTTTGCGCCTGGCGTGGCTTCGATATCGCGCGGGTGAAGGCACAGCATCTTCTCTCCTTCACCCCGCGCGCCGTGACCCGGCGCCTTCACGAGGCCGTATTTTATCGTGCCGTTCTTCGGATGCGGGACACCGGCGACGGCGGCCCAATAGATCTTGCGGGTTTCGCGATGCCGGAAGGCAGCAGTCAGACCTGCGGCGACCTGCCGTGTCCTGGCCATCAAAAGGACCCCGGACGTATCCTTGTCCAGGCGATGAACCAGTCGCGGCTTCTCCTCGGCCCCGAAGCGCAACGCGTCGGCCAGACCGTCCACATGACGCACCTGCCCGCTGCCTCCCTGAACCGGTAGGCCTGCGGGCTTGTTCAATGCCAGCACATGATCATCGCGATAGATCACGCACGAGCGGATCATCTCTGCATCCGCGTCGGAGAGCCGTGTTTGAGGCGGCGCGGGCATATGGTCGCTGTCGGGCAATGGCGGTACGCGGACCTGTTGCCCCTCGGCAAGCCGGGTAGAGGCCTTGACCCGGCCACCATCGACGCGCAGTTCGCCCTTTCGGCACATCTTTTCGATGCGCCCCTGGCTTACATGGGGAAACATTCGCCTCAGCCAGCGATCGATGCGCTGATCGCCATCGCCTTTTTGAACGGTGATGGTTTGAACTCGGCTCATGCAAGCACCCCGCGTGTCAGCCACATCCCCATGGCCAGCCCGCCGACCGACAGGAGAACCGACAAACCGACATAAAGCGCGGCAAGGGTGAAGTTTCCACGCTCTATCAGCGTCATCGTTTCAAGCGAGAACGCGGAGAAGGTTGTGAACCCGCCCAAAAGCCCGGTCATGACAAACGGGCTGAGAGACGTCAGCCCGCGCTGCGCCGCCAATACGACAAATACCCCCATCAGGACGGAGCCGATCACGTTGACGGTCAAAATGGACACGGGGAACGGACCGGCGCCCAGCATCCGCATGATGCCAACCCCCGTCAGATAGCGCAAAGACGCCCCCAAGGCGCCGCCCAAAGCAACCAGAAATACCGTTCCCGTCATGGGCGGTCTGTTGCGCGGGTGGCCTGACTTGTCAAGGTTGGCGCTGCGTTCGCAGCTTTGTGAAATAGTCCAGACGCTTTTTCAGCTCGCGCTCGAAACCGCGCTCGACGGGGGCATAAAGAACGGGGCGCTTCACCTTGTCGGGGAAATAGTCCTGTCCTGAAAACCCGTCTTCGGCATCGTGATCATAGGCATAATCCTTGCCATATCCCTGATCCTTCATCAGTTGGGTCGGCGCATTCAGGATGTGTTTCGGCGGCGGCTTGCTGCCCGTTTTCTTGGCCAGCCGCATTGCCTCTTTGTAAGCCACGTAGATCGCGTTCGATTTCGGAGCGAGCGCAAGATAGGCGACGGCCTGCGCCAGCGCCAATTCGCCTTCGGGCGAACCCAGACGCTCGTAGGTTTCCCAGGCCTGCAGGCAAAGCGCTTGGGCCTGAGGATCGGCAAGGCCGATATCCTCCACCGCCATCCGCGTGATCCGGCGCGCCAGATAGCGTGGATCCTCCCCGCTCTCCAGCATCCGGGCCAGCCAATAGAGAGCCGCATCGGGATCAGAACCGCGCACTGATTTGTGCAAGGCGGAGATCAGGTTGTAATGCGCGTCACCGGATTTGTCGTATTGCGCGGCCCGGCGCATAAGTCTCCGCGTCAGCGTTTCGTTGTCGATCGGGTCGGTCAGGTTCCAGGCATCAACTTGCTCAATCAAATTCAGCAGGGCGCGTCCGTCCCCGTCAGCCATTTCCTGCAGCGCATCGCGGGCATGGGCCGTTAGCGGCAAGGCAGAGCCCAGCTCTTTTTCGGCCCTCTGGGTCAATCGCTCAAGATCAGCCAGGCTCAGCCGTTCAAGAACAAGCACCTGGGCCCGACTGAGCACGGCAGCATTCAACTCAAACGACGGATTCTCCGTCGTGGCCCCCACCAGAAGGATCGTTCCATCCTCCATATGCGGCAGGAACCCGTCCTGTTGCGCTTTGTTGAAGCGGTGAATTTCGTCCACGAACAAAAGCGTGCCCTGCCCGTTGGCACGGCGCAGCTTTGCGGCCTCGAACACCTTCTTGAGGTCTGCGACCCCCGTAAAGATGGCGCTGATCTGAACAAAGTGCAGATCGGTTTCATCCGCAAGCAGCCGCGCGATCGTCGTCTTGCCAACACCCGGCGGCCCCCAGAACACCAGGGATCCAAGCCGCCCTGCCGCCAGCATCGTTCCCAACGGCGCGTCCGGACCAAGCACCTGTTCCTGCCCGATCACATCCGCCAGGTTCTGGGGGCGCAGTCGGTCTGCAAGCGGTCGCAGCTTCGTCTCGCTTTCGGCGGGTGGATCGACCTGATCAAAGAGGTCCGGCATCGGTCAAATACGAAACCGAAGCGTCACGCGCTGACCACGCCGCAGGATATCCATCTGTACGGTGCGCACCCGTTGCGTGAGCGCGCTGACGACATCGCGAGGCTCTTCCACCGCGTTGCCATTGATGCCGATGATGACATCCCCGACCTGTATACCAACGCGGCTTCCGAATGGGCCGGACTGTACCGCGATCACACCCGAAAGGGCGAGCGGAAGGCCGTATCTGGCAATCACGGCTGGATTGGCGCGGGCCACCGTCAGACCTGGCAGGACGGTGTCTTCGGCCAACATCGTCTCGTCGCTCGGCGGCTCATCCGGCGCGACGATCATTGCCACGTCCACGTCCTCGACCTGCTGTCCACGCACCCGCGTGATGCGCGCCGTCCCCCCGATTCCGGTGACCGACATGCGGAACACCATTTCGGACGGAGTATTCACCGGCTGATTGTCGACTTGCGTGATCACGTCGCCGACTTCAAAGCCCGCCGCAAGGAATGGGCTGATCGTGTGCAGATCGGAGACTACGATCCCGCGGGGCACGGCAAGGCCCAGCGAATCCGCAAGATCCGCATCCACCGGCTGTCCGACCATGCCGGCCCACGGTCGCACGAATTCCACATTGCCAGTGCGGGCCTGACTGACGAATTCGGCCACCAGCTTGGACGGGATTGCAAACCCAATGCCGTTCGACCCGCCGGAGCGTGTCAGGATCGACGTATTGATGCCGATCAGGCGTCCAGCCACGTCAATCAGCGCGCCGCCGGAATTGCCGGGGTTGATCGGCGCATCGGTCTGGATGAAATAGCCGCGCGCATTGCCTGTCGCCGTGCCCGATCGCGCGAGCCCCGACACGATGCCACTGCTGACCGTCTGGCCGACACCGAACGGGTTGCCGATGGCAAGCGCCAGTTCGCCCACCTCGACCTGATCGGAATCCCGCAGTTCCAGAAAAGGAAGATCCTCCGCTTCGTCCAATTGCAGGATGGCCAGATCACTTTCCTGATCGCCCAGAAGAACCCTTGCCGAATACTCTGTCCGGTCGTTCAAGACGACACGGATCTCTGTCGCCATCCCCACGACATGATAGTTCGACACGATGATCCCGTCAGAGGACAGGATCACACCAGACCCAAGGGAGTTCTGCACTCTGGGCCGCGCTTCTCCGAACCCCCGGAAAAAGTCCCGAAAGAAAGGGTCGCCGTCGAATGGGTTGGCGCGACCCGGGCGAACGATCCGCGCGTAGATGTTCACGACGGCGGGTGCGGCCTCCCGCACCAAAGGGGCGAACCCCAATGTGATCTCGGACTGGCTTTGAGGAACGCGCGTCTCTGCCTGGGCAAGACCGGGCAGGAGCAGCAGGATCAGGGCAAGGTATTTCATCCTGCCAGCATATGCGCACCGTTGCCGGACCACGCAACCCCTGCCCGTCCGGGGGTCGGAGATATTGCCGACCTGTCCCCAAAACGAAAACCCCCGCACGGTGGGTGCAGGGGTTCTTGCGTCGAATGTTCGGATACGGGTCAGCCTTCGTCAGCAGCCTCTTCCGCCTCTACGCGTGCGCGATCCGCAGCACCCTTGGCATCGACGTCGCGGTCGACGAATTCGATGATGGCCATCGGCGCCATGTCACCATAGCGGAACCCTGCTTTCAGGACGCGGACATATCCGCCCTGACGGTCCTTATAGCGCGGGCCCAGAACGTCGAAGAGCTTGGCGACGTCCTTGTCTTCCTTCAGCTTCGCCGCGGCCTGGCGGCGGGCGTGCATGTCACCCCGTTTGGCCAGCGTGATCATCTTTTCGATGATCGGGCGCAATTCCTTGGCCTTGGGCAGGGTCGTCTTGATTTGCTCATGTTCGATGAGCGAGCCGGCCATGTTCGCAAAGAGCGCCTTGCGGTGCTCATGCGTTCGGTTCAGGCGGCGGTATCCACGTGCGTGACGCATTTTCGGTATCCTTTCGGTTTATGCTTTGTCTGGCCTCCGATGCGTGTCAGAGGCTCTCCTTGGGGCATCATCGCCCGGTCTTCCCCGCCAGTTGCGAGCATTGAAGAAGACGCGCTTAGAACGCGTCTTCGAATTTCTTGGCCAGATCTTCGATGTTGTCGGGCGGCCAGTCCTCGACATCCATGCCGAGGTGCAGACCCATGCCAGACAGCACTTCCTTGATCTCGTTCAGCGACTTCCGACCGAAGTTCGGGGTGCGCAGCATCTCCGCTTCGGTTTTCTGGATCAGGTCGCCGATATAGACGATGTTGTCGTTCTTCAGGCAGTTCGCGGAGCGGACCGACAATTCCAACTCGTCCACTTTCTTGAGCAGGAGCGGGTTGAATTCAAGACCGTCATCATCGTCCTGACGCGAAGCGCTTTCCGGCTCGTCGAAGTTCACGAAGATCGACAGCTGATCCTGCAGGATGCGCGCGGCAAAGGCCACCGCGTCATCGGGCGTGAGCGAGCCGTCGGTTTCCACCTTCATGGTCAGCTTGTCATAGTCGAGCACCTGGCCCTCGCGGGTCGGCTGCACATCGTAGGACACCTTCTTGACCGGCGAATAGATCGCATCGATCGGGATCAGGCCGATGGGCGCGTCTTCGGGCTTGTTCTTGTCGGCCGAGACATAGCCTTTGCCGGTGTTGACCGTCAGTTCCATGTAAAGATCGGCCCCATCGTCGAGGTGGCAGATCACATGTTCACGGTTCAGGATCTCGATGCCCGCGCTTTCCGAGATGTCGCCGGCGGTCACGACCGCAGGGCCTTTGGCGTTGATCGACAGGCGCTTGGGGCCTTCGACTTCCATCCGCAGGCTGACGCCCTTGAGGTTCAGGATGATGTCGGTGACGTCTTCACGGACACCGGCAACGGACGAGAATTCATGCAGCACATTGTCGATCTGCACGGACGTGATGGCCCCGCCCTGCAGGCTCGACATCAGGATCCGGCGCAGCGCGTTGCCAAGCGTGAGACCAAAGCCGCGCTCCAGCGGCTCAGCGACAACCGTCGCCTGACGCGCGGGATCGTTTCCGGGCTTGACCTCCAGCTGTGTGGGTTTGATCAGCTCGGCCCAGTTCTTGTGGATCATGCGGTCCCTCCATTCCTGTCTGTCCCCCATGTCCAAAGGGTCAGACGTCCCGAGGTTTCAAAACGGCGTGCTGGGGCCGCGCAAATGCACGCAGCCCCAGCGAAAATCATGTCCAATCAGACGCGGCGACGCTTCGGGGGGCGGCAGCCGTTATGGGCAATGGGTGTCACATCACGGATGGACGTGATGTTGAAGCCGACGGCGGCCAGAGCCCGCAGCGCGCTTTCGCGGCCTGAGCCGGGTCCCTGCACTTCGACTTCGAGTGTTTTCACACCATGTTCCTGCGCTTTCTTGCCGGCATCCTCTGCCGCCATCTGCGCTGCATAGGGTGTCGATTTCCGCGAGCCCTTAAAGCCCATCGTGCCGGCGGACGACCACGAAATGGCGTTGCCCTGTACGTCGGAGATCAGGATCTTGGTGTTGTTGAATGAGGAGTTCACATGCGCCACGCCTGCGGCGATGTTCTTACGCTCCTTGCGGCGGACGCGGGTCTTGTCACGAGCCATGAGCCTGCCTCCTTATTTCTTTTTGCCGGCAATGGCCTTTGCGGGGCCTTTGCGGGTGCGTGCGTTGGTGTGGGTGCGCTGGCCGCGCACCGGCAGGTTGCGGCGATGACGCAGGCCACGGTAGCAACCCAGGTCCATCAGACGCTTGATGTTCATCTGCACTTCACGGCGCAGGTCGCCTTCGACGCTGTAATTGGCGTCGATATGCTCGCGGATTTGCAGAACTTCTGCATCGCTCAACTCGTTCACCCGGCGGGTCTGGTCGATGCCGACCGCGTCGCAGATGGCTTTGGCCGAGGTGTTGCCGATGCCGGTGATGTAAGTAAGCGCAATGGGAACCCGTTTGGCAGTCGGGATGTTTACGCCGGCAATACGTGCCACGTGTCACTTTCCTTTCGTTGCGAGCCCGTAATCCCAGGCCCTTTTTTCACAACGCGAGCCGTGGCAGTGTCGCCAGAGGGCCGCATCTTGTTGAGGTGATCGCGCACACGAATCCCGTGCGCACAGAAATGATTCTCTTTCGAGATGGTGGTGCGTATGGGCTTTTTAAGAAAGCGTCAAGCCACAATCGGCTCGCGGTCAAGAACCCGCGCGATCGCGCCCTGCACAGCCTGGATATCGGCCAGGCCATCGACCCGGGCAAGATCGCCGCGCGCGTGATAATAGCCGATCAGCGGGGACGTTTTCTTGTAGTATTCCATCAGCCGGATCTTGAGGCTTTCCTCATTGTCATCGGCGCGCACGGGCTGGCCTGCGGCGCGGGCCTCTTCGGCGCGACCGACGATGCGGGTGACGAGAACGTCGTCATTGACCTCAAGTTCGATCACGGCATCCAGTGTCTCGCCGCATTCAGCCAGCAGATCGTTCAAAGCATCGGCCTGTGCCAGGGTGCGCGGGAAGCCGTCGAAGATAAAGCCGTTGGCTTTGACTGTCTCAAGCTGTTCGCGGATCAGGCCGATGACGATCTCATCGGTCACAAGAGCACCGCGCGCCATGACATCCGCCACGATCCTGCCCATTTCGGTCCCGCTTTCCTTAGCCGCACGCAACATATCCCCGGTGCTGAGCTGCACCATCCCACGGGTTTCCACCAGATGACGGGCCTGGGTGCCCTTGCCCGCGCCTGGCGGTCCCAACAGGATGATGTTCATCGACGTACCGGATTCCGTTTGCCCTTGCGCTTCGTTTTACCGCGAAGCTGCGATTTTTCAATCAGCCCTTCGTATTGATGGGCCAAAAGGTGGCTTTGCACCTGCTGGATCGTGTCCATCGTCACGGTCACGACGATCAGCACCGAGGTGCCGCCGAAGAAGAAGGGAAAGGCAAACTGCGCCCTCAGGATCTCGGGCAGCAGACAGACCAAAGCGAGGTAGCCGGAGCCCAGGACCAACACGCGGTTGACCACGTATTCAAGATATTCAGAGGTCTTCTTGCCCGGCCTTACACCTGGAATAAAGCCGTTCTGGTTCTTCAGGTTATCGGCCACGTCATCGGTCTTGAACGACACGTTGAAGGTATAGAAGTAGGCGAAGAAGACGATCATCACTGTAAAGAACAGCAGATAAAGCGGCTGACCGGGCCCGAAATAGGCCAGAAGCGTCGACATGATCGGCCCGGTATTCGTGGTTCCGGAGAACGTCGACACCGACACTGGCAACAAAAGCAGGGACGATGCGAAGATCGCGGGGATCACGCCCGACGGGTTGACCTTGACCGGCAGGTGGCTGGAGCCGCCGTCGTAAACCTTCATCCCCACTTGGCGGCGCGGATACTGGATGTGGATCTTGCGCAAAGCGCGCTCCATGAAGACCACGAAGGTGAGCGTTGCGACCACCATCAAGATGATGCCGACAATCAGCGCAGGGCTGATCGCGCCCGACCGGCCCGACGCGAAGAACTGGGCCATGGCTGCGGGGACTTCGGCGATGATGCCGACGAAAATGATCAGCGAGATACCGTTTCCGACGCCACGCGCGGTGATCTGTTCACCCAGCCACATCAGGAACATGGTGCCCCCGACAAGGGTGATCATCGTTGACACGCGGAAGAACATACCCGGATCGGTCGCCAGATCCCCGGCTTCGAGCGAGACCGCAAGGCCGTAAGCCTGAACGGTGGCCAGAGCGACGGTGCCGTAGCGGGTATATTGGTTGATCTTCTTGCGCCCCTGCTCGCCCTCTTTCTTGAGTTGTTCGAGCTTGGGCACCATCGCGGTCAAGAGCTGAACGATAATGGACGCCGAGATATAGGGCATGATGCCCAGCGCAAAGATGCCCATCCGTCCCAGCGCGCCGCCGGTAAACATCGACACCATGCCGCCAATCCCCGCACCGGCCTGCTCCATGAATTGCTGGAGCGCAATGCCGTCGATGCCGGGAACCGGGATGAACGTGCCCAACCGATACACGATCAGAAGGCCGATGGTGAACAGGATGCGGTTGCGCAGGTCGGTGGCTTTGCCCAGCGCGGACCAGCTGGTGTTCGCCGCCATTTGTTCTGCTGCAGATACCATTCAGAGGTCTCTCTTGTAACGCATGTGCCGCCCGGACCGTTCTCCGGTCGGGCGGCACCTTGGAAAACATGACACTATGTAAGCGGCAGGCTCGCCGCTCACAAGCAATTAGGCTGCCGCCGTCGTGTTCGTGACTTTCAGTGAACCGCCTGCCTTTTCGACTGCCGCAACGGCAGACTTCGAAGCACCTGTCACTTCGATGTTCAGCGCCGACGTCACGTCGCCTTTGGCAAGCACGCGGATGCCGTCGCGCTTGCGACGCACCAGACCGGATTCGATCAGGGCGTCTTCGGTGATGGCCTGGCCGCCATCAAGCTTGCCCGCATCCACGAATTTCTGGATCAGGCCCAGGTTGATCACCGCGAAAGCCTTGCGGTTGGGCTTGTTGAAGCCACGCTTTGGCAGACGCTGGTAGAGCGGCATCTGGCCGCCTTCATACCCGTTGATCGCAACACCCGACCGGGATTTCTGACCTTTGATACCACGACCGGCGGTCTTGCCCATGCCAGATCCCGGACCACGGCCAACGCGCTTGCGTTTCTTCGTTGCGCCAGGATTATCGCTGAGTTCGTGCAGTTTCATATCGCTTCTCCTTTGCCGGATATGGCCCCCGAAGCGATTGGGCCAACCACGGCTTTTCTCATTTTGATTCTGCAGCCCCAAAAGGGCCACCGGAGGCGTATAGACCCAGCATTCCCGACGATCAAGGACGATGCGCCGAATATCATCAGCGCGCGTCGCGGCAGAACGGACAGTCGTGCTTTCCCTTGGTTTCCAGGTATGGAATTCCGGACTGACGTTTTCGGGCATTTGGTGCATGACTTAACATGTTAAAGCGCTCAGCATGACACATAGTTTCGTAGACGTATTTTAGGACCGGCGCCCTTTGCGGCGTTTCGAGAGAAGATTTTGTTAAGTTTCCTTTTTCAGAGTGCAGACGCTTTGCGTCTTTTTGGTATCACGTCCGCCCTCCTCAGCCTCTGCGCTTTTGTTCCCTATGCCTCTGATACACTGCGGGGTCGCACGCAGCCGCAGCGTGCATCCTGGTTGATCTGGTCGGTTCTCGGCAGCATCGCATTGGGCTCGCAGATTTTTGAGGGTGCCTCGACCTCCCTCTGGTTTGCGACAATTCAGGTCGGCGGTACGATCCTGATCCTGTTTCTTGCGGTTCTCCACGGCGCCGGCCCCTTCCTTAAACGGGGAGACCGCTATGTTCTTGCCGCGGCGGCCTGCGGTCTGTTGCTGTGGATGATGACAGACACAGCGGCCTATGCTTTGGCCATCACAATCACGATTTCCCTTCTCGGCGGATTGGTTACGATCCGAAAAGCCTATCGTGATCCCAGATCGGAAACGATGGTGACCTGGTTCTGCTCTTTCGTTGCAGCCGGTTTTGCTATTCTGTCGGTCGGACAGGTCGATCTCGTACTGATGGCCTATCCGATGTACCTGCTTGTCCTGAATGGCGCGATTGTTGCCGCCATGATGCTGGGTCGCGCGCGGATGGCGCGGCCTGCCTATGTCGCAATCTAGTTAATCCTAAGATCCGGCCTTGATATCCACCGGCGGGTTTGACCAATTCGAGGCTGCGAACGGTTTGCTCAGCGCGCGTTCCAGCATGTCCAGCCTGTCCTGGCCGTAAAAGGGATCGTCATCCAGAACATATGTCGGAGATCCGAAGACCGGAACCTCCATCGCCTCTTCGGTATTGCGGCGGTGGATCTCCTGCACATCCGGCGACAGCGCCACTTCAAGCAAAGCATCCGCATCCAAACCTAGCCCCTCCATCAGCGCATGCAGGGTCTGGTGGTCCGCGATATCCGCATCGTCACGCCAATGGGCCTGCAGGATCGCGAAGGACACCGCATCCGCGTCCAGGCCCGCCTCCTGCGCGGTTATGATCACACCATTTGGCAATTCAAGGGGATTGTCGTGGAACGTTGGACGACAGGAAATCACCGGAAGGTCGCGCCATTCGGCCCAACGCTCGATCTCGCGGCCAAAAAAGTAATCAACATGGGCCTGGCTGCGCTGCGCGAACGGCAGACCTCCGGCGGCCTCCACAACAGGCGACAAGAGAACTGGCTTGTGCCTGAGCACCACGTCATGCGCCTTGCAGATCTCGTAAAGCCGCAACGCCCCAAGATAAGCGTAGGCGGAATGGGCCGAATAAATATAGTCAATCTGAGCCATGTCACGGACCTTACGAACGCTTGCAGGGAAATGCACGCATCCTGTCAGCGGGACATGTGACCCCTGCCCTTGGACTTTGCGCGCGCGATGATCGGTTTATCTGTGTGCCATCCGAACTTGCCCGGAGGCGCACATCTTGACGATCCGATCCGACTGGCGTTCCGGCACCGCGATTTCCTGGTTGCTGGAGGAAGGCCGTCTTTTGGGGGATATCACCTCGGTCCTGGATGGCTTGGGCGCGGCGCTTTTGTCAGCCGGCGCCCCGGTGGCCCGGCTCCGGCTGGCCCTGCGGACTGTGCATCCCCTCGTTTCAGCCCTGAGTGTCGTTTGGGAGCGCGGCAAAGGCATTACCGGCTATGCCGAGGCCCCGCATGGCCTGGAAAGCCGGCCCGCCTATATCGGAAGCCCGATGGAAATGATCGCGGTGACCCAACTGCCATTTCGCAAACGCCTGAACGGCGTGCTGGCTGCATCCGATCATGTTGTCCTGCACGAACTGAAATCCGCCGGATTTACCGACTATCTGGGACTGCCTCTGCGCTACAGCGATGGCGGATCCGGCATTATGATTGCGACCACGGACCTTCCAGACGGTTTTTCGGATAGAGATCTGGTAAAACTGGGCAAGGTCGCTTCGGCCCTGGCGCCGATCATCGAGATCTTTCGATTGCAGCACCTCACCCATGCCATTGCCGATGCCTATCTGGGTCCCCGCACCGGTCAAAGGGTGCTGTCGGGCCAGATCACACGCGGTCAGATCGACAAGATGGAGGCGGCCATCTTTGTCAGCGATCTGCGCGATTGGACGAAAATCAGCGCCGACCTGACCCCAGATGCGATGGTGTCGCTGGTCAATCGCTACTTCGACATCGTGGCGGAGGCTGTCGAAACGGAGGGCGGAGAAATTCTGAAGCTGCTTGGGGACGGCGTGCTTGCGATCTTTCCGTCGTCCAGCCCGGATGCGGCTGAGGCGGCCTGCAGCCGGGCTCTGCGCGCGGCAGATGCTGCCCTGCGCAAGGCGCGGGAAAGCCACGAGCCCTTGGAGACGACGTTCGGGATCGCGATACATTACGGCGACGTGCTTTATGGAAATGTCGGATCAGCGAAGCGGATAGACTTCACGGTCATGGGCCAGGCCGTGAATATCGCGGCGCGACTGGAACATCTTTGCTCTAAATTCGGTGAACCGCTGGTGTTTACCGAGAGGGTGGCCCGCACGCTGAGCCAGCCCGCCAGGTATATCGCGACCGAGCATCTGAAAGGTGTCTCCGCGCCGCAAGCCGTTTTTGCCATCTGAGTGCCCTTAGCTCAGCAGAGGGTCTGCATGGGTCTGTCTAAGCCGGATCATGTCAAATTTTGCCCTTAACGGCGAGTGAGAAGCGCCTCAGAGCAACGGTTGCCGCTGAATTTCCCGGCCAAGCCGATGCCGGCACCCTTGAATTCAGAAAGACGATATCCACCAAGAAAGAAAAGCCCCGGATAAATCCGGGGCTTTTCTTTTTAACAGGTGCGGAAAAATATGCCGGGAATTTACCCGCGCTCTTCCACGATCTCGACAAGATGCGGGATCTTGCGGATCATACCGCGGACCGAAGGTGTGTCCTCCAGCTCCCGGGTCTTGTGCATCTTGTTCAAGCCCAACCCGATCAGCGTTGCGCGTTGATCGGCAGGGCGACGGATCGGGGAGCCGATCTGTTTTACCACGATGGTTTTAGCCATTTCGCCGCCTCCTTACGCGTCTGCTGTTTCGGCCGGGGCCTGTGCCGGCGCCTCGTCCCGCTTGGGCAGGATATCCGCAACTTTCTTGCCGCGACGCTGGGCAACCGCACGCGGCGACTGCTCTTTTTTCAGACCGTCGATGGTGGCGCGGATCATGTTATAAGGGTTCTGCGAGCCGATGGACTTGGAGACCACGTCCTTTACGCCCAGCATCTCGAACACGGCCCGCATCGGACCACCGGCGATGATCCCGGTTCCTTCCGGCGCGGTGCGCATCACGACTTTGCCGGCGCCATGGCGACCTTCCATATCGTGGTGCAACGTGCGGCCTTCGCGCAATTGCACGCGGATCATCTGACGCTTGGCCTGTTCGGTGGCCTTGCGGATCGCCTCTGGCACCTCTTTGGCCTTGCCTTTGCCAAAGCCGACACGGCCTTTTTGGTCGCCCACCACCACGAGGGCGGCAAAGCCAAAGCGCTTACCACCTTTGACGGTTTTGGACACACGGTTGATCGCGACAAGGCGATCTGCAAATTCCGGCGCTTCGTCGCGGTCGCGACGGTTGCCCCGGCGGTTTTCACGTTCTGCCATCAGAACATCCTTTATTGGGTGGCTTACGCCAGTTTGAGTCAATCGCAGTGGGCTGAAGCCCCCCGATCATCGAGGCGGAGCGTGCCGCCTGCACGTGACAGATGGGTCGAAACCCCGCCCGGCCTTTGATGAGGCGAGGCGGGGGTCATCCCACCTTCAGATCTTCAGGCCACCTTCCCGGGCAGCGTCGGCCAGAGCCTTCACCTTGCCATGGAAAAGAAAACCGCCCCGGTCGAAATAGGCCTCTTCGACGCCAGCTTTCTTGGCGCGCTCTGCAATCGCAGAACCCACCTTGGTCGCGGCTTCGATGTTGTTCTTGCCCACAACGCCCAGATCCTTTTCGAGCGAGGAGGCGGACGCCAGTGTGACGCCGTTCACATCGTCGATCAACTGGACGCTGATATTCTTGTTGGAGCGGTGCACGGACAGCCGGGGCCGCCCTGCATTGACCTTGCGAAGTTTGTTCCGGACGCGCAGGCGGCGCTTGAGGAACAATGTCCGTTTGCTGTTTGCCATCTGTCTGGTCCTTACTTCTTCTTGCCTTCCTTACGGAAGATGAACTCGCCCTTGTAGCGGATGCCTTTGCCCTTGTAGGGCTCGGGCTTGCGCCATTCGCGGATATTCGCGGCGACCTGACCGACGAGCTGTTCGTCGATACCTTCGACGACGATCTCGGTCTGTTTGGGTGCCGTGATGGTCACGCCGTGCGGAGCGGTGTAATCCACATCGTGGCTGAGGCCGAGGTTCAGCTTCAGGGTGTTGCCCTGCATCTGCGCCCGGTAACCCACACCCTGGATCTCCAGTTCTTTCTTGAAGCCGGTCGTCACGCCGGTCACCAGATTGGCAACCATGGTGCGGGACATGCCCCATTGCTGACGCGCGCGCTTGGATTTCCCACGCGGGTCGATCTTGACGACATTGTCTTCCACAGTGAGCGTCACGTCATCCGTGGCGGTGAAGCTACGGGTGCCCTTGGGCCCTTTCACTTCGATGGTCTGGCCCGACACAGAGGCGGTGACGCCGCTGGGCAGCTCGACCGGTTGTTTGCCAATACGAGACATCGGACCCTCCTTAGAATACGGTGCAGAGCACTTCGCCGCCGACATTCTGGCTGCGCGCGCTTGCATCCGACATCACACCTTTCGGCGTGGAGACAATCGACACGCCCAGGCCCTGACGGACCGAAGGGATGTCCTTGACGCCCATGTAGACGCGGCGGCCGGGTTTGGAGACCCGCTTGAGCTCGCGAATGACGGGTTCGCCTTCGTAGTATTTCAGGCTGATCTCGATAGCCGGGTGTCCCCGGTCATCGGTCATCTTTTCGTACCCACGGATATAGCCTTCGTCAGCCAGCACATCCAGGACCCATCCCCGCAGCTTGGAGCCGGGGGTCAGAACCGTCGATTTGCCACGCAGCTGAGCGTTGCGGATCCGGGTAAGCATATCGCCGATAGGATCATTCATCTCAAATTCTCCCTTACCAGCTCGATTTCACCATGCCGGGGATCTGGCCGTTCGAGCCCAGTTCCCGCAGCGCGATCCGGCTGACCTTGAGCTTACGGTAGTAAGCATGCGGACGACCGGTCAGTTGGCACCGATTGTGCAGGCGCGTGGCCGAGCTGTTGCGCGGCAGCTTCGCCAGTTTAAGACGCGCCTTGAAACGCTCTTCCATCGGGCGGCTTTCATCATTCGCGATCTCTTTGAGCTCAGCACGTTTGGCCGCGTATTTCTCGACCAGGCGCTGACGCTTCTTCTCGCGTGCGATCATGGATTTCTTCGCCATACTTCTCTCTCCCCGCGCTCAGCTGTTGAAAGGCATGTTGAACGCTTTCAACAATGCCTTGGCTTCAGCGTCGGTTTTCGCCGTGGTGGCGATGATGATGTCCAGACCCCAAGTCTCGTCGACCTTGTCGAAGTCGATCTCGGGGAACACGATATGTTCTTTCATGCCCATGGCGTAGTTGCCGCGGCCATCGAAGCTTTTGCCCGAAACACCGCGGAAGTCGCGGATGCGGGGCATGGCAATCGTGATCAGACGATCGAGGAATTCGTACATCCGGTCACCGCGCAGGGTCACCTTGGCGCCCAGCGGCATGTCTTCGCGGACGCGGAAACCCGCGATGGATTTCTTGGCCTTGGTGGTCACGGCCTTCTGACCGGCAATCGCGGTCAGATCCTCAACCGCCGATTTGGCCTTCTTGCTGTCCTTCACAGCCTCGGCGCCGCATCCGATGTTCAGAACGATCTTGTCCAGCTTGGGGATCATCATCTCGTTCTTATAACCAAACTCTTCTTTGAGAGCGGCGCGGATGGTTTCGGCGTACTGAGCCTTCAGACGGGGTGTGTAAGTGGCTGCATCAAGCATCGATCACGTCTCCCGTTGTCTTGGCGAAGCGGACCTTCTTGCCGTCTTCGGTGCGGAAGCCGACGCGGGTGGCCTTGCCGTTGGCGTCGAGCAGCGCCAGATTGGAAAGCTGGATTGGCATCGCCCTGGGAAGGCGACCGCCCTGACTGTTCTGGGATTGACGAGTGTGGCGAATGGCCATGTTGATGCCATCGACAACGGCTTTGCCGGCCTGCGGGTCGACGGAGGCAATGGTGCCTTCCTTGCCCTTGTCTTTGCCGGCCACTACGACGACCTTGTCGCCCTTGCGGAGTTTCGCGGCCATCAGAGCACCTCCGGAGCGAGCGAAATGATTTTCATGAAGTTCTTGCCGCGCAACTCACGAACGACGGGCCCGAAGATACGGGTGCCGACGGGCTCGTTGTTGTTGTTTAGGATGACGGCAGCGTTGCGATCAAAGCGGATCGCGGTGCCGTCCTCACGGCGGACTTCCTTGGCGGTGCGCACGACGACGGCCTTGCGGACGTCCCCTTTCTTCACGCGACCGCGCGGGATGGCTTCCTTCACGGATACGACGATGATGTCACCCACCGACGCGTATTTCCGCTTGGACCCACCCAGAACCTTGATGCACTGCACCCGGCGAGCACCGGAATTGTCAGCGACATCCAGATTGGTCTGCATCTGGATCATTTGGTTTCTCCCGACCTATGGGGGCCTTTCGGCTGTCCCCCAGGGTTTCGACTAAACCGGAACGTGATGTCCGACTGACGGGGCTGCTCCTCCGCCCTTATGGGCGTCCTCGCATCAGACGCGAAGACAGACCGCAAGGGCTGGATGAGCGACCGGTCAGGCTTCCAGCACCTCCCAGCGTTTCGTTTTCGACTTCGGTGCGCATTCGATGATGCGAACGGAGTCGCCGACCTTGAAAGCGTTCTTCTCATCGTGAGCCCGATATTTCTTGGACTTACGAATGGTCTTTTTCAGAACCGGGTGCGTGAAGCGACGCTCCACCGACACGGTCACGGTCTGGGCATTTGCGTCAGAGGTCACGACGCCTTGCAGAATACGTTTGGGCATCCGGTCTCTCCTTACGCGTCGCCGGCGGCATCGGCCGCTTTCTGGTTGAGGATCGTCTTCACCCGTGCCGCATTGCGCCGCGCGTTGCGGATCGCCGCGGTGTTTTCCAGCTGGCCGGTGGCCTGCTGGAAGCGCAGGTTGAAGCTTTCCTTCTTGAGATTGGCCAGCTCCTCGCGCAGCTGGTCCGGCGTCTTGTCACGCAGTTCGTTGGCGTTCATCGCCTTTTTCCTTTCAACATCACTGGTAGGCCGCCAAAGGCGTCACCCTGATTCCAGTGGAGGTCATGATGAGGGGGTCGTTTACGTCTGTCGCCCGGAGAAAGCAACCCCTTTGTGCCTCATCGCAGTCACTTAGAACATATGGCGTTTCGATCAGCTCCAGCCATAGTTGAAACTCACGCTGATCCGTTCGTCCTCGGCCATATTCATTGGCACTTCGTGGCGCAGCCAGCTTTCCCAAAGCAGGACATCGCCCACCTCGGGCGCTTCGTAGATGAAGCTGCGCATCTCGCGGGGGGCGTCCTTGGTGCGGGTGGGAGCGGCCATCATCATGGCGGACCTCGGATCTTCGAACTTGATCGCGCTCGCGCCCTTGGGCATCGCCACGTAAGTCGTTCCGCTGATCACCGAATGCGGGTGGATGTGGGAGGTGTGCATGCCACCCTCGGGCAGGATGTTGATCCAGAGATCCTCAAGCGTCAGGTCCTTGCCGTCGAGATCGAAGGCGAGGTCCCGCGCAAAGACGGCGACATGGGCGTCGAGAACCTTGGTTAGATCAGCGAAGATCGGGAAGCGCCAACTCAGATCGGTGAGCGAGGCATAGGACGTGTAGCCGGGATAGCCATTCTCCTCGCACCAGGCCTGGCCTGCCTCATCATCCTCGGCGATGGTGTAGCAGGAGGCTTCCAACTCTCGCGCGTCGATATCCGGCCCATGTTCGGAGAGCTGCGCGCGATAGAGACGGGTGACGAAGAGAGAGGATATCTGAGCCATGCCGCGTCATACTCCGTTCCGGAGTATGACGACAGTGCGGTGTAGCAATTTCGCGAAGAGAAATGGCGGGCCGTCACCCGGTAGCAGTTTGAGCACCTTCAACACCCGATCACTCCGCTCCGGGCGGGAAGGTGGAAAGGGGCGGCGCTTTGAGCCAGGTGATAAAAGCCCCGGCGAAAGAGGCTCGAGATCTCTGCGCATCAACATTCAAATACTATGAAAAATGACAAGCCCCCGGCTCTTTGAGACGGGGGCCTGGTGTTCGACAGTGTGCGGCCCGCAGGTTTTCGATGAAAACCCGCTCCACCGCACCGCGCGAAGATTTACCAGTCTTCGCGCACCACCACGCGGGTTTTGATCGGCAGTTTCATCGCCGCCAGGCGCAGGGCCTCGCGGGCGATGTCTTCGGCCACACCGTCGATCTCGAACATCACGCGACCGGGTTTGACCTTGGCCGCCCAATAATCGACGGAGCCTTTACCCTTACCCATCCGCACTTCGGTCGGTTTCGACGTCACGGGCGTGTCGGGGAAGATCCGGATCCAGACCCGGCCCTGACGTTTCATGTGACGTGTCATCGCCCGGCGCGCGGCTTCGATCTGGCGTGCCGTGACCCGCTCGGGCTGCAACGCTTTCAGACCGTAAGTGCCGAAGTTCAGATCAGAGCCGCCCTTGGCCTCGCCCTTGATCCGCCCTTTGTGCATCTTGCGGAATTTCGTACGCTTTGGTTGAAGCATCTCTTTTCCTCCTTAGCGGCGGCCACCGGCGCCGCGGGGGGCCGGACCGTCCTGGAGTTCCTGTGCCTTGCGATCACGCGCCTGCGGGTCGTGCTCCATGATCTCGCCTTTGAAGATCCAGACCTTGATCCCGATGATGCCGTAAGGCGTGGACGCCTCGGCATGTGCGTAGTCGATGTCCGCCCGCAGGGTGTGCAGCGGCACGCGGCCTTCGCGGTACCATTCGGTCCGTGCAATCTCGGCCCCGCCCAGACGGCCCGCGACGTTCACCCGGATTCCCAGGGCGCCCATGCGCATGGCGTTTTGTACGGCCCGCTTCATCGCGCGGCGGAAGGACACACGGCGTTCAAGCTGCTGCGCAATACTTTCACCGACCAGAGCCGCGTCCAGTTCCGGCTTGCGCACCTCGACGATGTTGAGGTGCAGCTCGCTGTCGGTCATCTTGGCCAGCTTCTTGCGGAGCACTTCGATGTCCGCGCCTTTCTTGCCGATGATGACACCCGGGCGGGCCGTGTGGATCGTCACGCGGCACTTCTTGTGCGGGCGTTCGATGATCACGCGGGCCACACCGGCCTGCTTGCACTCTTCCTTGATGAAATCGCGGATCTTGATGTCTTCGAGCAGAAGATCACCGTAATCCTTGGTGTCGGCGTACCAGCGGCTGTCCCAGGTGCGGTTGACCTGGAGGCGCATGCCGATCGGATTGACTTTCTGACCCATTAGGCTTGCTCCTCAACTTGACGCACCTTGATGGTGAGTTCCGAGAACGGCTTGATGATGCGGCCAAAGCGGCCACGGGCACGCGGACGGCCGCGCTTCATCGTCAGGTTCTTGCCCACATAGGCCTCGGCCACGACGAGTTCGTCGACATCGAGGTTGTGGTTGTTCTCGGCATTGGCGATGGCGGACTGAAGGCATTTCTTCACGTCTGCCGCGATCCGCTTGTTGGAGAAGGTCAGGTCCGTGAGGGCCTTGTCCACCTTCTTGCCCCGGATCATCGCGGCCACCAGGTTCAGTTTCTGCGGGCTGGTCCGAAGCATACGGGTCTTCGCCATCGCTTCGTTTTCGGCCACGCGGCGGGGGTTTTTATCCTTGCCCATGACTTACTTCCGTTTCGCTTTTTTATCCGCGGCATGGCCATAATAGGTGCGCGTCGGGCTGTATTCGCCGAACTTCTGACCGATCATGTCTTCCGAGACGTTGACGGGGATATGCTTGTGACCGTTGTAGACGCCGAAGGTCAGGCCCACGAACTGGGGCAGGATCGTCGAGCGGCGCGACCAGATCTTGATCACTTCGTTGCGGCCGCTTTCACGCGCCGCTTCTGCCTTTTTGAGAACGTAGGCGTCAACAAAAGGGCCTTTCCAAACAGAGCGAGACATATCTTAACGCCCCTTCTTCTTGGCGTGCCGCGAGCGGATGATCAGCTTGCTGGACGCTTTGTTCTTGTTCCGGGTCCGGGCGCCTTTGGTGGGCTTGCCCCATGGCGTGACCGGGTGGCGACCGCCCGAGGTCCGGCCTTCACCACCGCCGTGGGGGTGGTCGACCGGGTTCATGACGACACCCCGCACCGACGGGCGGATGCCCTTGTGGCGCATGCGGCCCGCTTTACCGAAATTCTGGTTGGAATTGTCGGGGTTGGACACGGCACCGACAGTGGCCATGCATTCCTGACGCACCATCCGCAGCTCGCCCGAAGACAGGCGGATCTGGGCATAGCCACCGTCACGACCGACGAACTGGGCATAGGTGCCTGCGGCGCGTGCGATCTGGCCGCCCTTGCCGGGCTTCATCTCGATATTGTGGACGATCGTGCCGATGGGCATGCCCGAAAACGGCATCGCATTGCCGGGCTTGATGTCGGCCTTCTGGCTGGAGACGACCTTGTCGCCCACAGCCAGACGCTGGGGTGCGAGAATATAGGCTTGCTCGCCATCGTCGTATTTGACGAGCGCGATGAAGGCGGTCCGGTTCGGGTCGTATTCGATCCGCTCGACGGTGGCCGCCACGTCGAATTTGTTCCGTTTGAAGTCAACGATCCGGTAGAGGCGTTTTGCGCCACCCCCGCGACGTCGCGAGGTAATCCGTCCGGTGTTGTTCCGGCCGCCCGATTTCGTCAGACCCTCTGTGAGGCTCTTGACGGGGCGTCCTTTCCAAAGCTCCGAACGGTCGATCAGCACCAGCCCGCGCTGGCCCGGCGTCGTCGGCTTGTACGACTTGAGTGCCATGCTTTCTGTCTTCCGTTTAGCAATGCCGGGTGTTGGCCCGGCTCTGTTTGGGCCCATACGGGCCAAGGTGTAGGGCCCCGAAGGTCCCCGGTTCGGTTTGTTCTTGCGAACAACGGCAAAGCCCCGGACGAATCCGGGGCTGTTGCGGATGGGGTCATGTAGGCCAGCATCGGATTGCGGTCAACACTTCATGTAGTTGCGGAGCGTTTTCTGCCAGGCGAGTCGAGGGTTATGGCCCCGCACCAAGCCATCAGACCTTGGCGAAGTGAATGCCTTCATACCGTGTTGTATCATATAGCTCGGGAAATAGCTTGGCGGACCGCCCTTGGTGACGCTTCGGCAAAACTCAATGTGAGCAGGCGAACCGCTATCGCCAAACCTCTTGAAAGCCTTTTCAAACCTGCCTCTCGTTCGGGTTGTTAGCCCATCGGAGAACATCAGCGACAATGCAAACTGAGCTTGATGTGCGGTGCGATCCGCCACACGCGTTGTATCGTAGTAGGCGCGCAGCTGCATGAGCAAGAAAAGACGAAGCGCCTTATCGTAGTCTTGCTTTTGAACACATGACCGCGCAGCCAGCAACAAGTCTGCAGGGGTTACGTCATTTGCAACATGATTGACAGAGACACATTCTATCTTCTTGGTCGGCTCTAGATTTCCAGGAGCCTCGTGATTTCTGATCTGCGATGAGGCTGGTGCGGCGCTCAGAAAGCCCAGAGCAACTAAAACAAGAAGTCGGATCACTTTGTTAAACCCTATCTATACAACCTTAGATTGAAATGCTTCTCGCGAAGGCCGTTCCAATTCCGCCGTGATCTTATCCTGATGCCAGGGCCGAGTGATAGTCAGCTTGTGTCTTGGCCCGTGTAGATGACAAGCGCTATCATCAGATTATTCCCTGAAAAGCAAAACCCCGGCCACTCGCGCAGCCGGGGTTCAAATCTGTAGGGCGGGGTTTCACCCCGCCGACCAATCAAAGACCTGTGGTCACGTCGATCGTGTTGCCTTCTTCGAGCGTCACGTAGGCTTTCTTGACATCCTTCCGCTTGCCCAGCTGGCCGCGGAAGCGTTTCGCCTTGCCCTTGGTGATCGTGGTGTTGACCGCCTTGACCTTCACACCAAAGAGCGCCTCGACGGCCTCTTTGATCTGGGGCTTGTTGCTGTCCATCGCCACTTCGAACACAATCGCGCCGTTCTCGGACGCCATCGTGGCCTTTTCGGTGATGATCGGCTTGCGGATCACGTCGTAATGTTCTGCCTTGGCACTCATTTCAAGCGAGCCTCCAGTGCTTCGACACCCGCCTTGGTGAGCACCAGCGTGTCACGCTTGAGGATGTCATAAACGTTTGCGCCCATCGTCGGCAGGATATCCAGACCTTCGATGTTGCGGGATGCCTTCAGGAACCCTTCGTTGACCTCGGCCCCGTCGATGACGAGCGCGCGTTTCCAGCCCAGGTTCTTGACCTGCTTGGCCAGAGCGGCGGTCTTGCCCTCAGCTTCGGCCGCGTCAATCACAACCAACTCGCCCGCTTTGGCCTTGGCCGACAGCGCGTGGCGCAGGCCCAGCTTGCGGAACTTCTTGGGCAGGTCGTGGCCGTGCGAACGCGGCGTCGGGCCCTTGTAGATACCACCCTTGCGGAAGATCGGCGCGTTGCGGTCCCCGTGGCGTGCGCCGCCGGTGCCCTTCTGGCGGTAGATCTTCTTGGTGGAATACGAGGTTTCCGACCGGGTCTTGACCTTGTGGGTGCCGGCCTGCGCGTTGTTGCGCTGCCAGCGGACGACGCGGTGCAGGATGTCGGCGCGGGGCTCGAGACCGAAGAGATCGGCGTCGAGCTCGATATCGCCGGCCTTGCCGCCGTCGAGTTTGATCACATCGAGTTTCATATCACTCGCCTTCCTTCTTCTCGGGTGCCTCGCCGGCCTCATCGGCCTTGTCGGCAGCGATTTCGGCTTCGGCCGCTTTCAGGGCTTCGGCTTCTGCAGCGGCCTGCTCTTCGGCCAGGCGCTGTGCTTCGGCCTCGGCCTCGGCGGCGGCTGCAGCAGCGGCCTCTTCAGCCGCTTTCGCCGCTTCATCGGCTGCGGATTTCAGAGCGGCGGGCAGGATCGCGTTCTCGGGGAACGGTTTCTTAACCGCGTCCTTGACCGTCACCCAGCCACCTTTGGAGCCGGGCACAGCCCCCTTGATCATGATCAGGCCACGGTCGGTATCGGTCTTGACGACCTGCAGGTTCTGCGTGGTCACCCGTGCAGCCCCCATGTGACCGGCCATCTTCTTACCTTTGAAGACCTTGCCGGGATCCTGACACTGACCGGTCGAACCATGCGAGCGGTGCGAGATCGACACGCCGTGCGAGGCGCGCAGACCGCCGAAATTGTGCCGCTTCATGGCACCGGCAAAACCCTTACCGATCGAGGTGCCCGTGACGTCCACGAACTGGCCTTCGAAGTAATGGTCGGCGATGATTTCCTCGCCCACATTGATCAGGTTGTCCGGGTCCACACGGAACTCCGCCACCTTCCGCTTGGGCTCGACCTTGGCGGCGGCGAAATGGCCGCGCATGGCCTGGCTCGTCCGCTTGGCCTTGACGCTGCCCGCACCAAGCTGAACGGCGGTGTAGCCGTCCTTGTCCGCGGTCCGCTGGGCCACGACCTGCAGCTTTTCAAGCTGCAGAACGGTCACCGGGACCTGCTTGCCATCTTCCATAAACAGCCGGGTCATCCCGACCTTCTTTGCAATAACGCCAGAGCGCAACATGATGATGTTCCCCCCGGATTAAGATTGCAGCTTGAT
Source organism: Thalassococcus sp. S3 (assembly GCF_004216475.1). Classification (GTDB taxonomy): domain Bacteria; phylum Pseudomonadota; class Alphaproteobacteria; order Rhodobacterales; family Rhodobacteraceae. The sequence continues at coordinate 506,455 of NZ_CP022303.1, read as the reverse complement.
CTCGACATCCACGCCAGCGGCGAGGTCGAGCTTCATCAGCGCGTCCACGGTCTGGGGGGTCGGATCGACGATGTCCAGCAGGCGCTTGTGCGTGCGGATCTCGAACTGGTCACGGGATTTCTTGTCGATGTGAGGGCCACGGAGAACCGTGAACTTCTCGATCTTGTTCGGCAGTGGGATCGGCCCGCGCACATTGGCGCCGGTCCGCTTGGCGGTGTTGACGATCTCCTGCGTGCTGGCGTCCAGCACACGGTAGTCAAACGCCTTCAGCCGAATACGGATGTTTTGGCTTTGCATTGTTGTCGCCTTTCAAGGCTCTTGGAGTTGATAGGACGACCGGAGGCTCATTCCGCCGGCCCTCGTCGAACCCGAAGGGCGGGAGAGGCTCCCGCCCTGAGGTGGATTTGACTGGGCGTTAGGCGCCCAGGTAATTTTGGTGTGGCCGCTGTGCTCTCGTCGGTCTTTCAGACCGAGTGCCGCTGGCAGCCAGAGCTGACACCGCGTTGCGGTCTCACTCGATGATCTTCGACACGACGCCTGCGCCGACGGTGCGGCCGCCTTCGCGGATCGCGAAGCGCAACCCGTTCTCCATCGCGATCGGCGCGATCAGGTCAACCGTGAACGACACGTTGTCGCCCGGCATCACCATCTCCGTGCCTTCCGCCAGCGTCACTGTGCCCGTCACATCCGTCGTGCGGAAGTAAAACTGCGGGCGGTAATTCGCAAAGAACGGCGTGTGACGGCCACCCTCTTCCTTGGTCAGGATGTAGGCCTCCGCCTCGAACTTCGTGTGCGGCGTCACCGAGCCCGGCTTGCAGAGCACCTGGCCCCGCTCGACACCGTCACGGTCCACACCGCGCAGCAGCGCACCGATGTTGTCGCCCGCTTCGCCGCGGTCCAGCAGCTTGCGGAACATCTCGACACCCGTGCAGGTCGTCTTCGAGGTGTCGCGGATGCCCACGATCTCGATCTCGTCGCCCACATTGATCACGCCGCGCTCCACCCGGCCGGTCACAACCGTACCGCGGCCGGAAATCGAGAACACGTCCTCGATCGGCATCAGGAACGGCTGGTCCACAGCACGCTCGGGCGTGTCGATGTACTCATCAACAGCTGCCATCAATTCCTTAATTTTCTCTTCACCGATCTCGGGATTGTTGCCTTCCATCGCCGCCAGAGCCGAACCGGCCACGATCGGAATGTCGTCGCCCGGGTACTCGTAGCTTTCCAGAAGCTCGCGGATTTCCATCTCGACAAGCTCCAGCAGCTCTTCGTCGTCGACCTGGTCGACCTTGTTCATGAACACGACCATCTTCGGGATGCCAACCTGGCGGCCCAGCAGGATATGCTCGCGCGTTTGCGGCATCGGGCCGTCCGCGGCGTTCACCACCAGGATCGCGCCGTCCATCTGAGCCGCACCGGTGATCATGTTCTTGACGTAGTCGGCGTGGCCGGGGCAGTCGACATGGGCGTAGTGGCGGTTCTCGGTCTCGTACTCAACATGCGCCGTCGAGATCGTGATCCCGCGCGCCTTCTCCTCGGGCGCGCCGTCAATCTGGTCATACGCCTTGAAGTCGCCGAAATACTTCGTAATCGCCGCCGTCAGCGTCGTCTTCCCATGGTCAACGTGACCAATCGTGCCAATGTTAACGTGCGGCTTATTACGCTCAAACTTTTCCTTCGCCATAATGGCCTCCTTATTCATGCCGCCTGCCCCTCAGGCAGGCTATTCCGTGTCAGTTTCCAAAAACGAGAACCCGCGCACGCCGCGCGAATTCCAGGGACATCTGGTTCAGTTCGGTTGCGGAATCTTCCCTCGTCGCAACAGCAACAAGCCCGCCAGCAGCCCAACCGCCGCCGCCCGATGTGATCTCGGTCGGCTCAAGAATGACGGCACCGGTGCGCGCGTCCACCAGCGACAGGGTGCCCTTCATGACGCTTTCCCCGCCGATCAGAATGGACTGACCGGCGGTGATGATGTTCACGCTTTGCATCGCAACGACCGCACGGACGTTGCGCGTGCCCTGACCTTGCCCGACCAATGTCGCGTTCAGATCCCGTTCCAGCGCCGCTTTGACGCTGGGTGTGGCGATCTGGCGGCCCGCGGTTGTCGGCCCCATGGCGCTGACATCCACGCTTGCATCCGTAACACGCAGAGTATCACGGATGGGGGCATCAATGACCGACGCGGTCGGAGAGACCCCAGCGCACCCAGCGAGAACCAAAGCGGCTGCGCCAAACAGGAACGCTCTTTTCGTTGTCTTCATTCTTCTTTTTCTTTCTTGGTCGAACGTCGTCAGGCTTATGCGTATTTCGCCTGGATCTCGTCAGAGATGTTCTGCGGGACCGGGTCGTAGTGATCGAACTGCATCGTGAACTGCGCGCGGCCCGAGGACATGGAGCGCAGCGTATTGATGTAGCCGAACATGTTGGCCAGCGGAACGAACGCATTAATCGCGATCGCGTTTCCGCGCGGTTCCTGACCGGTCACCTGACCGCGCCGGGACGTCAGATCGCCGATAATCCCGCCGGTATAATCTTCAGGCGTGATCACCTCGACCTTCATGATCGGTTCGAGCATCTTGGCACCGGCCTTGCGCATGCCTTCGCGCATGCACATCCGGGCCGCGATTTCAAAGGCCAGAACGCTGGAGTCCACGTCGTGGAATTTACCGTCGATCAAGGCGACCTTGAAGTCGATCACGGGGAAGCCGGCCAGCGGACCGGAATCCATCACCGACTGGATGCCCTTCTCGACGCCCGGGATGTATTCCTTGGGCACGGCACCACCGACGATACGGCTCTCGAAGGAATAGCCTTCACCCGCTTCTGTCGGCGAGATGATCATCTTCACCTCGGCGAACTGACCCGAACCACCCGATTGTTTCTTGTGGGTGTAGGTATGCTCGACCTCATGACCGATGGTTTCGCGATAGGCCACCTGCGGCGCACCGATGTTGGCTTCGACCTTGAATTCGCGCTTGAGACGATCCACCAGGATGTCGAGGTGCAGTTCGCCCATGCCTTTCATGATGGTCTGACCGGATTCCAGATCGGTTTCGACGCGGAAAGACGGGTCTTCGGCGGCCAGACGTTGCAGACCCTGAGACATCTTCTCCTGGTCGTTCTTGGTCTTGGGCTCCACCGCGATCTCGATCACCGGGTCGGGGAAGGTCATGGTTTCGAGAACCACCGGATCCTTGTCGTCGCAGAGCGTGTCGCCGGTTGTGGTGTCTTTCAGACCGGCCAGCGCGATGATGTCGCCCGCGAACGCTTCCTCGATCTCCTCGCGGTTGTTCGAGTGCATCATCATCATCCGACCAACGCGCTCTTTCTTGCCCTTGGTCGAGTTCAGCATCGAGCCGCCCTTGTTCAGGACGCCCGAGTAGATGCGGGTGAAGGTCAGCGAGCCGACGAACGGGTCGTTCATGATTTTGAACGCCAGACCGGCAAACGGCATATCGTCGTCCGCGCGGCGGGCTATGTTACGCTCTTCGTTTTCGTCGCCTGGTTTGAAGCCCATGTAATCGACCACGTCCAGCGGGCTGGGCAGATAGTCGATCACAGCGTTCAGCAGGGGCTGGACGCCTTTGTTCTTGAAGGCCGAGCCGCCCAGAACCGGAACGAAGTCAAGCGCGAGCGTACCCTTGCGCAGCAGTTTGCGCAGGGTCGCCACGTCGGGCTCGTCCCCTTCCAGGTAAGCTTCCATCGCGTCGTCGTCTTGTTCGACGGCCGCTTCGATCATCTTGTTGCGCCACTCCTCGCACATCTCTTTCAGCGAGTCGCGGATGTCGTTCTTTTCCCAGGTGGCACCCAGATCTTCGCCCTTGTAGACCCATTCCTGCATGGTCACGAGGTCGACGAGGCCTTCCAGCTCGGTCTCCGCGCCGATCGGAATGGCCACAGGCACGGCGCGCGCGCCAGTGCGGTCTTCGATCATGTTCACGCAGTTAAAGAAGTCGGCACCGATCTTGTCCATCTTGTTGACGAACACGATGCGCGGCACCTTGTAGCGATCGGCCTGACGCCAGACGGTTTCGGTCTGGGGCTCGACACCCGCATTGGCGTCCAGCACGCAGACAGCGCCATCAAGCACGGCCAGCGAACGTTCGACTTCGATGGTGAAGTCCACGTGGCCGGGCGTGTCGATGATGTTCAGGCGGTGCTTTTCGGTGTCGGCGGTCTTGCCGTCCTCGGTCCGCTCCCAGAAGGTCGTGGTGGCAGCCGAGGTGATCGTGATGCCCCGCTCCTGCTCCTGCTCCATCCAGTCCATGGTGGCCGCACCGTCGTGCACCTCACCGATGTTGTGGGACTTGCCTGTGTAATACAGGATCCGTTCCGAACAGGTGGTTTTGCCGGCATCGATGTGAGCCATGATGCCGAAGTTGCGATAGCGGTCGAGCGGGTAGTCGCGTGCCATGAGATTAAGCCTCGAAAAGGGTTACCAGCGGTAATGCGAAAAGGCCTTGTTGGCCTCTGCCATCTTGTGGGTGTCTTCGCGCTTCTTCACGGCGGAGCCACGGGATTGCACAGCATCCAGCAGTTCACCGGCGAGGCGTTCTTCCATCGTGTTTTCGTTGCGCGCGCGTGAGGCGTTGATCAGCCAGCGGATGGCCAGGGCCTCGCGGCGTTCGGGGCGCACTTCGACCGGAACCTGGTAGGTGGCACCACCGACACGGCGGGAACGGACCTCAACAGCCGGTTTGATGTTGTCGAGCGCTTCGTGGAACACTTCGACGGGTGCGCGCTTGATCTTGCCTTCAACGCGGTCAAGCGCGTTGTAGACGATTTTCTCTGCGACCGACTTTTTGCCGTCGATCATCAGGTTGTTCATGAATTTGGTCAGAACCTTATCGCCAAACTTGGCGTCGGGCAGGACTTCGCGTTTTTCGGCGGCGTGACGACGTGACATCTGCTGCTCTCCTTATTTGGGGCGCTTGGCGCCGTATTTCGAGCGGCGTTGCTTACGGTCTTTGACGCCCTGTGTATCCAGAACACCGCGAAGAATGTGGTAACGCACACCGGGAAGGTCTTTCACACGACCGCCGCGGATCAACACAACCGAGTGTTCCTGCAGGTTGTGGCTCTCGCCGGGGATGTATGAGATGACCTCGAACCCGTTGGTCAGGCGCACCTTTGCGACCTTCCGCATGGCGGAGTTCGGTTTCTTCGGTGTCGTGGTATAGACACGCGTACACACGCCACGCTTCTGCGGGCACTGCTCCAGATGCATGGATTTGGAGCGTTTCACTTTGGGCTGCCGCGGCTTGCGGATCAGCTGTTGGATCGTTGGCATTCCGGTTTTATCCCCGTCTTAGCAACACTTGCGTCTCTGCACGCGGTGTTGCGTGCGGTTTCAATTCCTCGCGCCCTGTGCGTCCACAAGCGCAAAACCCGCGATCGTTCCCATTCCGAGGTGAACGACGCGGTTGGGTATCAGAGGATCGGGGCGATAAAGGGGCCCGGATCTTGACCACTACACTCTGAGATCGGCGGATGGGGCGACCCCCGGAGCCGAGATAGCGGGCGTATAGGGGGAGTCGGATAGCTTGTCAACAGCACCGCCGGGTTGCCAAGGACACGTCTCGGATGGCAGGTTTGCATTGGATAACAAGGCAAAATCGGCGGGACAGGAAAGATGAAGGTGATCGGGCTCTGCCGGTTTTCTTACCCGGCAGAAGGCGGCTTTCAGGTGGAGCACGAAACTCTGCAAGACAGGATCGCCTATCTGTACCGGCCCGAACGGATGGAGGAGCGGTTTCGCCATTTCGAAACCGTGATGTTACCGGGATTAAAGGCCCAGACCGACCCGGATTTCACCTTTTTGATCGTGATCGGAGAGAGCCTTCCCCAATTGTGGCGCGAACGGTTGATGGATCTGGTCGCCGCGTTTCCCCAAGCAAAGGTCGAAGCTCACCCTCCGGGCCCTCACCGAAAGGTCATGCAAGGCGTGCTGAATGAAGCGCGCGGCGCAAATCTGGAGCCATGCCTTCAGTTCCGCCACGACGATGATGATGCGGTCGCCGTCGATTTTATCGAACGTCTCAAGTCGGTCGCCAAGGATTGCGACGGTCTCTTGCACCGCAACCGTCTGGTCGCCTTCGACTTCAACCGGGGGTATGTCGCGCAACCGGATGCACGCGGCATTCTCGCGGCGGAGAATTTCACGCCGTTCTGGGGCGTGGCGCTTGCTGTCGCCGTGCAGCAGGGCGTCCGGCAAAGCATCATGAACTTTGCCCATAACAAGCTCCCGCGGTTCATGCCTGCCGTGTCCATCACCGACAGCCCGATGTTTGTCCGCGGCCATAACGATTTTAATGACAGCAGGCAGGGCAGCAATGTCCGGCAAGTGCCGCTGGAACGTTTGAACGAAGAAGGGGAAGACCTCTTCCGTAACCGCTTTGCGATTGACGCGGATCATGTCCGGCGGGTGTTTTCAGACGCCTGAAACCTGCCGTTCCCGGTAGAAGGTAAAAACGCCGCTTGCGACAAGTATGCCCGCGCCGATCAACGTAACCGTGTCGGGCCAGTCGCCAAAGACGAACCAGCCCAAGACAAGCGCCCAAAGAAGACTTGTATAACGGAAGGGCGCCACGAACGAGACCTCGCCAACGCGCATCACCAGCACGCTCAGAAGATAACCGCACATGATGAAAAGGGAGGATCCGAAGATGAGGGCTGCCAGGTGCGGGGCAACCGGGCGCCACTCCTCGGTCAGGCTGGCGAAGGCCGCGGCGATCAAAACTGCGACCGATGTCAGAAAGGCGATGCCCAGCGATGGTATGTCGTCGGGCATCCGCCGGGTCGCAAGATCACGCAGGGTGACACACAGGACGGCAGCCAAGGCATAGCCCGCGTAAAGACTAAAGCCGTCCGGACCTGGCCGGACGATCAACAACATGCCGCCAAAGCCCACGAAGATCGCGCTGAGCCTGCGCCAGCCGATCGGCTCTTTGAAAAAGAGGAAGGCCCCAAGGGTCACGACGAGCGGAAGGACCTGAAGGATCGCGGTGATATTGGCAAGCGGCATATTCAGCAGCGCTGTCAGAAAGAAATAGGCCGCACCGATTTCGCCCAGGCAGCGTAAACCAATCAAACCCCAGGTCGCACCGTTTGCCGAGAACCGCAGCGCGCCCAGCCGCCAGGCCAGGACCCCAAGCAAGGCGGCTGTCAGGATGGTGCGCAAGGTGATCAACTGAAAAAGCGGTACCTGCCCACCGGTTGCCTTCACGAACGTATCGCTGACCGTGAAGGCGGCCATGCTGCCGATCATCAAAAGCGCGCCCTTTGTGTTCGCGGCGGTCATGTTGCTCATCCAAGCTGTGCCAATCGGTCGGGATCCAGCCCGAACCCATCCCGCAGAAGCGGATCGAGGCGCTGCGGCCGCATGGGTTTGCCGGGGTCCGGGTGATCTCCGGAATCGTTGTCTTGATGCACGGTACGCACATACATCGGGCAATGTGCCTCGGTATAGCAGTCAAAGAACTGCGGCAGGGCACGATGGTTGCGCCGATAGATGTTGGCGGGATGATCGACCGGGGCGACCATTGTCAATCCGATCCCCAGGGGTGCCCGGACGGAGACTTCGCTGTAATGCGGCTGTCTCTCGCCCAGGTACATGAAAAGACCGCGATTGAAGCCGATGACGAAGGGCTCTGCCGACAATCGGATGGCGCCGATCTGATGCGCCAATTGGCGGGTGCGCTCGACAATGGTGACATGCATCGCATCATCGTCGTCGGTGCGCATCGTCGCGACATGCGTCGCGTCCGGATCGGTAGGCATCGCGGCAAAGGCCGCCTTGATCGCGGGGTATTGCTCCATGATCGGCAAGTCGATGATCTGCGCCCAGGGATACGGTGCCAAAAGGATCTCCAGACGGCGGCGCGCATCGTTGGGAAGTGTCTCGCCCGTCAGGAAACCCACCTGCATATCCGTTGAGGTCTGGGCCGCCAGCGACGGCAACAGGATGGTTTCGAACAACGCAAACCGACGCTCAAGACGCGCCGGATCGTAAAGCATGCCCGTCACCGCCTCCAACCCCCGCTTTGCCGATGAGAAACCGGCGGTTGAGAGATAGGAAAACCGGATCAGGATCTTGAGTTGAATATTCATGAAAACCGCGCGGGCTCCTGACCTTTTCCATCACGCTAGTGCAAGAAACGGGCACAAGAATGGCAAAGTCCAGAGGGTATGGACAGACCAGCACCATATCTTTCCTGGCAAGGCGACCCTTGCACTCCCGGTGAGAAATGCGAGCAAGTGATCCTTATTCGTCGACTTTGCGAACCTCGACGATGGTTGTGGCGGCGAGGCGTTCAATCAGGCTGCTCTCGATATCTTCCATCACATCCGTCACCCGGCGATGCAATGCGTGCTCGACCGAGCATGCGGGGGCGCTGATCTCTCCCCCTTCCGCGATAAGCCGCTCGTCCAGAGCGAGGTAGACATCCGCAAGCGTGATGCTTTGCGGAGGACGAGCCAAGCGCCATCCCCCTGCATGTCCTTTTTCCGATGTCAGTAATCCCGCCTTGCGCAACCGGCCAAGGACACGGCGCACGACAACCGGATTGGTGCCTGCGTGGGCGGCGATATCGGCAGATGTCCGTGTGCGTTCCGGTTCACCAGCCATATGACCAAGGGTATGCAGAGCAAGATAAAGGCGACCATTCCGCTTCAAAGCGACACTCCGCTATTCTTTGAAATCACGTAACAAAGATTGTTGCGTAAATCTAGTAACTGATGTAGTTGCATGACATTAGTATCGCTTCATTTTCCGAGTGCAAATCATGCAAGACAACCCCATTTCTGTCACGCCACTCTCCCGTTACCTCTCTCGCCCAGTTTTTTCGAGCCGCAAAATCCGTTCAAATGATGAAACGCGGGTGGTCGGCACATGACCCTCCAGCGCGCCACCGTTGCTGACGCTGCCGTCGGTGTTGCCGTTGCCGACCGAGCCGACGCGCTGAGGCATTTTCTCATGCCGGGATATGCTGCAGCAATCTGGCGCAAACAAACACCACCAGACATGCAGTCCTGGCTGGATACCCTGTCTCCCAGCCACTTCCCGCAAGCTCGCGTGATCCTGCGCCCCGATCAGACCAAAGACGCTGTCGAACAGTTGTGCAACATCGCGGAAACACCTTTGGGGGCGGAACGCGACCACCTTATCGATGACATCGCGGCACTCGCCGACGTCTTTTCGAACCTGATGGGCGTAGACTATCTGCGGTTGCGATTGCAGGCGGTCACCAACGACGCGTGCCGCAAGTTTCACATCGACAGGCTCACCGCGCGTCTTGTTTGCACGTATCGCGGCCCCGGAACGCAATATGGCTTGTCGACCGACGGGACAGAGCCGCGGCGTGTCTTCACAGTTCCGACCGGGGCGCCGATCCTTCTTCGTGGCACGCTGTGGCCGGAGGAGCCAAAGTCCGGGCTGTTGCATCGTTCGCCGCCGATTGAGGGAACCGGGATGACGCGCTTTGTTCTGGTCCTCGACCCGGTCGAAAGCCCGGAGTATGAGGCGTGACCGGCAATCTCGGCGCGACCAGTCTGCGGCGCAGACGCAGACCGGGGCAATCCATGCAGACATATGACACGCTGCCCGCGCCGATCCGGCAATGGCTGTCGCAGGCCGCGCTGCCATGGTCGCCGGCATCTGCCAGGAAGATCTGGATGCGTGCCCGTGCAAAAGGTATGAGCGCCGAAGAAGCGATCACAACGCTCTCACAGGCGGAAGCCCGCAGTCTCAAAAGAGATCGGTGGGCCGTAGAGCGGGACCCAATTGTTCAAACGTAAAGGAAGTTACCCATGTCCATTTTGACACGGCTCGCCCTTGCCGCCCTTGTCGGGCTTGGTACGGTGATGCCCGCTGCAGCTCAGCAAGGCAGCCTCACAATCGCAACGATGAGCGGCCCTGCCAATGAAGCTCCGGATCCTCGGGCCCGCTACAACGGGTGGCTGTCCAACCAAACGGGCGTGACCGAAACCCTGATGGGGATTGATTACGACCTGAAGCTGGTCCCGCGCGTGGCGGAGAGTATCGAACAAACCAACCCGACCACCTGGCGTGTCACGCTGCGCGAGGACATGCAGTTTCATGACGGATCACCTGTCACCGCCCAATCGGTGATCGATGCGATTGCGCCCATTTCCGAAGAAGGCCACCCAGGACACAATGCGCGTATTGCAAAACTCCTGGATCTGGCGGGGATGACCGCAGACGGGGACAGAAATGTCGTCTTTGAGACCAATTCCCCCAACGCCGCCTTTCCCTGGACGCTTTCGGAACCGGGCATCGCTGTGCTGGGGCCGGTCAGCGACGCCTTTCCAATCAACGCGACGGGACCGTTTGTCTTTCGCGAAGCCATCCCCGAGCAGCTTTACCGGGTTGAGGCGAACCTGAACTATCGCCTCGGCGCCCCGGGCCTGTCAGAGATCCGTGTCGTTCAATCGGCCGACCCCGCCTCGGCCGCGCTGGCCTTCGAGGCCGGTGAGGTCGATATGGTCATCAACTATCCCGAAGCCGACTTTGAGCGCATCAAAAGCACCGGCGCGCAAGGCTTCTCGGCTCCGACAACACGGCTCTATTTCTACTCGATGAATACGGCGAACGGCCCTATGCAAAACCCGCTGATCCGGCGCGCCGTGTCCCTTGCGATTGATCGTCAAGGTGTTGTGGATGCGACCTTGTCCGGTGTTGGCGGCGTTCCTGCCGGAACGATATTTCCTGCCGGTCTTGGATGGGCTGCGGATATCGCGCCGTCATATGATCCCGCCGAGGCGGAGCGCCTGCTGGCCGAGGCAGGTGCGGTGAAGGAGGGCGGACTTTGGATGATCGACGGCGCGCCGCTGGAAATCGACATTGTCACCTACTCCTCCCGCGCAGCACTCCCCCCAACGGCAGAATTGACCCAAGCCTTTCTTCAGGCCATTGGCGTGACAGCAACGGTGCGGGTCGGTGAATACGGGGCCAGCAATGACGCTATCGCGAACGGCACCGCGGATCTTTTCTTGCAGGCTTGGATCTCCACTCCGCAAGGCGATCCGGGCGCGTTTCCCGAAGCGCTGCTTCAGAGCGATGGTGGGTCCAATGCGGGTGGCTATTCAAACCCCGAGATGGACAAGCTGTTGAAAGAGGGTCGGCTGACCTTTGAACCAGAGGCCCGGGCATTGATCTACGATGACGTTCAAAACATCATTGCAGAGGATGCCGCGCTGATCCCGGTCTTCCATGTCAGCCAGGTCAACGTCGCGCGCGCCGGTCTGACCGGATATGCCGTGCACCCGACCGAGACATACTGGATGAACCACAAGGTTTCGATCACCGAATGACACTCTCTGTCACCGGCCTGAGCGTGCAGCGTTCGGGCCGGACGATCCTAGCGCCGACATCCCTAAGCATCGCACCCAGCGAACGGATTGGCCTGGTGGGGGCCTCCGGGTCTGGGAAATCGACACTGGGTCATGCACTCATCGACGACTTGCGCGCACGGGGACAGCGCGTGGCGCATGTGCCGCAAAGCCCCGACGAAGCGCTCGATCCGCTTCGGAGCCTGTCCTTTCACTGGCAGGAGGCCGAGGCCGCACTCGGACTGCGACAGACCACCGAAGAACGCCAAAAGATCTTCACCGCGCTTCGGATAGAGGGGGGTGACCTGCGCAAGCGGCCCTGGGGCTGGAGCCGTGGCATGCAGCAGCGCTTCGTCATCGCGCTGGCTTTGATCGGAACACCTGACCTGCTGGTCCTGGACGAGCCGACATCCGCCCTCGACCCCGTGGTGGCCGCCGGGACAATGGATTTGCTGGACGAATATCTGTCGGAACGTCAGACATCGATGCTGCTGATCACCCACGATCTTGGCCTCGCGGCCCGCCGCGTGGACCGCTTGATCGTGATGGAGGGTGGGCAAATCGTCGAAGACGCCCCGACCGAAAGACTGCTCCATGCGCCGGAAACACGCGCATCCAAGGCGCTCTCGGCGCATAGAAACTGGCTTAGTCTGCCATGCTGAAGGTTGAAAACGTAACAGTCAAACGCGGCAGATCCACTACGTTGGACAACGTTTCGCTGCATCTTGGCGCTGGATGCTCTCTTGCTGTTGTCGGGGAAAGCGGGGCGGGCAAGTCCACTCTTATTGGAGCGGTTCTGGGCCTTCTCAAGCCCGCGCTTGGAAAGATCACATGGGATGGTGGACCCGTCCGTAATTGTCGTCCAAGCCTTGTCATGCAAGAGCCAAGGGCGGCATTCAATCCCGCTCTGTCTTTGCGCAGATCGGTTCTGGAGCCGCTCAAGGCTCAACGTTTGGCATATGATCCGGTCCGCCTGGACCGGCTTTGCGAGGGGCTGGAATTGCCCGCCGATCTGCTGGACAGACAGCCACATGAAGTGTCCATCGGCCAGGCCCAGCGAGCCGGCATTCTGCGCGCACTGATCGCGGCACCCCGGCTCGTTCTCTTTGACGAACCTCTCTCGGCCCTGGATGCGGTGACGCAGAAGCACACCGCCCGCTTGATCGCAGAGCTGCAGGCCGAGGAAGGATTTGCCGCCCTGGTCGTTACCCATGATCTTGGATATGCGGCGGCCCACGGCGACGAGATCGCGGTACTGCGCGCCGGACGTATCGAGGAATTAACCCGCGCGGAATACTTCGTCGCGGCGCCGCAGACCGAATACGGTCGCGTCCTGCGCAACGCGGCCTTCTCACTTGGCGCTTTGGAGCGTGTCGCGTGACACAGGCCTTGCTGGGGCTTTTGCTGCGCGCGGTCATCGTTCTTGCCGGCACAGCCCTTGCAACCTTCTCGCTGCTTTGGCACGCGCCCGGCGATCCCGCCCTCGCGATTGCCTTGGCCCGTTATGATGCGGTCGTCCCGGAAGAGATCCTTGCCGAAATCCGGGCCGAAGCAGGGTTCGATGCCGGGTTTTGGCCCGCTTTTCTGGCCTGGATCGGCCCTTTGCTGACCGGTGATTTCGGCAATTCGTCGGTGACGGGGCGACCGGTCTGGCCGGATCTGCTTTCGGCCCTCTCCTACACAATACCGCTCGCACTGACGGGTCTGGCCATCGGCATCGCCATATCGTTGCCGCTTGCCCATCTTGCCACCCGGCGACCGGGTGGCTGGATTGACCGGGGCGCGGTTGCCCTCGCTTCGCTGGGTGCAGCCATACCCGCCTACTGGCTGGGGCTCCTCCTGGTCCTTCTCTTCGCGGTCAAGCTTGCATGGTTGCCGGCCATGGGCGCCCGTACGCCAGCGCATATGATCCTTCCGGCCCTAACCCTTGGGCTTGGCGTGGCCGCGGCGCTGACCCGCATCATGCGGTCCGGCATTCTGGAAGCACGTGGCCAACCGTTTCTGCCCGCCCTGCGACGGCGCGGCGTCGCCGAGCGTTCCATCGGGCGCCATCACGTGGCACCACACGCCGCCGTCCCGGTGATCACCGTCTTCGGGCTGGAACTTGCCTTTCTCTTGGAAGGAGCCGTCATGGTCGAAGTGATTTTCGCCCGACCCGGCCTGGGCAGCTTTCTTGTCGGCGCGATCGAGGCCCGCGATTTTCCAAAGGTACAGGCCGTTGTGATCCTGACCGCCTTGTTGTTCGTCTCCATCAACCTGTTGATTGATGTGATCTATCGCCTGATCGACCCGCGTATCGGAGCACACAATGCGTAGTGTGGCCGTTCTCGCCCTTGTCTTTGTCGCGATCGCTGTCGGCGGCCCGCTTGTTGCGCCCTATGATCCCAATGCCATAGATATTCCCAACCGACTACAACCGCCGAGCGCCACGTGGCTGCTGGGCACGGATGCCTTGGGCAGAGACATCCTGTCCCGGCTCCTGCACGGCGCCCAATGGTCACTGGGCCTTGCGTTTTTGATCTCTCTGATCGGCCTTGTCATTGGATCGCTGGTCGGTCTGATCGCCGCACTTGGTGGGAAGCGCGTGGACTGGGCCATGATGCGGGTCACGGACACGTTTCTTGCCTTTCCCGATCTTGTGGCCGCCGTGGTGATTGCGGGCCTGCTGCAATCGGGCACCTGGAGCCTTATTCTGGCGCTGAGTGTCACCGGCTGGATGCGCTACGCGCGCGTTGCGCGCGGCATCGGTCTGTCGCTTGAAAGCCGGGGATATGTGATCCAGGCGCGACTGGCCGGGCTGCCACCGATGGCGATTGCCCGATGGCACTACCTTCCGTCGCTTCTTCCATCACTCACCGTGGTTTGGACCGGTATGTTTGCGCGCGCGATCCTGGGCATCTCGGCCCTTGGTTTTCTGGGCTTCGGTGTCCAACCGCCCTCGCCCGAGTGGGGAACAATGCTGCTGGATGCCCGGATCCACATGCGCTCAACACCGCTGCAGATGATCTGGCCCGGCATTGCCGTCGTGATCTGCGTTCTGGCAATCAACCTGACTGGTGACGCCCTGCGGGACGCTCTTGCCAGACATGAGGAAAAGCGCGCGCCGGAAGGCTCCGATCAACCGAGAGGAAACGCCTGAATGAAAAAAGCGCGGAGATGTCTCTCCGCGCTTTCGCATTTCGAAAAGTTTGGTGGGTATCAATCCCGGCTTTCGGGTGTCTCCACCAACGTGTCGAACTCGTCGCCGCCGATCACGTCGTCCTGCATCGGTGCGGCCAGGGCGGCGGCCGCTTCGGCCTCTTCCCGGCGCGCTTCGATCACGACATTGTCGCGCTCGGTCGCAATGCGACGGACGCGCTGCGTCGCGCCGCCTGTACCGGCGGGGATCAAACGACCCACGATGACGTTCTCTTTCAGACCGACCAGCTTGTCCTTCTTGCCCTGAACCGAGGCTTCGGTCAGCACGCGGGTCGTTTCCTGGAACGAAGCCGCCGAGATAAAGGACCGCGTCTGCAGCGACGCCTTGGTGATGCCCAGGAGGATCGGCTCGCCCTGTGCCGGACGACCGCCCTTGGCAATCGCCTTTTCACAGGCCGCGTCGAATTCCTGCTTGTCGACATGTTCGCCCTTCAGGAGCGTCGTGTCACCGGAATCCATGATCTCCCACTTCTGGAGCATCTGGCGCACGATGACCTCGATGTGCTTGTCGTTGATCTTCACGCCCTGCAGACGATAGACCTCCTGCACCTCGTTGATCATGTAATCGGCCAGCGCTTCGACCCCAAGGATCGACAGGATGTCATGGGGCGCCGGGTTGCCGTCCATGATGTAGTCGCCCTTCTGGATGAAGTCGCCTTCCTGTACCGGGATGTGCTTGCCCTTGGGCACCATGTACTCCACCGGCTCCATCGACTCGTCGCTGGGCTCGATGCTGATCCGACGCTTGTTCTTGTAGTCGCGTCCAAACCGCACATAGCCGTCGATCTCGGCGATGATGGCGTGGTCTTTGGGGCGGCGTGCCTCAAAGAGTTCGGCCACACGCGGCAGACCACCGGTGATGTCCTTGGTCTTGGCGCCTTCCCGCGGGATCCGGGCCACGACGTCACCGGCCAGGATGGTTTGGCCATCCTCGATCGACAGGATCGCATCCACCGACATCGGATAGGTCACCGGGTTGCCCGCATCGTTGCGGACCGGTTCGCCATCCTCACCCACCAGAATGATCTCCGGCTTGAGCTCATTGCCCTTGGGCGCGGCACGCCAGTCGATCACGATCTTCTGGGTCATGCCGGTGGCATCGTCCGTCTCGTCCCGGACCGCGATGCCGCTGACCAGATCGACGAACTTCGCCGTACCCGCCTTTTCGGCAATGATCGGCAGCGTGTAGGGGTCCCACTCGAACAGCTTATCGCCCCGGGCCACGGTATCAGCATCCTTGACGAAGAGCTTGGAGCCATAGCCCAGCTTGTGGCTGGCGCGTTCCTCGCCCTGCTCATCCTGGATGATCAGCTTCATGTTGCGGCCCATCACCATCGTCTCGCCCGCCGCGTTCTGCAGCGTCTGGGCATTTTCAAAGACGATCTTGCCCTCTTGCGAGGCTTCGAGGAACGATTGCTGACCACCCTGAGCAACGCCGCCGATGTGGAAGGTCCGCATCGTCAGCTGCGTGCCCGGCTCACCAATGGATTGCGCCGCGATGATACCCACCGCTTCGCCGGTGTTCACCATGGTGCCGCGTGCAAGGTCACGCCCGTAGCACATCGCGCAGACGCCCTCTTCGGCCTCGCAGGTCAGCGGCGACCGGATGCGGGCAGATTGCAGACCGCATTCTTCGATGGCATCCGCCATCCGCTCGTCGATCAACTGGCCTTCGGACACGATGACCTCGTCCGTGCCGGGACGCAGGATGTCTTCGGCAGCGACACGACCGAGGATCCGTTCGCCCAGCGAGGCCACAACATCACCGTCATTGACCGCAGGTTCGGCGTTGATCGCGTTCTCGGTGCCGCAATCGTGCATACGCACGATGCAGTCCTGCGCGACGTCCACCAGACGGCGGGTCAGATAACCCGAGTTCGCCGTTTTCAGAGCGGTGTCCGACAGACCCTTCCGCGCACCGTGGGTGGAGTTGAAGTACTCCAGAACGGTCAGGCCTTCCTTGAAGTTCGAGATCACCGGCGTTTCGATGATGTCGCCATTCGGACGAGCCATCAGGCCGCGCATGCCGCCCAATTGCTTCATCTGTGTGACCGACCCCCGGGCACCGGAATGCGCCATCATGTAGACCGAGTTCGGCTCCATCTCGGCGCCAGCCTCGTCCCGCTGGGAAGCGGAGATGGTGTTCATCATCGCATCGGTGACGCGGTCGTTACATTTCGACCAGGCATCGACGACCTTGTTGTACTTCTCACCCTGGGTGATGAGGCCGTCCATGTATTGCTGTTCGAAATCCTTCACCTGATCTCGCGTGTCGTCCACGATGCCCCATTTGTCATCGGGGATCACCATGTCGTCCTTGCCGAACGAGATACCGGCCTTGAACGCCTCTTGAAAGCCCAGCGTCATGATCTGGTCACAGAAGATGACACTCTCTTTCTGGCCGCAATAGCGGTAGACGGTGTCGATGACCTGCTGCACTTCCTTCTTGCGCAGAAGACGGTTGACCAGTTCGAACGGCGCCTTGGCGTTCAGCGGCAGCAGAGCACCCAGGCGCACACGGCCCGGCGTGGTTTCAAAGCGCTTTTGCACTTCGAGGCCGTTTTCGTCGATCTGCGTGATCCGAGCGGTGATCTTGGAGTGCAGATGCACCTCACCCGCATCCAGTGCGTGCTGCACCTCTTCGATCGAGCCGAAGATCTTGCCCTCGCCCTTCATGCCTTCGCGTTGCAGCGTGACATAGTAGAGACCCAGGATCATGTCCTGCGACGGCACGATGATCGGAGCGCCATTCGCGGGCGACAGCACGTTGTTGGTGGACATCATCAGCACACGCGCTTCCAGCTGCGCCTCAAGGCTCAGCGGGACGTGCACGGCCATCTGGTCACCGTCGAAGTCCGCGTTGAAGGCCGAACAGACCAGCGGGTGAAGCTGGATCGCCTTACCTTCGATGAGCACCGGCTCGAACGCCTGAATACCCAAACGGTGCAGCGTGGGTGCACGGTTCAGCATGACAGGGTGTTCGCGAATGACCTCATCCAGAATGTCCCAAACCTCGGGACGTTCCTTTTCCACCAGCTTCTTGGCTTGCTTGACGGTCGAGGACAGGCCCTTCGCCTCAAGCCGCGAGTAGATGAACGGCTTGAACAATTCGAGCGCCATCTTCTTCGGCAGACCGCATTGATGCAGCTTCAGTTCCGGTCCGGTCACGATGACCGAACGGCCCGAGAAGTCGACCCGCTTACCCAGAAGGTTCTGACGGAAGCGGCCCTGCTTACCTTTCAGCATGTCCGATAGCGATTTCAGCGGGCGCTTGTTGGCGCCCGTGATGACGCGGCCACGACGGCCGTTGTCGAAGAGAGCATCAACGGATTCCTGCAGCATCCGCTTTTCGTTGCGGACAATGATATCAGGCGCGCGCAGCTCGATCAGACGCTTCAGACGGTTGTTCCGGTTGATCACCCGGCGGTACAGATCGTTGAGGTCGGAGGTCGCGAAACGGCCCCCATCCAACGGCACCAGCGGGCGCAGTTCCGGCGGGATCACCGGGATCACGGTCAGAACCATCCATTCCGGGCGGTTGCCGGACTCCAGGAAGCTCTCGACCACTTTCAAGCGTTTGATGATCTTCTTGGGCTTCAGCTCACCCGTCGCTTCGGCAAGATCCGCGCGCAATTGCTCGGCCTCGGCCTCCAGGTCGATCTGGGCCAGCATCTCACGGATCGCTTCGGCGCCAATATTGGCGGTGAACGCGTCCATGCCATAAGCATCCTGCGCGTCCATGAACTCTTCCTCGGTCAGCATCTGGCCATAGGTCAGATCGGTCAGACCGGGTTCGATCACCACGTAGTTTTCGAAATAAAGCACCCGCTCCAGATCGCGCAGCGTCATGTCCAGCATCAGGCCGATGCGGGAGGGCAGCGATTTCAGAAACCAGATGTGAGCCACGGGGGCGGCCAGTTCGATGTGGCCCATCCGCTCGCGGCGGACCTTTTGCAGCGTGACCTCCACACCGCATTTCTCGCAGACGACGCCACGATACTTCATGCGTTTGTATTTGCCGCAGAGGCATTCGTAATCCTTGATCGGGCCAAAGATACGCGCGCAGAAGAGGCCGTCACGCTCGGGCTTGAACGTGCGGTAGTTGATGGTCTCGGGCTTCTTGATCTCGCCATAGGACCACGAGAGGATCCGCTCCGGGCTCGCCAGAGAGACCTTGATCTCATCAAAGACCTTCGGCGGGGTCAGCGGGTTGAACGGGTTGTTGGTCAGTTCCTGGTTCATTTTGATACCTCAAATTCGGGCGGAAAGATGGGTTCGGGGCGCCGTTTTCCGTGACGGAAAACGGCCGGAATTTGTGTCAAATTCCGGCTGCCCGGATCACTCCGTCTCCTCCGCATCCAGGAGTTCCATATTCAGGCCGAGGCCGCGGACTTCTTTCACGAGAACGTTGAAGCTCTCGGGAACACCCGCTTCGAAGTTGTCCTCGCCCTTGACGATGCTCTCGTAGACCTTGGTCCGGCCAGCCACGTCGTCCGACTTCACGGTCAGCATCTCCTGCAGGGTGTAGGCGGCGCCGTAGGCTTCCAGAGCCCAGACCTCCATCTCCCCGAAACGCTGACCGCCGAACTGCGCCTTACCGCCCAGCGGCTGCTGGGTGACGAGGCTGTAGGGCCCGGTCGAACGCGCATGGATCTTGTCGTCCACCAGGTGGTGCAGTTTCAGCAGGTACTTGATGCCCACCGTCACCGGACGCGCAAACTGCTCACCGGTGCGGCCGTCAAAGAGGACCGACTGACCGCTTTCGGAGAAGCCCGCACGCACGAGTGCGTCATTCACGTCCGCCTCTTTCGCACCGTCGAAGACCGGCGTTGCAATCGGCACACCGCGTGTGACGTTACCGGCGGCTTCGATCAGATGCTCCTCGTCCATGGACGCGATGCCTTCGTCATAGACATCCTCGCCGTAGGCGTGGCTCATCGCGTCGCGTACCGGGGTCAGGTCACCGCTGCGGCGATATTCCTGCAGCGCCTCGTCCACGTTCAGGCCCAGACCGCGTGCGGCCCAGCCCATGTGGGTTTCGAGGATCTGACCCACGTTCATCCGCGACGGCACGCCCAGCGGATTGAGGCAGAAATCGACCGGGGTTCCGTCGGACAGGAATGGCATGTCCTCCATCGGCACCACTTTCGAGATCACGCCCTTGTTGCCGTGACGCCCGGCCATCTTGTCGCCCGGCTGTAGCTTACGCTTCACCGCGACGAAGACCTTGACCATCTTCATCACACCCGGGGGCAGATCATCGCCACGGCGCACCTTCTCGACCTTGTCCTCGAACCGGGCATCAAGGGCGCGTTTCTGCACCTCGTATTGCTCGTTCAGGGCCTCGACGATCTGGGCGTCGGTTTCTTCAGCCAAGGCCAGTTGCCACCACTGGCTGCGGATCATCGTCTCCAGCAGGTCCTCGGTGATCACCGCGCCGGAAGAGACGCCTTTCGGCCCCTTGGCAACGGTCTTGCCAAGGATCAGGCCCTTAAGACGCGCATAGATGTTGCGGTCGAGGATGGCGAGTTCGTCGTCCCGGTCCCGGGCCAGACGTTCGACCTCTTCCCGCTCGATCTGCAGCGCACGTTCGTCTTTCTCCACGCCGTGGCGGTTGAAGACACGCACCTCGACGACTGTGCCAAAGTCACCCGGCTTCACTCGCAGCGACGTGTCGCGCACATCGGAAGCTTTCTCACCAAAGATGGCGCGGAGCAGTTTCTCCTCCGGCGTCATCGGGCTTTCGCCTTTCGGGGTGATTTTGCCCACGAGGATATCGCCCGGCTCCACATCGGCGCCGATATAGACAATGCCCGCCTCGTCGAGGTTGCGCAGGGCTTCCTCGCCGACATTCGGGATATCGCGAGTGATCTCTTCCGGCCCAAGCTTGGTATCGCGGGCGGCGACCTCGAATTCCTCGATATGGATCGAGGTAAAGACGTCGTCACGCGCAATGCGCTCGGAGATCAGGATCGAGTCCTCGTAGTTGTAGCCATTCCACGGCATGAAGGCGACGACCACGTTCTTGCCGAGCGCCAGTTCACCCAGATCGGTCGACGGACCGTCGGCGATCACCTCGCCCTTCTGGACGGTGTCGCCCACCTTCACCAGCGGACGCTGGTTGATGCAGGTGTTCTGGTTCGAGCGCTGGAATTTGCGCATACGGTAGATGTCCACACCCGCATCGCCCAGTTCCAGATCCTCGGTCGCCCGGATCACGATCCGCTGCGCATCAACCTGGTCGATGATACCGCCGCGCTTCGCCATGATCGCAGCGCCGGAATCGCGGGCCACGACCTCTTCAATGCCGGTGCCAACCAGCGGCGCTTCGGCCCGCAAAAGCGGAACCGCCTGACGTTGCATGTTCGAACCCATCAGAGCACGGTTCGCGTCGTCGTTTTCCAGGAACGGGATCAGCGAGGCCGCGACCGAAACCAACTGTTTTGGCGAGACGTCGATCAGGTCGACGTTCTCTGTCGGCGCCAGCGTGTAGTCGCCGGATTGCCGAGTGGAGACGAGGTCGTTCACAAAGCGCCCGCTTTCGTCCAGCTTGGCGTTGGCCTGCGCCACGGTGTGCCGCATCTCTTCGGTGGCCGACATGTAGTGCACTTCGTCGGTGACCTGGCTGTCCTTGACCACCCGGTAAGGCGTTTCGATGAAGCCGTACTTGTTCACGCGGGCAAAAGTGGCCAGCGAGTTGATCAGACCGATATTCGGACCTTCCGGCGTCTCAATCGGGCACATCCGGCCATAATGGGTCGGGTGCACGTCGCGCACCTCAAAGCCCGCACGCTCACGGGTCAGACCACCCGGCCCAAGCGCCGACAGGCGGCGTTTGTGCGTGACTTCCGACAGCGGGTTGGTCTGGTCCATGAACTGAGACAGCTGGGACGAGCCAAAGAACTCGCGTACAGCCGCAGCCGCCGGTTTCGCATTGATCAGATCCTGTGGCATCACCGTGTCGATCTCGACCGACGACATGCGTTCCTTGATCGCACGCTCCATCCGCAAGAGACCCACGCGGTACTGGTTCTCCATCAGCTCGCCGACCGAGCGAACACGGCGGTTGCCGAGGTGGTCGATATCGTCCACGTCACCTTTGCCGTCGCGCAACTCAACCAGCGCCTTGATACAGGCGACGATATCTTCCTTGCGCAGCGTGCGCTGGGTATCATCGGCATCGAGTGCCAGGCGCATGTTCATTTTGACCCGGCCCACGGCGGACAGATCATAGCGCTCGCTGTCAAAGAAGAGCGTATCGAACAGGGTCGAGGCGGCCTCAACGGTGGGCGGCTCACCCGGACGCATCACACGGTAGATGTCCATGAGCGCGGTTTCGCGGTTCATGTTCTTGTCCATCGCCATAGTGTTGCGCATGTACGGGCCGACATTGACGTTATCGATGTCGAGCACCGGGATATCGGTCACGCCATTGTCGATCAGTTCCTTCGCGGTGCCGCCGATCAGGTCGCCATCCTTGTCGTATTCCAGCGTCAGCTCGTCCCCGGCCTCGACGTAAATCGCGCCGGTTTCTTCGTTGATGATGTCCTTGGCGACGAATTTGCCGACAATGTGATCGAAGGGGACGAGCAAGTCGGTGACCGTGCCTTCGTCGATCAGCTTCTTGACCGCACGCGGCGTAACCTTCTTACCGGCCTCGGCGATGACCTCGCCGGAGGTGGCGTCAATCAGATCATAGGTCGGCCGGGTGCCGCGTACACGCTCGGGGAAGAAGGGGGTGACCCAACCCTTGTTCTTCTCCAGCCGGTAGCTGACGGTATCGAAATAGGCATCCATAATGCCTTCCTGATCCAGTCCCAGCGCATACAGCAGCGTGGTCACCGGCAGTTTGCGGCGGCGGTCGATGCGGGCATAGACGATGTCCTTGGCGTCGAACTCGAAGTCGAGCCAGGAGCCGCGATAGGGAATGATGCGGCAGGCAAAGAGCAGCTTGCCCGAGGAATGGGTCTTACCCTTGTCATGATCAAAGAACACGCCGGGCGAGCGGTGCATCTGAGAGACGATCACGCGCTCGGTTCCGTTCACGATGAACGTCCCGTTGGGTGTCATCAGGGGCATGTCGCCCATGAAAACGTCTTGTTCCTTGATGTCCTTGACGGATTTCGCGCCAGTGTCTTCATCGACATCGAACACGATCAGGCGCAGCGTCACCTTGAGGGGTGCGCTGTAGGTCATGTCGCGCTGCTGGCATTCCTCAACGTCGTATTTGGGCTTTTCCAGCTCGTATTTGACGAATTCCAGCACGGAGGTTTCGTTGAAATCCTTGATCGGGAAGACCGACTGGAAGACGCCCATGATCCCCTCACCATCAAGAGGCTGGGGCTGGTCGCCGGATTTCAGGAACAGATCATAGGATGACTTTTGCACCTCGATGAGGTTCGGCATGTCCAGCACTTCGCGGATCTTGCCGTAATATTTCCGAAGACGTTTCTGGCCAAGGAAGGATTGAGCCATATCAGGTGTCACCTTTCGAGTTTCTCACCGGTCAAGACTGCCGGCGGGCCACGGCAGCTTGCCCATACGAGACAGCGGGTCCGGATCCATTCATGGCCGCCGTCCCAATGGCAGCCTCCCGATCCGGGTCCCCCGCCTGAGAAAGGGCTTGGATCACAAAGCCCTTTCTAAGACGGGTTCGGCTGAGCCCGGTTTTTCACCGGACCCAGCCCTTGTTCTCAGCTTGGAACGCCCCGGAATTCGTGACGAATTCCAGCCGTTTTCCGGATCGGAAAACGACTACGTTCCGGCTGTCATCACTTCAGTTCAACCTCGGCGCCAGCTGCTTCCAGCTTGCCCTTGATCTCTTCCGCTTCCTCTTTGGAGGCTTGCTCTTTCACGGCTTTGCCGCCTGCTTCCACCAGTTCCTTGGCTTCTTTCAGGCCCAGGCCGGTGATGGCGCGGACTTCTTTGATGACGTTGATCTTCGACGCGCCGGCAGCCACCAGAATAACGTCGAATTCGGTCTTCTCTTCCTCAGCGGCGCCACCGGCGTCGCCTGCGGGGCCGGCCATCATCACCGCGCCGCCTGCGGCGGGCTCGATGCCGTATTCGTCTTTGAGGATTGTTTTCAGTTCTTGTGCTTCCAGCAGGGTCAGACCAACGATCTCTTCTGCCAGTTTTTTCAGATCAGCCATGTTCAGCTCTTTCCGTTTGCATAAATGTGTTCCAACGTCGGGCAATCAACCCCACGCCAGCTGACGTTTGCCTTAAGCGGCCGCCTTATCCTCGATCGTGGACAGGATGGACGCAATATTCGAAGCAGGTGCGCCAATGGCCCCGGCAATGTTCGAAGCGGGTGCGCCGATGCAGCCGACGATGGAGGCGATAAGCTCCTCGCGCGACGGCATTTTCGACACGGCTTCGACACCGGCCCGGTCCAGAGCGTTCTCGCCCATCGCCCCGCCAAGGATTTCGAACTTTTTGTTCTCCTTGGCGAAGTCCTCGGCCACCTTGGCTGCCGCCACGGGGTCCTCGGAATAGGTCAGAACGGTCATACCCGTCAGAAGGTCGGTCATGCTTTCACATGGCTTTCCCTGAAGGGCGATCTTGGCGAGCCTGTTCTTGGCGACGCGGACCGACCCGCCTGCTTCGCGAGCACGCGCGCGCAGGTCCTGCATCTCGGCAACTGTCAGACCGGCGTAGTGGGCAACCACGACGACGCCAGAGCTTTCGAAGATCTGGCCGAGTTCCTCGACCACTTTCTCTTTCTGGGCTCTATCCACAGTTTTACTCCAATTTGGGGGTCTCCCCCCGGCTCTCATTCACTCCGGATCGCTCCGGAGCATCGGGTCCGTTTCAGGGTCCCGAGCCAAAATCACCCGACAAGGCGATCAGAATCTCGTTTCCCATCTCAGGAAGGATTTATGTGCCGCTTCTCAAGCCCTTGCGGGCTTTCGGCGCAGCGCACCCTCCGTCTCGGACAGGTCAGGGCCGGTGGTCCGGCCCTGCCATTCCCGCGGGCAATTGCCATTGGGAATTCTTGCACAACACGCCGGGATTACTCCGAAGCAGCGTCGTCAACAGCGATCGACACGCCGGGGCCCATCGTGGAGCTCAGCGCGATCTTTTTCATATACGTGCCCTTGGCACCGGCAGGCTTTGCCTTGGCCACCGCAGAGACAAACGCGCGTACATTCTCGACCAGCTTGGCCTCATCAAAAGAAGCCTTACCAACGCCCGCATGCACAACGCCTGCCTTTTCGACCTTGAACTGCACTTCGCCGCCCTTGGCCGCTTTGACAGCGTCGGCCACATCCATGGTCACTGTGCCCACCTTGGGGTTCGGCATCAGGTTACGCGGCCCCAGCACTTTACCCAGACGGCCCACGATAGGCATCATGTCCGGGGTCGCGATACAGCGGTCAAACTCGATCTTGCCGCCCTGCACCGTTTCCATCAGATCCTCGGCGCCCACGATATCCGCACCAGCTTCCTTCGCCTCATCCGCCTTGGGACCGCGGGCAAACACGGCCACGCGGACGGCTTTGCCCGTCCCATTCGGCAAACCAACCACGCCGCGGACCATCTGGTCCGCGTGACGAGGGTCGACGCCCAGATTGACCGCAACCTCGACCGTTTCGTCGAACTTGGCCGAGGCGTTGCCCTTGACCAGGGCTACAGCGTCTTCGACCGACAGGTTCTCTTTTCCAGCGAAGGCCTCGCGGGCCGCACGGGTGCGTTTTCCAAGCTTCGCCATCTTACTTCACCTCAATGCCCATGGACTTGGCCGAGCCAAGAATAATCTGCATCGCCGCATCCACGTCGTTGGCGTTGAGATCTTTCATCTTCGCTTCCGCGATCTCTTTCACCTGTGCCGCGGTCACCGTGCCCACCGTCTCCCGCGACGGGTTGTTGGCGCCGGATTTAACCTTCGCTGCCTTTTTCAGGTAGTAGGACGCCGGCGGCGTCTTGATGTCCATGGTGAAGGACTTGTCCTGATAGTACGTGATCACCGTCGGACAGGGGGCACCAGGCTCCATATCTGCTGTCTTGGCGTTGAACGCCTTGCAGAATTCCATAATGTTGATGCCGCGCTGACCCAGCGCCGGGCCGACCGGCGGGGAAGGGTTCGCTTGTCCGGCGGGCACCTGCAACTTCATGGTGCCTGCGAGTTTCTTGGCCATGGGCCATCTCCTTTTCCAACCCCGCCCCGGCGCGCCGGTTTGGGTCTTGGGCGTCCAAGCGCCCGGGTTGTCGTGGTCCGGTCAGGTCACCGCGGCGCCTCAACCTCCCACGTCTCTTTGCTCACTCTCCGCTTCGCGAAGAAAGCCCGCCAGGGCTTGATGAGCGCTTCCGTCAGGCCTGCTTGGTGACCTGCGTATATTCCAGCTCGACCGGCGTTTCCCGACCGAAGATCGACACCGTCACCTTCAGACGCTGGTTCTCGTCGTCGACTTCCTCGACCATTCCGTCGAAATCCTCGAACGGTCCATCGTTGACCTTCACCTTCTCGCCAACCTCGAAATGGATCAGCGTGCGTGGCGCCTCTTCACCTTCCTGCACCCGGTTCAGGATCTGGTTCACTTCCGCATCCCGCATGGGCATCGGCCGCCCCTGCGGACCCAGAAAGCCCGTGACCCGGTTGATCGAGTTGATCAGGTGATATCCCTGATCCGACATCTCCATATGCACCAGAACATAGCCCGGCATGAAGCGCCGCTCCGTCGTGACTTTCTTGCCGCGGCGCACTTCGATCACTTCTTCGGTCGGCACCAGAACCTCGTCGATATCGTCCTCAAGCCCATGCTCGGCTACGGATGTCCGGATCTGTTCCGCGATCTTCTTTTCGAAATTCGAAAGAACGCTGACCGAATACCAACGCTTCGCCATGACGCTTGTTGCCCTCGCCTTGCCGACCCGGTCGTAATCGGGCCGTAGGAAATTGATATGTACGGGCATTTTCATGCCCACGCCCTGAACAAAAAGCGGCGTGCAACACGAATCGCCGCACGCCTTTGGTCAGAGTGGAGCTTCACCTACTCCTGAAAGCTGCTATGCGCAAGCCCCCAAGACGCAACCGGCGCAGGCCTAGTACGCCGCAATGTCAGGATCCGAAAAAGCCCAGCACCACCTGCAGCCCGCCGCGGATCAAAAGATCCACGATTGCAAAAAAAACAGCCGTCAACGCTGCCATGATGAACACCATGACAGTTGTCAGGAATGTCTCTCGGCGCGTCGGCCATACAATCTTTGCCACCTCGGCACGGACCTGCTGGATGAACTGGATTGGATTGGTGGTGGCCATATCAACGCCCCATCGGGTTTCGGATCATGCGGACATAACGGGCGTTCTCGGCGAATTCAAGACCGCTTTGACCGTGCCGAAGCTTCGTCCTCATCATCAAGGCGTGCGCCGGGCACGCCGCCCAAGCCGCAAGCCTCCGGGGCTATCCGCCCAAGCGTGCCGAGATCGGCGTGGCGCCAGACATGCGCCGGAACATATGATTGAGCGCTTCCGAGGAGCCATAGCCGTATCTGCGCGCGACCGCGTCGACCCTATCGCCGCGCACCAGATCCTGTCTGGCCAAGGCAAATCGCCATTGACGCAGATATGCCGACGGCGTCACTCCGACGGCCTCCCGGAACAACTCGGAAAACCGGCTCACCGAAAGACCGGCCACATGCGCCATGTCGGCATTGGTCCAAGTCTTCCCGGGCATCTCGTGCAGCGCGACAAGTGTGCGGCTAAGACGCTTGTCTGCAAGACCGGCCAAGACGCCCGTTTTGACAGCGCCATCCTCGATCAGCGCGCGCATCAGCTTGACCATCACGATTTCTGCCATGCGGTTCAGAACCGATGCCACACCGCATCTTTGGGCGATGTGCTCGGCGCACAGGACTTTAATGAGTTGATCGAGTTCCGACGCGGGCTCAACCGCATGACACACGAAGTCCGGCAAACCGGCAAAGAGCGGATTTGAAATCCCTCCCCAATCGACGCGGGCGCTGAACACCTCCGACTGACCGCCGGGCAGCGA
Organism: Thalassococcus sp. S3; assembly: GCF_004216475.1. Lineage (GTDB taxonomy): Bacteria > Pseudomonadota > Alphaproteobacteria > Rhodobacterales > Rhodobacteraceae. The sequence continues at coordinate 478,907 of NZ_CP022303.1, read as the reverse complement.
TGCGATGCCAGAGGGCGCCAAAAGCACAGACTTCCGATCCGCGCCATCGCACAGGATTTTGAGTTGAGAGCCGCTGTCATCGAATGGTCGAACGGTGAGCGTAAAGCGGTTCATCAGCGCTGAGAGGCGATCGTGTTGAGGCATTTTCGGTGTTTGGATCAGTTTTTTGGAATTTTCCGCATCACTATACCCTGTATGGGTCTGTCATCGCAATTCACAAGGAGCCCGACATGCTTATTCCACGGCAGAAGTCACCAAACCTGACCGTTCCCACACTTGATGGCCCTGCGTTCGATCTCGCCGCATCGACAACCGAACGTGGCACCGTGATTTGCTTTTATCGCGGTCTGCATTGCCCAATCTGCGCCACCTATCTGAAGGAATTTCAAACACGCGTCGCAGGTTTTGCCGAGCGTGGGGTCGCCTGCATCGCCGTCAGCGCTGATCCGGAAGATCGCGCGCGCGCCATGGCGGAAAAGATAGAAAACACCTCTTTGCGGATCGGGTATGATCTCGACCTCCAGGCCGCCCGGGATTGGGGACTCTACATTTCTACGAGCCGTGGGAAGACATCCATTGGCATAGAAGAACCCGATCTCTTTTCCGAGCCCGGCCTTTTCATGGTGACACCAGAGCAAACGCTCTACTACGGCGCGGTTCAGACCATGCCGTTTGTGCGCCCGCATTTTTCGGAACTGGTCAGCGCGCTGGATTTTGCCATCGCAAACGCCTATCCCGCACGCGGCGAATACACCGGATCTTTGCCGGCCAAGACCGTAGCGTAGCGGATCGCTATTGGCGACCGCAGGTCAAGCTGTGTTTGAAGGTGGCAGGGGCAGCAGGGTTCGAACCCGCGACCTACGGTTTTGGAGACCGCTTAGAGGTTCTTTTAGCCACTGTTTTTACACGGTAAATTTGCGTCAAACTGTGTACTGTGTAAAAAAATGTGTAACTTTCGGCCCTTTTTGCACCTGTTTTCAAACTCACTGGGACGCTAGCGGCACCGAATCTTGCTGTACAAGGGTTTTTGTCCGCTGTTCACATACACCCTTTCGGGGTACGCACCTCTTCGGCACCTCTTAACCGCAACGATAAATGAGGCTTTCACCCGCCACGCTGGTTTCCGTATAATCTACGCTTAGGTCACGCGCGATGGCATCATAATCGAGGTAGCGACCTAGCTGCTCAGATATCTCACCAAACAGCCCCTCTTCCACAAAGTGCTCCGCTAGCTCTCTCAAACTACTAACCGGATAGATATCCACGTCTAAACCGTCAGGATCATCATCAGCAGGGTCAAAGGCATAGCCGCATTCACCTGCTGCGAGGATGACTAACGTTTTCTGATGGTCACCCCACCCTTCCATGGCCGCCATCACATCTAAGACGTTCGCTTGATTGACGCCGATGGCTGTTGCCAGTTCTGCGTCGATCCACTCTCCATCAAGGAACTGGATGTCAAACTCTTCGACCAGATCACCAAATTCGTTGGTAATGATGCCAATCTTGCTCAGGTAGCTTTCTGCATCGTCAAAATAGAAACCTGAAGCATGAATATCGTATGGTTGTGCGTAGAACGTCGTCATTATGTCACCCTTTCATCATGAGGTTTGGGTTGCGCTTGCAACCCTGCTCACGGCGAGTGCTGGTAGAGGGGGAAAAGCCAAATCGATGCAGATGGTGCGGGTGCAGGCCAGCTGGCCGAACCACGGTCTGTGTCGATTTTGCTTTGGGGCAGTAGGCAGCGGCCTCGGCCCCTCACATATGGGCGGCAAGCCCATGTGCATAGGAAACACAGCCTCGAAGACGAACGAGGGTGAGACGAGAGGCTGGCTCAGTCACTCTCAGTGATGAATAAAAAACTTGTTATTCATCATCATTATGGCAGAATATGAGGAATAAATTGAGCATTTATTCCTCATGATATGGAACTGGCAACACGAAGACTGGCCTAACTGGCGCTACGACCCCAAAGCCCTTGAAGCGATGGAACAACACTTCTTGCTTGGTGCAGGTAGACTGTCAGGCGCGTGGCAACATCTCAGCAAAGACGACCGGGATAATGTGAAGGTTGAGCTTCTGAGTGAAGAAGCAATAAAGACCTCAGAAATCGAAGGAGAGTATCTCGACCGAGCCTCGGTGCAGTCCTCGGTACGCCGCCAACTAGGATTGAAGGCGCAAGCCAAGGCTGGTTCCGCAGAGGCCGGGATCGCAGAACTCATGGTCGCTGTCTTCGACGGTTTTGAGAATGATATCACTCACGAGACCTTGTTCGTATGGCACAGGATGGTGTGCGGTGCGCAACGTGATCTTCAAAACATCGGAGCGTATCGCACACACACTGAAGCGATGCAGGTGGTTTCTGGCCCCTTCCAGAAACCGAAGGTTCACTTCGAAGCGCCACCATCCCGACAGGTGGATCGTGAAATGACGCGGTTTCTGGATTGGCTGAACCAATCAACGCTGCCTGCGCTTACAAAGGCGGGCATCGCGCATCTATACTTTGTCTCTATCCACCCATTTGAGGATGGCAATGGCCGCATTGCTCGCGCCATCAGTGAACACAGCCTGTCACGCGCTCTTGGCCAGCCGAGTTTGCTGGCGTTTGCAAGGCAAATCGAAAAAGAGCGCAAAGGGTACTATGATATTCTCGAGCGCAACAACAAATCGCTCAACATTGACGCATGGCTGGCGTGGTTTGCGAAAACAGCGTTGAAAGCGCAGGACTATTCGATCGCGTTGATCGGTCACGTGATCGCAAAGACCCAGATGTTGGATCGCCTTAGAGGTCAACTTAACGACCGGCAAGAACGTGCGTTGCTGCGCATGTTTGAAGCTGGTCCAGACGGTTTCGTGGGCGGGCTAAGCGCGAAGAATTATCGTGCGATTACAGGTGCCACTGTTCCGACTACGACGAGAGACTTGAACGATCTTGTTGCCAAAGGTGCGTTGCATAAAACAGGAGCGCGCAAGGCAACGCGATATTGGCTTGCTGCGTAGCCTCAGAAGCTCGACCGCACTGTCTTGCACCGTCCAAATATAATCTTAAGCGCATATTTTCAGTTTATGGCGTGTAGGTCATAAATCCTGATGAGCATATACGGTTTCGCTTGAGCAACGGGGAAGCCAGAATATATTCGTGTTCCGATAGAAAGGAAGCATTTCTTGAACGAGACTACATCGCCCGGACAGTTGATGAGTGTGACAGTTCCTGACAATATCAAAAATAACCTTATGGGCTCTTGCGGTGAGCCATGATCATCCGTTTAATGGCTCACGAGCGGAGGCGGCTTCGAGGCGGGACTTAGATAATCCACAATGAAGCAGGTGATAACCAGTATACCTCAGAGCCTTTTAACCCATAGAATAATGCTAATTTCTGCTGTTGCTTCGTTGTTACAAATTACCTATGGAGTAATTTCTGCAGTTCATGTGCAGCTAATATATGCAGTTCCAGTGATATTCATAGTACTTTCTGTAATCACAGCCTCTACGATATGGCCCGTAGAAAAACTTACAAAAATTGTTTCTAATAAAATTGATTTCTCCCCAAGATTTAATGTCAAACTTATATCGACATCAATTACCTTTGTTCTTATAGTATTTTTCAGTTTCTCAAACATTACATTTTTTCTAGCAGAACGGGTTTTGAGTCATACGCAACTATGCGAAATTAACAGAGCTTGTGTCGGTTGGGTTCACTACGCGACATTCCAAGATCATGATGACTATCAAGGTGTCGGTTCTCCTATTTATGGAGACCTTTCTTTTAGCCGCAACCCTGAGTCATTACAGGAAGCGTGTCCCGCCAGAATTGATCCTGCTCGGTCTGTTACATTACGAGAGAGTATTGCTGTGTCATATTGGGCACCAGCTCAGATTGATCAGAGCGTTGATGACGCGTTGCAGTTCACCCCAAGCCCTCAAAACATAACACAAAATATCTGCACCGATGAGCAAGACACATCCTGTCAAACAGTCCTCAGAGAAGTGCAACTGGAGGAAGGAGACAGGGTACGCATATTGGGCTGTGCCCGCCTTCCCTTGAACAATAGCGAGTACGAACTGTGGGTGCAGATCAGAGATCAGAACTTTAATGAATGGAGACATCAAAATGATGGGTAGGATAACGCTAATCGCATCCCTTTTTCTACCAATGACAGCTACCGCAGAACCTCTCGACCTGAGCGCCACATGGGTCAGTACAGAACCGGGTGCATCCGCAACCTATGACATTTTCTTGAACCCGACCGATGACGGGCAGGACTTTCGTATTGATGTAGCAGGTGGGCGTTGCCTCTACCTCGTAGCGTATAACTCACAGGGTTTGGAACTGTGGGTACAGCGTCCAGAAATCTTGGCGGTTCCTACGGAGGTTCAGTTTATCTTTAGCAGAGATTCGGCCTTTCCATTCCAGCTTCTTGCTATGCACGGGACGCCAGAAATCTGTGATAACATCACAGCTATGATCGATGGAGGCAGGAATTTTTCATTGGGACGAGAGGTGATCGCGCAGCTTCCTGATACAGCTGTTTCAACGCGATGTGTCTTCCGGGGAATTGAGCCGAACCAAATCAGGCGTATGGGGCAAGGTGATCCCGGCTGCCCGTAAACCTTAGCGTTGACGCTCTTCTGCTGCAGCCTCACAGCGAGTTTGCAGCGGGCTTTGGAGATCACCTAAAGTATAAGTTCGCCCTACACCATCTCCATGGACTTCGAGCAACGTGGCGTTTGCAATGAGTGCTGCCTGATCTCGTGCTCCCTCCCAATACGAGACATCTACAGTCTGACCATTCGCGCATGTGATGATAGAGTTAATCATTTCGTTTCCATGGCTATCACTTGTGTGAGCAAGTGGCTGTCCATTTAAAAGACGGCCAATATCAGCAATCATTCGCTGCGTTTGGCTTTGACCAGCTAAATGATCTGTATATGTTTCCATGAAACCCCTCTTTGTTGATATCTAACTATATCAAAAGATGAAGTTTTCTGGTGTTACAATTCTATGAAGATTGCTCGACGGTGATCTTGGTGACGACCGCGGCCTGATTGTCTGGCGCGGGGTGCGTGGTCGCATCGAACACAAGAATGGACTTCACACGGCGTTACTCGAGTAGTTCGGCTAGCTCCTCTAGGAACACCGTTTCTCCTGCGCTTTGACAGATGAGGCAGAGCAGCCCGGTGTCTGAGATGCATTGGCCCTCCTACGCCGCGCGATGTTTCTTCAATGCTTTGCGCAGTGTTTCAGTATCTACGTTATGCGCTTTGGCCGTATGCTCTCTGCGTCAGGATTTGCAGCACATGGAACTTCCGCCTTTGTTTATCCTTACTATACAGCATACTATATCCGCGAAACACAGAAATCTAGCAGGTAGGCGAGCGCGCCAATCTGGCCGATAAGCCGTGTGTGGGTCTGGCAGATCGTCAAGCGCATCATGATCGAGGCTGGTCTCCCCTATGCGCTGCGGCGGAGCCCCAAGGGCTTACGGCACAGGTTCGGGATCAACGCGACCGTGAACGGCATTCCGCTGCATATGCTGCATAAATAGATGGGGCACGCGCAGCTCTCGACAACTGCGATCTATGCAGACGCGGTTGGCAAGGAAGAGCAGGACATCGCCGCCAGAATGTGGGGGTAGGAGGACATACTTGCTTCGCATTGCACCTACCTTGAAACTTCATTGTTTCTACCAGCTAGACTTCGTGCAAGAGTTATTTGCTGATTGAAGTCCAACCCCAAAGGCGGATAGCTTGATAGGCCCGGAGACGCAGGGACAGACTTGTACGTAATTGAATAAGGAAAAATGTAAAAAATTACATGATTATCGGCAAAACGAAGCTCAAAATAGATATAGAAACTAAAAGCGAAATAGCTACCATAACTGTTTCAATTCTGTCTTGTCTTTCAGAACTGCTGATATCTTCACACACCACAAACCTACCGACGATAACTGCGACCCTTTGACCAATTGACCCCGTTAACCAGATGAAAATGAAGAAAACTATAAAGAACGCATTAATGAGGGATGGAAGTATCGCAGTAAAAAATCCAAAAAGAACACCAACTGCTGGACCAATAATTAAGCCGATATCAGTTGAGTTAAGTATGCCGGAGCTAACTATTTCAGGAAAAAACCCAACTTGATACGCTGCCGACAAGGCACTTTCACCAAAGGCCACCAATACCAGAGCTAAAAGGCCGTGCATCAAAATTGAACTGCCCCAATAGACGTAGGTATACCATTGAGCAACCTCCAATTGATCGGCGCGAAGGTAAAAGCTCGGATTAAGTAATAGCTCATGCGAGCCGGAAATAACGATAATTGACAACATCGCGATCCAGATAGTAAAAATTGATGCACATATTGAAAAAATAACTCCAAGCAAATCAAAAATTATGCGGAGCGGCAGAAGAAGAATATTTTTGTCTAGGGATATTTTCCAAAAAATATGTCTAGAGACTGCGACAGAAATATTATCACCAACAGCATTCGCCATAATAAATGCTACCATAGTAAGACCATAAGCCAGAGGCCCACTTATACCCAGTGCGCCGAGGCTGTCAGTGTAGACTGATACCGCAAAAATAGAGGTTGCCAAAAAATAACGGAGAATGACTCTATGCGATATATTTAGAAAGCTTCGCTTAGAGAAAAATGGATATATTAATAATGATAGAGTCAATATCGATAAGAAAAAAACATATCCGCTTGACCACGTAAATGTGAAGGGGGATTCATCGATTATGTCGCTGACTAATTTACTTAGGTGCAAATCATCCCCAGCAAGTGGTATAACTGCATTGGGGAAAGTATAAGATATTGAAATAATCGCAGAGAGAAATATCAAGATATAGTGAGAGTATCTCCCGTAACCTAGAAATAGTACAAATGGAAGTAATGCAAATGACGCTACTCCATAGCTATAGAGAACTCTCAGCGCACCTATTACAACTAGTAGCCCAAAGCCAGCAGCCGTTAGCACTACAAAAATCATACCAAAAGCGGATATAACTGTACTAGATTCAATAATACTTCCTAAGCTCTCGCCCAACGTAGTTGCGAAAATTATTAATGCTGTGAACGCGAGAATAGTAAATTTCATCGGGAGGCCAAGAAGAGTAGCTTCAATGTTTACTATCTGATTGCGCCAAAGAAGTTCAGATTTTGAATCGATATTGCGAATAAGAGTCCGAAAAGTTAGGGCTATGACATATAAAATAAATAGAAGCATGAATGGATATAAGATAAAAATTGACGCTCTCATAACCTTCGGTAAATCGTCCGGCATGGAAAATACTGATGCGGTGATAATAACCCCAACAGTCGGAGCAAGAGGAAGTATGGCGATATATGAAAATGCAATTATAAAAGAAACTCGAAATGATCTCAATGTGAAGTACGCAGTTAACTTTCCATCCTCTTTTGGCTTTCCATAGATTAAGCTAAGAAAGTCATATATGTTTCCAGATGCGTATCTCACTACGTCTATTAGAGATTTTTGCAGTAGGGACTCAATTGATCGCAAGAATGCAAGTTGGTGAGATATTCTTGAGGCCTGATTGAATGTTAGTCTATACATAAAAACGAATGCTTGAACAGTCGTGATGCAGGCGACCGCTATAGCTAGTATATTAAATACTATGGACATCAAACACCTAGCAATACTTGTCCAAAATTGATGGGATGAACAATATAATACTACTTACTTATTCTTAGCAGATATGGAGTCTTTTTGCCTTCGTGGTTTGCTTTTCTCAAGTGAAACCTCACTGCTCGCGCGGAGAACTCTCCGTATTGATCATAACCGTCTATCCGACCATAAAGGTAGAGGGCTGTCGCAAACCTGTTAAGACTGTGCGGTGAAGTTACACTTTTATGTTAACGTCTAGTGAGCATTTGAACATAATGAACCTTCTAGTTGGTTGTTAATATTGCGACTAATCAAGGTGCCATGATGAGTAGAGCGTAGCTCCTCAGATGGAAATCAGACAGTGAACGATATGGTAAACCAGCTCTTGGTTTGAGCGGCATTCGCACAATATTTTGTACGATAAATCAGTGCTCTAGCACATATCTTGATTACGTCATATACCTTATGGCCGTGAGGTAGTATCAGGAGTGAACCCATGGCAATGCCCGATGTAAACGATCTGTCGTTTGACGAGCTAAAGCAGCTCGAAAAGAACGTGGCTAAAGCGATCAAGAGCTTCGAGGCGCGCAGGCGCAAAGAGGCGCTGGCAGCGGCTGAGGCAGCCGCAAAGGAAAGGGGATTTTCTCTGTCTCAGCTGATCGGGGCGGGAACTGTCAAACAGAAGACGGTCGCAGCTCCAAAATACCAGCACCCAGAAAACCTCACTTTGACGTGGAGCGGGCGCGGGCGAAAGCCGGCATGGTTCGTAGCAGCACTAGAAGATGGCAAGACACCGGACGATCTCTTGATTGCCTAGCTAACGCCGGCAGCGCCATTCATCTCAAGCCGGTCTCGTGCCTTCAGCATAGCATTGAACCCTTGGACGGCTTGTTTGCGTTCTGCTGCGGTAATCGCATCCGACTGCGCGAGGAAGACAAGCGCCTCGACCGCTTGCGAAGCGGCGAATATCGCGGCAGCTTGTTCGCCCGGTGCAATGCGTGATGGATGATTTACGGTCATGAAAATACGCCCCAGTTCTTGGTTGCAAAGTTGGTCAGTTCGTCGCCTATGAGCGCGCCATAATGGTCGTTTGCCTGTTGGGTGCGATGCCCCAGCAAAGCGCGGCGCACGTAATCAGGTGTACCGTTCAGCTTGCCCCGGTCGTTATAGCTGTGCCGAAAGGTCTTCGTGTTAGAGAGCTGAGACGGGATGCCAGCTTGCTCGAAGATCGGCTTGATCCGCCGTAAAGCTGTCCATCGACTGTAAGGCCAAAACCGGCCATTGGTGGCCGTGGGAAGGGCCATTAGCCGGCGCAGATAGCGCGGCGGGACCGGAACGGCTCGCAGGCGCTCATGCCCGCGCTGCTTGAGCGTATGGAACACCACCAGCGAGGCATCGGTATCAAGACAATCGCGCCGTAGCATAAGCGCTTCGGAGATGCGGCAACCGGTTAGGTAGAGCAGTTCGCAGAGAAGTCGGGTTTGTGGCTCATGCCGTGAAAGAATAGCGATCAGGCGGCGCTCTTGCTCCGGGGAAAAGCTCTTGCGGCTGGCGTAGAGCTGCGCGCGCAGATGTGGAGCGAGAGGGTTTCTCATGGGCGCTTTCCGGTCTGCACCCAAATAGGGAATTCGGGTGCAAGCCGTTATGATACAGTCGCTTAGAGAAAGTTTCGTCGCACGCATATAACCCTAATTATGTAAATTTTATGCAGTGATAACAGACCTCTAACCAAAATGCACCTGAATTCCCTATACGGTAGCATAAGCAAGTCCACGCTCATCTGATTTGGTGTTCTCATGCCCTTGACCGCCTTTGCTTCGCGCCTTGTCGCCGCGACTTCGCTTGCCCTGTGCACAACCCCGATAAGCGCCGCCACATGTCCGCAAATCACCGGCTCAGCAGCGCAGTGTTTGACCGCGACTACTCCCTCCCAAACCCTGCTACAACTCGCGCAGGCGCGCTCGCGGCAGGCGTACTACGATTGCTACAATGACTGCATGTGGGTGCGTTCCGGCTATGGCCAGTATGCCACCACCTACAGCGACCAACTGACCTGCCAAAGCAATTGTAGTCATCTCTGGCCGAAAAACTGAGCCGCGCCCCAGCCATTCCACTTCATCCCAAAAGGAAACGATCATGGTTTCGTTGTTCCGCCTGATGGCGGCTGCATGCTTATACCTGACTATCACCGTCTTCTGTGCCGCTCTCCCGCTTTATGCGGAAGGCACCCACATCCCGAAAGGTTACGACAGCTTCGATGCTTACGAGGAAGCGATGTTTGAGAGGATCGACGAGCTGGCAAGACAGCGCGGGATCGATGTCGCTTTTTTACATGAAGACCGCGCCGCTCTTCATGCCGAATACGAGGCCGCAAAACAAAATGACGACGCGGCCAGCATGGCAGAGGCACGAGCAATGCAGGCGTACATCATTCGCTATGCCCTCGAAAACCTTTCCGACTAGCCCGTATTTCTCACTAAACCTCATGGGAGATGCCCTATGGCTGAACAATATGTGCGGCAAGCAGAGCTATAGCTTTCACGAATGCTCTTGCCATTGGTCTCACCTACGAAACCGCGAAAGAGGCAGCACAGATCGTTCTGACCCGAGGGAGGCGGCGCTAAAATCTACAGTTGCACCTCAGCCGTAGGCTGCTGATCGTGTGGTGTTGGCAGGGGAGCATCGGCTTCGGTGGCTTCTGTTACTGCAAATTTCGGCTTGTCGAACGAAGCTTCAAATTTTGAGGCCGTCTTCTCGGCATATCTTGCCTTGCGTTCTTCCAATCCCGCATCAGCCTCGGCTACTGCAACCGCCACATGCTCCTTGACCGCGTCGGCGCTCATGCCCTGTTGCTCCGCTTCGCGCCGCGCCTCGATGGCGGTCTGATCGAGATAGCGCTGCTGGGCGGCTTCTTCTTGCTCACGCGCCGCGTCAATCTCGGCCGGTGATGCACCGACATGCTCTAACCCCACCCGCAGACTGTTAGTGCGCAGCGCATCTGCTTCGAGCATCCCGGCCAGATCCCCGCGCGCTTTGGCTTCATTGTACTCGGCCTGCAACTGGCGCTGCTTCTCATGGAAGCCGGAAACATCCACGCCGTTGACAGCGGCCAGCGCGTCGATCCGGGTGAACATGTCAGATTCAAACTGCTGGAACTGCTCGGAGTGGTGGCGGTGATCGCGTTCGAGCGCGATCATCTGCTCTTGGCTCATCACGATCACGGATTGGAACGCCTCCACCGCCGCACTGGATGTGGCATGCGCTGTCACATTATGGGCGGCTCCGACAGAAACGGCCACACCGACCTGCAAGGCGGCAAGCTGCGTGAGGGTGCCGGTGCTTGCCTCGGCCCGCAGGCCATCAAGCTGCATCAGCTGGGATTGCAACGTGCCTATTTGGCCGGTCAACTCATCGCGGTTGGGGTGACTATTGAGCATCGCAAGAGCCGCCTCAATCTGCGCCCGCGCGGCCTCGATGTCGCGTTGTACTTGCGCGCGCAACGCCTCTTCGGCCTGTACCTGCTGTTTCTGCTCTGTGATCTGCTCTGCCAGATGACCTCACTCTTTGAGGTATTATGATACCATACACTAGATTAACAAATTCCTAAGATGAGTCGTTTCAAAATGGGATCAATGCCGGCTACCGTAGCTACAGCTTGGCATACGGGTGATTGGAATGATCAGAAGGGGGTCTGTGCTGGAGCTTACCGGTAGGAAATCGCCCGCTCTCGATCAACGCGGTCCGCTGGCACGAGCTTGTAGTGTTTTTCTTCGACGACTTTAATCTCATCGTCTTGCACCGTAAGCTCGAACATGGCGACAACTTCGCCCGCCAGAAACTGCACGGCGATGGCACGACACCTCATGCCCGGGAACTTCTGGGTCGCAAAGGCGATATCCTGACCAATCTGCACAATGCCGATTTTGTCGTTTCCGCCTTTGGCCTGCACTGGAATAACATAATGACATCCGTGCTTATCTAGACCCATGTAGAGTTCGTCGATCTCGATCTGACCTACGTCCGTCACAGTCGTACGTAGGTGGTTTTGGAGACTATAGGTCGTGAGCCCGAGAAACGTGTCGATCAGGCGATTATAGCGAACAATGGCAAGAAGTGCCTGCTCGTCATCCAACGCATAAGCCCGGATCAACTCGGGAGTCGCATCGGGGATGGTGATCGTAACAAGGTCGTCACGCGGAACCACGCGGCTCGCTTTGACCAAACTGAAGCGGTACTTCGCACGACCGGCAAGCTCTACGATCCATTCGAGCCCTTCCGGCTCTGTTGCTACAATACTATCGGGTAGGGCGGTACGGAAACGAAACGAGTAGAGCACGTCGCCAAGGTTCTTCGGCAAGCTTATTTCAAGCGCCTCTGCTGCCTCCTCGATGTCGGTACGCGCGAAATCTAGAGAGGTCGCACCAGGTTCGTAGCGATCAAGGAATATCTTCTCGACAAGCGCACCGTATCGGTTCGGCTTTTTAGCCACCGGCACCTGCCCCGAGGCGGATCGCTTCGATCTCCTCCTGCTTGCGCTTCTTCGCACCACTTTTGCGATCACGGCGACTTGGCGGTACTGCAACGTTAAAATGCTCGGCCGCCTCAGTCATATCGTAGTACAGCAACGCGGGGTCGCCGAGCGATACCGTGCCCTCCGGTCGAGCTTGAACATAGTTGAGGGCGTGGACAACTTGGGTCGCAATGGCTTCCGCAAGAGGGGGCGGGACAGCGTTTCCGATCTGCCGTGCCCCATGCCATTTGGTCGAATGAAAACGGAACCAGTCGGGAAATCCGTGAAGTCGCGCCATCTCACGTACGGTCACGCATCGAGCGTGCCGGTAGTGGATCGGGCGCGGGCTCGTAAATGCGCCTCTTGCTCCGTCGGTACCGGCTCTAAGCGTGTTCGATACTCCCTCCGGCGGAAGCCTAAAGAAGCGACTGATCGGCTCAACTTTTCCTGCTTCTGTCTCGGAAAACCGCCGCTTAGAGATGGCTGTGTGCGCGGTACGCGCACTAGAGGTAAGTACACCGGGATCATACTCGCGAACATAGCCGTACGCCCAAGCATCATTCGTCAGACCACGCAAAGCCGCTGCGTAGGGCGAGGCCTGGCTATATTTCACGGTTCGAACCGCGTCGGTCTTGGCCAAGGTCGCAAACGTATCTGCGTCGGGAAGATCGCCGATCGCCTCGGCCGAACTTGGGCCGAAGGGAACGCCGGGGAAAAGCTCCGGCCGCCCGGCCATGTTGGTCATAGGGGCCGGATAGTTTGGGAGCGTTCGGCCCTTCTTGACGCCAAACAGAATTAGACGCTCGCGCGATTGCGGCACGCCATAATGCCCAGCGTTCAGAACCTTCCACGGCGTCCGAGTTTCGTATCCCGCGACCTCGAACGCTTCGACGAGCTCATAAAGAAACTTGCGGTGTTTGCCGAGTGTGAGGCCTTTAACATTCTCGAAGACGAAAGACGTTGCGTCGAGCTCGGCAACCAAGCGTACGAAATCACGCACGAGCCCGTTGCGTGGGTCGTCAAGGACGCGTTGGCCAATCAGCGAGAAACCCTGGCATGGCGCGCCGCCAAAAACGCAATCGACTGTCGCTTTGCCGATACGTGCCACCTTGCGGATATCAGCGCCCGTCAGCGCCTCGACGGAGTGCGGAATCACCGTCGTTTGGGGAAAATTGAACTTGTGAGCCGCACAGTGAACCGGATCAATCTCAACTGCTGCTTTCACGTCGAAACCGGCACGCTCAAAGCCGAGACTCATACCACCCGCCCCCGCAAATAGGTCGATTCCGATCGGGCGGGAATGCTGCTCGCTCATGTTATCTCCCTTCGTTTTCCCACAAGTTAGCAGACGCGAGCAGGATTGTCGATCGCATCCCGTAAATTTTCCACAAATGAAACGAGACGTTCTCGCAGTTCGTCTAGATCGCCCGTCTGACATTGCCAAACTGTAAGGACATCCCACCCGAGCGATTCGAGCTCTCCACGCTTCCGCGCATCACGCTCGACATTCGCAGCAAGCTTCGGCGCCCAGTAGTCGAGCTTTGACTTCGGTGCACGACCTTTTGGGCAATCATGCGCATGCCAGAAGCAGCCGTGAACAAAGATCGCTTTGCGTCGCCCGGGCAAAACAACATCGGGACTGCCCGGCAAATCCCTCCGGTGAAGTCGGAAACGGTAGCCTTGCGCATGCAAAAGTCTGCGCACCTTCATCTCCGGGCCCGTGTCCTTCTGCTTCACTGATCGCATGATGCGACTGCGCTCTTCGACTGTGCGGTTATCCATCGTAGATCCTCCTAATGAGAAGACTAAGCCTTCCACCTGGCGCGTGAAGGGATCCCCTTGAGCGGCAATCCGCGAATAGCACCCACGGGGTGCTTGGGGTAGCCAGTGCGAGGCGTATCCCCTTGACGGCACATTCGCCCGTCCCGGCGAAAGAGGGACTAGCCCAAACGGCAATGAGTGACCACGGACGATTGAAGCCGTGGGTTGGCGCTTCACGGGCTGCGAAGAGATGCCCGACAGAAGCCAAACCCATGGTTGAAATCGCCCGTTAGCCTGCGTGGCATCTGAACGCGCCTCCCCCTTCGAGGGGACGGGAGGGGGGATTGTGCGCGTACTTTGCGAAGCAATGTGTATACGCGCACTTTAACTTTTCGTTGAGAATTCCCACATATACTCACGTTATGGTAGAGCTTCGTAATCTCAACTGTAAGACCCGCCCGGTAAAGAGAGCCGCAGGCCAATCCGCCGTTGTCGGCGCAGCATACCGGGCCGGAGAACGTTTGTTTGACGAACGTCAGGATCGCACGGCTGATTACAGCCGACGCGCACCCGATGTTCGGGAAACGCTTATTCTCACGCCCGAGGGTGCCCCAGCATGGGCATCCGACAGAGGCCAACTCTGGAACAAGGCCGAGGCAGCCGAACGTCGTAAAGACGGTCGCCCTGCCCGCGATGTCCAGGTCGGCCTGGCGTGGGAGCTGACGCCCGAAGAGCAAAGGGCGGCAGTGATCGAATTCGCCAACCAAGAATTCGTCTCCAAAGGTCATGTCGCTGACGTAGCCTTTCACCGATATGGGCAGCGTGTCATGGATATGAGCGATGAAGGACGCGCCAAGATCCGTCAATGGGCTGAAGAGAATATTCCCTTTTTGGAACGTAGCGAATGCGCGGAGATGAACGCGCCGCATGTGAAGATTGAACGTCAAAGCAACGGCTCGGTGACGGGATACAAAATCTATCAACCTCATGCCCATATCTACCTCACCCCGCGCGCGATTGACGGAGATGAGTTTGCTGCGAAGCGCAATCGTGACTTAGATCGCGCGGAAAGCGCCATGCATTGGCGTTATGAGTGGCCGCGCATTCAGAACAATTATCTAGATGCGGCGGGCCATGAAACGCGTGTGACCGCGACTGCACGCAAAGATGATACGCATCCCCAAGAGCGCGACGACACCGTGCAGGGCGTCGCCCATACGATGGAAATGCGCGGAGAACAGACCCGGGCGCGCGAAGTGGCTGAAATGAACGGCATGCATAACGAGACTGTCCGCCAAGCCGCTGCGGATGTTCAAACACTCACACCCGAAGATGACCGACAGCGTGAGGCAACGCGCCTCGCCACATGGTGGCGCAACATGTCGGTTCGCTTTGATGGCTGGCGCTCGGAGTTTGCCGAGAAAGCAGAAGAATGGCGTGCTCGATTTGCGGCGCAGGACTGGCGCCTCAAATCGTTACTCGGGTGGCAACGCACTGAAGAGGAGCCAAAGCCGCCTGACCAACAGCAAGGGACGCCTGAGCCACCGATAGAAAACGATAATAGCAACGAGCCAGAACGATGATTGATGACATATCACCTACTCGCAGCCGGATCGCAGATCGCATTATCCGTTCACGCGGTGAGATACCCAGCGGTGGACGTCTGGATGGAGGCAATGATGAACGCCGCTATCAAGCAGCGATTATATCGGATGGCTTCCCGCATATGGGGTTCTCACTATTTTGTAAGGACGGGTCACGGCATGGCTTTATGTATCACAACCTCGAAAACCTTGACCTGAAAGAGGGTGACTATGGCAGCTACCTAAAGCTGACGCATCGCGGCAAAGCTGTGACGTTGCGCGGGGCGCACCTGCACGAGATGTTCCAAGGGATCATGGAGCACACGTTGCAGGCCGTGTACGAGTTTGATCCCTCGGCTTACCCTGATTTGAGCGAAGGTGAACCCGTTGTTGATTGGGTAATTATCGGTGACATCAACACAGAGGCTGAAGGCAAGGAGCAAGGGCCTCCCGCAACCACATAGCTCTCGTCCTGCAGAGCTAGACCACGTCAACGGGCACCTACCCGCGACGCAGTTGCTGGAAGCCAGTTTTGAAGGCTTCCAGCTTGATTTCCAAACCTCTTATTGGGGTAGTTCGTCTCTTGTACGCAGGTACAGAAAGCCATCCCAATTGACAGGCACACTGTCGAGTTTGATGCGGCTGACGGCGCCGTCTTCATCCGACCAAGCTGCGCCAATGGCACCGTAGGCGAACTTTACTTCCCCGGCGTCCGTTTCATAGCTTCGAGCTTTGTAAATGATATTGTGAGTTGGTTTAGACATGATGTCCTCCGTTGTGTGTGGCGATGCCGCGCCAATCGCGTCATCTGCCAATGAATCGCGGAGCAGCCCGCCTGCTGTCGGCTAAAGGCCCGGCCTGCCACGCAGAGTCCGCAGCGCTTAGGCGCTGGACAGCCCAAAGGCGGGGGGTCCGCAAGGTGGCAGGTCAATGACAGCGATGGCTGCGGCAAGAGACGCGGGCCATCGAAGAGGACATCCAGTGTTTAGGGCGGTATGTCTATCCATGGCAACTGTTGCAGCCGTGGTGGCTCATGTTGTTAATCCGAGTGTCACGCGACCGTTCAAAATCTCGAAGCTGTTGGGACTTAGGGCCAATTGGCGTCTCGGGCACAGCTTCTTTGTCACCGGGAAGCTCAATGATCGGAGATAGGTCAGCGTCACTATCTCGCCTTTCTTGCGAAGGGGCATCTTGCGTTGAGTTGGTCGGCTCCCCAACGCGGCGAACATCGGTTCGGTTACCCTCTTCAGTGCCGCCATCCAAGGGGCCAATTAGCTGCTCTAATTGCTCGCGCGTCAGAGTACTGTCGCTTCCATCTGTTTCTTCACCAAGTACACTGTCAGGCAGGGTTAGATGCATCACTACAAAAGCGAGCGCGATAAATGATGCATTCCGAAGGCTAAATGTCATAGTTTGACGTACCAGATTTCCGATGAGTTCACTAGATAAGAAGCATGCTCGCGAAGCGTTATCGGCGTTTGCCGAAAAGGAAACCAGGGCAAATAAAACGAGGAATTTTGACTTTCCTAGCGGCTTAGCTCCTCCGCAAGGAAAAGCCAGGTGAGAAGATGGATCAGCCGCTCTCACCTTCAGCGGTAAAGGCGAGCGTGTGCTATTGGCGGGATTGCTGTAGCCTTTGTGGCGCGGAAAATTCGTGCGTCATACCTTTGCCAGTTAGCACGCACACACTGCTGATCTCGGTTATGAACCGCGCTGCTTCGTCTTCAGTAACAGTTCCCTCTCCAAACCTTACAAGACGATGGCCAAACGCTTGAAGCTCCTCCGCAGGAACCGACCCTTGCAGTACATAAGCCGACATCATCGCCCGTTCGATTGGAGGCAAATGGCAACTTTCTAACTCTTCTTGGACGGCGACGACCCGGGCAGCTTGATCTGGTTTTCGTCGAATCTCCATGGCGTACCCGCGTAGTAAGGTTTTAGCTTATCGTCGTACATGCCCTTAAGATAGATCATCCGAAAAGGTACAAACTGAACGAAATAGTTATATATCCGCTTGCCTCCAATCATGAGCTCCTGCCATTCAATAGAGACACGCCAAAGAAGTATCGTCGAGACAGAAAATAGAGCAAGTAAAAGGGCATCCGCCTGTGGACAACCTTTATAGGCTGCGGCCCATATCGGCCCTTTCCAAGCGGCAGAATACCAATAATACGCGAAAGCGCCAAATTCTATCAGCACAATATATGATATCATGCGGTTCACGACATCTGGGAACCCCCATGTTGCCTTTTGTTTGTAAAGACCTGCCAGCATGCTGAAAAATCGAAAGAATGCCCACACAGAACGCCACACCTCCGCATCATTTCTAGGCCGACCGTAGTCTTCTGGTTTATCTGGAAATGTTACGAAGCGGGGAAAAGAGTATGCAACATAGCGGTCGATGTCGTTTGGCGGATCAATATCTAGCTCCGCAAATATCCCTTTCCGAGCAAAGAACTCACCATTCACGGAGGTAAAGTCAAATTTCCCTGTCGCATAGGTGTAGTTGAGCAAGTCCATGCACACGCTAAAGGAAGTCGCAGGGTCGAAGTCTTTTTCTCGCTCCTTTACGTCTGGCGGAAAGGCAAACTTCTCCGCCGATATCAAGCTACGGTAGGCCGTTAGACGATTGTGGGACGCGCATTTGTAGTTGATGGCGAGCTGGATCAGCATGGTGATGGACACCAGCAAAATCAATGCAATAGGCAAAAGATAGGTCGAAGTACCAGCGGTTAGTTGCGGAATGCCACCCATTAGGAGAGCTAGCGCTGAGCTCGAAACCGTTACTGTTACAGTGCTATAGCGCATGACCGCGTTGCTAGATTCGCGGATCAGGTTGCTGATTTCATGATACTCTTCGATACTTTCTCTGATCATGGTTGATCCTTTTGCCCGTCATGGCTCGCCTTCGGCGGCAAAGGAGGCGGCGGCGGCTTACGTGATGGGCGCGCCTTGACCGCCTCCTTTGCGGGTTTCGATGGAACTGGAACGCTTTTTTCTGCCTCGGGCAGCTGATCTTGCAACGGAAAGGCGGTTTCTGGCGCCTCTGGGGCAGTCTGTGGCTCAATGGGCGTAGATACCGGCAAAGGGGCCGTAGGAGGCGCTAGGAGGCGCTGTAGCGGCTCCGACAGGCCCGCAGCCACATCCGGGGCGCGTTTACCCCTGCGCCGGCGTTTCAATGCCGGCACAGCGAGCGCGACCGATGCCGGCCTTATCTTCCGTTCGACCAAGCGCAACCGCAGTGCAGGAGGGAACGGCCTGCGCATCTGGGGCAGCGAGCTAAGTACTGTGCCGAGGATTTGGAATCTGCCGCCGGTGAGCAGGTACAGCACGAAGGTGAAGCAGAACCAGAAGAAGCCGAGATACCAGTACGGCTCCAGATACGGGTAGTGAGGGAAATAGACGAGAATGACCTCATTCACCCACCAGTAGAACGGCAGGCTCCTGATGATGAAATCATACTGCCAATAAAACAGCCCGGCCAGAAGCGCAGGCAGGATGTAGAGCGAGCCGGGTTTGGAGATGAACAGAAGCGCCCGGTATATCCAGAATAAGGTGAGGCGCGGAACATACAGCACAAGCGCGACCAAAAAGGCCGCGTAATCAAACACCCTCATAGCCGTTGGTCAAACTCCGCCTTGATGAAATTGGCGCGGCTGTGCTTCCATGTCTTGCCGCCGGTCACGACAATGCCGTCAACCTTAAAGCGGTTGGCCTTGGTGCCGTTGCGAAGCTGGTTGGTGAAGTATTCGGGCGGAACTGCATAGTCCTGATAGGTCGATAGCGTCTCGGAGGTGCTGCGGCCTAGGCCGCTATTGTCCGACTGCGCCACATCGTGGGCTTGATAGGCGCCGCCTTCGCCTCGGTTCTGCGTGAAGTTTTGCTGCCTACTCGCCTGCTGCTTGGTGATCTTGCCGATCATCTCGGCAGCGGCAAGGTTCGTGGTCTTATCCACATTGCTGTGAAAGATGCGGGTTTGAAATTTCCCGATGAGCGCATCCGCGTCATGCTCCCCGCCCTTGCCTGCAAGGCGGGAATAGAAGCTGGGGAGGTCTTGGGTCAGATACACGCCGCACGCCCGCGCGGATCGCGCCGTGCTGAAGAACTCTGCGTCAGAGCTTGATGATATGAAAAACTGGCATTCATCGGCGAAGAGGAATACCGGTCGCATCGGCTCTTTGCCGTTCGGTGTGCGCGCTTCAACGGAGACTTGCCAAAGGTACTTGATGATCTTCTGCGCCACCTCACCCGTCTGCCCAAATTTCTTGATCGGCAGGTTAGCGATGATAAGCGCCCCGTTATGGGACATGTCAGGGACCCAGTTCGTGTCACTACAGAACAGGTCACGTAGCTTTCCGGTCAGGAACGGGTAGACGGTGCTGGTGAAGGTGGACACCACGCTAGAGCGGGTCTTATCTGACCAATCGACAAAGCGGGTTAGCCAATATTCACCATGCACCTCTAGGTCCGGGTCATCGTCCATGAGCAAGCTCGCGGCGGCGAGCGTGCGGCCCGCATAGCCTGTTTGCCATTCCTGACTTTCCAGATCGGCCCGCGTCGTTGGGGCGCTGTCGATGAAGGCCACAATGTCCTTGATGGTGAGCCGCCCATACACCGCAATCAGCAGGGGCAGCACGTGAGAGACCATTTCACGGGCATTGTCCCGAAAGAAGCGGTTCTCCCCGTCCCCCTCGCCGCTCGATGCGGTTGCGGCCTCGGTGATGGTGTCGATCACATTGAGCAAATTGCTCTGGAATCCGTCCTTGTTGGCAATGGTTGCTAAGGAATAGTCGAGGAAGTTAAATCTTCGATCTGCGCTTTCGTTAATCTCGATGATATCATGCTCGCGGCCTGTGGCCTTCGCATAAGCGCGCCAGTTATCGGCCTCATCGGGTTTGGCGCACAAGATCAGCCCGCCCATTCCGGCTTTCAAATAGGCCATGGCGAGCGCTCTAGCGCTACCGGAGGTCTTACCGCTACCTGTCCCGCCCAGCACCAGCACCCCGCGCGTGGCGTCATCGAGCAAAAATTGATCACGCCCAAAGGAAAGAAGGGGCGTTTTTAGATCGCCGTGAAAAGGAATGGTCGGAATCTTCTTGCGAAAGAACTTCATACTGCGCACGCTACTCACGGTAGAGTGAACGGTACAGAGGATTCTCGTTAATGGCTGGGAAATTCAGGGCATGGGCTAATAATCTGAGCGCTGACGTGAAACGGGACGTTGCGCAAACGCTTAGCCAAGAAGCCAGCTATGCCCGGGATGACATAAGACAAAAGCTCATAGAAGAGGGCTGGACCGGTTCGGTGCAAACCCCTCGGCTTCACAAAACCTATACACCCGAAGGGTCTCCTGAACCTGAAACTAAGCCTGACGAGGGCCTAGACATTCAGGGCAATCCGATTGAAGGCGAGGATTTCAGCGAGACGGTGTGGGACAATGAGCAAGGCATAGGTATCGAAGCACCTGAGATTGAGACCCCTGAAATCAAAAGGGCGGAGATTGAACCAGAATAGAGGATTATCATGTGATTAAGCCCATAGTTTTTGCTGGTGTAGCGTTGTTGGGGGCATGGCTTTTTATCAATATATCGCCGTTTTCTTCACATCCCAATCCTGAGCGCATCACATCTTCTGATGTCATCAAAGTAAGCACTGATGAAGTCCGCATCGATGAGGAAAAACTGTCTTTCGTCTATCAATCCAGTGATGGCGCAGCATTTCGCGCGATGGTGGAGCGCAAACAGGCAGAGGTATTTTTCCGTGACCTTTCGCGGCGCATTGAGGAAGAAAAACTACACGCACGTGAGCAGATAGACAAAGATCTTGCCACGCTCTTTGACGGTGTCTTTTCGGATAGAGATGTGGCCGTATCTGCCTATGCAGATTGGTTTTATGCTTGGGGCCAGACTTACAAGCTCGTCGCCAGTGCGCTTACCGTCAGCATGAGGGAGGTTGGCGGCAGCGCACTTTCCAGTCTGTGGAATATGGAAATGCGCATCGATGCCAACCGGGCCCTTTCGGTGGCGGAGCGCAATATTCAGGACAATCTGATGGAGGCGTATACCCGTATCATATTGCAGCCCCAGCATCGGGACCCAGCGATTGAGACAGGCGTGCATGTGATCGTTGCTGCCTCTTACGACCGCTTTCTAGCGGAGATGGATTCGTTCGACTTAGAGCTAGTGGAGTTCTTGTACGCCCAAGACCCCCATGCGCAAAGCATCAAGGCGGATGAGATTATTGCGTTGGATTTAGCATGGGATGCGGCACAGTTTGACGGGCCGCGTAATCGCTCGGGACAGGTTGTTTCATCTGCCGCCGTCAGTGCAACAATCCTACTTAGTAGCGCGCTATTTTCAGCCGAAATTTCAGCCGTTCTTCTTCCCGTGGTAACTACCATTGGCGGCGAACTGCTGGCCACTGTGGGCTTTGCTGCTGGGGGAAGTGTGCTCGGCTCTGAGGTACCTGTGATTGGGAACATTGTTGGGCTGCTCGCAGGCCTGTCTGCTGACTACGTCATCAACGCCTTTCGGGAAAACATGACCCGAGAGGAATTTGAGGCAGAAACGCACCATGGGCTTGAGACAACGATTGCACGTTGGAAGGGCAAAATTGCACCTGAACTATATCAGGTGAATGACCGTTGGTATAGCGACGTGCGGCGCATTCTTCTTCCCCCGCACATTAAAAATTTTGTTCAGAAATGAAAGAGGTGATTTATGTGGCGCCAATTGATTTTAGCGGCATTGTTGAGCTGTCTATGGGCTTCCGATGCTGATGCGAAGGAATTTCTGGTGGATGGGAAGTGCGAGCTAATTGTCGCGTCTCGCAAATCAATCGCAGAGGCGCAGGATTACATACAAGCGAACATGAACCCAAACGAGAACACGCGTATTTTTCTTTCCCAAAATGGCTGGTATGCGGTCTCAATCGGCTCACTTTGGCCTGAGGAACGTGACGCAGTGATGGAAAACTGGAAATCTACAGGACGTATACCAGAGAAGTCTTTTTGTTCGTCGGGTAAGAGGTTCTTAGAGGCTTATGCTTGGGACACAGGCGCTGCGTGGCAGAATCCAAGATATGCAGACACCACCCCCCAGGAAACGCGGCCTCAAGCCTGTAGAAGCACAAGGCAATATTGCGTTCAATTTGCGGCAAAAGCGCTAGCGTGCGGTTTCGGGACACAAAAGGCGGCTAATTACACGTTCGGGGAAAACACTGGACCACTGGGAAGCGGGGCAGCAGGGGCAGCTTGCGCCAAACTGCTCGCAGAAGCAGACAATCTAAACATTGATGCGATCGATCTAGCACTTGCCGCAGGGGGCAGCGTGGCCCTCACAGAAAGTGGTCGAATGATGCGGGAAGGTGATTTCTTAGGAGCACTGTTTGGTTTAGCCGTTGCTGGCAGCGCAAATATAGCAGGTATTCAGCGCTGTGAGGCAAGTCTACAGCGCGCGTGTAGATAATTCCTTATTCACAGGTGTTGCTAAAGGCGGCGTCACTTCTAACATTTCATGGTTTTTTTTGATGTTGGTTTCACTGCCTTTAGCAATAGGCTGCATCGGATCATTTTCTTTGCTACCGTAAGTAAAGTAAGCAGCAACACCAAAAAATACAGCTACCCGTAGAAAGGCGTCAGTCAAAAGAACTCCAACATTGTTTTCGGGAAATCTAAACATCTCATACCTCTGAACTTATTAACACATTGTACGGTATCTGAGAATTTTTTGTGTTACAGTTGTATTACGTTTTATCCTCAGGGAGGGACGCGCTTGATGACGATACTCAATCGTCCTCGTAGGGCGCGGGTGCTCGTTCTATGATGTTTGATCTTTTTCGTTCATGGTGAAGACCAGTTTGCGGTTCGCTTTCGCCTTATCTGCCCATCGGGCAGGCTCAAGGCGGCTCTGCAAGTTCTTGCAGAGCCTTTGGCATTGAACGCGAGCCGGGCGTGCTTACGGCACACTCGCATTCATCGGGACATGGGCTGAGGCTTGCTTGTCGTGACTTCTCACGCCAAGCGCCCTGCTGAACACGCCTTGGCGAGTTTTCGAACGTTGCTATCTTAGCTTTGGCGCTTCGGCTTAGCTTTGCGAATCTTACGCACGTTGATGGCGGCGGCATCTAGGCTGTTTTTGAGATGCACGGCATAGTGCTTCTCGATCATCTCAACCGATGTCCGGCAGTTCTTCGCGATCTGGTAGATGTCTGCGCCTTCGAGTAGCCGAAAGGAGATGTAACTGTGGCGAAGCGAGTATAGCGCGCGCCGGTTGCCTTGGCGGTCAAACTTCAACCCGGTATCTTCGAGAATGCGATTGAATTGTTTCTTGTGATCATAGGCGAAGAGGCGTTCCATTGGGTCTGGGTTGTTGCGCTCTAGCATGCGCTGGAAGGGCCGCACAGCGCCTGTAGTGCTCTTGCAGTACCCTACTCCGCGCTTCCCTCGGACTTCGATCTCTAAGATCGTTTCACCGGTCGCTTCGTCCTCAACGATCTCTACGTCACGGTATTCGAGCCAGTTGGCCTCATCGGGGCGGATACCTGTGTTCGCCATGAAGAGGATTTTGTCATGGAGTTGTTCGGCAAGATACTTGTTCCGCTCACCTTTCGCCTGCTTGATGTTGGCACGGGTGGCCTCGTAAAGCTTTTTGTATTCGTCTGGCGAAAACCACGCTCTATGAACGATTTTTCCAGATGCCTTATAGGGCGCAGAGACATCGGGCACGTGCGTGAGCCAGCCTTGCCTGACGGCTGTCTTGAGCACCTGCCGCAGAGTTACTGTCTCGTGGTGCAATGTGCTGCGCGAAGGCGGCTTTCGGTCTTCAGCGACGTTGATGCGAGCAATACGATAGTCCTGAACGGTCCCACCATTGATGGTCGATAGCGCCATCTCGCCGAAGAACGGGATGAGATGGAGCCTGATTCGACGGTAGTGATCTTGCACCCAGCGAGGATTGCGCTCGCCGTTGGTCAGAGCTTCATACTCAGCCATGAACTTCTCTGCTGCGTGCTTGAATGTTTTTTCGCCGTGGATTTCGCCGTCTCGTAGCTTCCCGCGAAGCGTTAAGTACCAGTCCTCCGCGAAGTCCTTGGCTAAAGATAGGCTGTCCGTTTTCGTTGATGCGCGCCGGTTCCGTCCTGCCAGAAAGCTAGCGCACTGCCATTTAGAGCTACCTTCGCGGCGGTAGATGTGAACCTTACCGCCTAAAATCGTGTGTTTTCCCATAGTTACTCACCACCATGCGTGTTTAAGCCAATTTTGTGTAAGCTTTGTGCAACGACAACCTTTGAGGTGGCGATATCCACCGCAAAGTTCAACTTACTGATTTTAGGTGAGTTTTTGGCAGGGGCAGCAGGGTTCGAACCCGCGACCTACGGTTTTGGAGACCGTCGCTCTACCAGCTGAGCTATACCCCTAAAGCCGCCCCGTGATTAAGCGGGACGGCGAAGGTTTGCAAGCGCTTTCGACTGCATATCAGGCGGCGGTGCGTGCCGCGGCAAAGCGCGGGCTTTGGACCACTCCATGATCAAAAAGAGCAGCGATTTCGGCATCCGGCAGCCCAACGACATCACCGAGGATTTCTTCGGTATCTGCACCAAGCGCCGGCGCCGCGACTGGCGGTTGACGATCTGTTGCGCTGAAGTTCATCGGCGTTCCGGGCACAGGGAAACGACCAAGCTCCGGTTGATGCAGCACCTTGAAGATTGGGTTCTCATCGCTCAGATCCGGGTCTTCGGCAACGGCTTCCTTGATCGTGCGGAACCGCGACCATGTCAGACCTGCCTTGTCGAAGGCAGTCGCGAATTCATCCACCCGGCGCGCTGCGAACCACGGCTTTAAGATTGCCGTGATATCATCTCGCAATGTCCAACGGGCACCCTCATCATCCAGATGCCGCCCCGTCCGCCGTGCCAGTGAATCCATGGCATCACTGGTGCCGGTTACTTTCACCAGTCCTGCCCATTGGCGCGACGTGAGGCCAATCACCATGACGCGCGTCCCGCAGGCGCAGACAAAATCCTGGCCGTATGCGCCATAAAGTGCGTTGCCGGACTTCTCGCGCTTGTTTTCGTTCACCACCGCGTCACCAATCAGACCGAGGTGACCCATCACAGCCGCCGCGACATCCTTCAATGCAAGCTCGACATCCTGCCCTTCGCCGGTGCGCAATCTGTGACGTTCCGCTGCCAAAAGGGCTGAAACGATCATGTTCCCCGCAATGCAGTCCCATGCAGGGAGCGCATGTGCCACCGGCTCGGCATGTCCGACCGGCCCGGTGATATCCGGGATCCCCAAAGCCGGGTTCACCGTATAGTCGACCTGTGGCCGTCCGTGACGATCGCCCGTCAGTGTCACCATGATCAGGTCGTCGCGATATTGGCTGAGCGTTGCATGATCCATCCAGCCACGGACCCGCAAATTCGTCAGGAACATACCGGCGTCCTCACCGGGCGCCGTGATGATCTGGGTCACGAGCTCTTTGCCGCGCTCCGATTTCATATCGACCGCGATCGACCGCTTGCCTTTGTTCAGGCCGGCCCAGAACAGGCTTTGTCCGGACGGAGCAAGAGGCCAGCGGCCCGCATCCAAGCCTCCGCCAATTCGGTCAAATCGGATCACGTCCGCGCCCATCTGCGCCAAGGTCATTCCAGCCAAGGGGACGGCGACAAAGGCCGATCCCTCAACCACGCGCATACCTTTGAGGATATCTGTCATACCGTGCCCTGCCAAAGTGCGGTTGCCTGCATGCCCTGGTGACCTTCCTGCCCGGTGAAAAGCTGAAGGCTACCGGCGTCTGCCTCGATCGCCATGATGTCCAGCGTCTGCCCGTGAAACATCGGATGCACGCCGCGAAAATCGAAATGGTCCGGAACCCGCCCTCGATAATGACATGCCGCCTGACACAGCAGCTGCGCCTGAAGCGGACCATGCACGACGAGGCCCGGATAATGCTCTACCATCGTCGCGTAGGGCAGATCGTAATGGATGCGATGTGCATTGAACGTCACCGCGGAATAGCGAAACAAAAGCGTTTCCGTCATCGGCATCACGCGATGCAGCACGGGATGGTCCGGCACGGGCAGCTTTCGCGGCGACTTATATTCATCCGGGATGTTCAGATAAACGATGTCCTGACGTTCTTCGATGGCGAGGCCCGCGCGTCCGAAAATCAGGTGGTCGACCGAAACGAACACCATCGGCCCGCCTGCGCCCTCCTTCTTGGTCACCGACCGGATGCTGGATTGCCGCGTCAGGTGTTCCCCCACCTTGATCGGCGCGCGAAACCGAAGTGATCCGCCGGCCCACATCCGGCGCGGCAATTTCACCGGCGGAAGAAAGCCCCCAACGGGAGGATGACCATCGCTGCCAAGTTCCGCCATGGTAGCGGTCGGGGGAAACGCGCTCCAATGCCAAAGCGGCGGCAGCGGATCTCCTTGAGCCGGTGCTTTGCCCCCTTTGTCCGATAACGTGGCGTGAAGCTGCGCGGCCAATATCTCTGACACGCCGCCGTGACACTCCTCGGCCCGACCTTCCCATGCCTTTACGTTGAGTTGATCCATGTGCGCCCTCCCAGTACCAACTCGGCCGATGCCAGCCGATCACCCAAGCGTCGCTGTGAACGCGCAAAAAATCAAGCAAAATTAATGGGTTAGCGGTAGACGACGGTATACACTCGCAGGATCGTCGTATGCCGCACATGCACGGTCACGTTGAAAAACATGAGAAAAGCCCTCTGCTGCGGCGCAGCATATGAGCGCTGGTAGACGTGAAATTTATTGCCTAACCGTTGTCGCAGGCGGCGAGCTTTGCGACATCGCCCCCGACAATCAGCTCTTCGCAAGCGGCAATTTTTTCAATCGGCCAATCCCACCAGCAAAGGTGATTCAGCGTCTCGATCTCTTGAGGCGAAAAGCGTGTGCGCACGACCTCACCCGGATTTCCAGCGACAACGGAATAATCCGAGATGCGTCCCTTCACGACCGCGTCTGCGCCGACGATCACACCATTTCCCAACTGAGCGCCCGGCAGGATCGTACAGCCATCCCCCAACCAGCAATCGTGGCCGATGATCACATCGCGCCCGCGCGGCAAGGTCCCGCGATAGGTGCCGATACGATCCGCTTCGAAGATCGCAAAGGGATAGGTCGACGGGCCATCCATCCGATGATTGGCCGTCTGGGTGATGATGCGCACCCCGTGGGCGATCTGACAGAACTTGCCGATGATCACCTGTTCGGGCGCGTTCGGGGAAAGGTACGGAAAGAGCCTGGCTGCAAACTCCACGGGATCCGCAGGCGGATCGAAGGTGCTATGATAGGTGTAGTCGCCCACGCGCACACGTGGATGAAACCCCACCGCATTCTTCAAGAAAACAGAGCCGGGATAGACGCTGCCGTCCGGCAAACGGACGGGATGCAACGTGTCTGCGGGCGGCAACATGGGGGTCTCCTTAAGTTGCCGCTTCTGTCGCATTTTGTGAGCGGGGTGAAAAGATCAGATCAGTGCAAACGCCATCGCGATCAGCCCGATAAAGCCGACGATCCATGCCAAAGAACGCACAAACGGCACTGCGAAGATGTAAAGCGCCAGAAACGCGACCCGGGCCAAAACATAGACTTGTGCCCCCAGCAGCGCCTGATCCATGTCCGCTTCGGGAACAACCAAAGCCAGGATCCCCAGCGCCAGAAACGGTGCGATGTTCTCAAGGGAGTTGCGCTGGATGCGCAATGCCCGCGCGCGGTGCACGCTTGGCTCAGGCTCGGCATCGCGCGACCCCGTATAGGCCGCGAAACCCATCTGCGGCAGCAGAAAAAGGCCCGGCAGAAACAGTGTGAAATAATAGATGGCAAGACCTGCCAGCAGCCATGAGATCATCGTCGTGTCCTCCTTGGTTTCATTGGCGTAAAGATCAGGGCACAAGGGAATAGCCGCAATTCCTTTGGAGGGAATGATGTCTGATTTCGGCCCTGTTCTGAAAGAGATACGCCTATCGCTTGGCTTGTCACAGGCAAGTTGCGCAGCCACGTTGCAATCGACACAGCGCCATATCTCGTTTCTGGAAACCGGGCGCTCCCAGCCAAGCCCGGGTTTTGTCGCGCGTATTTGCAGAGAGCTGGGTTTGAGCATCGCCCAGCGCGCCGCCCTGTTTGAAAGCGCAGGCTTGCAAAACCCTTATGTGCGCCGCTCGATGCAATCGGACGACGTGCAGCGCGCTTTGGATCTGATCGCCGCGCAAGTGCTGGATCACTGGCCTTTCCCGGCGCTGGTCATGGACCGGCATTGGACGATTCTGCGGGCAAATGAGCAATTCATCAACGTGTTCAGTTCGGTGCTACCAGCCGGGAACACCGCACCAAATCTGATTGACGTCATGCTAAGTCCGGCCTTCCTGCCCATGATCACAAACTGGCATATGGCGGCGGCGACGTTCTACTTTCGCCTGCAGCGCGGCGCGGCCCAAAGCACGCAGGTCGCAGAGCGTTTCCGGAAGGCCCGCGCCGGGGGCCTGTTCGATCTGGTGGAGCGAGAGTTGATCCAAGGCGCGGACGTGCCCCCGATGGTGCCGATCGAGTTGACCCTGCCAAATGGCGCGCAGGTCCGTCTGACCTCACTTATCGGGCATCTCGCCGGCTGTCAGGATGCGGCGATGGAAGGCTGCGAGGTCGAATTGATCGTACCCTTTGATGATACGTCCGAGACAGTTTTACGGGATAGAACCAGACACTGAAACGCGCACACGAGAGACGCATAGGTTTTTTGCATCTGGCCGCGCTTTTGGCGCTCGAGTGCAAGGCTTGCTACATTTTTTGCGAAAAGCAGGCTGGCAGACGACGGGCAAAAGAAAAGAAGCGGCGTTGTGTGGCCGCTTCTCTATCAGGGATTTTTCGCCCAGGTAATTTTGGTGTGGCCGCTGCGCTCTCGTCGGTCTTTCGGACCGAGTGCCGCTGGCAGCCAGAGCTGACACCGCGTTGCGGTCTCACTCGATGATCTTCGACACGACGCCTGCGCCGACGGTGCGGCCGCCTTCGCGGATCGCGAAGCGCAACCCGTTCTCCATCGCGATCGGCGCGATCAGGTCAACCGTGAACGACACGTTGTCGCCCGGCATCACCATCTCCGTGCCTTCCGCCAGCGTCACTGTGCCCGTCACATCCGTCGTGCGGAAGTAAAACTGCGGGCGGTAATTCGCAAAGAACGGCGTGTGACGGCCACCCTCTTCCTTGGTCAGGATGTAGGCCTCCGCCTCGAACTTCGTGTGCGGCGTCACCGAGCCCGGCTTGCAGAGCACCTGGCCCCGCTCGACACCGTCACGGTCCACACCGCGCAGCAGCGCACCGATGTTGTCGCCCGCTTCGCCGCGGTCCAGCAGCTTGCGGAACATCTCGACACCCGTGCAGGTCGTCTTCGAGGTGTCGCGGATGCCCACGATCTCGATCTCGTCGCCCACATTGATCACGCCGCGCTCCACCCGGCCGGTCACAACCGTACCGCGGCCGGAAATCGAGAACACGTCCTCGATCGGCATCAGGAACGGCTGGTCCACAGCACGCTCGGGCGTGTCGATGTACTCATCAACAGCTGCCATCAATTCCTTAATTTTCTCTTCACCGATCTCGGGATTGTTGCCTTCCATCGCCGCCAGAGCCGAACCGGCCACGATCGGAATGTCGTCGCCCGGGTACTCGTAGCTTTCCAGAAGCTCGCGGATTTCCATCTCGACAAGCTCCAGCAGCTCTTCGTCGTCGACCTGGTCGACCTTGTTCATGAACACGACCATCTTCGGGATGCCAACCTGGCGGCCCAGCAGGATATGCTCGCGCGTTTGCGGCATCGGGCCGTCCGCGGCGTTCACCACCAGGATCGCGCCGTCCATCTGAGCCGCACCGGTGATCATGTTCTTGACGTAGTCGGCGTGGCCGGGGCAGTCGACATGGGCGTAGTGGCGGTTCTCGGTCTCGTACTCAACATGCGCCGTCGAGATCGTGATCCCGCGCGCCTTCTCCTCGGGCGCGCCGTCAATCTGGTCATACGCCTTGAAGTCGCCGAAATACTTCGTAATCGCCGCCGTCAGCGTCGTCTTCCCATGGTCAACGTGACCAATCGTGCCAATGTTAACGTGCGGCTTATTACGCTCAAACTTTTCCTTCGCCATGTCTCCTGGCACCCTTTTGAAGTTGGGGGTCGTCGCAACCCGGTTTCCACTGCGCGCGCGACATATTTGGTTCGCGGCGGAAAATCAAGCATACGTTCGCCGACGCCTAGTCAGCGGGTGGTCACTTCGCGCTGCGGCTTCTCTGCATCGGCAGGCATGACAACCTCGTTGGGGGTAAACCAGCCATAGGTCTCGCTCTGCTCAAGCATCCACCTCTGGATGGCGCGCGCCGCGTTGAACGACAGACCCTCCAGTTGCTCTTCCTTCGTCCGGCCCCAGCCCGAGCCGATAATGACCGAATCTTCATCGGTGCTTTCCAGAACGGTGATTTGATGGACCGCCTCGTTCAGCTTCTGGGCACTTTCATCATCCCAAAGCGTGACGTTGATGATCAAAGCCGATTTCGGCGTGTATACTAATGGGACACCGGGGGGCGCCAACATGTAGCCTTCGACACTGACGCCGAAATGATAAAGCTGATCGCCCTCGTACTGACCGAACCGGGTGTTAATGGCCGATGTCAGCGCGGCAACCCATTCTTCTTCGGTCGCATCACGCGAAACTGGCCCTTTCTGCATTTTCGAAGCAACCACGACATTGTGGCCCAGGCGAAAATCCCCAAGGCTCACCTTCTCGGGCACGCCGTCCTGCGTCGCGCATGCGGTGAGAAACAGAGCGAAGATCAGAACGAAAAGACTGCGGATCATGGGTCCCTCTTATCCGTGTTGCCTACGCAGATAGACCAGTGGGATTGCCGGTGCAAACCTTTGCCCCGCAATGCGGACGCCTATATCCAAAGTGTGACCTTTAGAGGCTTATCCGATGTCAGACGCGTCCCACCTTCCGGTACATGCAACGCTGGTCCGGCATGAGCTGAACCTGCTTCAAAGCCTCCGGGCCGCCCGGCAAAACCTGCTGAACATCATCCCGGATGTCGCGACCCGATTACCTGTCATATCAGGGAAGACAGGCACCTGCTGGCATATGATCATGGAGCCCAAGGCCATCCGGCAGGTTTTGCTGGAAAAAATCGATGACTATCCGAAGTCATTGGTCACGAAGGACCTTCTGCGACCGGCGGTCGGAGATTCCCTCCTGATCGCCGAAGGCGCGCACTGGCGCTGGCAAAGACGCACCGCGGCTCCGGTTTTCTCTCATCGCAACGTCGCCAATCTCGCTCCGATCATGACACGCGCAGCCGAAGCCGCGGCAGACAGGATCGCCGAAAGCGGGCCGCGTCGCGCCGTCAATCTTTTCGACGAAATGACACGCGCGACCTTTGATGTGATTGCAGATGTCACCTTTTCAGGCGATGGAACCTTCGACCAGAAAGCCGTCCATCACGCCATTGATACCTATGTCGAGAATGCCGGACGGCTTTCCGTTCTGGATGTCCTCGGCGTTCCCGGTTGGGTTCCACGGCCGGCGCGCGTGATCTCTCAATCCGCGCTCGCTGACACAAGGCGGCAAGCGGATGCCGCTATCCAAGCGCGCATGGCGCGCGGGCCAAGCGCGCCACCGGACCTGCTGGACCTTCTGGGAGCGGGAAAGGATCCGGAAAGCGGACGGCAGATGACGGTGACTGAACTGCGTGACAACCTGCTGACCTTCATTGTCGCCGGTCACGAGACAACAGCGCTCACCTTGTCCTGGGCCTTATATCTCTGCGCCTTCGATCAGGACGTGCAGGACCGGGCACGGGCGGAGGCACAGGAGACGCTGGAAGGGGGCAGCGCAACAGGGGCGCATGTGGCAAAGATGCCCCTGATCCGACAGATCGTGGACGAAGCGCTGAGGCTTTATCCTCCAGCAGCCATCGTTTCACGCACAGCGCAGAAGGCGGATATGCTGTGCGGTCGGGAGGTACGCGAAGGCGATACGGTCATGATCCCGATCTACGCGCTGCACCGCAACGCGCGACTTTGGAAGGATCCAGACGCTTTCCGGCCTGAGCGATTTGCTGACCGCAAAGCCATCGACCGCTATGCCTATCTGCCCTTCGGGGACGGACCCCGGATCTGCATCGGGGCCTCCTTTGCGCTGCAAGAAGCAGTGATCATACTCGCCACGCTCCTCGCGCGGTTTCGGTTCGTCCGCGTGCCCGGGCGGGACCCAAATCCGGTGATGATCATCACGTTGCGCCCCGAAGGCGGTGTTTGGCTGATGGCCGAGCCGGTTTAAGGGGGCCAGCCCCCGTCGCGCGAAGCGCGACTCCCCCGGGATATTTCTGACCCAAAGAAGCCGCGAGGACGCCCGCTAGGGCGGACGAGCCGCGCGTTTAGGTAAACGTATTGTCCCGCGGAAAACCCCTCGGCGCCATCCTCCCGGCCGTCGCGCGTTTGGCCGTCCATTCGCTCATGTCGGGCTCAGTCCGGGTACGACCCGCAGGATCGTGCCAGGAAAGCCCGTCCGCGCGGGTGAAAGTCGTGGCGTCGGACAGACCACCATCCTTATAGCGCTGCAGGCGGACGCCCTTGCCGCGGGACATCTCGGGCAACTCATCTAGGCCAAATACAACCATCTTTCGGTTCTCGCCCACGACTGCGACGCTATCTCCGGCAATGGGTTTGCAAAGCTTGGCAAACACCTCACCGCGCACGTTGAGCACCTGTTTGCCCGCGCGGGTCTGGGCGACCACGTCCGTCTCGGGTACGACAAAACCGTCGCCGGCACTGGACGCGACCAACAGCTTGCGCGCCGGATCGTGGATGAAAAGATCCACGATATCGGCCTCATTCGGCAGGTCGACCATCAGACGCAACGGCTCGCCCATACCCCGTCCTCCGGGCAGGTTGGCGGCGGATATCGTATAAAAGCGGCCATTGGTGCCGAACACCAGGAGCCGATCCGTCGTCTCCGCGTGAAAGATGAAGCGCGGTCCATCGCCATCCTTGAACTTCAACTCTCGGGCCAGGTCGATATGACCGGTCATCGCGCGGATCCAGCCCATCTTGGAGCACACCACGGTGATCGGTTCCCGGTCGATCATCGCCTCCAGTGGAACCTCTTCCACCTCGCCCGCCTCCGCAAAGCGCGTGCGCCGTGCGCCGCCCTCATAATCCTTGCCGAATGCCTTTTTGATCTCCTTGAGCTGATCGGCGATGCGGGTCCATTGCAGATCTTCGTTTTCAAGCAGATCCTCGAGACCGGCGCGTTCCTCCATCAGCTCTGCCTGCTCGCGCAGAAGCTCCAATTCCTCCAGACGCCGCAGGCTGCGCAAGCGCATGTTCAGGATCGCGTCGACCTGCGTGTCACTCAGCTCCCCCTCGCCGGGCGGTGGTGAAACGTAGTCCGCTTCATCCATGGCGCGGACGTGCTCTTTGCCCCAATCCTCGCGCATCAATGCCGCCTTGGGGTCTTCGTCGTAGCGAATAATGTCAATCACGCGGTCCAGGTTCAGGAAGGCGACAATGAACCCTTCCAGCACCTCTAACCGGTAGTCGATCTTCTCCATCCGGTGCTGTGATCGCCGGATCAGGACCTCGCGCCGGAAATCCAGAAAGGCGCGCAACACTTCTTTCATCGCGCAGACCTTGGGCGTGACCCCGTCGATCAGCACATTCATGTTCAGCGAGAACCGGACTTCCAGATCGGAGTTGCGATAAAGCATCCCCATCAGCACTTCCGGATCGACATTCTTCGACCTTGGCTCCAGCACCATCCGGATGTCATCGGCGCTCTCGTCTCGGATATCCGCAAGGATCGGGATCTTCTTGGTCTGGATCAGTTCCGCAATCTTTTCGATCAGCTTGGATTTCTGAACCTGATACGGGATCTCGGTGACCACGATCTGCCACTGACCGCGCCCCAGATCCTCCACCTCGTAAGAACAGCGCAGCCGGAACGACCCGCGCCCGGTCCGGTAAGCCTGCGCGATGTTCTCCTTCGGCTCGACAATGACGCCGCCCGTGGGAAAATCCGGACCTGGCACGTAATTCAGGAGCGTGTCATCGCGGGCATCCGGCGTTTTGATGAGATGGATGCAAGCGTCGCAAAGCTCCGCAATGTTGTGCGGCGGGATGTTGGTGGCCATGCCAACAGCGATTCCAGACGCCCCATTGGCCAGCAGGTTCGGAAACTGCGCCGGCAGAACCGCCGGCTCCGTCAGCGTACCATCGTAATTCTCCCGGAAATCGACCGCGTTTTCGTTCAGCCCCTCCAGCAGCGCCTCGGCCACGACGGTCATGCGTGCTTCGGTATAGCGGGAGGCCGCCGGATTATCCCCGTCGATATTGCCGAAATTCCCTTGTCCGTCGACGAGGGGATAGCGAACGTTGAAATCCTGGGCCAGCCGCGCCATCGCATCGTAGATCGCGGCATCTCCGTGCGGATGATAATTGCCCATCACATCGCCCGAGATCTTCGCCGACTTCCTGAACCCGCCGTTTGAGGCCAGCCGCAGCTCGCGCATTGCATAGAGGATCCGGCGGTGGACCGGCTTCAAACCGTCCCGTGCATCCGGCAAGGCGCGGTGCATGATCGTGGACAGCGCGTAGGTCAGGTATCGCTCGCCAATCGCGCGGCGCAACGGCTCGGCGACCTCTGACGGGTCCATGTTGGGGTCATCCACCAAATCATCCATAGATGCTGTGATACGCGGCGGCGCGGCGGCGGTAAAGAGAGCATCAGACGATCTCCGCAAGCCTGAAGATGCGCAAATTTGCCTCGGACGTCACTTTTTCAGGGAACACACCCTGTGTCGAATCGGTTGCTGATATATCATCAGGACAATTGGTGACCCGGCTGCCACCGGGGTAAGTGATTTTTGGGGGACTTGTCATGACGCGATTTATTCTGGTGAGCTTCCTTGTCTTGGGCTGGGCTTTCTACGAATTGAGCGGTGGAGCTGATTTTGAACCGCGTGGTCGTGTGGCTGACAACGTCGATCCGTTGATGGATGAGCAGGTTGCGACGGCGCCTACCGAATTGCCGGCTGTGACACGGGCTGAGCCTGCAGCGCTTGTTGAGGTACCTCGCGTCACCGCGACCCTTCAACCTGCAATCTCTCCGGAACCCGCGAAGGTGGACCTGGTCACCGCAGATGACGAGACAACGCCTCCGCCCGTCACTCTCGTCTCCCTGGGTCAAAGCGCCGAGCAGTTCGCGCAACCTTTGGCGGTGCTGGAGCAGGACACCGAGCAACAAGCTTTCCTTGAGCCTGAACCGGACATTCGCGAGATTACGGGCAGTCGTGTGAACATGCGTAATGGACCGGGAACGAGTTATGGGATCATCACCAGCCTGACCCGCGGCACAGGTGTCGAAGTCATCGACGATGCCGGTAACGGTTGGGTCAAGCTTCGGCCGGTGGATGGCGGGCAAGTGGGCTGGATGGCGGGGCGTTTCCTGACGGCACCCGCAGGCTGATTGCACTTTTCCATATTTCGGGCGATGAGGGGCTGAGGCGCAAGGCGAGGGCAGCCCCAGATGACCGAACGCACGATCCTGATCACCGGATGTTCCAGTGGCATCGGCTACGATGCCGCACATGCGCTCAAGGCGAAAGGGTGGCGTGTCTTCGCGTCTTGCCGAAAGCTCGACGATTGCGAGCGCCTGATCGACGAGGGGTTTGAAAGCCCGAGGCTCGATTACACCGACACCGGTTCAATTGCCTCCTGTGTCCGGGAAGTGACCGCAGCGACAGGCGGCCGGCTGGACGCCCTTTTCAACAACGGGGCGCATGGATTTTTTGGCGCGGTCGAGGACCTGCCGACAGACGGGCTGCGGGCAATCTTTGAAGCGAATTTCTTCGGCTGGCACGAGCTGACCCGGCAGGTCATTCCGATCATGCGCGCGCAGAAAGAGGGACGCATTGTACAATGTTCCTCTACGCTTGGGCTCGTCACGATCCCATGGCGTGGCGCCTATTCGGCGACCAAACACGCGCTTGAAGCACTGACGGACACGATGCGGGTGGAGTTGCGCGACACCGGCATCCATGTGGTCACGCTTGAACCCGGACCGATTACCACGAAATTTCGTGAAAACGGCATCCCATTCTTCGAAGCGTGGATCGACTGGCAACGCTCGGCCCGTAGCGCCGAATACGAGGACGGTTTGATCAAGCGGCTTTACGAAGGCGGCGGCAAGGACACGTTCGAATTGCCACCCTCGGCGGTGACTGCCAAACTCATCCGGGCGCTGGACCACCCAAACCCCAGCCCGCGCTATTACATCACCACCGCGACCTATATCGCCGCCTTTCTTCGCAGAATCCTGCCGACCCGCGCCATTGATCGCATCACCGCGCGTATCTGAAAAATCGGGTTCGCTTTTGGCGAACTGGCGGCTACATCACGGAAAACACGCGAAAAGGGACATGACGACATGGGCGATCCCCTGTTTTTACTCATCATTCTGGCCGTCGCTGCCGTGCTTGTGGTTCTGGTGATCGGGATCGGCGGTTTTGCCAAGGGCGGCGCATTCAACCTGAAATACGGAAACAAAATGATGCGCCTGCGGATCGCAGCTCAGTTTGTGGCCGTGGTTCTGATCGCGGCCTATGTACTGTTGCGTGGCACAGGGAGCAGCAACTGATGGTCGTTCTGAACAAGATCTACACCAAAACCGGCGATGCCGGCGAAACCGCGCTTGGAAACGGAGCGCGTGTCGCCAAGCACGCGATGCGGGTGACCGCCTATGGCACCGCGGATGAGTTGAATGCCACGGTCGGCGTCGCGCGCCTGCATGCAGAGGGAGAGCTGGACGCGCAGTTGATGCGGATCCAGAACGATTTGTTCGACCTCGGAGCGGACCTCTGCCGTCCGGACATGGAGAAAGACGCCGAAAGCGAATATCCTCCGTTGCGCATGACCGCCGAGCAGGTGGCCCGTCTTGAAAGCGAGATCGACGGCATGAACGCGAAGCTTGAGCCGCTGCGCAGCTTTATTCTGCCCGGCGGCGCGCCCTTAGCCGCGCATCTCCACATCTGCCGCACGGTTGCCCGTCGGGCTGAACGTCTGGCGGTCGAGCTTGCAACGATGGAGGCCGTGAACCCCGAGGCTGTCAAATACCTCAACCGCCTCAGCGATTGGTTTTTTGTCGGCGCGCGGATCGCCAACAACACCGGCAAAGACGACGTTCTCTGGGTTCCGGGTGCAAACCGCTAAGAGCCGTCTTCTGCAAAATCGTGAGGTCTAGAACCGGGAAAGCGCCCTTTGCTCAACGGTCGTTGCAACGCTTGACGCAAAACATCGCAGCGTAAAGGAAAGAAAATGTCCCGAAACGCGACGTCGACAGCCCAAAACGTGACGATTTTTCTCTGTTTCGGTGCGCTTGGCCCCGTTATCAACACCCATCATTGAGTGATTTCGAGTCGGGCCTCCCGCTCGACATGTCTGAGGAGAGAGACGCAAATGAAGGTGCTCGTACCTGTCAAACGCGTGATCGACTACAACGTGAAGGTTCGCGTCAAAGCGGACGGTTCCGGGGTCGATCTTGCCAACGTGAAAATGTCGATGAACCCGTTCGACGAGATTGCCGTCGAACAGGCCATTCGGCTGAAAGAGGCAGGCAAGGCCGAAGAGATCATCGCCGTGTCGGTGGGGGTCAAGCAAGCCCAGGAAACACTGCGCACCGCGCTGGCAATGGGTGCGGATCGTGCGATCCTCGTGGTGGCTGCAGACGACGTGCACACCGATATCGAGCCGCTGGCGGTTGCCAAGATCCTCAAAGGTGTGATCGACGAAGAGCAGCCGGGCCTCGTCCTTTGCGGCAAACAAGCAATCGACAACGACCTGAACGCAACCGGTCAGATGCTGTCGGCGCTCATGGGCTGGAGCCAGGCGACCTTCGCCTCCGAGGTGGACATCGACGGCGACAGCGCTGTCGTAACCCGCGAAGTGGATGGCGGTCTGCAGACCATCAAGGTGTCCATGCCCACGGTTATCACCGTGGACCTGCGACTGAACGAGCCGCGCTATGCCTCTTTGCCCAACATCATGAAGGCAAAGAAGAAGCCGCTGGATGAAAAGACGGCCGCCGATTACGGCGTCGACGTGGCCCCGCGCCTTGAGATCGTGAAAACCGCCGAGCCCGAAGCACGGGCCGCCGGGATCAAGGTGGGCTCGGTCGATGAGCTGGTGGCGAAACTCAAAGAAGCGGGAGCTGTGTGATGGCCGTACTTCTTCTTGGTGAAGTGAATGACGGGGAACTTTCCGTCGATGCAACCGCCAAAGCGGTCACCGCCGCGACAAAACTTGGCGATGTGACGGTGCTCTGCGCCGGCGCGACATGTGCCGACGCCGCAGCCGAGGCGGCAAAGATCAGCGGCGTTGCCAAGGTGCTTTGCGCCGAAGATGCGCTTTATGGCAAGCGACTGGCCGAGCCGGTGGCGGATCTTCTGGTATCGCTGGCAGGGGACTACGAACACATCGTTGCGCCCGCCACGACAGATGCCAAAAACATCATGCCCCGCGTTGCAGCGATGCTCGACGTGATGGTGATCTCAGACGCATCCGGTGTCGTGGACGCCAATACGTTCGAGCGTCCGATCTATGCGGGTAACGCGATCCAGACCGTGAAGTCGAACGACGCCAAAAAGGTTGTGTCCTTCCGGACGTCCACCTTTGACGCAGCAGCCATGGACGGCTCCGCCGCGGTCGAGAACATTGGCGCTGCTGGCGATCCTGCGCTGAGCGCCTGGGTCGAGGACAAGGTGGCCGAAAGCGACCGGCCCGAACTCACATCCGCAGGCGTCGTGGTCTCTGGTGGCCGCGGTGTCGGATCGGAAGATGACTTCGCGCTGATCGAAAAGCTGGCCGACAAACTGGGAGCGGCCGTTGGCGCCTCCCGCGCGGCGGTGGATTCGGGCTATGCCCCGAATGACTGGCAGGTTGGACAGACCGGCAAGGTCGTTGCCCCCGATCTTTACGTTGCTGTCGGGATCTCCGGCGCGATCCAGCACCTGGCTGGCATGAAGGATTCGAAAGTCATTGTTGCCATCAACAAAGACGAGGAAGCTCCCATCTTCCAGGTTGCTGATTTCGGTCTGGTCGCTGACCTGTTCGAAGCAGTGCCGGAGCTGACTAACAAGCTCTGACGCAACAGCGCTTTTTATCAAACGCAGACAAGCCCGCTTATCCCAAGCGGGCTTGTTTCGTTATGAGTGGGCCAATCCGCTCCGCAAGAACATCCGCGACATGGACATGTTCACTCTCCGGCATCATGCGTTCCGCGATATGTGCTTCCATCGGCGGGTAGAACATGCCTTTCAGGCACGAGCCCGCCTCCTCGATCTCGATGTCTACGACGTCCCGCACATCGCCACGCAGCGCTTGCACCATTTCGGCAGTCACGAACAGGGGGTCAGCGCCCAACGTGTCTTCCTCCCGACCACGTAACCACAGCAGCACGACATCGCGGCCAAGACCTTGCAAAAGCAACTTCATGCGTGCAAGCCATGCCGCCTGCAATTCATCTTCGATCGTCCGAAACCGTTCAGGCGACAGCATCTTAAGATGCTGCAACATATGCTTGGTGAAATGAAAATCGGTAAAGTCCACATCGCGGTAGATGGCCGAAAGCAAGGCGGAGGCCTTGAGAAACCGGTCGTTGCGCCTTGGATGCACGCGGTAGAATCTGTTCGACATGTTGTGCGCGCCGACAAGCTGGACAACTGCAACCTTCGCCTGCGCCGCGATGCCCAGAACATCCGGATCGTGAAGAAATGCGTCAATGCCCGTATTCATCAGGCCAAGGTTCACGCATACCTCGCCCAACCGGTCCTCTACCTGCGCGACAAAGGGTGTTTTCAGGTATTTCCCATACACTTCGGTGCCGCCAAGAACCGCGACGTAATCTTTTGTAAGATCCCGCTTCGGACCGCGAAATGTCAGTTTGGACACGCCATACCGGCATGGCAGATAGTCAAGCGCCTCCGCGCTTTGCCGTTCAAAGGCCATAAGAACCCCAACAATTTTTCTCACCCGGTGATAGGATTCGCCCAAACCTGTTGAGATATTCCTAACCCGCGAATTTGCGCCGATTTTTAGCAAACGGGGTCACTTGCAGGGACCGGTCGCCCCGCGCATATTGAGGCCTGACAACAGGACGAGGGCCAGCGTCATGACAATTGAACGGATCGGCGTGATCGGCGCGGGCCAGATGGGAAACGGCATCGCGCATGTGATGGCCCTTGCCGGCTATAATGTTCTGATGACCGACATCAGCCAGCAGGCGCTGGACAGTGCGATGTCCAAGATCTCCCAGAACATGGCCCGGCAGGTCGGACGCGGAAAGGTCGCCGAGGATGACATGGAACGGGCGCTCAAGCGGATCGAGACGACGCTGACGTTGCAGGATTTGGGCCAGTCCGATCTGGTGATCGAGGCGGCGACCGAGCGGGAAAGCGTCAAACAGGCGATTTTCGAGGACCTGATACCGCACCTCAAACCCGAGACGATCCTGACATCGAACACCTCTTCGATCTCGATCACGCGACTTGCCAGCCGCACCGATCGCCCAGAGAAATTCATGGGTTTCCACTTCATGAACCCAGTCCCGGTGATGCAGCTGGTAGAATTGATCCGGGGCATCGCCACCGACGAAAAGACGTTCAAGGACTGTCGCGATGTCGTGGAACGCCTGGGAAAAACCGCTGCCAGCGCCGAGGATTTTCCGGCCTTTATCGTCAACAGAATCCTGATGCCCATGATCAACGAGGCTGTGTATACGCTCTACGAAGGTGTCGGATCGGTCGATTCAATCGACAAGTCGATGAAATTGGGCGCCAATCATCCGATGGGGCCTTTGGAACTGGCCGATTTCATCGGGCTTGATACCTGTCTGGCCATCATGAATGTTCTTCATGACGGATTGGCTGACACGAAATATCGCCCCTGCCCTCTTTTGACCAAATATGTCGAGGCCGGTTGGCTTGGCCGCAAGACGCAACGCGGTTTTTACGACTACCGTGGCGACACCCCGAAACCAACGCGCTGAATTGCGTCAATCGTCTTTCAGCGCAAGGGTGTGGTCCCGCAACCAGGTCATGAAACCGCGTGGATCATCCGACCAGGTATCAACCTGATCCTGTGTAAGCGGGTGGCCCACGATGGGTCCCTGCGGTTTGTTCAGCGAATGAACGATCTCATGCAGTAGCAAACCCTGCCGTAAGATCGGCGAGATCCGGTTTGCTATCTGGTACCAACGTGAATTGGCGCCGGGGAACTTCATCGGCACAACCGTGGCACCGGACCGGCGGATCATCTTCGCAGTAAAGACGTTCCACTCCGCCTCTATGGCCGGTCCGAACAGGGTTTCGGACGATGCGACAACCCCTGACGGAAACAACGCGACAACCCCGCCGTCTTTCAGATGCGACATGGCCTTCGCGCGCATCTCGACCCCCTTGCGTTGGGCATCCGGGTCGTGCGGAAACGGGACGGGGATCATGAAGGATCCGGCCACCTCGTCGATATCGGTCAGCAAGGATCGCGTGAGAATGCGATAATCCCGCCGCACGCGCCCGATCAGATCCGCAAAGATCATCCCGTCCACCATGCCATGCGGGTGGTTGGCCACAACAATGACCGGCCCGGACTTCGGGATCCTGTCAAGCTGGTGCTGAGGCGTCGTCAGCTCAATACCCATGACGTCAAGACAGGCCCGCCAGAACGGCTGGCCCCTTGGCGCGCCGCGTCGTTCAAACTCGCGGATCAGCCGCAGAATCGTCAGCTTGCCTGTAAAGAGCTCCATGACCCGGATGACATTGGATTTCCAAGGGTCATCAAAGGTCGAGGCGTAGGACAGAGAACGGCGGTCGTATTTCCGAAAGTCGACCGTCTCGTCGCCGGAGACCGGCGTTGTCGTTTGGTGAAAGCTGTCGACCACCCCGTGCAGCCCCCTCGCCTTTGTTGTGCGCCGCGGGTCAGAACCCTTCGCCGAATTTATCTGCCACCAAGGCCTCCAGCGCATTCGCAAGCGGCTCCGCATCCGGACCAGACGTCTGCACGTCTATTGTCGTGCCCTTGGATGCGGCGAGCATCAAAAGACCCATAATACTGTCGCCCGACGCAGACAAGCCATCGCGCGACACCTCTGCCCTCGCGTCAAAGGCTTCGACCACTTCAACCAGTTTTGCGGAAGCTCGGGCATGTAGCCCTTTTTCATTGATAATATTCAGAGTCCGGTGCGCCATAGAGGCCTTCTTACAGTGTTATTCAGCGCCAATATTCTGGCTGTCGATGTATTTCTTACCCGCTTCAAGCGCGGCGCGCACTGCGTCTTGTACCGGTAAATGGCGGCATTTTGCCAGTTTTATCAACATAGGGAGATTCGCGCCGTACAAAATGCGCCGGTTGTTCGGCGCACAGGCACGCAGACTAAGATTTGAGGGCGAGCCACCAAAGAGATCGGTCACCATGACAACACCGTCGCCCCGGTCCACTGCATCGGCGGCATTGCAGATCTCAAGCTGCTTGGCGTCACGATCATGATCCGGTTCGATCGAAATCGCTGAAATGCCGGCTTGCCGACCAACCACATGTTCGACCGCCGCCAGATATTCGCGGGCCAAACCGCCATGGGCAACGATGACAATCCCGATCACGCTGCCCCCTCTTCCGGCTTGCGGCGTTCCAATTCGCGATGCCGTATTGCCACCTGCTGTCCGTCCTCCGCAAGGGTCTTGGCCAGACGTTCGGCCATCGCGACAGAGCGATGTTGCCCGCCGGTGCAGCCGAAGCCGATTGAAAGATGTGCCTTGCCCTCTTCGACATAGGCCGGCAGCAGGAGTCGGGTCAAATCTAGGACCCGATCATAGAAAGGGTGAAACTTCGGGTCCGATGCGACATAGGCCGCCACTCGCGGCGACCGGCCATCCAGCGGGCGCAGGTCGGATTGCCAGTAGGGATTTGTCAGAAACCGGCAATCAAAGACCATGTCGATCCCCCGCGGCAGACCGCGTTTGTACGAAAAGGATTCGACCGATAGCGCCAGCCCATGAGCCGTCTCCGCAGCGAAACGGCGCTCCATCTCGGCCCGGAATTGATGCACATTCAATTCCGACGTGTCGATCAGGCTATCGGCCCTGGCGCGGATCGGCGCGAGCAGATCCAGTTCCCGGTCGACGCCGCGCTCCGGACTTTCGGCTGGCGCCAGGGGATGGCGGCGACGGGTCTCCGAAAACCGCCGCAACAGCACATCGGTGCGGCAATCAAGGTAGAGAACGGTCAGCCAGACGTCCGGGCGACGCTCCAACCGGTCGATGGTTTCGATCAGCGCCGAGGTTGAGAAATCGCGATTGCGGACATCCATGCCCAAAGCCATCGGATGCTTGGCAGGCGCCCCCTCTAACAAACGCGGAACCAGGCGCAGGGGCATGTTGTCGATCGCTTCGAAGCCCAGATCCTCCAGCACGTTGATCGCGGTCGAACGCCCCGCACCGGAGGGGCCGGTGACAAGGATCAACTGATG
This sequence comes from Thalassococcus sp. S3, assembly GCF_004216475.1. GTDB lineage: Bacteria > Pseudomonadota > Alphaproteobacteria > Rhodobacterales > Rhodobacteraceae. The sequence continues at coordinate 434,850 of NZ_CP022303.1, read as the reverse complement.
TGCTGAGGCAGTAGGTTCACTCATGACCCGACCCATAGACCAGCCTTTAGGTATTGCACCAGAGCGGCGGGGAAATGGGTGGTCTCGGATTTTTGAAATAACGGAAAAGTGACGCCAAGAAGGGTGATCTCGGCAGGATCCGGCAAGCGCTTTGCCTCTGTTTTGTCCAAAGTAACCACAGCATGCAGATCTGACGGGCCGAAAGGCTTTGCGTTGAGCAGGCCGAAACCCCGGGCTTCGATCAGGCCCCGAATCGTGTCCGGCGCATCTGCGACGATCCTGTTGTCTCTCCGGGTCAAAATGACCCTGTCATCCGAAACCAGCTCGGCCCCCAATGCCATCAGATGCAGTGCAAGGGATGATTTGCCCTGACCGGACGCCCCGGTGATCAGCAATCCCCTGCCAGCATAGGCGACGCATGTTGCATGCAGGACTTTGGAATGATCCTGCGCGCGCGCCATCGCCAATCAGACGGGCAAACCCACCACAAACCGTGCACCTAGCGGTTCCGAACTGATATCAGCATCCGTCGGGCGGATATTTTCCGCCCAGATCACACCGCCATGCGCTTCTACGATTTGCTTGGAGATTGCCAGGCCGAGGCCGGAATTGTTCCCGAAATGCTCTTCCGGGCGTTGCGAATAAAAGCGCTTGAAGATCTTTGTGAGTGCCTGGTCGGGAATGCCCGGACCGGTATCCTCAACCACCACCAGCACCCGGTTTTCCCGTTTGCGGGCCCAGACCCGGATCGCATCGCCGTCCTCGCAGAACGAAATGGCGTTGGTGATCAGGTTGACGAACACTTGCGCCAGGCGCGCCTCAAGCCCCTGGATCGTGATCATAGCGTCCGGCATGTCGGTGATATAGTCGATGCCTTTCGACTTGGCATCTTCGCTCAGATACTGGTTGAGATTGTTGAGCATGTTCAGCAGGTCGAACTGCTCTTCCTCTTCCTTGACCAGCTCTGAATCCAGCCGGGATGCATTCGAGATGTCACTCACAAGGCGGTCCAGCCTGCGCACGTCATGTTCGATCACATCAAGCAACTTCGCGCGCTGATCGTCGCGTTTGACCATGCGCAGCGTGCCAACCGCGCTGCGAAGCGACGCCAGAGGGTTCTTGATTTCATGTGCGACGTCGGCAGCGAATTGTTCGTTGCTGTCAATCCGGTTGTAGAGAGCGGCCACCATACCCCGCAAGGCACCGCTAAGCCGCCCAATCTCATCTGGCCGGGCTGTCAGGTCGGGGATGCGGATCCGCCCGGGATTGACCTTCCTGGTATTCTTGTCACGCCCAACCTCCGCCGCCTCCGAAAGCTCGGCGAGAGGGTTTGAGATGGTAGATGCCAGCACCAGGCTCAGCCCGATTGAAACAAGCGTGGCCACCACGAACATCTGCAAAACGCGCTCCCGCTCCGTGCGGACAAGCGCATCGATCTCACCGGATGCGCTGGCAACCGCCAGAACCGCAACCGCCTCTCCCACATGTGTCACCGGAGTGAGTGCCGCGATGACCGCACCGCCTTCGGTGTCGATGGTGGTCTCGAACCGCGTCCCGCCCGTTAGCGTGGGAGGTACGCGGGTCGCAAGCTGATCGGCGAGCAGAGCAGGCTGTGTTTCACCCGCGGGAGAGACAAGGCCCGAGACGCGCGCCCAAAGGGACGTGAGCCCATCGGTGATCAGCGTCCTGCTTTCCTCTCCTTGCCGGAGACCACCAAGGGCCGCGCTGTCATTGGCTCCGGTCGTCTGGGCAATCAGCTGCTGACCGGGGTCAAATACGAACACGGTCACGCCTTTTCGCAAAGAAAGGCCATCGAGCGTCGCGTCGATATCTATGCCGTCCCCGGAAGCAAGGCTTACCGGCGCGCCTGACGGCATGCGCGCCTCGAACACGTCAGCGATCAGTTCCGCCTCGCTGACAAGCGCGGTGGCGCGCTGCAGCACAAGGCTGTCACGTGAGGCGTTGAGATATAGGATCCCAGCCGCCAGAACGTTCAGCGCAATCAGATTGAAGGTAATGATCTTACGCGTGAGCGCGGAACCGGTCAGGGAGAACCGGCCACGCCGAGCCCGACGCACCTGAAGCTCCGCGCCGCCGGTGCTGTCGGGCGCGACCCAGTCATCGCCGAGAACCACATCGCCACTGCGGCCAGAGGGAGGAGAAGCGGTGTCGCGCACGAAGGTCCTTTCGACCAAAGCCATTCTGGCGGGTTACTCTTCGTTGTACCTGTAGCCAATGCCGTAAAGCGTCTCAATCGCCGAGAATTCATCATCGGCGCTCCGCATCTTCTTGCGCAGGCGTTTGATGTGGCTGTCGATGGTGCGATCGTCGACATAGACCTGATCGTCGTAAGCCACATCCATCAGCTGATCGCGACTTTTAACGAAACCCGGGCGTTGGGCCAGGGCCTGCAGCAGCAGGAACTCGGTCACCGTGAGCGACACGTCCTTGCCTTTCCAGCTTACCGCATGGCGCAGGGGATCCATCTTGAGAAATCCGCGTTCCATCACCTTGGATTCCTGCGGCTCCCCGGCCACATCGCCCGCCACGGCATCCTGCCGCCGCAAAAGCGCGCGAATACGTTCCACCAGCAAACGTTGCGAAAACGGCTTTTTGACGTAGTCGTCGGCGCCCATCCGCAGCCCGAGAACCTCGTCAATCTCGTCATCCTTCGATGTCAGAAAGATAACCGGCATTGTCGTCTTCTGGCGCAGCCGCTGGAGCAGATCCATCCCATCCATCCGCGGCATCTTGATATCCAGAACGGCCATATCCGGTAGCTTCTTGTTGAACGCGTCCAGTGCGGCCTGCCCATCATTATATGTTTCAACCTCGAAGCCCTCGGCTTCGAGCGTCATGGAAACCGACGTCAGGATATTCCTGTCGTCGTCCACCAATGCGATCTTCGACATTCCATGTGCCCTTGTACTGCTCTTATTGGTCGTTTTTTGCATCAATACTCACCAATTTGACTGGGCGAATCAATCCTTAACTGCGAATCGCGCGTCCTTGACCGGATGATTTGAGCGCGAATTTCCTTAGGAATGACTAATTTATCTCACTTTCTTGGCAGCCATCGGCAAGGCTGAATCATGGTTGCGCTAAACTTCGCGCTGGTGGCGCTAACTGCGCTAAAGCGTCCTGTTCATGTGATAAATCGTCATGCTATGTGCACGGGCACGGTCGTCGAACCGACATTGACGCGCGGATTTGCCAGCAGGTCAGGCCGATCATAAGAGGCGCGGATACAGGAGACAGTACACAATGACATTTGGACGGGTGAACCCGAACTTCCGCCTCGAAGATCAAGGCATCGAGGGGCTGGGAAATGTCTTTTACAATCTTAAGGAGCCGGCGCTGGTCGAGACCGCGCTGAAACGGGGCGAAGGCACGCTGGGTCAGGGCGGCGCATTCCTGGTGACCACCGGAAAATTCACTGGTCGGTCCCCGAAAGACAAGCATGTCGTCAAGACCGACAGCGTCGCCGATACGATCTGGTGGGACAACAACGCCGAGATGTCACCGGAAGGCTTCGATGCCCTTTATGCCGATATGCTGGAGCATATGAAGGGCCGTGATTACTTCGTACAGGATCTGGTGGGCGGCGCCGATCCGGCTCATTCCATCGACGTTCGGATGGTGACGGAGCTTGCCTGGCACGGACTTTTTATCCGCCACATGCTGCGCCGTCCCGATGCCGAAGCGATCGATGAATTCACCGCTGATTTCACCGTGATCAACTGCCCCAGCTTTCAGGCGGATCCGGCAAAACACGGCTGCCGATCCGAAACCGTCATTGCGATGAATTTCGACAGGAAACTCATTCTGATCGGCGGCACCGAATATGCAGGCGAAAACAAAAAGTCCGTTTTCACGCTGCTGAATTACCTGCTGCCTGAAAAAGGCATCATGCCGATGCATTGTTCGGCGAACCACGCCAATGGCAATCCGGTCGATACCGCCATTTTCTTCGGCCTCAGCGGCACCGGCAAGACCACGCTCTCGGCAGATCCCCAGCGCACGCTGATCGGCGACGATGAACATGGCTGGTCGGATCGTGGCACCTTCAACTTCGAAGGCGGCTGCTATGCCAAGACCATCAGCCTGAATCCCGAAGCCGAACCCGAGATCTACGCGACTACGTCGAAGTTCGGCACCGTGATCGAGAACATGGTCTTCGATCCCGAAACGTTCGAGCTGGATTTCGAAGACGACAGCCTGACGGCGAACATGCGCTGTGCCTATCCGCTAGAGTATATCTCCAACGCATCCGCCAGCGCACTCGGCGGGCACCCAAAGAACGTCATCATGCTGACCTGCGATGCGTTCGGCGTGCTCCCCCCGATCGCGCGGCTAACCCCGGCCCAGGCGATGTATCACTTCCTGTCGGGCTTCACCTCGAAAGTGGCCGGGACCGAGCGCGGCGTGACCGAGCCAGAGCCCACCTTCTCAACCTGCTTCGGCGCGCCCTTCATGCCGCGCCGGCCCGAGATCTATGGCAATCTGCTGCGCGACAAGATTGCCCAACACGGTGCGACCTGCTGGCTGGTGAATACCGGCTGGACGGGGGGCGCTTACGGCGAAGGCAACCGGATGCCGATCAAGGCGACCCGCGCATTGCTGACCGCGGCACTCGACGGCTCACTCGCCGACGCGACCTTCCGCAAGGATGCCAATTTCGGCTTCGAAGTCCCGGTGAGCGTGCCGGGTGTGCCGGACATCCTGCTCGACCCGCGCCGCACCTGGCAAGACGGAGAAGCCTATGACGCACAGGCGGAAAAGCTGGTGCAGATGTTCTCCTCGAATTTCGAGCAATACGTCCCCTACATTGATGATGACGTGAAAGCGGCCGCTATCGGCTGATCCTGGCGCCACGGAAAATCAAAGGTCCCGATGTCCTCATCGGGACCTTTTTCTTTGAGACGTCCGCAACAGGGCGCCGGAAAATTTCACATTTTCCGGTCGTTTTCCGTCACGGAAAACGCACCCCTGGGGACTGGATGCGCACATCTCCCAAACGCGCACAATTTCCATGCAACCAAGCAATGGCACGCACAATGATTAAGCGCGTCGTCCTTGCCAGCGAGGATACGCGCATGGGCCCTTGAAGCCTCCAAGCGCCGCGGCGTCTGTCGTCCACGATATGTCGGACAACCTCTCTATCGTCGTCGTCGAAAAGGATCGGGATCGCGCGCTTCTGATCATCGACAGTCTGCGCACCTCGGGCAATCACGACGTGTTCGTGATCTCGGAAGAGGCCGGCCTGGCCCGCCGGATCAGCGAACGGAACCCGGACATCGTTCTGATGGATGTCGCCAGCCCCTCGCGCGACATGCTTGAGGAATTGACCCTCGCGTCCAGTCCTCTGGAACGTCCCGTTGCCATGTTCGTCGATCAAAGTGAGGACGGCCTGACCAAAGCCGCGATCGAGGCAGGTGTTTCCGCTTACGTCGTCGATGGCCTGCGTCCGGAGCGGATCAAGCCGATCATCGACGCCGCCATCGCGCGCTTCCACATGTTCCAGCAAATGCGCGCTGAATTGGAGGCGACCAAAAAGGCCCTTCAGGAACGCAAGGTGATCGACCGCGCCAAGGGTATCTTGATGAAAGCCCGTGGGATCGAGGAAGACGAGGCCTATGCCCTCCTGCGCAAGACTGCGATGGATCAGGGCCGCAAAGTAGCCGATGTCGCGGAATCGCTCGTCACCGCAGCGGGGCTTTTGTCATGAACCTGCACCTGCTGCGCGCGGGTTTCATCCCGCTGGTCGATGCCGCCCCGCTGATCGTCGCGCATGAGATCGGATTCGCCGAAGAAGAGGGGCTCGCCCTCGATCTTCGCAAAGCGCCGTCCTGGTCCACGCTCCGTGACATGGTCGCACTGGGCCAGATCGAGGCCGCACATATGCTTTCTCCGGTGCCGGTCGCCACTGCGCTTGGGCTCGGTGGTAACGCCACCCGGCTGGATGCGCTGTCGGTGCTGTCGGTGAACGGTAATGTCGTCTGCGTCTCGCGCGCACTGGCGGACCGCATGCGCGCGGGCGGTTACGCGTTCGACTTCAGTGACCCGCGCGCCGCGGGCGAGGCGCTGATGAAAGCCGTCGACGGGCAATTGCGCATCGGGGTGCCCTTCCCGTTCTCGATGCATGCCGAACTGCTCTATTACTGGCTGGGCGCGCTGGGTGTGCCCGCGCCGCAATCGCTCGACGTGCGCACGGTGCCGCCGCCCCTCATGGCAGATGCCATCGCAGCCGGAGAGGTGGATGCCTTTTGCGTGGGTGAGCCGTGGGGGTCCATCGCCGTGGAGAACGGCGTGGGAGAGTTGCTTTTGCCCGGCTCCGCGATCTGGTCCTTCGCGCCCGAAAAGGTGCTCGCCGTGCGCCATGACTGGGCCGGAACCCAGCCCGTTTTGACCGGCAAGCTGATCCGCACGCTCTGGCGCGCGGGACGGTGGCTCTCGCAACCGGCCAATCGGGCCACCGCATCAGAGATCCTAAGCCAGCCACATTATCTGGGCGTGACGGCCGAGATTCTCGATCGCGCTCTCAGCGGGCATTTCGTTATCTCCCCGCGTGGCGACCAGCGGCAACGCGACAGCTTCGTGGCCTTTCATGAAGGGGCTGCGACATTCCCATGGCGCAGCCAGGCGCAATGGATCGCACAGCGCCTGGCTGCCCGGACCGGGCTCGACCGGGACATGTCTCTTGCCGCCGCGCACCAGGTTTTTCGCACCGATCTCTACCGCAACGCGCTGTCGGCCCTGCATGTCGATTTACCCGGCGCGTCCGAGAAAGTAGAAGGCGCGCTCGACACCCCGCGCGAGATCGCATCGGCCTCCGGCACACTGATTCTGCGGCCAGACCGGTTTTTTGATGGCGCAGTCTTTGATCTTTCTGCGCTGCAGCGATGAAAAATTGTGCAGCCCGTTGCATTGCCGCAAAGACAAGCCTGCAGAGACCGCGACCTTGGTCGCATCTCTCTTGATCGGGCGCCTGCCTTTCGCGATTATGACATTATTCAAACAGACAACGATGTCGTTTGAACCGATTTACCCCAGCGATTTGGGACCTGAAGCGAAGCTGCTTGACCTGTTGATGTGCTCCTCCCGCACACGACGGATCGGCAGCTTTTTTGTTTTTCGCCCCATCTCCTCCCTGGGGCTTTGACGTAAGGACGCAACAATGAAACGCGCACTCTTTGCCATCCTGGCCAGCACCGCTCTAACGGCGCCGGCCTTTGCTGAAATGCTGGACGTGGAAAAAGACGAACTCACCTTCGGCTTCATCAAGCTCACCGACATGGCCCCTCTCGCCATCGCATACGAGAACGGATATTTTGAAGATGAAGGCCTCTTCGTCACGCTCGAGCCCCAGGCGAACTGGAAGGTGCTGCTCGACCGGGTGATCGATGGCCAGCTTGACGGCGCCCACATGCTGGCCGGCCAGCCTTTGGCGGCCACGATCGGTTACGGCACCGAGGCGCATATCGTCACGCCCTTCTCGATGGATCTCAACGGAAACGGCATCACCGTCTCCAACGAAATTTGGGAGCAGATGCGCCCTAACATCCCCTCGATGGATGACGGTCGCCCGCAACATCCCATCTCTGCCTCGGCGCTCAAGCCGGTGGTCGAGGCCTATGCCGATGAGGGCAAGCCCTTCAACATGGGCATGGTCTTCCCAGTTTCCACGCACAATTACGAAATTCGCTACTGGCTGGCCGCAGGCGGGATCGAGCCCGGTTACTACAGCCCCGAAAACGTGAGCGGCCAGATCGCCGCCGACGTGCTGCTGTCGGTGACGCCGCCACCGCAAATGCCCGCCACGATGGAAGCCGGTACGATCTATGGCTATGCCGTGGGTGAGCCATGGAACCAGCAGGCCGTCTTCAAGGGTATCGGCGTCCCGGTCATCACCGACTACCAGATGTGGAAGAACAACCCCGAGAAGGTCTTCGGCCTGACCAAGGAATTCACCGAAGAGAACCCACAGACCACCCTGGCCCTGACCAAGGCCCTGATCCGCGCGGCGATCTGGCTCGATGAAAACGACAACGCCAACCGGCCCGAGGCGGTGGAGATCCTCAGCCGCTCGGAATATGTCGGCGCCGATTACGACGTGATCGCGAATTCCATGACCGGCTTTTTCGAATTCGAGAAAGGCGACAAGCGGGAAATCCCGGACTTCAACGTGTTCTTCCGCTACAATGCGACTTATCCCTTCTACTCGGACGCCGTCTGGTACCTCACCCAGATGCGCCGCTGGGGTCAGATTTCCGAAGCCAAGCCCGACAGCTGGTATGACGAAGTGGCCAAATCCGTCTACAAACCAGAAATCTACCTCGAAGCGGCACGGATGCTTGTTGATGAAGGGTTGGCCGATGAGGCCGATTTCCCATGGGACAGCGACGGCTACAAAGCGGCAACGCCGGCTGAGGATATCATCGACGGCATTCCCTACGATGGTCGTCAGCCCAACGCCTATCTCGAAAGCCTGCCGATTGGCCTGAAAGGCGACCAGCGCGTCGTCGGCAACGAAGTGCAAGGCTGACCCCTGAAACAGCTGCTCCTCAAGCCCTGACGGGCTTTCCTCGCGACGACGCCCGCAAGGGCGGAGGAGCAGCTCCCCTCGCCCCCAGCGCAAGGATTTCCCATGACCACCGTCGATCCCGATTTCGCCGAAAGCCAGGCCAAGGAAGCCCGCAAGGCCCGCCTGTTCTCCCGTATCAACCGTGCCGACGCCTGGTTTCAGGTCCTTGGCCTCAGCTGGATAACTCCCGTCCTCAAGGCGGCGGCCGGCGACAACCCGCGCGCCCAGATGCAGGAAATCTGGCGCCTCCTCGGGGTGCCCGTCCTCGCCATCATCGCCTTCCTCTTCGCCTGGGGAACACTCGCCCCGACCGTGCAGACCTCCCTCGGCGCTATCCCCGGCCCCGCACAGGTCTGGGAGCAGGTCGAGGTTTTGCACGCCGACCACCTGCGTGAGCGCGACAAGGCCGAAGCGTTCTATGAACGTCAGGAGGTAAGAAACGCCAAGCTCGTCGCTGACGGCAAGGAAGACCGTGTGAAGTGGCGCACCTATACCGGAAAGCCAACCTATTACGACCAGATCTGGACCTCCATCCAGACCGTCTTCTTCGGCTTTCTGATCGCCACCGCCGTGGCCGTACCGATGGGGATCGCCGCAGGCCTGTCGCAGACCGCCAATGCCGCGCTCAACCCTCTGATCCAGATCTTCAAACCGGTCTCGCCGCTCGCCTGGTTGCCCATCGTGACCATGGTCGTATCCGCCGTCTACACCACCAATGACGGCTGGTTCACCAAGTCCTTCCTGACGTCCGCCATCACCGTGACGCTCTGCTCGCTCTGGCCCACGCTGATCAACACAGCCCTTGGCGTCTCCAGCATCGACAAGGACCTCGTCAACGTCTCCAAAGTCCTCAAGATGAGCACCTGGACCAAGATCACCAAGCTCGTCCTGCCCTCCGCTCTGCCTCTTATCTTCACCGGTCTGCGCCTGTCGCTCGGTGTCGGCTGGATGGTCCTGATCGCCGCCGAAATGCTGGCCCAGAACCCGGGCTTGGGCAAATTCGTCTGGGACGAGTTCCAGAACGGCTCGTCGTCTTCGCTCGCCAAGATCATGGTTGCCGTCTTTACCATCGGGATCATCGGCTTCCTGCTCGACCGGATGATGTACGCGATCCAGTCCCTCTTCACCTTCACGAACAACCGGTGATGTCATGAGCGTGATCGAATTCAAGAACGTCTCGAAGAGCTTTGGGGAAGGCACCTCCGCCGTCTCCCACGTGCTCAAGGACATCAACCTTACCGTTGAGGAGGGCGAGTTCCTCGTGCTTCTCGGCTTCTCCGGCACCGGCAAGACGACCCTGATCAACCTGATGGCCGGGCTTGAACAGCCATCCAAAGGGTCCGTCACGTTCAAAGGTCAGCTCATCACCGAACCGGCACCCGAGCGGGGGGTGATCTTCCAGAACTATTCCCTGATGCCGTGGCTCACGGTGACGGGGAATGTCCGCATCGCGGTCGACACGATCTTCCCGAACCTCTCGTCCAAGGAAAAGGCCGCGAAGGTCGACCACTATGTCAAAATGGTAGGCCTGTCTCACGCCGCCGCCCGCCGCCCGGCAGAGCTTTCGGGCGGGATGCGCCAGCGGGTCAACGTGGCCCGTGCCCTCGCGATGAACCCCGAGGTGCTGCTGCTGGACGAGCCGCTTTCGGCCCTCGACGCGCTCACCCGCGCCAATCTCGCCGATGAGATTGAGCGTATCTGGGAAGCCGACAAGAAAACCTGCGTGCTCATCACCAACGATGTGGACGAAGCCATTTTGCTTGCCGACCGCATCATTGCGCTCAACCCCGACGGCACGCTGGGGGAAGAATTCAAGGTCACTATCCCGCGTCCGCGCGACCGGGGGGAGATGAACCATCACGAAGGATTCAAGAGCCTGCGCGCCCAGGTCACCACCTACCTGATGGATGTCGGGATCGAAGCCAAGGTCGAAGGCACCAAGATCCTGCCCGAAGTCACCCCCATTCACGGCGTTCCCGCCGCGGTGGCGGACGCTCAGAAGGGCATGATCGACCGCAACTTCCTGGACTTCAGCCAGCTTCACAAGATCTATCCCACGCCCCAGGGGCCCCTGACCGTGGTCGAGGATTTCAACCTCAAGCTCAACAAGGGTGAGTTTATCTCCCTCATCGGCCATTCCGGCTGCGGCAAGTCTACGGTGCTGACCATGGCTGCCGGGCTCAATGAGATCTCCAAGGGCGCGATTAAGCTGGATGGCCGTCACGTCGAAGGCGCCGATCCCGAACGCGCCGTGGTGTTCCAGTCGCCGTCGCTCTTCCCTTGGCTCAGCGCGAAGGAGAATGTCAGTGTCGGTGTCGACCGGGTTTATCCCAAAGCCTCCCAATCCGAACGCCAGGACGTGGTTGAGTATTACCTGGAACGGGTCGGTCTGGCTGACAGCATGGACAAGCAGGCCAGCGAGCTGTCAAACGGGATGAAGCAACGCGTGGGCATCGCGCGTGCCTTTGCCCTTTCGCCCAAACTCCTGCTGCTGGATGAGCCCTTCGGGATGCTCGACAGCCTTACCCGCTGGGAGCTTCAGGAAGTGCTGATGGAGGTCTGGTCCCGCACCAAGGTCACCGCCATCTGCGTCACCCATGACGTGGACGAGGCCATCCTGCTCGCCGACCGCGTGGTGATGATGACCAACGGCCCCCGCGCCACGATCGGCAAGATCGTCGACGTGGACCTGCCCCGCCCCCGCAGCCGCAAGGCGCTGCTGGAGCATCCCGACTACTACACCTTCCGCCAGGAAGTGCTCGATTTCCTCGAAGAATACGAGCACGGCGCGAAACCCAAGCCGAAACCGCAAGCGATTGCGGCGGAGTGAAAGCATGACCCAGAAACTGATCGTGATCGGGGCCGGCATGGCCTCGGGCCGGGCGCTGGAACACCTCTTTGAGGCTGCCCCCGACGCCTATGACGTTACCCTCTTCAACGCCGAGCCGCGTGGCAACTACAACCGCATCATGCTGAGCCCCGTGCTCGCCGGTGACCAGACCTATGCCGATATCGTCACCCATGACGATGCCTGGTATGCGGACCACGACGTCACCTGCCGCTTCGGCGAAAAGATCACCCGGATCGACCGGCAGGCCAAAAGTGTCACCACCTCCACCGGCGACACGCTTGCCTACGATAAGCTCCTCTTCGGCACCGGCTCCAACCCCTTCATGATCCCCCTCCCGGGCCATGATCTGGACGGTGTGATCGCCTACCGCGACCTTGAAGACACCGAACGCATGATGCGCCTCGGCACCGGTCACAAGGCCGTTGTCATCGGCGGGGGCCTCCTCGGTCTCGAAGCCGCCGCCGGCATGGCCGCGCGCGGCGTCGACGTCACCGTCGTGCACATCATGGGCCACCTGATGGAGCGTCAACTGGATGAGGCCGCAGGCTACCTCCTCCGCAAGGCGCTGACAGACAAGGGCATCACCGTCCGCTGTCAGGCCAATTCCAAGGAAATCCTGGGCGAGAACGGCAAGGTCCGTGCGCTCCTTCTGGACGATGGTACCGAACTGCCCTGTGACCTTCTGGTCATGGCCGTGGGCATCCGCCCCAACATGGCGCTTGCCCAGGACGCTGGCCTCGCCGTGGGCAAAGCGATCCATGTGGACGACCAGATGCTCACCTCCGACCCCGATATCCTGGCCGTCGGCGAATGCGTCGAACATGACGGTCAGCTCTTCGGCCTCGTGGCCCCCCTCTACGATCAGGCCAAAGTCGTCGCAAAAACGCTTTTGGGCGAAGAGGCAGCCTTCAAGCAAAAGGAGCTTTCCACCAAACTCAAAGTCACCGGCTGTGACCTCTTCAGTGCCGGTGATTTTGCCGAGGGCGAGGGACGCGAAGACATCGTCTTCCGCGACCCCGCCCGCGGCGTCTACAAGCGTCTCGTGCTCGAAGACAACCGCATCGTCGGTGCGGTCTTTTACGGTGACACCGCCGACAGCAACTGGTTCTTCGGCCTGATGCGCGACAAGACCGACATCTCCGACATGCGCGACACGCTCATCTTCGGGCCGGCCTTCCAGGGGGGCGCACCGCTGGACCCTATGGCGGCCGTTGCAGCCTTACCGCTTGATGCGGAGATCTGCGGCTGCAACGGCGTGTCAAAAGGGCAGATCGTCCAGGCGATCGAGGGCGGTGCCACCGACCTCGCCGCCATTCGCGCAACCACCAAGGCAAGCGCCTCCTGCGGGACCTGCACGGGGCTGGTCGAACAGGTTCTGGGCAGCACTCTGGGCGACGATTTCGTCCTGCCCGCAGCGGCCGGCATCTGCGGCTGCACCGACCTCACTCATGAGGAGGTGCGCCGCCTGATCAAGAGTCAGGGTCTCAAATCCATGGCCGCCGTGCATCAGGAACTGGGCTGGAAAACCTCCTGCGGCTGCCATGTCTGCCGCCCGGCGCTCAACTTCTACCTGCTGGCCGACTGGCCTCTGGAGTATCAGGACGACCCGCAAAGCCGGTTCATCAACGAACGCAAGCACGCCAACATCCAGAAGGACGGCACCTTCTCCGTCGTGCCGCGCATGTGGGGCGGGATCACGACGCCGGACGAATTGCGCGCCATCGCCGATGCCGCCGACAAATACGACGTGCCCACGGTCAAGGTCACCGGCGGCCAACGGATCGACCTTCTGGGTGTGAAGGGCGAAGACCTCCCCGCCATCTGGGCCGATCTGAACCGCGCTGGCATGGTCTCCGGTCACGCTTATTCCAAAGGGCTGCGTACGGTGAAAACCTGCGTCGGGACTGATCATTGCCGCTTTGGCACGCAAGACAGCACCGGGCTTGGCATCAAGCTGGAGCAGGCGCTCTGGGGTTCCTGGACCCCGCACAAGGTGAAGCTCGCCGTCTCCGGCTGCCCCCGCAACTGCGCCGAGGCAACCTGCAAGGATGTCGGCGTCATCTGCGTCGACAGCGGTTATCAGGTCAGCGTCGGCGGGGCCGCCGGCATGGACGTGAAAGAGACCGAGCGTCTGCTGGACGTGCCGACCGAACAAGAGGCCATCGACGTCACCGTCGCCTTCGTCCAGCTTTACCGTGAGAACGCCAAGTATCTCGACCGGCCCTATAAATGGATCGCCAAGGTCGGCCTCGACTGGGTGAAAGGGCGGATCGAGGACCCGGCAGAACGCCAGCGCCTTCTCGACGCCTTCGCGCTCAGCCAAAGCATTTATCAAAAGGACCCCTGGGCGGAGCATGTCGCTGACAAGGCCGACAGCTACCAGCCCCTGTCCGATTTCAAACTGGAGGCCGCGGAATGATCAGCGATTGGGTCGATGTGGGCGCGCTGGATGCCATCCCGATGCGCGGCGCGCGCGTGGTCAAGACGCCGCATGGCTGCGTTGCGGTGTTCCGCACCGGCGCGGACGAGGTCTTTGCCCTCGACAATGCCTGCCCGCACAAGGCCGGGCCTCTGGCCGAGGGGATCGTGCATGGCAAGGCGGTAACGTGCCCTCTCCACAATTGGGTGATCTCGCTCGAAACGGGCCTCGCCCAGGGCGCCGATAAGGGGCAGGTCGCCACCTATCCCGCCCGCGTCAGCGAGGGGCGGATCTGGATCGAGGCGTCGTTCCTCCAGATGCGGGCCGCCGAATGACGACCCGCACCACATGCCCCTATTGCGGCGTGGGCTGCGGGGTTCTGGCCACGCCGGACAGCGTGAAAGGCGACCCGGATCATCCTGCAAACTTCGGGCGCCTCTGCTCAAAAGGATCGGCGCTGGCCGAGACGATCTCTCTCGAAGGGCGCCTGCTGGAGCCGCAGATCGACGGGCAGGCTGCCCCATGGGACGCCGCCCTGAACCTGGTCGCGGCCAAGTTCAATGAAGCGATCCGCGCGCATGGCCCCGACAGCGTGGCCTTCTACGTCTCCGGCCAATTGCTGACCGAGGATTACTACGTCGCCAACAAGCTGATGAAAGGCTTCATCGGTTCGGCCAACATCGACACCAATTCCCGCCTTTGCATGGCCTCGTCCGTCGCAGGTCACAAACGCGCCTTCGGGACCGATACCGTCCCCGGCCAATACGAGGATTTCGAGGAGGCCGACCTGATCGTCCTCGTCGGCTCCAACCTCGCCTGGTGCCATCCGGTCCTCTTCCAGCGCATCGAAGCCGCCCGCGCACGGCGACCCGACCTGAAGGTCGTCGTCGTGGACCCCCGCCGCACCGCCACGTCGCAGATCGCCGATCTGCAACTCAGCATCCGCCCCGACGGTGACGCCGCTCTCTTCAACCTGCTCCTCGAAGCCATCGAAGCGCGTGGCCTGATCGACGGTGCTTACACCGATGCCCATGTCACGGGCCTCTCCGATGCGCTGGAGGCCGCACGCGGCACCGACCCGGCGCAAACCGGCCTGACGGAAACCGAGATTGCCACGTTCCTCAACCTCTGGTGCGGTACGCGGAAAGTCGTCACGCTCTACTCACAGGGCGTGAACCAATCCGCCTGCGGCACCGACAAGGTCAATGCGATCCTCAACTGCCATCTGGCAACGGGCCGCATCGGCACGCCGGGCTGCGGCCCCTTCTCCATGACCGGCCAGCCCAACGCGATGGGCGGGCGTGAAGTGGGCGGGCTTGCTAACATGCTCGCCTGCCACCTCGATCTCGAAAACCCCGACCACCGACACGCCGTCCAAGGCTTCTGGAGCGCGCCGCGTATTGCCGACCGGCCCGGCCTCAAGGCCGTTGACCTCTTTCAGGCCTGCGCCGACGGACGGATCAAGGCGCTCTGGATCATGTCCACCAACCCCGCGGTTTCCATGCCCGACGCCGATGCTGTGGCCGATGCGATCCGCGCCGTACCCTTTACCGTTGCGACCGACATCATCGCCGACACTGACACCAATCGCCTCTGCAACGTGCTCCTGCCCGCGACTGGCTGGGGCGAGAAATCAGGCACCGTCACCAATTCCGAACGTCGTATCTCCCGCCAGCGCCCGTTTTTGCCGGCGCCCGGCCAGGCCCGCCCCGATTGGGACATCATCTCTGACGTGGCGCGCCGGATGGGCTGGGCCAATGCTTTCGACTATAGATCCCCGGCTGAGATATTCCGGGAATACGCCACGATGTCGGGCCTCTCCGCCCGCTTTGGGCGTGATTTCGACATTACCGGCCTCAGCGATCTTTCAGACGACGGTTATGAGGCCCTGAAACCAATCACATGGCCCGCCCCCGCCTCCGGCAAGGGACCGGCGCGCTTCTTTGCCGGTGGGGGCTTCTACCACGCGGGCGGCAAGGCAAAGATGCTGCCGATCACGCCACCCGCACCGGTCGAGAGCCCTCAGATCTGGCTGAACACCGGCCGCGTGCGTGACCACTGGCACACCATGACCCGCACCGGCCGCGCTCCGCGCCTCGGTGCGCATATGGCCGAACCTTTCGTCGAACTTCACCCCGACGATGCCGCGCGACTGAGCCTTGCGCCTGCAAGCCTTGCGACACTCTCCAACACATACGGGACCGCCACGCTCCGCGTGCTCATCACCGACCGCGTCCGCCCCGGCACCGCCTTCGCACCGATGCACTGGACCGGCATCACCGCGGCCTCCGGACGTGTCAACGCGCTCGTTGCGCCCCGAACCGACCCGGTTTCGGGACAACCCGCCTCTAAAGGCACACCTGTGTCAGTCGCACCATTCGCCGCCGCCTGGTACGGCTTCGCCGCCAGCTCTGCCCAGATGACCCCCACCCGTCCCTATGCCGCCATCGCGCGCAGCCGGACCGGCTGGCGGGCCGAGGTCGCAGGCTGCAAAGCCCCTCGGAATTGGGAGGCCGAAGCCCGTGCCATCCTTTCCCTGCCCAATGGCACCGCCAGCGTCTACCATGACCCTGCCTCCGGGGCCGCCCGTGTGGCCATTCGCGAACATGACCGGCTCACCGGCCTTTTCTTTGCCAGCCGCAGCCCTGTCGCCGTCGCGCGGGCGACAGCGGTCGACCTGATCGGAACCGACACGCCCGTCAGCACAGCCCTCGCCGGTGTTCCCGGAGCCGATCAGCCGCGCAAGGGCGCCACGGTCTGCGCCTGCTTCGACGTCGGAACCGAAGAGGTTCGCGCCGCCATTGCTGCGGGTGCTCAGAGCGTCGAAGCGCTTGGAGCCTGTCTGAACGCCGGGACCAATTGCGGGTCATGCCGTCCGGAATTGCGCGGCCTCATCGCGGCCGCCCAGCTTAGGATCGCAGCCGAATGACCCTCGCCCCCTTTGTCCGCATCGTGGCCCAGGGCAAGGGCCGTGCCCGCCCTATGACAGAGGCAGAGGCCCATGCGGCGATGGAGATCATTCTCGGCGGCGAGGCGGCCCCCGAAGCCATCGGCGCCCTTCTGATGGTCCTGCGCCTGCGCGGTGAAACCACCGACGAGATCGCGGGCTTTGTACGCGCGCTTCGCACCACACTCACGGACTGGCAGGCCGCCGCTCCGGCGCTCGACTGGCCCAGCTACGCCGCCGGGCGGACGCGCGGCCTGCCTTGGTTCCTGCTCAGCGCCCGTCTGATCGCGCAGGCGGGTCATCCCGTCCTGATCCATGGCCGCAATGCCAGCGATGCACAATTGCGGGCGCATCTGCCTGCGCTCACTATCCCCGTCGTCCGTACACCGGACGCAGCGCGCACATCCCTCGCAAAAGGCGGATTGTGCTATGTCCCGGTAGAGGCGCTCAGTGCTCCGGCCTCTGACCTTCTTGGCCTTCGCGCCGCGCTTGGTCTGCGCTCCTGCATCAACACCTGCCTGCGCATGGCCAATCCCGGCGGGGCCGCCACCAGCGTCCAAGGCGTGTTCCACCCGGGCTACCGCGTGCTTCAGGCCGAAGTTGCGGACGTGCTCGGCGACAAAGCCACTATGATCCTAAAAGGCGGTGGCGGAGAATTCGAGCGCACGCCCTTCAAACCCGTCACACTCTTCGGTGCGCGCGGCGCCACCCGTTTCGAGGCTGCTCCGGCCCTGCGCCCTGCAGCAAAGCGGCTGACCGATCTGCCCGAAGACCCCGCGGCGCTTGCCGCGCTTTGGCAAGGCGATCTGCACCACGCCGACGCCGAAGCCACCGTTACGGGCACCGCGGCCCTGGCCCTGCTGGCACTCGGCGTTGCCTCCGATCTACCCCGTGCCGAAGAGGCGGCATGCACGCTTTGGCGTGACCGACATCTACGTCGCGCCGCCTGAAGGAGACCGAGATGAAGACCTTTCCCATGTTCCTGCGCGTCGCTGACCGCCCCGTGATCATCGTGGGCGGCGGGGAGCAGGCCGCGCAGAAATGCCGCCTGATGCTCAAGACCGAAGCACGGATCACCGTCTGCTGGCCCGAGCTGGACGACGAATTACACGACCTCGCGGCGCGGGGCCGGATTACATGGCACAAGGATCCGGTCACCGCCGCAACCTTCAAGGGCGCCGCCCTGGCCTTCATCGCCACCGGCTGCCCAGGCTCCGCCGCCGCCCTGCATGGGCTGGCCGAAGCCGCCGGAGCGGTCGTGAATGTCGTCGACCAACCCGACCTTTGCTCGGCCATCACCCCCTCCATCGTGGACAGGGACCCGGTCGTCGTGGCCATCGGGACCGAGGGCACGGCACCCGTCCTCGCGCGTCAGATCAAAAGCCGGATGGAGACCTTGCTGGAGCCGCAACTCGGCGGTTTCGCCGCTTTGGCCGGTCGGATGCGCGGCGCCGTGGCCCGCTCTGTCCCCCGCGCCCAGCGGCGGGCCTTCTGGCGGTGGGCATTTTCAGATCAGCCGCGCAAGCTGCACGCTCAGGGGGCAGAACGGGACGCCGCGGCGCTGCTGAAGGCAGCGATCGCTGGCGGAGGAGCGCCGGACGTAACACCCCAAGGCTCCATCTGCCTGATCGGTGCCGGGCCGGGTGCGGCCGATCTGCTGACCCTGCGTGCGGTCAAGCGCCTGCAGGAGGCCGACGTGATCTTTTACGACCGCCTAGTCGATCCCGAGGTGCTGGAACTCGCCCGCCGCGATGCGGAACGCATTTATGTCGGCAAGGCCGTCGGCGCCTGCAAATGGCCGCAAGAGAAGATTGACGCCGTTATCGTGGCCGCCGCGCGCTCCGGCCAGAATGTCGTGCGGCTGAAAAGCGGCGACCCCATGCTCTTTGGCCGCGCGGAAGAGGAACTGGCCGCTGCACGCGCCAACGGCATACCCGTTGAAATCGTACCCGGCGTGACCGCTGCAAGTGCCAGCGCCGCCACGCTCGGCAGGTCGCTAAGCGAGCGGGGTGCCATCGAACGGGTGACCTTCGCCACCGGCACCTGCCGGGACGGAGACGCTGCCCCTCTCTTTGCCGAGACGCTGAGACCCGGAACGACACTGGCGCTTTACATGGCCGTGGCCGCCGCCCCCCGCATACAGGCAGAGCTTTTGTCCAAAGGTCTGCCTGGAACGCTTGAGGTGGATGTCGTCTCTCAAGCGAGCCAAAAGGGAGAAAAGATCCTGCACTGTACTCTCGGCACGTTGAGCCGGGAGATGGAGCAGAACGACATCGCCAACCCCGCAGTCATTTTTATCCGGCATCCAAAGGCCGCAGCGGCAATCGCCCGGCCCAGGCCGCAGCTTGCCGCACTCAGCGCCTGATCATCCGATCAGGCCACGGCGCACGAGGTTCAGACCGGCGATCAGCAGGACAAAGAGCGTCATGCGTCGGAACATCTGCTGATCCGCGCGGCCCCGGATCAGCCCGCCCACCCACATGCCCGCAAGGGCCGGCATGACGAGAAGCAGCGAAAAAGGCGCCGTCTCTGACCGCATGACGCCCGACCCGATATGGGCGGCCAGCAGCGCCACAGCACCCAGGCCATAGATCACGCCCTGAACCCGCATCTGCTCGGACTTTTCGGTGTTCAGCGCCGTCAGATAGGCCACCGTCGGCGGCCCCCAGACACCCGACACCCCCCCGATCGCTCCGGCAAAGGCGCCGATGGCCGCCTCCACCCGCTTGCTGCGCGCTTTCAGAACGAATTGCACGCCGACAAGCTGGACCAGCGCAAATAGGGTGATTGGCCCCCCGATCAGCAGAAACAGCATATCGGCAGGCAGAAACCGGAAAAGCTGTGCCGTGGCCAGCAACGTGACCAGCCCCATCCCAAGAAAAATACGGAACGAAACGATAGAGGCCATCGCCGCACGCGCACCCTGCCCGAGGGCCTGCCAGGCATTCGTCACCAGCGTCGGCAGAATCAGTCCCGCCAGTGCCAGATCCGGCGCAAGAAACGTTCCCATTCCCGCTACCATCACCATCGGCATGGCAAAGCCCACGAGTCCTTTGACCAGACCCGCCAAAACGGCGATAATAAGGGTCAATGACAGGGTCACCGGGTCCAGAAAGGGAAAGAGCGCGTCCATGCCTCTGCATACCCGCTCAGCGATAGTGCTGCGATGCAAAAAGTCAAAGCGCAATTTTCGAACAAATCCGCGCACCCTATAGTATTTTTGTTGCGCTGCACCTGCGAACTAGATAGACCCGGGCAACGCGAAAAAAGGATGTTGAATCATGGCCCATGATGGACAGGACCTGACACTGACCGATGCGGTCCTACTTGATGATTTGCTGGCGCTGACCAAGGCCTCCGTGCCGCCGGCAGAGCGGATTTTGGACATTGCCCGCGAACGTGTGGGTGAGATGGTGACCCGTGACGGCCGCATATCCGGCGCACTGGTCGAGGCGAACCAGACAGCTGCGCACGGCTTTGCCTGGCTGGCGACATATGTCGAATCGCTCCGCCAGATGCAGGTCTGGGCGGAAAGGCTGGAAAGCGACGGCAAGTTCGGCGAGACCGAACAATTGATCCACCAGATCGCCTTTGGCGAATATCTCTGGCAGATCTACGGCGGCATCCAGATGAACCAGGGCGAGGTTCTGCGCCTGCAGGACATGGGCCTCACCCAGGACGACATGCGCTCCATGATGGATGACGCGGTGATGACGCTGACCCAGTCCGGCAACACACAGGCTGCGCGTACGCGTCTGGTCGAGCTGATGCAGGAGCAGTCGGCCAACATCACCGTCGGCGCCTCCGGCCTCGACGAAGAGTTGGAGATGATCCGCGAGCAATTCCGCCGCTATGCGGTGGAAAAGGTCGAGCCCTTCGCCCATGACTGGCACCTCAAGGACGAACTGATCCCGCTTGAGGTCATCGAAGAACTGGCCGAGATGGGCGTTTTCGGTCTGACCATCCCCGAGGAATATGGCGGCTTCGGCCTCTCCAAGGCCTCCATGTGTGTCGTCTCCGAAGAATTGTCGCGCGGCTATATCGGCGTGGGCTCTCTGGGCACCCGGTCCGAGATCGCGGCAGAACTGATCATCGCGGGCGGCACCGAAGAGCAAAAGCAGAAATGGCTGCCCCAACTGGCCAGCGCCGAAACGCTGCCCACGGCGGTCTTCACCGAGCCAAACACCGGCTCCGACCTCGGCTCGCTCCGGACCCGGGCGGTCAAGGATGAAAACGGCGATTACAAGATCACCGGCAACAAGACCTGGATCACCCATGCCTCGCGCACCCATGTGATGACGCTGTTGGCGCGCACCGATCCCGAGACCTCCGACTACAAAGGCCTGTCGATGTTCCTGGCGGAGAAAACGCCTGGCACCGATGAGCATCCCTTCCCCACCGAAGGCATGACCGGCGGCGAGATCGAGGTGCTGGGCTATCGCGGCATGAAGGAATACGAGCTGGGTTTCGACAACTTCCATGTGAAGGGCGAAAACCTGCTGGGCGGCGAAGAAGGCAAAGGTTTCAAACAACTCATGGAGACGTTTGAATCCGCCCGCATCCAGACCGCGGCCCGCGCCATCGGCGTGGCGCAATCGGCCCTCGATATCTCGATGCAATATGCGCAGGATCGCAAGCAGTTTGGCAAATCGCTGATCAACTTCCCCCGTGTGACCAACAAGCTGGCCATGATGGCGGTCGAGATCATGGTGGCGCGTCAGCTGACCTATTTCAGTGCGTTCGAAAAGGACGAAGGACGCCGCTGCGATGTGGAGGCCGGCATGGCCAAACTGCTTGGCGCCCGCGTGGCCTGGGCAGCGGCAGACAATGGCCTGCAGATCCACGGCGGCAACGGCTTCGCGCTGGAATACAAGATCAGCCGCGTACTCTGTGACGCGCGTATCCTCAACATCTTCGAGGGTGCCGCGGAAATTCAGGCACAGGTGATTGCACGGCGTCTGCTGGGCTGATCTTTGGGTATCTATTGAACCGGCGCAGGCGATAACCCGCCCGCGCCGGTTTCTTTTTGTATTATATGTTCTTGATTTGTTCCGATCTTCCTATTCTGGAGCCCCAACCTCCAGAAAAAGGATACCTTGATATGATTCTCACCGATCTCACCAAAGCCATGACGCCGCCGGCGATTGGATTTGGCCTGTTGGTCTACGGCCTTGTCATGGGATTTATCTTTCCCGAAACCGCGCTCTTCATGATGGGACCGATGTTCTTCGGCGCTGTGCTTGCTCTGCACGGCGATCTAAGCCGCACCGGCAAACCCGAACAGGGATATACCATCATCGCCATGTCGCTCATCCTACCGCTGCTGGCCCTTGTCGCCGCTTTCAAGGTCACCGATCTTCTCGGCTTCAGCTATGCTATCACCGCAGAGGGCAAGGATGGCCTGCGTAGCATCCTGCTCAACCTGTTCGTTATCATCCTGACGCTGGCGTATAGCGCGACCTTCTTCAAAATGATGTGGGAATCGATCGCCGAGGCCCTCGTTAAGCGCGGGCAAGGTTGGGTCCATGATTTGCCCCACTATGTGCCAGTTTACGCGATGCTGAGCCTGATGATCGTCGGCCTGCTTGTCCTGGCAATGCCGGGGTGAGGCAGTTTCAAATCTGACGTTCTGACAATAAATATTGAAAACGTCATTTAGCTCGCTACCTTCTGAAGAGGACATTCGGAAAGGAAGCCTTTGATGACCCACCAAACCGTCCTGTTGACCGGCATCTCCGGCTTCATCGCCAAACGCATCGCACGCGTGCTCCTGGACAAGGGCTATAGCGTGCGTGGCTCTCTGCGCAGCCTGTCCCGCGCCGACGAGGTGCGCGCCGCGATGGGAGATGTCGAAACAGACAGGCTCAGCTTTGTCGAACTGGACCTCGGCAAAGACGAAGGCTGGGCAGAGGCGCTGGACGGGGTCGACGCGCTTTTGCATACGGCTTCTCCTTTCCCGCTGAGCGAGCCGAAGGATGAAGAGGAATTGATCCGCCCCGCTGTCGACGGCACGTTGCGCGCGCTAACCGCAGCACAGGCCAAAGGGGTCAATCGGATCGTTCTGACCTCCTCCATGGCCGCTGTGATGCATGTGGACCGCCCGGAGGGGCACGCCTTCGGTCCCAAGGATTGGACCGACCCCAAGCATCCGACGGCCAACGCCTATATCCGGTCAAAGACCCTGGCCGAACGCGCGGCATGGGATTTCGTTCGGGACAACCCCGAGATGCAACTGACCACGATCAATCCCGGCCTCGTCTGCGGCACCCCCGCCGACGCGCGCTATGGCTCATCGCTTGAGGTGATCGAACGTGTGTGGTCCGGGCGGGATCCCGTTCAGCCCAATTTCGGCTTGCCTGTCGTGGATATCGCGGATGTGGCCGACCTGCATGTCGCAGCCCTGGAAAATCCCGCCAGCATCGGCCAGCGCGTCATCACCGCCGACAGTTTCTGGATGATGCCCGAGATCGCGAGCACGCTGGCAAGCGCCTTTCCGAACCGCAAGATCGCCACCCGTAAGGCGCCCAACTGGCTGCTGCGCCTTCTGGCGCTCTTCGATCCGATGGTGCGCACGGTCCTGCCAAGCCTCGACCGGCGCATTGCAATCGACAATAGCGCAACGCGAGGCACTTTCGGTCTGACATTTATTCCCGCCGAAACCGCCATGCTGGACAGTGCGCGGTTTCTCGATAGCGTGAAGGGATGACACGCGCCCTTCTGCTGACCCTCCTCATCGCCTCTTGCCAACCCGACGAAACCGTTCGCGGCCATGGCGCCGGCGATCGTATCTGGGTGTTGCAGGAACTGAACGGCGCGCCGTTCACACCGCGCGCCACGCTTCAGTTTCCCGAGCGGGGCCGCATGACAGGCGACGCGCCCTGCAACCGGTACAGCACCGGCATGACGATGCCCTACCCATGGTTCGAAGTCGGCCCGATCGCCGCGACCAAACGCGGCTGCCCGGATCTTGATGCCGAGGTCGCATTCTTTGACGCGCTGCGTTCCATGACCCTTGTGGAGGTTGTCAATCAGACGATGATCCTGACAAACGAAACGGGCGGAGAGATGCTGTTCACAACGTCCGAGTAAACGCATCCACGAACCGTCCCCGCGCGTCGGGCAACGGCTTGTGGCCCAATTCCGGGGCCAGTCGCTGTTCCAGGAAATATCCCGTCACCCGCAACGCCTCTAACACTTCCGCATCCGGCGCGGGCCCATCGCCGCGCAGGCAGGGCGGCAAGGGCATCAGGCGATCCGCCCATTCCCCGGCGCTGGCCTGCGACACCGCGCGGCCCGACTTGGGCGAGACATAGGCCAAGCCCTCTGTCGTGCCGGTCACGGCACAGGCGCTCAGGTCCAGCCCAAACCCCATCTCCTCCAGCAACGCCATCTCCCAGTTGAGATAGGCAAGCGGCCAGATCTCGTCCTGCCCCAGAAGGTCCAGCACCTGCTCGCTCTTTCGGTAAAGCGCGGGATGCGCCTCTCGCTCCGGCAGGCAGAACGCCAGAAGTCCCGTCACCGCGTTCAGGCCCGCCAGCGCAAGACGCCCCGACATCGCCGCCGCCGCGCGGCTGCGCAAGGGCTCCACCTGATACGTGCCGATATGATCCTCCAGCCGCGCGCGCCAGGCCACGTCGAGCTGCGCACCCGGCTGTAGGATCGGCGCGATCTTCCGGCTGGTCCCTCCACGCACCACGCCCGCGTGACGCCCATGCCCTTCGGTGAAAACCTCTATGATGGCCGCCGTCTCTCCATGGCGCCTCACGTTCAGCAGAATACCCTGATCACGCCACTCCATCAGACCAAACCCGGCTGGTCCAACAAATGCCGCCCCTGGCGGTCTTCCACCTCGATCACCCAGAGATCCGGATCGAACCCGCGCTGCCGCTCCGCCGCTTCATCGACCTCTGCCTCCGCGCCCTCGGCAAGCGACATCCAGACCCTCGCCCCGCTCTCCAGATCGAAGGACCTCTGATAAAGCACCGCCTTCCCGTCCAGCGTGCTCAGCTTCACCAGCACCGCGCCTCCGGTATCGTCCCCATGGGCCACGACAAACGCCGGGATATCCAACATCCGCAAGCGCGCCAGATAGGCATCCACCCAGAACCGCGTCGTCAGCCGGGCCATATCTTCATCTTGCCGGATAAACTCCCCCCGGAGGGTCGGTTGGCCAGGGGCTCAGGTGTTTCCATCCTTGAACTCCAGCCCCATCTCCGCATAGCGCTCCGCCTCTTCCAGCCAGTTGGGTCTCACCTTCACCTGCAGGAACAGATGCACTCGCCGACCCAGGAATTCCTGCAGCTCCTCCCGTGCCGCTTTCGAGACCGCCTTGATCGTCTCGCCCTTGTGGCCCAGCACGATCCCCTTATGCCCGTCACGCACGACATAGACGACCTGGTCAATCCGGGCGCTGCCATCCTTGCGCTCCTGCCAGCTCTCCGTCTCGACGGTCATCTGGTAGGGCAATTCCTGATGCAGGCGCAGGGTCAGTTTCTCCCGCGTCATCTCCGCCGCGATCATGCGCATCGGCAGATCCGCGATTTGGTCTTCGGGGTACAGCCACGGCCCCTCCGGCACCTCCCCGGCCAGCCAGGCACGCAGCGCGTCGACCCCGTGCCCCTTCTCGGCCGAGATCATGAACGTCTCGGCAAAGGCGAGGCGCTCGTTGAGGTCCTTTGTCAGGCCCAGCAAAACCTCCGACTGCACCTTGTCGATCTTGTTGAGCGCCAGCGCCACCTTGCGCCCCTGTGCCACCTCGCCCAGCCCTTCAAGAATGCGCTCCACCCCCTCGGTCACGCCGCGATGCGCCTCGACCAGCAGAACGATGACATCCGCATCCGCCGCCCCGCCCCAGGCTGCCGCCACCATCGCGCGGTCCAGCCTCCGGCGCGGTTGAAAGAGGCCCGGCGTGTCGACAAAGACGATCTGGCTCTCGCCCTCCATCGCGACTCCGCGGATGCGCGCCCGCGTGGTTTGCACCTTGTGGGTGACAATCGATACCTTCGCTCCGACCATCCGGTTGAGCAGCGTCGACTTGCCCGCATTAGGCTCCCCTATCAGGGCCACGAAACCAGCTTTTGTCATGGCTGTTGCTCCATTTCCGCCAGAAGCTGCGCCGCCGCCGTTTGCTCGGCCTGCCGTTTTGAGCCTGCCTGCGCCTCGGCCACGCCGCCATTGTCCAGTTCTGCCCGGATCGTGAAGACCGGCGCGTGATCGGGTCCGGACCGGCCCACCTCCCGATAGACGGGCGGTGTCAATCCGCGCGCTTGCGCCCATTCCTGCAGCGCTGTCTTTGGATCCCTCGCGTCGACCTCAACGGTATCGATCCGGGAGCCCCAGAGCCTCAGGATCAGGGCCTCCGCCGCATCATAGCCCGCATCGCGGTAGACCGCCGCGATCACCGCCTCAAGTGCGTCGCCCAGAAGCGCCTGCTTGCGCCGCCCGCCCGACAGCATCTCGGACCGGCCCAGTTTCAGCACCGCGCCCACATCGATTTCGCGTGCAATCTCTGCGCAGGTCTCCTTGCGGACAAGGGCGTTGAACCTTGGTGCCAACTGCCCCTCGCTGGCCCCCGGATCCGCCCGCAAAAGCGCGTCGGCCATCACCAGCCCCAGAACACGGTCGCCCAGGAATTCAAGCCTTTGGTTGTCGTCCCGGGTCGCCGAAGAGATCGAGGAATGCGTCACCGCGCGCACAACGAGCGCAGGGTCAGAAAACCGATGCCCGATCCGCGTTTCAAACGCGCGCAGATCCGCCCCCAGCTTCACTCGATCTTCTCAAAGAAGCGATCACCGCGCCAGGTCCAGAAGAACAACATCGACCCGCCGGCAGAGGAAAACAGGATCCGATCCGCCCGACCAACAAGGTTTTCGAACGGCACAAAGCCGACGCCACCCGCGCTTTGCGGCAAACGACTGTCCGAGGAATTGTCGCGGTTGTCTCCGACAAAGAAGTAGTGGCCCGCCGGCACGGTATAAACACCGGTATTGTCCGAGCTTTGATTGGTGATGTTGAGAACGCTATAGCTTACCCCGTTGGGCAGCGTTTCGGTCTGACGCGATTTCAGGCAGGTCCCGCCATTGCCCACGGGTCCGTTCTCGCATCTTGGACGCACCCGGTTCGGGCCTTGGGGTGCTACGATCTCTTCGAAGACACCATCGTCCTCCAGGCCGACCGGTTCGTCGTTCAGATAGAGAACCCCGCCCCGCATCTGCACGCGGTCCCCCGGCATGCCCACAACGCGCTTGATAAAGTCACGCCCCGTGACCGGATGGCGAAAGACCACCACGTCGCCGCGTTCCGGCTCTCCGCCCAGAATGCGCGAATTGTCACCCTTCAGAAAGCCGCAGACGTCCTCCGCATCAATATCGATGCCGATGCTGGGAATATTCACGCTGGGGCACGACGCGTAGGAATAGCCGTAAGCCATCTTGTTCACGAAGAGGAAATCGCCGATCAGCAACGTCTCCTTCATTGAGCCGGAGGGGATCCAGAACGGTTGGAAAAACAAGGTTCGGAACACGCCAGCGATCAAGAGCGCGTAGACGATGGTCTTGATCGTTTCGACAAAGACGTTGGCTTTCTTGGCGGTAGCGGCCATGCGGCTCTCCGTTGCAATAGGGTCGCCGCTACATGCGGGCCGGGCTTTGGTAAGTCAAGGCGGTGGCGGGATCCCCTTCCGGTCGCGCCTCGATCACGACGAAGGCCTGTGCCCAGGGGTGATCATCCGTCAGGGTGACGTGAATGATCGCTTCGTGCCCATCGGGGGTCATCTCTTTCAACCGCTCGGCCGCCCAACCCGTCACGTGCATCACAGGCTGGCCGGTAGAGAGATTAGAGACAGCCATGTCCTTCCACGCAATCCCCATCCGCAGCCCTGTGCCCAACGCCTTGGAGCACGCCTCTTTCGCGGCCCAGCGCTTGGCGTAGGTTCCCGCGACATCCCGGCGGCGTTCGGCCTTTTGCTGTTCGGTCGGTGTGAAAACACGATTGCGGAACCGATCTCCAAATCGCTCCAACGTGCCTTGAATGCGCTCGATATTCGCAAGATCCGTACCGATCCCCAGGATCATTGTCCCCCTCCCGCGATGGCAAACAGTGGAAAGCTGACGCCCAACGCCCAGGCGAGGATCACGCCTTGCCCTAACCCCGCGCTGACGACACCGCCCCGTGCGGCAACCCATCGTCCCATCAAACCGAAGATCACGTAAAAGAGCACGATCACAGGGGCGATCATCGCCAAAAAGAACAAGTCCGTGGGATCCAGCACAACGGCGACGCCCAGCGACAAAAGAAAAGCCAGCCGGGCGCCCCAACGCCGCAAAAGCGGTGCCTTGCCGCCTTCACTCAACCGGGCATCCGACATCATGAAGAGAATGGCGCCGATAGACAGCGCCGCGATGATCGCCAATCGGTCGGGCGTGGGCCAGAAATTTGCGCCATAGCGGTGCAACGCGCCGCCGAAAACCAGCACGCCCCAAAGCGTGAGCGCAAGGGTGGACAACGGCGAGAAGCCGCCAAATAACATCCCGGCCCACCGAAGGATCGCAAGCTGAAGCAGACCGAAGAGCAACAAGTGCAGCGCAAGATAATCCGCCACCAGGACGGGAAGCAGGTTCAGCGGCACCCAGACCGCCGCAAGGGGTGTCACGATAGCTGGCGGAAGGGCCGCCAGCCAGAAGGTGCGCGCGGGAATTGGCGTAAGATCAATCTCCCGCTTTGGAAGCAGCCGGCTCAGCGGGTAGACCAATGCGACAAGGCCCGCGATCAAAAGCATGAACCAAGATCCCGTGACGGGGGCCGCCTGATCTGAATTTCGTCCAAAGCTTTGGTCGAACCAGGCCAAAGCGGCATCTTGCCCGGCCCGGCTGTAAAGGATCCCCACATGCTCGACCGCCGGGGCGACTATGGCGCCGCGGCGGACACCGTCGCTCTCGACGATCGCGCCTTCGGTGGCGTCCGGGTCGACCATCTGCAATGCTCGCTCGCCGAACGCCCTTAATCCTGCTTCCCACTGCCCCGAGATCAAAAGCATGTCCGACGGGGTCGTCTCGTCAACCGCTTGCGAAAAGGCTGACAAAAGCACCAGGGGCCCGATCCTGGGCTCGTCCATGGAGGCTCTGATCAGGATGTCGGTGGCCATCGAATGGCCCAAAAGTCCCACCGGGCCGGACCAACCCTCCCGCCGGGTTGTGCTGCTGATCACCTTCACCGTTTGTTCGACCAGCAATCGGGTCGTGCCGGAGATTTCATCCACATCGCCCGACATGGGTACAGTGTGCTGGCCATGACCTTCGAAATCGAATGTGTAGGCCACGTAACCAGCCCTTGCGAGGGTCAGCGCATAGGCCTGCATCATCTGGCGGGATCCGGCAAATCCGTGGGCGATCACGATCAGGGGACCGTCCGCCCCCGGCATTGCGTATCGCGTCAGCGGCGTCCGCTCCGCGCTTGTATCCGTGATCGAGATCCCCGCGCGGGCCGTTTCCAATCGCCATGTCGCGACCACCGCAAGGCTCAGTGACACCAGAAAGACCAACCAGACGCGCAAGGGGCTCAGCGCTCCTGCGACCAGAACAGCAACCGCAGACCTGCCAGACCGAAGAGAACGGCAAACACGCGATCAACCCAGCGGCGGGCTGCACGATAGGCCCTCATGACCTGTTCGACCGAAAAAACAAGTGCGTAGGCGGCGTAGAGGACGACGCCGAAAAGGATGCAGAGCGCAACCAGCCACAATGCAGGCGCCTCTGACCCCGCACTTCCAAGGGCCAGGGCCGCAACCCAGGCAAGCACCGCCTTCGGATTGCCCAGGTTCAGCACCAGCCCTCGCCGGAACGAGCGGGCAGCGGATGGCGAATGTCCCTCAAGCTGGCGCTGCGTTTCGTCGGTGCGCGACGATTGCCAGGATTTCAACCCGAGATAGAGAAGGTAAAGGCCGCCGATGATCTTCAGCACCGTCAGCGCTGCGGCGCTTTGCGCAACCAACGCTCCGACGCCGATGGCGGCAAGGATCCCCCACGCGGCCAGGCCGATCGCCAGCCCGAAAGCCATCGCAAGACCGTGCAGGCGGCCTGCCGACATGGCAACCGCCGCCACCGCCAGCGTTGCGGGGCCGGGCGACGCGGCCGCGAATGCAAACGTTGCGAGGCTGGTAAGCGCGGCAAGGGTTTCGGGGCTCATCCCCGTGCCTCGTCCATCAGGCGCCGCATTTCCTCGATAGCGGGCGCCAGTCCCCTGAAAATGGCCTCTCCGATCAGGAAATGGCCGATATTCAATTCACGCACTTCGGGGAAGGCCGCAACCGGCTGCACCGTCTCATAGGTCAGGCCGTGGCCCACATGCACCTCTAGCCCCAGGTCGTGTGCGAAGGCGGACATCTCGCGCAGAGCAGTCAGCTCTGCGTCACGCTCTTCGAAGCGGCCTTCGTGATGGGCGTCGCAATACGCGCCCGAATGCAGCTCGATCACTTCTGCTCCGATGCGGTGGGCCGCCTCGATCTGCTTCTGATCCGCGGCGATAAAGATCGAAACGCGGCATCCCGCATCGCGGAGCGGCGCGATGAAATGCGCCAGGCGGTTTTCCTCCCGCGCCACCTCCAGACCGCCTTCGGTTGTGCGTTCCTCGCGCTTTTCGGGCACGATGCACACCGCGTGCGGCTTGTGGCGCAGTGCGATGGCCTGCATCTCTTCGGTGGCCGCCATCTCGAAGTTGAGCGGCACCTCGAGAACGTCCATCAGACCTTCGATGTCGACATCCGAGATATGCCGGCGGTCCTCGCGCAGGTGCGCGGTGATGCCGTCCGCCCCCGCCGCCTCGGCCAGTTGAGCGGCCCTGAGCGGATCGGGCGTGTCTCCCCCACGTGCATTGCGTACGGTTGCGACGTGGTCGATATTCACGCCCAAGCGAACCTTGTCATCCAGCGCCATCACAAGACCCCTATTCGATTGTTCTTGGGGAACTTAATCCGCATTGGGCTTGGCGTCAGCCTTCACCGCCGCTTTTTTCTTGATCGCTTCGAACTTCGCCTTGATCACCCCGCGGCGCCGATGCTGATAGGCCCGGATCAGCGGTAGGGTCAGATAGTAACAGATGGTCGCGGCCACGACGCCCGGGATCACCCCTCCGACCATGTAGGGATAGAACACCTCGTCGTAAAAGACGCTCAGCCCCCTCCACTCCGCCTCTGCATCGGTGAACATGGCAAAAAGGTTGTCTTTCAGATCTTCCCCGGCATCCAGGAACTTGCCACCGAAAGAACGCTGGCTGCCTTCGTCGAAATGCGTCCCCAGGATCCAATGTCCGCTTTGGAGCGAGATCAGACCAATCGGCACGTAGGTCAGCGGATTGCCGAAAAACGTCGCCATCAGTGCAGCAAAGATATTGCCCTGCATCAGCCGCGCGATCAGGGCGGCGACAAGGAAATGAAGCCCGTAGAACGGTGTGAACGTGGTGAAGACACCAGCCCAGATCCCCCGGGCGATGCGTTCCGGGCTGTCCGGCAGACGCCGCACCCGATGTTTGACATAGTGAAACGCCCGGGCCCAGCCACCCGGCGGATAGACGAAATCCGCGATCACACGCAGAACGGGCCGACGATCTCTGCGTTTGAAAACCAGGGTTCAGATCCTTCGTGTCACTCTATGATCCGATCAACTCGCCACCGCGCGGCTTCGCGCTTTTTCCCGGTACCGTTCAACCGAGGCAACATCGCTTTCGGCTTCCAATGTCAACATAAGTGAATGCAATTGTTCGACATCCCTTAGTTCGACATTGATCAGTATCCGGTAAAAATCAGGTTTGCGGTCCACAAAATCCAGATCGCTGATATTGGCCTTTTTCTCACCGATCAACGTGCAAATACGTCCCAGGACACCGGCATCGTTGCCAATGGTCAGATCAAGCGTGGTCCCATAGACCGCTGGGTGCGTGCCGTCATGCCAATGCAGGTCGACCCAGCGGCTAAGCTGGTCCTCGTAATCGCCCAACCGGTCACAGTCGATGGCATGGACGACCACACCCTTGCCGCGAAAGGTAATGCCCACGATGCGCTCTCCCGGCAGGGGCTGGCAGCAGGGGGCGCGTTCGAACGACTGGCCAGGTTGCAGGCCGATCACCGCGCGGCGCAGGGGGATGGCATCACCCTCATCCGGGGCAAGCTCGGGATAGACGGCCTGGACGACATCATGCGCGGTCAGCTCGGCGCTGCCAAGACGGGCCAGCAATGCGTCCCTTTTGTCGAGCCGCAGATGTTTGGCAGCCGTGTCGAGCACCTTGTCCGTGGCCTTTCGCCCGACATTCTCAAACGCAGCCCGCGCCAGTTCGCGGCCCAGCTTGATAAACCGTTCGCGGTCCACTTCGCGCAAAGCCCGCCGGATCGCGGTTCTGGCCTTGCCCGTCGTGGCGATATCCAGCCAACTGGCCTGCGGGGTCTGTCCCTCTGCCGTGATGATCTCGACCGACTGCCCGTTCTTCAGCCGGGTCCAGAGCGGGACGCGCAAGGCATCCACCTTTGCACCAACGACCGCACTGCCAATGCGCGTATGGATCGCATAGGCAAAGTCGATGGGCGTCGCGCCGCGTGGCAGCTTGACCACATCGCCCTTGGGGGTGAAGCAGAAGACCTGATCGGAATACATCTCCAGCTTGACCGCTTCGAGGAAATCCTCGTGATCATCCTCTCCATCGAACTGCTCGGTCAGCGAGGCGATCCACTTGGCCGGATCCACGGCAAACGGGTTCTCCGACCGGACACCATCGCGATAGGACCAATGCGCGGCCACCCCGGTTTCGGCCACGTCATGCATCTGGCGTGTG
The DNA here is from genome assembly GCF_004216475.1 of Thalassococcus sp. S3. Taxonomy (GTDB): domain Bacteria; phylum Pseudomonadota; class Alphaproteobacteria; order Rhodobacterales; family Rhodobacteraceae. Next base: position 402,233 of record NZ_CP022303.1, on the reverse strand, counting down.
CGGATCTGCACCTCGACCCGCTTGCCATCGCGGCCTGATACGGTTGTGTGGATGGACCGGTACCCGTTGGTCTTGGGTTGGCTGATGTAATCCTTGAAACGCCCCGGTACCGCACGCCAGCGCTGATGGATGGCGCCAAGCGTCCGATAGCTGTCTTCTTCCGTCTGCGTGATGATGCGAAATCCGTAGATGTCCGACAGGCGAGAGAAACCCTGCTCCTTCTCCTGCATCTTGCGCCAGATGGAATAGGGCTTCTTTGCCCGGCCAAAGACCTCGGCCTCGATGCCCGCCTTGCTCAGCTCATGCCGCATATCGCCGGTGATCCGATGAATCACGTCGCCGGTTTCCTTCTGCAGCGTGATGAACCGCCGAATGATCGACGCCCGGCCTTCGGGGTTGAGCACGCGGAAGGAGAGATCCTCCAGCTCGTCGCGCATCCATTGCATTCCCATGCGCCCCGCAAGCGGCGCGTAGATATCCATGGTCTCGCGCGCCTTCTGGATCTGCTTTTCCGGGCGCATCGCCTTGATCGTACGCATGTTGTGCAACCGGTCGGCCAGCTTGACCAGGATCACCCTGAGATCCTTGGACATCGCCATGAAAAGCTTACGGAAGTTTTCTGCCTGCTTGGTCTCGCGGCTGGAGAGCTGCAGGTTTGTCAGCTTGGTCACCCCATCGACCAGCATCGCAACCTCATCCCCGAACCGCCGGGCGACTTCTGAATAAGAGGCCTTGGTATCTTCGATCGTGTCGTGCAGCAGGGCCGTTATAATCGTCGCGTCATCCAGCCTTTGTTCGGTCAGGATGGCGGCCACGGCAACGGGGTGCGTGAAATAGGGCTCACCGGAATGGCGAAGCTGCCCGTCGTGCATATCGCGGCCAAAATCATAGGCCGCAGATATCTTTTCAGCGTTTGTTTTAGGATTGTAGTTGCGGACCAGCGCAATCAGATCATCTGCTGCAATCATATGGTCCGCGTCCTACCCCGGCTGCGTCAGCCTTGGCCTTGCGCCTCCATCAGCGCGCGCAGCAGTTTCTCTTCGGACATGTCGTCCTCGACCGGCTTGTCCGCCTCAGCGCCCATCAGAAGCGCCATGGCGTCTTCTTCGGGTTCATCCACCTCGATCTGGGTCTGGTTGCTTTCGATCAGGCGTTCACGCAACTCATCGGCGCTCTGCGTCTCATCTGCGATTTCGCGAAGGGACACGACTGGGTTCTTATCGTTGTCACGATCAACCGTGATCGCGGCACCGGCAGAGATTTCACGTGCGCGATGCGCTGCCAGCATCACCAATTCGAAGCGGTTGGGCACTTTATCAACGCAGTCTTCAACCGTCACGCGGGCCATGGGAGTACTCCAATCGAAATCTGGTCCAGAAGGTGAGTACCTATCTCCGAATCCATGGGTTGACAAGCGCCGAATGCCCGAAAACACGGCTGTTTCAGCTTAGAGAGGTATGATTTCCGCCCGATCCTTGGCTGGCAGCCGCTCCAGCATCTCAGCAACGTTCAATCCAAGCAGAGGATGTCGCCACTGCGGCATCACATCCGCGAGCGGCACAAGAACAAAGGCACGATCCTGCAGCCGGGGATGGGGCAGGATCAGCTCTGGCGGCGCCTCGCTCACCTGGTGCTCAAGCGGCAGGGTGCGCCATCGCTCCTGCACTTCTGCTGACGGCAGGATCGTACCGTCCATCGCGATCAAATCCAGATCAAGCACACGCGCCGCCCAGCGCTCTCTTCGCACCCTGCCGGCCTCTCCCTCGATTTCGTGAAGCAGCCGCAAAACCTCTTTCGGAGAGCGGTCCGTCCGCAAAACGACAACGCCATTCACGTAATCAGGGCCAGCGCCAGGCGGAAAACATGGCGTTCTAAAAAACCGGCTGATCGCGCGAATCATCAGCCCTTTACCGGTCAGAGCGCGACACGCGGAATGCAAAATTTCCGTAGGGTCACCTCCGTCGGACGGCAAGTTACTGCCCAAAGCAATCGCTGTTTCCGACGGTTTTATGTCAAATCGCGTCAACTTCTGGCAGAATTCATAGACTTGTGATACACAAAAATTCTCCTATTTTAATTGTGTCGACCGCCGAAATTTTAGCACTCACTCACGGAACTGACAGGCGGCGCGAATTGCCGGAAGGACATTATATGTTTTACAAGGACGAACGGCTTGCGCTGTTCATCGACGGATCGAATCTATATGCCGCCGCCAAGGCATTGGGGTTCGATATCGACTACAAGCTCCTCCGCCAAGAGTTTATGCGCCGCGGCAAATTGCTGCGCGCATTCTACTACACGGCACTTCTTGAAAATGACGAGTATTCGCCAATCCGACCACTCGTGGATTGGTTGCATTACAACGGTTTCACGATGGTGACGAAGCCCGCCAAGGAATACACCGACAGCATGGGGCGTCGGAAGGTGAAGGGGAACATGGATATCGAGCTTGCGGTCGATGCCATGGAACTTGCACCCCGCGTCGACCATATCGTGCTGTTCTCGGGCGATGGCGACTTCCGACCACTCGTGGAAAGTCTGCAGCGTCAAGGCGTGCGTGTCTCGGTGGTTTCGACGATCCGCAGCCAGCCCCCGATGATCTCGGATGAGCTGCGGCGCCAGGCGGACAACTTCATCGAGCTGGAAGAGCTTAAAGATGTCATCGGACGCCCCCCGCGCGAGCAGGCGGCGGAACGTGACGTCGCTTACGCATCTTCAAAGTAAAGCCAACAGGCCGGTTCGGCCTGTGGCTGCCCAGGATGTGAAAACGGTCTGGGTGCCCTATCGCATGTCACCGGGTGTCATGTCTCTGGACCAACGCGGTTCAAACCCTTACCTCTAGACGGTAAGGAGACCTCGCATGACCAAGCCCCCGTTGACTGTCTATCTTGCCGCCCCGCGTGGATTTTGCGCGGGCGTCGATCGCGCGATCAAGATCGTCGAGATGGCCCTGCAGAAATGGGGCGCGCCCGTCTATGTCCGTCACGAGATCGTTCATAACAAGTTCGTGGTCGATGGCCTGCGCGACAAGGGCGCGGTCTTTGTCGAACACCTTGACGAATGCCCCGACGACCGCCCCGTGATTTTCTCCGCGCATGGTGTGCCAAAAGCAGTCCCCGCCGAAGCGGCCCGGCGCGAGATGGTTTATGTCGATGCGACCTGCCCCCTGGTCAGCAAGGTCCATATCGAGGCGCAACGACACTCCGACAACGGGCTTCAGATGGTCATGATCGGCCATGCCGGTCATCCTGAAACCGTTGGCACGATGGGTCAGCTGCCAGAGGGCGAGGTTCTCTTGGTCGAAACGGTCGAAGACGTGGCATCGGTCCAGGTCCGCGATCCTGAGAAGCTCGCCTTCGTGACCCAGACCACACTCAGCGTTGACGACACCGCCAATATCGTCGCGGCCTTGCAGGCCCGGTTCCCCGCGATCGTGGGGCCGCACAAGGAAGACATCTGCTATGCCACCACAAATCGGCAGGAAGCGGTGAAAGCCATGGCGCCGCTGGCGGACGCCATGCTGGTCGTGGGTGCGCCGAACTCCTCGAACTCCAAACGTCTGGTCGAGGTGGGCGCCAAGGCCGGCTGCCGTTACGCCCAACTCGTACAGCGGGCAGGTGACATCGACTGGCGTGCCCTCGAAGGGATCAGCAGTCTTGGCATCACCGCCGGGGCCTCCGCGCCGGAGCTTCTGGTGAACGAGGTGATCGAGGCGTTCCGCTCCCGTTTCGACGTCACGGTCGAACGCGTGGAAACCGCGGTCGAGAATGTCGAATTCAAGGTGCCACGCGTCCTGCGTGAGCCCGCACTAGGAGCATCCACATGATCTCACTCCAGTTTCTGGTCACGGCTTTCGTCGTGGTGATCGCACCCGGAACCGGAGTGATCTACACATTGGCCATCGGCCTCGGACAGGGACGCGGCCCGGCCCTTATGGCGGCCATGGGATGTACGCTGGGTATCGTGCCGCACCTTCTTGCCGCCACCCTGGGGCTTGCGGCCCTGCTGCACACCAGCGCGCTCTTGTTCCAGATCGTGAAATTCGCTGGCGTCGCCTATCTGCTTTATCTCGCGTGGCAGGCGTTGAAGTCCGACGGGGCGCTTTCGGTCTCTGCGAACCGGAACCGCGACTCCGGGTGGCGCATTGCCCGGCGCGGGGCGCTGATCAACATTCTGAACCCGAAACTGTCGATCTTCTTTCTGGCATTGCTGCCGCCCTTTCTGTCCGGCAACCCGGCCACCGCAACCGCCGAGATGGTCGGCATGGGCGCCATCTTCATGGTGATGACCTTTGCCGTCTTCGTGGCCTACGGCGTCTTTGCCGCCGCCGCGCGTGACTGGCTGCTGACAAGCGACCGCATCATGCGCTGGCTGAACCGCGGCTTTGCCGCCATCTTTGCCGCTCTCGGGGCACGGCTGGCTTTTGAGCGTGCATGAGCGACTGGATTGCCTTTGAGGGCTGCGTCGTTACGATGGAATGGGGTAAATCGACATATACTGTCATCCCCCTTCCCGCCGACGTGACCGCCGCCCTTGATGGCGCGAAACGCGTCGAGGGCGAGATCAACGATCATCCCGTCAACCTGGCCCCGACACGCGCGCCGGTCATGGACGGCCAGTTTCTTTGGGCGGGGAAGTCCCTTTTGGATGACATTGGCGTCGCTCCGGGCGATCCGCTTGAGATCCGCCTGCGTCCGGCCCCGACCGATCAGGTCGAGATACCGGACGATGTTCAGGCGGCCCTTCGGACGGCGGGCTGCACCGACCTTTGGGGCGGGCTGACCCCGGGCAAGCGACGCGGGTTGCTCCACTCCGTAAACAGCGCTAAACGCGCCGACACCCGTACACGGCGCATCGCCGCCCTGATTGCCGAGCTCAAAGCATGACGACAATCCCCCGCGCGCCTCTGACCCTTGGTCTGGCTGGGCTGATCCCGTTCGTCTGGGGGGCGGCCACCCATCTCAACGGCGATCTTCAAGCCTGGGGTGCTGCCAATCTGGGCCCGCGCTTTGTGGGACCCTACGTTCAGCTCTTCTATGGGTCCGTGATCCTCAGTTTCATGTCCGGTGTGCTCTGGGGCTTTGCCACCAGAACAACGGGCGCCCGGGCCGCCACGGGCTATGCGCTCTCTGTCATCCCCGCGCTCTGGGCCTTCTTCATGACAGGCGGTGGCCCGGTCAGTGCCGCAACCAATCTGATGTTCGGGTTCGGGGGGCTTCTCGTTCTCGACTATGCTTTTTCCCATTGGGGCCTCACCCCTCGATGGTGGATGTCCCTGCGCGTCCTTCTCACCGCGATTGTCCTTGTCTGCCTTGGAGCCACTGCGTTTTTATGAGCGATCCGGAAACCATCCGCGTCTATGACCGCGACGCCGCCCGCTATGTTGAACTGACCCGCGATGTTTCCAGTGAGAACACTGACCTTGTCGCGTTCATCGAGGCGTTGCCGCCAAACGCGCGGGTTCTCGATTTCGGATGCGGACCGGGCCTGTCGGGCGCGGTCATGGCAAAGGCCGGGATGATCGTGGATGCCATGGATCTCTCCGCCGAGATGGTCAAGCTGGCCTCTCAACACGATGGTGTCACCGCCCGTCAGGCCAGCTTCGACGATCTTGACGCCGACAGTGTCTATGACGGGATCTGGGCCAGCTTCAGCTTGCTTCACGCTCCGCGCGACGCGTTTCCAGGCCATCTCGCCCAGATCATGCGTGCGCTCAAACCGGGCGGGATATTCTTCATCGGTCTGAAAACCGGCACCGGCACAAAGCGGGACAGTATCGGACGTCTCTACACCTACTACACCCAGGAGGAGGTAGAGGGCTATCTTGCCCGGGCCGGGCTGACCGTTACGCAAACCCGCACCGGATCCTCTGAAGGGCTCGACGGTATCGACGCCCCCTTCGTGACCATGATCGCGCATGCCTGAACTCTTTGCCTATACGGATGGTGCCTGCTCGGGCAATCCGGGGCCCGGCGGTTGGGGGGTACTTTTGCGCGCGGTGAACGGTGACACCATCCTCAAAGAACGTGAACTCAGCGGGGGCGAAGCCGAAACCACCAACAATCGGATGGAATTGTTGGCCGCGATCAACGCCCTGAACGCGCTCGAGCGTCCGTCGACCATCACAGTGATCACCGACAGCGCCTACGTAAAGAACGGCGTGACCGGCTGGATCCACGGCTGGAAGCGCAACGGCTGGAAGACCGCCTCGAAAAAGCCAGTCAAGAATGTCGAACTATGGCAGGCACTGGACGAGGCCCAAAAACGGCACCAGGTGCGCTGGGAATGGGTCAAGGGCCATGCCGGCCATCCTGAAAACGAACGTGCCGACGAACTGGCCCGCGGCGGCATGGCGCCTTTCAAGACATCGTCCTGATCGCGGCGCAATCGGGCGGGCCCGTCCCGGACACCGCACATCATTAACCTTGATACCCGTTAAGGTTAACGCGCCTGAATAGGGATGACCCAAACCATCAAGCCGTCAACCATCTGGTGCGACACCTGCACATCTCCGCGCGCCCCCTGCTTCTTCTCGATCCCAATACGGCCGCCGGAGGCGCGTGGTTTTTGCTATGCAAAAGCCACAATCCCTATCTCCGCCAATGAAACGGCACGATCACCAGGGCGCCGAGGGAAGCCATGATCGCGTTCACCCCCGGACTGGAAAACCCGAAGCCGAACATCAGGCGCACAAAGTAAAACAAAAACGCGCCCCCGATACAGATGATGATGGATTGCAGAATTCCGTTGCGGGTAAATCCCGTCTTTTCGGACAGATACCCAACAATACCCGCAATCACGACTGTCCCGATCAAAGTTGGAAACATGCCCTTACCCCGCCAATTGCGTGCCCTTTGGCACCGGCCATCCGCGTAAAAAGGTCTCCGCGTCCTGCGGCGCCTTGCCAGCCCTCTGCAGGCTCAAAAGCGAAATCGCACCCTGTCCGCATGCGATCGTCAAGCTGTCGTCCAGCGCCTCACCCGGCGCCCCCGACCCGCAGGCCATGCGGGAGGCCAGCAATTTCACCCGCGCGCCCGACATCTCCGTCCATGCGCCCGGAAAGGGCGACAATCCCCGGATCAAGCGGTCGACCTCCTCCGCCGGGCGCGTCCAGTCCACGCGGGCCTCCGACTTTTCCACCTTCTGCGCATAACTCACACCCTGCTCGGATTGTGGCTCAGACGTCAGATCATCAAGCGACGACAACGCTTCAACGATCAGATCCGCGCCCATCCGGGACAACCGGTCATGCAATTGCCCGGTCGTCTCTTCCGCCTCAATGGCGGTCCTGGATCTGAGGAGGACCGGACCGGTATCAAGCCCCGCCTCCATCTGCATGATGCAAATGCCGGTCTCTGTATCACCTGCCATGATCGCCCGGTGGATCGGCGCCGCCCCGCGCCATCTTGGCAGCAGGCTGGCATGTATGTTCAGACACCCCTGCCGTGGCGCGTCCAACACGGGTTGCGGCAGGATCAATCCATAGGCCACGACCACCGCGACATCCGCTTTCAACGCGTCAAGCTCCGCCTGCGCTTCGGCATTCCTTAGCGACACCGGATGGCGCACAGGCAGACCCAGCGCCTCCGCCCGCGCCTGCACCGGCGAGGGCCGGTCCTTCTTGCCACGCCCCGCAGGACGTGGCGGCTGGCAATAGACGGCCGCGATCTCATGCCCGGCCGTGACAAGAGCCTCTAGCACCGGCACCGAAAAATCCGGCGTGCCCATGAAAACGATACGCATCAGGCCCGAACCTTGCGAGCCTTGCGCAGCAGCATGTCGCGTTTCACCTTTGACAGATTGTCAAAATACATCCGCCCGTTCAGATGGTCGATCTGATGCTGCACGCTCACCGCCTCGATCCCGACAAAGTCCTTTCGGTTGATCATTCCGTTTTCGTCAAGATACCGCACCGTGACCGCCCTTGGACGCGTCACCTTGGCCGACACGCCCGGCAGGTTGGGAGAGCCCTCCTCGTAATCGCGCATCTCGACCGATGCGTGCAGGATCTCCGGGTTGGCCAGCCGGGTCACGCGACCGCGTTCCGTCGATCCGTCGACCACGGCCAGCCTCAACATCACACCGATCTGCGGTGCGGCCAGGCCCACACCGGGCATCGCCTCCATCGTGTCGATCATGTCTGTCCAGATGGCGGCTATTTCGTCGGTGATCTCCTCGACCTCCGCCGCGATCGTTCTAAGCCTTTTGTCCGGCCATGGCAGGCATCTGCGCACCGTCATGCCATATACTCCGCTTCCAATGCCGCCCGCGTGTCGGGTGCGATCCGGTTCAGGGTCACGATGCCATCCAGATGATCGACCTCATGCTGCACGCAACGCGCGGCAAACCCGTCAAACCTGTCTTCGCGGACTGAGCCGTCGAGGTTCATCCAGCGTAGACACACCTCATCAGGCCGACGCACGCGCGCCGTGATACCGGGGATCGACAAACATCCCTCGTCTCCCTCCGACATCCGGTCAGAGGCCGACAGGACCTCCGGGTTCAGGAAAACCATGGGGTCCCGCACTCCGTCCTTCCAAGTGACATCCATCACGAACACCCGGCGCAGCACGCCCACTTGCGGTGCGGCCAGTCCGCGCCCGGACGCGGCATACATCGTCTCCAGAAGGTCTTCGGCCAGGACGCGCACATCATCCCCATGAGAAACCGGAGCGCACTTCATCTCCAGGCCCGGATCGGGCCACAGCACAATCTCCCGCACGCTCATGCGCGGGCCCGTTCCCGCTTCAGCTTTTGCATCTTTCGGGTGATCATCTGACGTCTCAGCGGCTTGAGGTAGTCGATGAAAAGCTTTCCGTTGAGATGGTCGATCTCGTGCTGCACGCACGTCGCCCACAGACCGCCAAACCCTTCCTTTCGGGCTTTGCCATCCTGGTCGATCCAGGCCACCTCGACTTCCGTAGGCCGGGTGACGTCGGCAAACTGTTCCGGGATCGACAGGCAGCCTTCCTCATAAACGCTCGTCTCGTCCGACTGTGCTGTTACTTCGGGGTTGAACATCACCAGCGGGCGCGGCGCCTCACCTTCTTCCTTCACGCAGTCCAGCACGATCAGACGGCTCAGCACGCCGACCTGCGGTGCTGCAAGACCGATCCCGGGCGCATCATACATCGTTTCCAGCATGTCATCGGCCAGCGCGCACAGATCGTCGGACAGATCCGCAACAGGCTCGCAGATCTTTTTCAGGCGCGGGTCGGGATGGATCAGGATCGGGCGTTTCATGGCGTTGATGTAGGCCATCGCCGGTCAGGCCGCAACGCCCCTTGCACCGCCGTCCCAACACGTTAGCTTGCGCGAAAGTGCAGCAAAGGACCCTTCTCATGAGCTTTGACGAGATCATCGAACGTCGCGGCAGTCACTGCGTGAAATGGGACATGATGGAAAAGCTTTACGGCGTGCCCCAGGACGACGGGCTCGCCATGTGGGTGGCCGACATGGATTTCCGCCCGCCCGAGATTATTCAGGACGCGCTCAAGGGGCTGATCGACCACGGCATCTACGGCTATTTCGGTGATGACAGCAAGTACATGGCCGCGATCCAATGGTGGATGGAAACGCGTCACGGCTGGCAGGTCGATCCCTCCTGGGTCTTCACCACCCACGGCCTCGTCAACGGCACCGCGATGTGCGTCGACGCCTTCTCCGATCCGGGTGACGGCATCGTGCTCTTCACCCCCGTTTACCACGCCTTCGCCAAGGTCATCAAAGCCGCAGGCCGCCAGGTCGTCGAATGCGAGATGATCAATCGCGACGGCCGCTACGAGATGGACTTCGACACCTACGACGCGATGATGACCGGCTCCGAAAAGATGGCCATCCTCTGTTCGCCCCACAATCCCGGCGGTCGCGTCTGGACCCGTGCCGAACTGCAAGCCGTCGCGGATTTCGCCAAACGCCATGACCTCGTTCTGGTCTCCGACGAGATCCATCATGATCTGGTTTTTCCCGGCCATGCTCATATTCCCATGGCCCAGATCGACGGCGTCACGGACCGGCTGGTTATGATGACCGCCACAACCAAAACCTTCAACATCGCCGGCTCTCATTCCGGCAACGTCATTATCGAAGATCCCGACCTGCGCGCCCGCTTCGCCGCGCGCATGGCGGCCCTGGGCATGTCGCCCAACTCCTTCGGCCTCTTCATGGCCACCGCCGCCTATACGCCCGAAGGTGCCGCATGGGTCGATGATCTGGTCGTCTATCTCGATGGCAATCGCAAACTCTTTGACGCGGCCGTGAACGCCATACCCGGCCTCTCCTCCATGCCGCTGGAGGCCACTTATCTGTCCTGGGTCGACTTTTCAGGCACCGGGATGGAGATGAGCGATTTCACCGCCCGTGTGCAAAACGACGCAAGGATCGCCGTCAACCACGGCCCCACCTTCGGCAAGGGCGGCGAAACCTTCCTCCGCTTCAACATCGCAACCCCGCGCGCTCTCGTGGAACAGGCTTGCGACAGACTGGCCCACGCCTTCTCCGATCTGCAATAGGCATGATGTAGACGCTCAGCGGGCCTGGGCCGTCACCCGTCAAGCGACGTTGAAGCGTAAATGGTAACCTGCGGGAAAAGTCCGCAAGGTCTTCATTGTCTCGGTTTTGCCTGATGCGGCCGATGGATTTCGACGCCTGGTCAAACCACGTTAATCGTCTCGCCCCGGTTCATTCGGATTGCTGGAAAACACCGCGATCTTGTTGCCTTGAGGGTCACGCAGATAGCCAACATAGAAGTGTGGGCCATAGGCCGCTCGAAAACCCGGCGGACCCTCATCGGTCCCGCCTGCGGCAAGGGCCGCGGCGTGAAGGGCGCGAACCTCACTTTGCCCGCGCGCCTCGAACGCGATCATCGACCCGTTCCCGGCCGATGCAGGGCGCCCGTCAAAGGTCGGCTTCACGTAAAACTCAGGCAGAACCGGGGACTGCCCCGGTTGCGCGGGCAGCGCATAGCTCAGGCCCTCGGGCCCCTCTTCCAGCCCGTAACCAAGCGCGGGCAGGATCGCCGAATAGAACCGTTTCGCAAGAGCGATGTCATCCGCCCCGACAGTGACGTAGGCAATCATACGACGTGTTCCTTCCTATGGCTCCAGTCTTTCTGACACGGTTACTGCGTCCCAACAGGCCAACATGCAAGTCCGCTCCACAACCGGCGCGCCCTGTCTTGCGCCCCAAGCCGACACCAACCCCACAGGGCTAAATGCGGGTGGGGTTCATTTAACCACATGGCCAAAAGAAGCGGCGCATCGCCGTGCGAGGCCTCGGGCGATCATGGGCGGCGTTCCAAACCGCGCCACCTCAGCGAAACGGGGTCGGCCCGCCACGGGCTTCCTCCCCTCGACAAGGGGGAGGTCAGGTGGGGGTCGATGCATCGCGCAAAGGCGGCACGCCTTTTCCGGTTAGCATCAGCTCTCCTTGCCGATCAACGCGACGGGTGCATCGGCTTCGCGATAGAAATCCAGCGCCGCGTTCTGCTGCGGTGCCGTATTGCGCTTGAAGGCATACCGCATCTCGCCCGCCTCCTCTTCATCCGCGACGATCAGGCACTGATAGAGATGATGCGAACCGCTAAAAAGATCGACAAGCCCGCGCAAGCGCGGCACCTCAGCCGCCTCCACGGCAAAACCTGTCTCCCACATACGAAGCACCGGAAAGACCTCATCGCCGGCGCTGACCCTCAGCCGGCTTGTCTTCTTCAACCCCGCCAGACGCGCCGCCTGCAGGCCGTCCTGCACCTCTTTGGGAAGATAGGTACTCATCTCTTCGCCCTCTGCATTGTCCCCCCCAACCCTCTCGACTTTGCGCCCGATTTCAATCCTTCTTTGGTTAACAAAGCGTTTCGCCGCGCAAGGCGTGGCCGGAACGTGACGCCCGCCTTGTGCGTAGATGCAGAGGGACTGCGCAGCCGCAGCGATAGCCGGGGGCCGCGGCAGGCCCTAATTCAAAGGGCAATCGCGAAGAGGAGAAAAGAGATGGGCCTGCTGATCGACGGCGTCTGGCACGACAAATGGTATGATACGAAATCCTCGGGCGGCACATTCGTCCGCTCCGATGCCAAGTTCCGCAACTGGATCACTGCCGATGGCGCGCCCGGCCCGTCGGGCTCCGGCGGGTTCAAGGCCGAATCGGGTCGCTACCACCTCTATGTCAGCCTCGCCTGTCCCTGGGCCCACCGCACGCTGATTTTCCGGGCGCTCAAGGACCTGACCGATCACATCGATATCTCCGTTGTCCACCCCGACATGCTGTCGGATGGCTGGACCTTCGAAACAGATGACCATGGCGCCACCGGTGACCGCCTCTTCGGCCTTCCTTATGCGCGCGATATCTACCTCAAGGCCGACCCCAAGATCTCGGGCCGCGTCACCGTCCCGATCCTCTGGGACAAGCAGCAAAACACCATTGTCTCGAACGAAAGCTCCGAGATCATCCGGATGTTCAACTCCGCCTTCGATGCGATCACCGGCAATACGGCCGATTTCTGGCCCGCCGACCTGCGCGACACCATCGAGCCCGTCAATGCCCGCATCTACGACACCGTGAACAACGGCGTCTACAAGGCCGGGTTCGCCACCACGCAAGAGGCCTATGACGCCGCCGTCGGCCCCCTCTTCGATAGCCTCGACTGGATTGAAGAGCGTCTGTCGCGCAACCGCTACCTGATGGGCGACCGTCTGACCGAGGCCGACTGGCGCCTCTTCACCACGCTGATCCGCTTCGACCCCGTCTACCACCTGCATTTCAAATGCAACCGCCGCCGGATCGTCGACTACCCCAACCTCTGGGCCTACACGCGGGAGCTTTACCAATGGCCCGGCGTTGCCGAAACCGTGGGCATGGACCATATCGTGCGCCACTACCATTACAGCCACGAAAGCATCAATCCGCACCGGATCATCCCCACCAATCCCGTGCTCGACTACGGCGCGCCGCATGGGCGCGGTCAGCGGGGTGCTGCGTAATGCTCGATCATCGCCGCCAGATCCTCTGGCGGCGTTTCGGTCTGAACGAAGGCGCAGGCGTTTGGCGCGTGGGCAAAGATCGACCCGTCCGAGAAAAAGCTCGTATTGGTGACAAAGATCACCCTTGCGTCCGGCCTGCGGTAACTCGCAAAATCCGCCACTGCAAACGCGCTCCCCTTCTCCAACACCAGATCCAGGATGATCACGTCGAAATCCGTCTGATAGAGGGCCGCAATCGCCGCATCCTGATCCATGACCAGGGTGACCTCATAGCCCTGCCGCTGCAGGTGACGCATCCACAGCGCCCCCAACTCGGCTCGGCTTTCTACGATCATCACATTCATACGGACATCCAGAGGGATCAGCGAGACAAAACGCATCAACTCCCCCCACGCTTTCTCGTCAATCTCTTAACAAACTCTTAAAAGAGTCCTAACAGGCGTTAAGATACGGGAAAGGGACGAGATGACGGCGTCTATTCGCCTATGGGCAACGGCCCCGCGCACATATTTTCGCCAATGGCTCCCATAATCGCACAAAGCCGGGCCCGGGATCACGGCGGCGGCCTCGATGCCGCAGTTTCGCATTATGGCGGGGCCCGGAGGGATTGGATCGACCTCTCGACCGGCATCAATCCCGTCCCTTATCCTTTGCCCACCTTTACCGCTGGAGATTGGCGCGACCTGCCCGACCAGGCCGCCCAAACGCACCTTTTATCGGCGGCGCGGCATTTTTGGCGCGTCCCGGACAGAGCCGATATCCTCGCCGCGCCAGGCCTCTCCGCCGTGATCGCCAAGATCCCGGCCTTGCGCGCCCCGGGCCATGTCCGGATCACGCCGCCGACCTACAACGAACATGAAGCCGCGTTCACCGCGGCCGGCTGGCAGGTCGATGACACGCCGGCCCCTGTGCGCGTGCTGGTCCACCCCAATAACCCCGATGGGCGTCTGTGGCAGCCTGCCGACCTCGCACCGGAGCTGACGATTATCGACGAGAGCTTTTGCGACGTCTTGCCCGAAAAGAGCCTGATCGCCGCGGCAGAAAACCATCTCGTGCTGAAAAGCTTTGGCAAGTTCTGGGGCCTTGCCGGGCTGCGGCTGGGCTTTGCCGTCGGACCGCCCGCCCTCATTGCGGCCCTTGCCGAGATGCTGGGACCCTGGCCCGTCAGCGGCCCCGCCCTGCGCACCGGCGCCACCGCTCTGGAGGATCCGGACTGGGCGGCCTCCACCCGTGCCCGTCTGGTCCAAGACGCCAACCGCCTGGACACCGCGATGACCGCCAAAGGTGCGCAGGTGGCAGGTGGCACAACCCTCTTCCGTCTATATCAGGTCGATGACGCCGCCGCCTGGCAGGAGAGGCTCGCGCGCCGTCAGATCTGGTCGCGGATCTTTCCCTATTCCCAGACCCTGCTCAGGCTGGGCCTGCCCCATCCGGATGCCTTCCCGCGGGTGGAGGCTGCCCTGCTATGACCGCAGCCCTTGTGCTGGCGCTGGCGCTGCTGCTTGACGCCCTTCTGGGAGAGCCCGACTGGCTTTGGTCCCGCGTGCCCCATCCCGCCGTTCTAATGGGCCGCGCGGTAAGCTCGCTGGACCGTGCCTTGAATGCCGGCGCCTCGCGCAAGAGAAACGGTATCCTTGCCGTTGTCATACTTGTCTGCGGCGCGGCCCTGATCGGTTGGGCGCTTGGCCAGTTGGGCCTTGTGGTCGAGGTCGTTGCCGCCGCCATCCTCCTTGCCCATCGCTCTCTTGTGGATCATGTCGGGGATGTGGCGCGCGGCCTGCGTCAATCGGTAGAAGCCGGGCGCGCCAGCGTCGCTCTGATCGTCAGCCGGGAAACCGCACAGATGACCGAACCTGACGTCGCGCGCGCCGCAATCGAAAGCGCAGCGGAAAATCTCTCCGACGGGGTGATCGCGCCCGCCTTCTGGTTTCTCGTCGCGGGTTTGCCGGGCCTTGTCGTCTATAAAGCCGTGAACACCGCAGACAGCATGATCGGCTACCGCACCGCGCGCTACGCTGAATTCGGCTGGGCCGCGGCCCGGCTCGACGATCTGCTCAACCTCATCCCCGCCCGCCTGACGGCCCTGCTCTTCATGTTCGTGACCGGCGGCTGGAAAGGTTGGCGGGGTATCGTTGCCGATGCCCGCCAACACCGCTCCCCCAATGCCGGCTGGCCCGAGGCTGCGATGGCGCGCGGCCTCGGCATCGCGCTTGCCGGCCCGCGCTGGTACGATGGCGGGTTGCGCGATCTGCATTGGGTTAACGGCACCGGGCGCACCGGGATCGGCGCGGATGAGATCGACGCCGCGATCCAGCTTCTCTGGCGCGTTTGGGGGGCTGGTCTGGTCCTCGTGATTGTCATTGGCATTCTCTAACCGGCGCCGCTAGGGTGCCGCGCGAACAGATCGAACAGGTATTTGAACATATGCGCATTCTTCCGGCCCTCGCGGCCATTCTGCTGACAGGCTCCTCCACATTTGCGGCCTGTGGCGGCTCCTTTTCCGGCTTTGTCGACGGTCTAAAGACCGAAGCCGTCTCGCGCGGGCATGCGCCCGACAGCGTGAACCTCTTTTTCGCCCGTGTTGCGCAAGACCCCGGAGTGCTGCGTGCCGACCGCTCTCAGGGCGTCTTTCAGATCCCGTTCGTGGATTTCTCCCGCCGGCTGATCTCTCAGAACCGCATCGACCGGGGCCGACGAAATGCGCGTGACTACGCGTCGGTCTTTGACCGGATCGAACAGGAATACGGCGTCCCCGCAGGCGTTTTGCTTGCCTTCTGGGCCTTTGAGACGGATTACGGCGCGGTGCAGGGCGATTTCAACACGCTGAACGCCCTCGTCACCCTCAGCCACGATTGCCGCCGGCCCGAGCTTTTCCGCCCTCAGGTCTTTGCCGCGCTGCAGCTTTACGAGAACGGCAATTTCGACCCGGCCCGCACCACCGGCGCATGGGCGGGTGAGATCGGTATGGTGCAGATGCTGCCGCAGGATATCCTCGACAACGGGGTGGATGGCGACGGCGACGGTCGCGTGCGGCTGAAAACCTCCGCCCCCGACGCGCTGATGTCGGGCGGCAAGATGCTGTCGCATCTGGGCTGGCGCAAGGGCGAGCCTTGGTTGCAGGAGGTCACGCTGCCGCAAGGCTTCGACTGGTCGCAAACCGGGCTCAACACGATCCGTCCCGTCTCTGACTGGGCCGCGATGGGGGTGACCCCGCGCGAGGGGGCACTGGGGTCGGGCGGGCTTCAAGCGTCGGTCCTGCTGCCGCAGGGGCGCAACGGGCCGGCCTTTATCGCCTATCCCAATTTCCGCGTTTATTTCGAATGGAATCAAAGCTTTGTCTATGTGATGACCGCCGCTTACTTCGCCACACGGCTGGAGGGGGCAGCGATCTTCAACGCGGGTCAGCCGGACAAAGGTCTAAGCGGTGACCAGATGAAGCGGCTTCAAACCAAGCTTCAGGCGCGGGGCCACGACGTGGGCAAGATCGACGGCATCCTGGGCGCGCGCACCCGCAACGCGGTGCAGACCGAACAGAAGCGGCTGGGCCTGCCGGCGGATGCCTGGCCTACGCCCGCGCTGCTGAACGCGCTTTAGCGGTGATCAGGGGCGGATGGGAAACCGTTCGCCCTTTTCCGTCAGCATGACCACCCGATCGCCTGACCGGACATAGCGGTCACAGCGGGAAAAGCCGTTGCGGTAGGCGATGCAGACGGTGCCATCTTCGGCCAAATCATATTGCCCATAGGCCGTGCCGCCGCCATTGGCATAGGTGTAGGAATAAGCGCCGCCGACCGAAAACTTGGATTGCCCGTCATCGTAAAAGACCAGCGTTTGGCCCGCTGTGAGGTCCTCCACCTCTCCTCGTGTCAGCACGATATCGGTATCGCGCAAAGCCCAGTCCTGGGCGAGTGCGACATTAGCGGTCAGGAGAAAGAGCGGGACGAGGTATCTGATCATCTGGCCACCTTAGCGAGCCCGCAGGCCGCGCGGTGTCACATTCGGGTGAAACGGGTTTTGTACGAAATCGCGTAGGGTTCGTACGCGATTTCGTACGAACCGCCTCACGCCACCAAAGCCTCCGCCTTCTTCAGATCGACCGATACAAGCTGCGACACCCCCTGCTCGGCCATGGTCACACCAAAGAGCCGGTCCATCCGTGCCATCGTCACCGCGTGGTGCGTGATGATCAGAAACCGCGTGTCGGTCTGGCGGCACATCTCGTCCAGAAGATCGCAGAAGCGCGTGACATTGGCGTCATCCAGGGGCGCGTCCACCTCGTCCAGCACACAGATCGGCGCGGGGTTGGCGAGGAAGACGGCGAAGATCAGCGCCATCGCCGTCAGCGTCTGCTCCCCGCCCGAAAGCAGGCTCAGCGTGCTGAGTTTCTTGCCCGGCGGCTGGCACATGATCTCAAGCCCCGCATCCAGCGGGTCGTCGCTTTCGACCATCACCAGATTGGCCTCCCCCCCGCCGAAGAGGTGTTTGAAAAGCATCGAGAAATTGTTGTTCACTTGCTCGAACGCGGTCAACAGCCTTTCCCGGCCCTCGCGGTTCAGACTGGCGATACCGCTGCGCAGGGCCTTGATCGCCTCTTCAAGGTCGGTCTTTTCGGTCTGGAGCGTGTCATGCTCCTCCTGCACCTCCTTGGCGTCCTCTTCGGCGCGCAGGTTCACCGCACCCAGCGCGTCGCGCTGGCGTTTGAGACGGTTGACCTCTGCCTCCAATGCCTCGGCCCCAGGCATCTGATCAGGCAGGACGTCGAGGCGGGTCAACAACTGGTTCGGGGTCAATTGCTGATCCTCGGCGATCCGTTCGGCGGCGGCATCCACGCTTTCGCGGGCAGCTTCCGCTCTGGCATCGGCGGCGGCGCGGGCCTCTCGCGCGTCCGAGGCGGCGCGCTCGGCATCGCGTTCGGCCATGACAGCATTGCGCAGCGCCGTTTCAGCCTCGGCCAGACGGTTGGATGCGGCGCGCCGTCTGCCTTCCGCGCGCTCCATATCCTGACCCAAAGCTTCGCGTTCAGCGGTGATGGCATCGGGTGCTGCAGTCGCCTCCGTCAACTCCGCCTCCGAAGCATCCTTGCGCTCGGCCAGTTCCGCGATGCGCGTCTCGGCCGTCTGCAACCGGTGTTTCCAGCCGCTGATCTCCTTGGCCACCTCCTGGGATCGCTTCGTGCGCGCGTCGCCTTCGCGGCGCAACTCATCATGGGACGAGCGGCGCGCCATCATCGTCATCCGGGCCGCTTCCACTGTGATCTTGATGTCCTCGGCTTCAGCGCGGGCGGTCTCGAGATCCCCCAGCTCGGCCACCGCTGCCTCGGCTTCCTTCACCTGTTTGCGCGCGGACATCGCATCTTCCTGATGGCGGGTGACTGCAAGGCCAAGGGTTTCGAGCTTGCCCTCGGCGAGATTGCGTTCAGCCTCGGCCCGGCTGAGCTTGCGGGCTGCGTCCGCCACGCTCTGATCCGCTTCGCGGCGCGCGGCACGGGCGGCCTTGTCGGCCTCGGTCAGTTCCGCAAGCCTTTGGTTCAGCAGGTCATGCGCCTGACGCGCGCCTTCGGCGCGGGCCGTGACATGCTCCATCTCCTGCTTTTGCGCCTCAAGCCGGTTGAGCTGCTCCAACCTTAAAGCGGCGGCACTTGGCGCATCCTCGGCCCATGCGCGGTAGCCGTCCCAGCGCCACAAATCGCCCTCCAGCGTGACGAGACGCTGACCCGGTTGCAAAAGCGGCTGCAGGCGCGGCCCCACATCCGCCTCGACAAGTCCGATCTGCGCGACCCGCCGTTCCAGAACCGCAGCACCGGTGACATATTCGGCGAGCGGAGTTGCCCCTGCGGGCAAGGACGGTTCGTCGTCATAAGGCGGCAGACGGGTCCAGCCCGTGGGCCCGTCGGAGGCGACTTCCGGCGCGCGCAGGTCATCCGCCAACGCGGCACCCAGGGCTTTTTCATATCCCGGAGCCACAGTGAGCGCATCCAGAACATGGCCCGCCTCCGCGGTATCGCGCTGAACCAGCTTGGCCAGTGCGGTGACCTCCGCCCGTAGGGCGCCCAGCTCGCCTTCGGCCTCTGAGCGTTGTGCGCGGGCGTCTGCTTCGCGGCTCTGTGTTTCGGCGCGCGCGGCTTCTGCGGCGTTGAGGGCGGCCTCCGCCCGTTCGGCAAGGGCCACGGCATCCGCTTCGGCCTGCCGCGCAGCTTCGTAATCAGTCGCGGCCCGCGTGACCGTCTCCTGCGCCTCCGCCACGGCCGTTCTTGCGCGTTCGCCCTCTGCTTCGGCTCTGGAAAGGGTCTTTTGACTGTCGTCCAAAAAGCGATGCGCGGATTGATGGCGCGCCGCGAGCCGGGCGACATCTTCGGTCACCTGTGCCAAATGCCCCTCGCGATCCTGCAACGTGGCCGCCGCCTCGCGGGCGGCCTCGGCCGCGTCGCCGAGACGGCCTTCATGCCCTTCGGAGGCTTTGGCGAGTTCCGTCGCTTCCCATTCGAGCCGATCAATGGTTTCGCCCGCGTCACGGTTCAGCCCGCTTTCCCGGTCGATGTCCTTGGCCAGTTGGGCAATCCGCGAGGTGAGCGTTTCAATCGTCTGGCGCGCGCGGGCCTCCTGATCGTTGAGCGTGTCCCGCTGCACCTGCAAGCGTTGCAAAACGGCTGCTGCAATCGCTTCTTCTTCCCTCAGCGGCGGCAAAGCCTCTTCGGCCAGGGCCCGAAGCTTTCCGGCCTCCCTTGCCGCGCCTTCGGCCCGTGCCGCATCGGTCGTTCTTGCGCGAAGCGCATCATCAGCCTGCGCCCGCGCGGCATCGGCCTCGGACCAGCGACGATAAAGCAACATTCCTTCTGATTTGCGCAAAGCGTCGCCGATTTCACGATACCGGGCGGCCTGACGGGCCTGGCGCGCCAGTTGAGCGAGCTGCGCGGCGAGCTGCTCGATCACGTCATCGACACGGGTCAGATTGGTCTCCGCGCCCTTCAACTTCAATTCTGCCTCGTGCCGGCGCTGATAGAGACCGCTGATCCCGGCAGCCTCTTCGAGAATGCGACGCCGGTTCTTGGGTTTGGCATTGATCAGCTCGGCGATCTGTCCCTGCCGGACAAGCGCGGGAGAATGCGCCCCTGTGGACGCATCGGCGAAAAGCATCTGCACGTCCCGCGCGCGCACGTCCTTGCCATTGGTCTTGTAGGCGCTCCCCACGTCCCGCGTGATCCGCCGCACGATGTCGAGCGTGTCGCTGTCGTTGAACCCTGCCGGGGCCAGCCGCTCGGAATTGTCGAGCTGCAGACTGACCTCGGCAAAGTTGCGCGCGGGACGGGTGGCGGCCCCGGCGAAAATCACATCCTCCATGCCGCCGCCGCGCATGGCGGTCGGACGATTTTCGCCCATCACCCAGCGCAGGGCTTCCAGAAGGTTGGACTTGCCGCAGCCATTGGGGCCCACAACACCCGTCAGCCCGTCCGCGATGATCAGATCGGTCGGATCAACGAAGCTTTTGAAGCCTGTCAGTCTGAGTTTCGAAAAGCGCACGGCCTGCCGGATGTGATTCCTGTCAAGGCAACAGCGTGGCCGCAGAATACCCGCTGTGTCAACGCGGACACCGCAGGATCTTGCCGTTCCGGGCAAGTTATCCACAAAATCTTGCGGCTAGTACGGCGAACACTCAAATTCCAACGTCTCGATGCCGAGCCCGTGATTTGTCCAGCGATCCACGGTGATGCAGTCGTATTGACCCGAGGTGCGAGGATAGGTGTTCGGCACTCCGTCGCAGTCGAGAATGCCAAGAATAACGGCCTGATCCCCCAGGATACGCTCAACCTCGCACCCGCTGATATGGGCCATGGCACGGGCCGCGCGCGGGCCGATCGGGCCAAGACGCGGCGCATATTGCCGGTTGATCCGGACAGCCTCCGCCAACTCTCCCTTGATGCGGATATCGAATATGCTGTCCTCAACCGCGATGCGGGTCAGAGGCACGTCCCGAAAATGGCGGGTGGGTGCATTGCAGGCGCAGAGCAGGCAGAGGCAGACGGACAGGAACCAACGCATGCCGCGACTTTGGTGCAAGTTTGGTTAAGATAGTCTTGCCATTGCAGAGGACCTGATGTGGTCATATCATTTGACCAAACGGAGCAGGCCGATGCCCTTTGAGAAAGTCCAACCTGAAAAGCTGTCGACTTCGGTTGTCCGGCAGATCGAGCTGTTGATCCTGCGGGGTATTCTGAGACCCGGAGAGCGCTTGCCGTCGGAGCGGGAATTGTCCGAGCGTCTGGGCGTCTCAAGACCGTCGCTCCGCGATGCGATCGCGGATCTGCAGGGCAAGGGTCTGCTGAGTTCAAAGGCGGGGTCGGGCATCTATGTGGCCGATGTGCTGGGATCCGCGTTTTCCCCGGCGCTGACACGTCTTTTTGCAACCCATGACGAGGCGGTCTTTGACTATCTTTCCTTCCGCCGCGACATGGAGGGGCTGGCAGCGGAGCGGGCCGCGCGGCTGGGTTCGGACAGCGATCTGAAAGTGGTTCAGGCGCTGTTCGAGAAGATGGAGACCGCCCATGCCAAGCGGAATCCGGAGGATGAGGCCCGGCTGGACGCGCAGTTTCACACCGCGATCATCGAGGCGAGCCATAACGTGGTGATGCTGCACATGATGCGCTCGATGTTCGAGCTGCTGCAGGAGGGCGTCTTTTACAACCGGCAGGTCATGTTCAAACAGCGCACCACACGGGAGGCGCTGCTGGACCAGCACCGCGCGATCAACGACGCGCTTCAGGCGCGAGATCCCGCAGCGGCGCGCGCCGCGGTGGAGGCGCATCTGGACTATGTCGGCCAGGCGCTTGCGGATCAGCAAAGGGCGGACCGGAACGAAGCCATTGCCCGAAAGCGGCTGGCCCACGAGACCGAGAGTTGATTACCCGAACTTGCCGGCGATAAACGCGCGGGCCTCTGGCGTTCGCGCCGCGGTGAACATCATCTCGGTCGGCCCGATTTCCAGCAGTTTTCCAAGGTGGAAATAGGCCACGCGATCCGCCACGCGCCGCGCCTGCATCATGGAATGGGTAATGACGACGACGCTGTGATCCTCTCGCAGCTCAAGCATCAGATCCTCGATGCGCGCAGTCGCAATCGGATCGACCGAGCCCGTCGGCTCATCCATCAAAAGAACGTCCGGTTGGGTCGCCAGCGCCCGCGCAATGCAAAGCCGCTGCTGTTGCCCCCCGCTGAGTTCGGTGCCGGTCTGCCGGTGCAGGTTGTCCTTGACCTCCTCCCAAAGATGCGCGCGACGCAGACACAGCTCGACATGCTCGGCCAGTGCAGCGCGGTTTGGCATCAAGCCGTGAATACGCGCACCATAAGCGACATTTTCCCAGATTGTTGTCGGGAACGGATTTGGCTTTTGCGCAACCCATCCGAAGCGGCGGCGATGTACCGGCGGGTCAATCGCGGGATCGTGGATATCATGGCCGTCCATGCAGACATCCCCGACGATCCGGACACCCCGTGTGCCGTCATGCATCCGGTTGAGGCATTTGAGGGCCGTGGACTTGCCGCAGCCCGACGGACCGATGAAGGCAAGGATCTCGTTGGAATAGAGATCGAAATTGACCTCATCCAAAGCCTGCTTTTCATCATAGAACAACGACAGATTGCGGATGGTCATAACCGGCGGCGCATTGCGAAGGGTCGCTCCTTCGGGGCTGTGCGGCGCGTATCTCATGTCAAACATACTCTCCCTCTCTCTCCCGGTCTCGATATGGGAGGAGGGTTGCATGCGCACAAAGGGTCCAGATTTGATCTGGCCCCGGATTTGACAGGTTTCACAAAAACTTCACGAACAAAAAGGGCCCGGCCTGACAAGCAGACCGGGCCATATGTTCTGATGTGTCGCTTCACTCAGTGAAGTTTGGCATCGACCTCTGCGATTGCATCGTCGATCAGCTTGTTGCTGGTCTGGGCCGTCATCTGCTTTGCAATGACGCCCTGTGCCGCGGCGATGGCCACTGCGATGGCCTGATCCCGCACTTCCTTGACCGCAGACTGTTCGGCCGATGCGATCTGATCCTCCGCGGCCGCCAGCCGACGCGCGATAGAGGCCTCAAGATCCTTTTTGGCCTGTTCGGCGGCCAGAGTGGCCTCTTCCTTGGCGGCACTCACGATAGCATCCGCCTGAACCTGCACCTCTTTCTGCTTGCGCTCGTAGGAGGCCAGCAGGGTTTGTGCTTCTTCGCGGAGCGCGCGGGCTTCGTCCAGCTCTGACTGGATCCCCTCGGCGCGCTTGTCGAGCATGCCGAAGACCAGCCCCGGCACCTTGAAATAAACCAAGACGCCGATGAAAAGAATGAACGAGATCAGGACGACAAAATCGGTATTGGCGAGCGAGAAGAACGGCCCTTTCGCAGCCAGCGCGGGCGTGGCGGCACCGAAGGTCAGGGTGAGGGCGAGAAGTGTCCGCATGTCGTTACCCTTTCATCCGGTTGGCAACTGCCGCGTCGATTTCGGCCTGATCGACCGATGCGCCCATCGCGGACACGACTTCGGCCGCGGTTGACTGCGCCACTTCTTTGACGCTTTCGACAGCGCCGGCGCGGATCTCGGCAATCGCCTTTTCGGATTCCGCAGCTTTCGCGGCAATCTCTGCATCGGCTTTCTGGATCGCCACGTCGAGATCCGCCTGAATTTCTGCCTTCGTCTCGGCCACGATGCGCTGTGCTTCGGCGCGCGCGTCGGCAAGGGCCTTGTTATAGGCCTCTTCGGCGGCGACAGCTTCGGCCTTCAGCTCTTCGGCCTTGGCGATGTCATTCGTGATCGTGTTCTGACGTTCGGTCAGAATAGCACCGATCCGCGGCAGGGCGACGCGGGACAAAATGAAATAGATCGCCAGCAGCGCCAGAACCAACCAGAAGATCTGGTTTCCGAATGTGGAAAAGTCCAGCTGCGGCATGCTGGGGCTGGCCGCGGCGTCGGCTGCACCAGGTGTTTCGGTTGCCATATCCGTCTCCTTCAGGAACCTGCCGTTACATCGGGCAGGCGCTGCGTCACAGCACCCGCCCGACCGTAAGGATGTGTACCCTTAAAGGATCAGACGGCAAACATCAGCAGCAGCGACACGAGGAACGCGAAGATCCCCAGGGCTTCTGCAAACGCGATGCCGATGAAGAGCGTTGCGGTCTGCGATGCAGCCGCGGACGGGTTGCGCAGGGCACCGGCCAGGAAGTTGCCGGCCACGTGGCCCACACCGATAGCAGCGGCGCCGGAACCGATAGCGGCCAGGCCTGCGCCGATGAATTGACCCATTTGTGCGATATCGCCTTCCATGTCTTTTCTCCTTACGATGGAATGAGGTGATTTCTGTGCGGTAAGGCGGGGTGAACCCCGCCTTACATCAATGATGCGGATGCAGCGCGTCCTTGAGGTATACGCAGGTCAGGATCGTGAAAACGTAAGCCTGAATGAAGGACACCAGCACTTCGAGACCGTAGATCGCCATGACGCCGAAGATGGCAATCGGCGCCACCGCAGTGACCTGGGCAAACCCGGCAAACACTTTCAGAACCGCATGGCCCGCCATCATGTTGCCGGCCAGACGAATGGAATGGCTGACGGGGCGAACGAAATAGGAGATCAGCTCGATCAAAGCCAGAACGGGGCGAAGCGGCAGAGGGGCGCTCGACACCCAGAAGAGGCTGAGGAAAGATGCGCCGTTTTTCACGAAACCCAGAACGGTGACCGCGATGAAGACGCCAAAACCCATCACGGCGGTCACAGCGATGTGAGAGGTGGTCGTAAAGCTCATCGGGATGAGGCCAAGGAAGTTGGCGCAGACGATGAACATGAAGAGCGTCATGATATAAGGGAAATACTTGATCCCGTCCTTGCCGGTGACGTCCTCGACCATCTTGTAGATAAAGCCATAGGCAAGCTCAGCCACCGATTGGCCACGGGACGGCACGATCGCGCGTTTGGACGATCCCAGCACCAGCAAAGCGAACACGGCCAGGACGGCAAGAGCCAGCCACAGCGTTACGTTTGTCGGCGTGTACCAAGACACCGCATCCCCGCCGAAGAGCGGTTTGACGATGAACTGGTCCATCGGATGAAACTCGAGGCTGCTGCCACCTTCTGCCGTTGCTTCGCTTGCCACGTCTCAGCTCCTGTCGTCCGTCTCGGCCCTGTCGGACCCTGTCTCTGCCTCGGCCTCTTTGGCTTCGGCTTTCTCCTGAACCTCCCTCGCGCTGCGCATCATCGTCTGAATGCCGGCCGCGAGGCCCAGGAACGTAAAGATCACGAGGAAGATCGGAGTTGTTCCGAACAGGCTGTCGAGCCCATACCCCATGCCGAAACCGATCCCCAGACCGGCCACGAGTTCGATCACCATCCGCCAAGCAAGCTGAGCCTGGGAGTAGTGTTCATCCGCACGGGGCTTGGGCGCCTGGGCCGCTTTGGCCGCTGCGATCCGGTCTTCAAGCTGCCTGAGTTGCTGCTCTTTGTCCGGATCTGGCACACCACCCCTCCTTGGATGACTTGACGCTTTGCTATGCTGCGGAGCGGCATGAGTCAATCGCCTGATCCAAGCCGTCAGATATGGGATAACCCTATGTTATATTGGGTATTTCCGCCCAGAAGAAGGATATGGGATTTTGAGTCGCAGCCTGCGTTAGCGCCAACCTCGGCGGTTTCGCATATTCAACCGAAAGGTTGATTTTCACCCCGCACGCAGATGCTGCGTCTGCTCCAGCAGCCAGGTTCGGAACTGCCGCACGGCCTTGCGCCGCATCCCCTGCTGGCTGCAAAGCAGGTGATACGCCCCATCCCGAATGCCGATCTCCGACACTTGAACAAGCCGCCCGGAGCGCACCTCATATTCGACAGCGTCGAAGGCACCCAGATAGAGGCCCAGCCCATGGAGTGTCGCCTCTAGCGCGTATTGTGACATCATGCGCCAGCGGCTGTCGGGGACGAGGCCGTCCGGGAATCCCGCCGCCGCGCACCAGGTTTCCCAGACCGGATTGCCGCGATCCTTGTAAAGGCGATGGGTGCGCACCGCTTCTGGCGTGATGCGATTGTCCGGTAACAGGCCCGGCGCGGAGAACGGGTAGAGCGGGGCGGTGCTCAGCACATCTGACGGTACATCCAGCACACCGCTATGGGCAAAGCGGATAGCAATGTCCGCCTCATAGCGCTCAAGATCAGCGAGGGCATGAGACGCGTCGAGCCGCAATTCGACTTCCGGGAAGGTCTCGTAGAAATCAGGCAGGCGCGGGATCACCGCTTTGGCCGCGAAGAGCGGCTCGGAGCTAACGGTGAGCCGACCCGAGGGCGTTTCGGCGACGCTGTCCGTCGCCTCTCCGATCACGTCGAGCGCGGGCGTCACCCGGTCGAGATAGGCCCGTCCATCCCGTGTCAGCATGACACCGCGCGCGGCGTCACGGAAAAGCTGTGCGCCCAGGCGGTCTTCCAGCCCGCGGACATGGCGGGAAATGGCGGAATGACTGACGCCCAATTCCTCCGCCGCGCGACTGAAACTTTCATGCCGGCCCGCCGCCTCGAAGGCGCGCAGCGCGTTCAACGGGGGAAGGTTGCGGTGCATGAAAGATGTGTGCAGTTTTGGCACAAGTCATGTCAAGCAACGATGTTTGTCAGATCGGCCCAGAGGTCCGATATTGGCCTCAGACTTCCTGAAAGAGAGACATGTCATGCAGAGTGACCGGCTCAACGTGCATTTGCACGCCCGCATAATCTGTGCCCTGCGCAGACATATTCCCTGGCCCCTTCGGACACGCAACAGGGTCAGGACAGCGCTGTCGCCCGACCCCAAGGCCGGTCTTCCAGATCATCTGGCCGATGATATCGGCCTCTCCGAGTCCGAGCGCGAACGGATGCGCCTGCAGCTTCCATCCCAGACCACGCGCCACCCTATGCTTTGACGCCTGCCCCGGCGGGGCGTATGAGGTCGGGATGGCACATCCGCTCGACACTGTTTTCGCCGCCCTGGCCGACCCGACCCGGCGGCAGATCCTGTCGATGCTGCTGGAGGACGATATGGCGGTGACCGATGTGGCCGAACCTTTTGAGATGTCACTGGCCGCGATCTCAAAGCATCTGGGCGTACTCACGGCGGCGGGCCTGATCAGTCAGGAGAAGCGCGGGCGGGTGAAGTGGTGCAAGCTGGAACCTGACGCGCTGAAAGAGGCCAGCGTCTGGATGCAGGGCTTTGGTCAGTTCGAACCGGTGAACCTTGACGCGTTCGAACGCTTCCTGCAGAGCGAATTGGGCAGCTAAGCGCGAAGCTGCCCGTCGGGCGCCACGCCCCTTTGCGGCACTCTTTGCGTTGGCCATGGTCGGACATGGGTCTGCGAACACCCGCCCGATCATGATGGGTGAGCCCCTGCGCGGCCCGGTCTACGCTTTTGCTTCCTTCAACGCGTTCCGCACGAATTTCGCGGCAGAGCGGTAGTGACTTGCGCCGGACGCCTCGGCGAAGCGGCCGGTGGTCCATTTGGACTGCCCCGGCATCGGGCCGCCATAAAGCTCAGCCTCGGTCATGGTGTCGATCCGCTCCAGCAGGGTTTTGTGCGTCGCTTCCAACTCTGACTTGGCTTCTTCCCAGGTCATATCCGCCTGATCGGCGCGCAGTTTTGCATTGTAATCCTTGAGCTGGTTCCACTTGTACCCTTTGGCTGGCAGGTGCACCTCACGTGCGGCGGCACCATCATCCACCCAGCCAAAGAACATACGGGTCCAGTGGGCGCGGTGGGCGACCACGTCCTTGATCGAAACATCGTCGCCGAATTTGTGCAGGGCCAGCGTCTCCGGCAGCGGATCTATGAGCTTGCGCAATTTGCCGTATTCCTTTGCAGTCACGGCATGCAGTTCGGCCTTGGTGGTGGCAGCGGGCATCTGGTCCTCCTCTGCCCGCCAGAATGCCTTGGCCCGACCAACCAAGCCTTGATCCGCATCAATCAGCTTTCATCGCGTAACAGCAGGCCAAGCGCGATCACCGTCAGGCCGACACCGCCAAGAATGAGGCCACGTGGGACACCATTGCCCAGCGCGATTTCCCACAAAATGACCCAGGACGGTGTCAGGTAGGTATACGCCATGACCTTGGCTGATGGCAGACGCAGCGTGGCGAATTGCAGCAAAACAAACGTCGCTGCACTGGCGAAGATCGCGATGTAGGCAAGCGTGATCCAAACGATGCCAGGCAAACCCGCCCAATCGGTGGCGCGGATGTCGCCCCACCCCCACAGGGTCAAGACCGCGCCGCCCGCCAGAAGCATTCCGAAGGTGAAGACCACCGCAGGCTCACCGCGGTTCAGCTTGCGCACCATGGGCGTATAGACCGCATGCGCCATGCATCCCCAGAAATAGATGACTTCCCCACCCCCGATCTGAAACGCGGCAAGCGCGGCGAGATCTGCGCGAAAAATGACCCAAAGCGCGCCGACCGCCCCGATGGTCAGCGCCAGCGCCATACGCGGCGTTGTGATCTGGCGCAGCAAAAGCCAGCCGAACCCCGCTGCCATGACCGGCGTCAGCGTGAAGACAGCCGCGGCACTGACCGGGGCCGCCGTTTTCAGCCCCTCGAACATCAACACGAAATAGGTCGCGAAGAGACCGCCCAGAACAAGGTAGCGCCAGGGCGCGACGAAATGCTGAGCGCGCAGGCCGGACGTTGCAAGGGCGGCCACGCCGATCACCAGGGCCGCGATGCCGAAACGCGCGGCATTCAGCGCGGTGGGCGCGATTTCGTTCGCGGCCAAGGCGCCCAGCGAGAAGGACCCCGCGACCAGTGCCGAAAAGAGCAGCATGGCCGCGTGGCCCTGCAATTGTGGGGTCATGCACCCCAATCCTTGGCGGCTGCCTTGAGAAATTTCAGGAAACTCTGCACCTTGGCTGTCCGGTGAAGATCGACATGGGTAACCAGCCAGAGCGGCGCGGACCAATCATCCATGGGCGGATGAACTTCCACCAGATCCGACCGGCGCGCCGCGTCGCAAACAGCGACAAAGCCGATGCCGGCCCCGGCGGCCACCGCCTCTTCCATCGCGCGGATGTCGGAGCTGCGGAAGGTAACGGCCTCCGCCGGAACATGGGCCCGCAGCCAGCGGTTGAAAGGGGCGCGACTGGTTTCATTGTCGGAACTGACAAAGCGGTGCTTGGCAAACTCCGACGGATTGGCGGGCTTGCCGAACCGGGCGATATAGTCGGGGCTGGCATAAAGCGCCATGCGCTGCCGCAGAAGCGGCTGAACCACATTGTCAGGCTGATCCGGCGCGGTCCCGGCACGGATCGCGACATGCGCCTCGCCATATTCCAGGCGAAAGAGCCGCTCTCCGGTCAGATATCGGACGATCAGCCCTTCATTCTCGGCCTGGAACGCGCTGAGGGTGGGTACGAGCATCGGTGCCAGCGAGACCAGCGAGGTGACCACCAGTTCGCCGGTAACATCGTCCCCCTGCCCCTTGATCCGGCCGGAGAGCTGATTGAGCTGATCCTCGGTCGTCTGGGCGACGCGCATCAGATCCTCGCCCGCTTCGGTTGGCGTGTATCCACGGGCATGGCGTTGAAAGAGTTTCACGCCCAATCGGGCCTCGATCACATCGATATGACGGATGACGGTTGCATGGTGCACGCCCAGAACCTCGGCGGCGCCACTGACCGTTCCCATGCGGGCAACCTGATAGGCTGTGCGGACTTCATCCCAGTTATCCATCAAACACTCCAAGCCTTATTGTGCATTTACTCACATTGGCTGTTTCTAATCGTACGTTGCGTTCGTTTTTGCAAGGGCCAATTCTAAGACCATACACACCAGCAGGAGCCTTGGACATGACCCAACACGTTCTTCACATCGACAGTTCGGCCCGCGAGGCCGGATCGGTTTCACGCGACCTGTCAGCCAAAATCGTGGCGAAGCTGAATGCGACGCAGGTAATGCGGCGCGACCTCAACGACCATTTGCCGTTCGTAACGGACGCATGGATTGCCGCCAATTTCACACCAGAAGATCAGCGCGATGCGGTTCAGCGTGATCTGCTGGCCCTGTCCGATCAGATCGTGGAAGAGGTTCTGGCCGCAGATACGATCGTGATCGGTGCGCCGATCTACAACTTTGCCGTCCCGGCCAGCCTGAAGGCCTGGATCGACCTGGTCGCACGCGCCGGTAAAACCTTTCGCTATTCCGAGAACGGGCCCGAGGGATTGCTGAGCGGAAAACGAGCCATCATCGCCATCGCCTCTGGCGGAACGGAAGTGGGATCGGAGGCGGATTTCGCCTCGGACTACTTGCGGCACATCATGGGCTTCATTGGCATCACCGATGTGGAAATCATCTCGGCGGATCGCATGATGGTCGACCCGGACGCGGCATTGGCGACCGCGCAAGATGCGCTTGACAAGCTGGCCGCCTGAGGTCCTTCAGA
Source organism: Thalassococcus sp. S3 (assembly GCF_004216475.1). Taxonomy (GTDB): domain Bacteria; phylum Pseudomonadota; class Alphaproteobacteria; order Rhodobacterales; family Rhodobacteraceae. Next base: position 371,849 of record NZ_CP022303.1, on the reverse strand, counting down.
CCGCACCGGGCCGATCCCTGTGATCGGCCCGCAAGGATGCGCGACCGGATGGATCCGGTCGCAGGCCGCGCGGCGGCTGACCTTGATCTGTTCCGTTTTCGATCTGCGAGTGGCAGGAGGCGGTCCATAGATCTTTGAGTGACGAGCAAACTGGCCCGTCGGGCAATTTCCATTTTTGCCGCTCTCCGTTGAAGACAGCTTACGAGGGCGTATCTTGGTGAGAGTGAACAATTGCCGTGACATTGACCAGGCCAGATGAAGATCACCCGTGACACGCCGGATCAACTGATCCTGGAGCACCGGAATTTTGCATATGTGCTCCCCGCCGGCATCGTCACATTGCTGTTCTTCTGGCTGCTGATGTTGATGACCACGCAAGGCTTTGAGCTGCGCGCCTTGCTGATCGTCGGCCTTGCCAGCGTCGCGGCCTTTGTTGTGACCCTTTTCCTTCCGGAACGGAGCCAACTCATCCTCGATACCTCGACCGGCCTCGCGGAACATCGCAGGAAGACCCCGTTCGGCTATCGCAGCATCAACTATGATTTGTCCGACATCGACCAGATCGGCATCGAACGCAGCTTTACATCGCAAGGGAACCCGGCTTACCGCGCACGCCTTGAGGTGGGGCGCGGGATGAGCGCGGGCCAGCATCTGCTGACCCGCGGCTTTGATCTCGCCGAAGCCTCGCTGAGCGATCTTCAGCGCGCGAACGAATGGTTGGACGCCGTCAGAGGCTAATGCACCCGACCTGCAACCTCCGCTTCATAGCGTTGCTGCATGTCTTCAACAGCCTTGGCATGCTTCTCGGCAAGTTCGGGGCGCAGTTTCTCTGCCCGTGCCGCGCTGTCCATCGTGGGCAGGTGATGGCCCTGGAAGTGCGGCATGACATGGCGCGCGATCAGCTCATAGGATTTGTGGGTCGCGACCGGGTCAGCCCAGTTGTGGGCAAGCATCAGATACGCCCCGAAACCGCCATTTGACTGCTTCATCAGACGATCGATCTGGGCAATCGCCATGTCAGGCGTCCCAATCGCGCCGAAACCGCTTTCGTTCACGAATTCGATCATCTCCTTCACGTTATTGCCCGGAACTTCCATTTGCGGAAAGGCCGCGACAGCCTGGAAATAGTGGAACCACTGCTCCATCCCGTATTCGACATCCTTGTAGGCCTGTTCCATCGTGTCGGCGATATGGACCATGCCCACCAGCCGCCACTTGTTGCGATCCACGGTTTTGCCGTGGGCTTTGGCCTCTGCTTCCATCACGTCCCAATGCAGCGCCAGCGCGTCGAAACCCGCAGCCGAAGTGGCACCGATGGACAGCAAGCCCGTGCCGTGCCGACCGCCGAGACGCGGCCCAGCCGGTGAAGCCACCGCCGCCGTGACCACGTCAAAGAGTGGGTTGGAATAGGGTTTCAGGTGCAGCCGTGCATCACGCAGATCCCAGCGGTCGTTCTTGAACGTCACCGGCTCGTCACTCGTCAGAAGCTGCATGATCACGCCCAGGCTGTCTTCGAGCAGCCCGCGCGTCTGACCCGGATCGATCCCGATCATCTTTGCGTCCGTGGGCAGGGCACCCGGACCCACGCCGAGCATGACGCGCCCGCGGGTCAGGTGATCCAGCAGAACAATGCGTTCGGCGACCCAGAGCGGATTGTGGTAGCTGAGCGAGACGACACCGGTCCCCAGCTTGATGTTGCGCGTCCGCTCTGCCGCGGTGGCCATGAAAATCTCGGGGCTTGCGATGATCTCGGATCCGGCGGAGTGATGTTCCCCGATCCAGGCCTCATCGTACCCGCAGCGGTCGAGATGCTCGATCAGCTCGAGGTCATTGTGCAATGCAAGCGTCGGGTTAATGCCGGGCTTGTGAAACGGCGCCAGGAAAATACCGAAACGCAATCTGTTCTGCATGGTCTTCGTCCTCCCTTGATGATCATGAGCGAACGGGCCGAAACCCGGCCACGCATGTCACGCCAGCAAAGGCGGTCTGGGCGATTCCCGCAAACAAAAGTTGACGCAGCGGTAGCCATCTCTGAAATCCGCCTATCCGGCTTCTGACACCCTGCGGAACCCAAAGCTTTGCCCACGCGTTTACCGGTATCTTTTCTGTCGGGAGTCTTTGCATGAAGGATCAGGCGCCACACGCGTTCGAAAACAAGAAGGGCGCGGAAGACGAAAACGTCGAACAAGCCTCGAAACTGGCGCCGAGAATGATCTACGAAGTCATTCGCCGGGACGGAGAAGAAGAGCTTGAGCGACCGACCAGCGCGCTGTTCTGGTCCGGTGTCGCGGCCGGGCTGATGATCAGCCTGTCTGTTCTGGGTGAGGCGATCTTGCGCACCTATCTGCCCGATACCGGATCGCGGTATTTGATAGAGAACCTGGGCTATAGTCTGGGTTTCCTTGTCGTCATCCTTGGCCGGATGCAGCTTTTTACCGAAAACACCATCACCACGGTTTTGCCGTTCATGGCCCGCCCCGGTTTGGGGATGCTTGGCTGCGTGATGCGGCTTTGGTCTATCGTGCTCGGCGCGAACGTTCTGGGCGCATTTGCGGTCGGCGCCCTTTTTGCGCTGACCTCCGCGATCCCGGATGACCTCCGCCCGGCCATCGAGGACTTGTCACGCCACGCCACCGGATTTGCCCCGGCTGAGGCCTTCATGCGGGCCATCCCCGCCGGTGTTCTCGTCGCGTCCATCGTCTGGATGTTGCCACAGGCCGAAAGCAGCTCTTTCTGGGTGATCGTTGCTTTCACATGGCTGATCGCGGCAGGCGATTTCACCCACATTATCGCGGGCTCCGTCGAAGCGGCCTATCTGATCTGGCAAGGTCTTCTTGGCATACCCGACGCGCTTCTTCAGTTCTTCCTGCCTGTGCTGGCCGGTAATATCATCGGGGGAACCGTGGTCTTCGCCCTGCTGGCCTATGGTCAGGTCCGCGAGGAGATCTGATCACGCTGCCAGACGTCAGAACGGCGCTGTGGAAAAATCCAGCCCGTCGATGTCACGCATGTAAGCCTCGAAAAAGTCGGAGAAGGTGGCGACCAGAGGGGGTAATTGTTCATAAGGGGGATAGAAGAGGGTGAGCCAGAGAGGCAGCACCTGCCAACCCTCCAGCAGACATTCGACTGTGCCCTCTTGAAGGCCGGGCGCGAAGATGAAGTCGGGCAACAAGGCAAGACCGTTACCCGACCTCACCAGCGCATAAAGAAAATCGCCATTATTCGATACGACGCCGGACCCGGCCGTAATTGTCCGGCGCGCGCTGCCATTGCGAAACTGCCATTTTTCGGCTGTACCGCTTGCACTGTAGGAGAGGCAGATTTCAGGATTGATCTCGTCCGGGGAGGCAGGCCGCACGGTACGGTCGAAAAGGGACGGTGCCGCAATGACGTGGCGCGGCACTTCGCAGATCTTGCGCCAGATAGTCGATTTGTCCGAAGGCGGTCCCGAAATACGGATCGAGAGATCGCAGGGCTCTTCCAGGATATCGACCAGCGCATCGGTCATCTGAACGTTCAACGCAATATTCGGATAGGCCAGCCGGAACCCGGAGACCAATCCAGGCAGAAGCCGCAGCCCCATCGACATCGGCGCGTTGATCTTCAACTCACCCCGGTCGGCAAGCCCCGCGCGGCCCAGATCACGCCCAGCGCGATCAAACTCCTCCACCAGCGGTCGATAGCGCGATGCAACGATCGCACCCGCGCTTGTCAGGGAAACCTGCCGCGTGGTGCGCACCAAAAGCTGCTGCCCCAGATCCGCTTCGAGTTTGGCAATGATCCGGGTGACGGACGCAGGCGTCATCTGCAATCGGCGCGCTGCGGCGACAAAGCTGCTTTGATCGGCAACTTCAAGGAAGACGCGAATGGGCCTGAGTTCGTCCATTTACATTATTATCAATCATCGAAACAGTAAATGTATCTTTGTTTCAATTCAAAACATCAATCAAGCGGCTAAGTTCAGATGCAACACTATCTGAGCTTGATCGGAGATCGATATGCTGAACGAAATCCAAGGCCTGCATCACGTGACCTCACTGGCGGCAGATGCCAACGACAACAACGCCTTCTTCACCGGAACACTCGGCCTGCGTCGGGTAAAGAAAACGGTCAATTTCGATGCGCCCGACGTCTACCACCTTTATTACGGGGATGCGCAGGGAACGCCGGGTTCGGTGATGACCTATTTCCCTTTCGGCCAAATGGCGCGCGGGGCTCGCGGGGTTGGTGAAGTGGGTGTGACCGAATTCGCGGTTCCCCGAGGCAGCCTTGGATTTTGGACGGATCGCCTTGCCGGCCAAGGTGTGAGCGGGCTGGCCGAGCAGCACGCCTTTGGAGAGAAGCGGCTGGACTTCGACGGCCCCGATGGCGACAGCTTTGCGCTTGTGGAGAGTGACATGAGAGACCGGACCCCCTGGACCAGGTCGGACCTGTCTGAAGACGTTGGCATTCTTGGTTTCCGCGGCGCCCGTTTCCGTCTGCGCGATGTGGATGCGACCGGCGAATTGCTCCGCTTCATGGGATATCAAGCTGCTGAAACCGAAGGAGACGTGACGCGCTATATCATTGAGGGCGGCAACGCGGCCGACACCATCGACCTGGAGAAGGTGCCAGAGGGCCGCGCGGCCAATCAGGGCGCGGGGTCGGTGCATCACATCGCCTTTGCGGTCAAGGATCGGGCTGCGCAACTTGAGGTTCGCAAGGCGTTGCTTGACACCGGGTATCAAGTCACGCCTGTCATCGACCGGGACTATTTCTGGGCCATCTACTTCCGCACACCGGGGGGGATCCTGTTTGAAATCGCGACAAACGAGCCGGGTTTCGACCGGGACGAGGATACCGCTCATCTGGGTCAGGCCTTGAAACTGCCCGAGCGGTACGAGCCGCATCGCGCACGGATCGAGGCGCATCTGCCCGCCATAAGCGACGATGGGGAGCCGGGGCATGCTTGACACGAGTTACATGGCACTGACCAGCCCGCCGGACCAAGGCGCGCCGCTGATCTTTGCCTTCCACGGCACGGGTGGGGATGAGACACAGTTCTTCAGGCTTGCGCAGCAGCTTGTCCCCGGCGCAGGCGTCATTTCCCCACGGGGAGATGTGTCAGAGATGGGGGCCGCGCGGTTTTTCCGCCGCACGGGAGAAGGCGTCTATGACATGGAGGACCTTGCAAGCCGCACCGAAAAGCTGCGCAGTTTCGTCGCCTCCCATAAGACGCGGTACGCCAATACGCCCGTCTATGGGTTTGGGTATTCGAACGGCGCGAATATCCTGGCATCGGTTGCCATGACCGATCCTGATCTCTTTGACCGGATCGGTCTCTTGCACCCGCTGATCCCATGGGATCCTAAGCCGCAACCTGGCTTGAAGGGGCGGCGCGTTCTGGTGACCGCTGGACGGCAGGATCCGATCTGCCCGCTTCCCATGACCGAACACCTGATTTCGTGGTTCGGAATTCAGGGCGCAAAACTGACGGTCGACCTGCATGATGGTGGTCATGAGCTACGCTCAACCGAATTGGCGACGTTGCAGACGTTTCTGACCGAATAAGGCCGCAGCCATCCGGCGGATGTCCGGTGGATCCATGCCGCCCCCCAGGGTAATCCGCCAGCGACGCGGGCGCGAAGGACTGGGTCAGCTGTTCTTTGCCGTCGGCACACGCCGCGTACTGCGTTGATCTTGAAAAAGAAAAACCGTTCGCAATGTGGCTTCAGGCTGAAGGCCTGAAAATGACGGAACCCGGCGGGCAGAACGGTGTTTAATGGTAGAGATAGAATAGCGCCTTTGATCCCTATCGAAGGCGGTTGCTACCATTTCCGCCGTGTCCATGCGGCGGACTACCAAGGGAGACTTATTATGGTCGAAATCGCAGGCATCGGCGGGTTCATCCTGCTCATCCTCAATATATGGGCAATCGTTTCGGTGATCGGCTCATCTGCGAGCACCGGCACGAAAGTGCTCTGGGTTCTGCTGATCCTCGTCCTTCCGCTGATCGGCGTGATCGCTTGGCTTATCCTGGGTCCGCGCGCTTCCAAGCGCGTGGTCTGACATGCGCCTCGTCCCCGAGGTTCGTGGCATCCTTTGGTCCACGTTACGTGGATTGGCCGCCGATATCGGCGACAAAAACCTCGGCCTGATTTCGGCTGGGGTTGCGTTTTTTTCCATGCTGTCGCTATTCCCGGCGCTCGCGGCCTTTGTTGCGATCTGGGGATTGTTTTCCGATCCCGTCGTCGTGTCCGAGCAGCTTGAGGTGCTGCGGCCCTTGGTGCCGGCTGATGTCTATAGCCTCATCGAAGTGCAGTTGACGGGCATTGCAGGGGCGCAGAACCAGACCCTCGGCTGGGCCGGTGTTTTGTCCATTCTTCTAGCACTCTGGTCCGCGCGGGCAGGTGTAGGCGCCATGATGATGGGTCTGAACGCGATCTTCGAGGAGAAGAACCGGGGCGGACTTGCACATTACGCGACGGCGCTGGGTCTTACGGTCGCCCTTGTCTGCGTTGGCATGGTCGCGATGCTTGCGGTGGTGATCACTCCGATCATTCTTGCATTCATACCCCTTGGCCCCATTGCCAGCATCACCGCAGAAGCACTGCGCTGGCTCATCGGGATCTTTGTCATCTTTGTGGGCATCGCGCTTTTATATCGCTACGGCCCGAACCGACGGGGTCCAAAATTGCCGTGGATCACGCCCGGGGCGATCCTGAGCGTGATTTGCTGGATTGCGGTATCGATCGCGTTTTCCGTCTATATCTCTCAGTTCGACAGCTACAACAAAACCTATGGATCCATTGGCGCCGTGATCGCCATGTTGATGTGGCTTTACCTTTCAAGCTTTCTGGTTCTGCTTGGCGCCGGGCTGAACGCGCATCTGGAACTGCGGACGCGCATAGACACCACGGTCGGGGAAGATCGTCCTATGGGTCAGCGCGGTGCGTATGTCGCGGACAACCTGATCGAAACGAAACCCTGACTTGTACGCAAGTCAGGGTCTCATCCGTTGATCGCGACGGGCACTTAGATCAGTGGACGCGGTCGGGCTTCCTCTTCCTGCATCATCGCAAGTTCAGCCAGTCTGTCGTAATTGAGGATGTTGAGCTCTCCATCGGACCAGCGCGCCATCTGCGCGTCCCGCAGTTTGGACAATGTCTTGTTGGTATGAACGAGAGACAGGCCCAAAGCGTCCGCCAGATCCTGCTGACGAAACGGGAAGGGCATGGATCGATCCTGCGCAAGGCCAAGCGCGTCACATCGGTGATACACCTTCAGCATGGCCCAGGCGACCGACGATTCGGCGCTTCTTTGCCCCACGGTGGTGAGCGCTTCGCCTAGAAAATGCTCCTCAACTGCGGCAAGCCATGTGATGTCGAAGGCACGTTCGGTGTTGCTGCGAAAAAAATTGAAAAATGCCTTCCGGTCAAAGACACACAGCGTCATCTTGGTGGTCGCCTCGACGGAATGGCTCATCTCGCCCATGATGCCCGCCTGTAGGCCAATGAAATCACCGGGAAAGATCAGATTGATCACCTGCCGCCGCCCGTTGGGCAATGTCTTGTAACGAATGCCCATACCCCGCAACGCGGTATAGAGTTGTGGTGCATTTGACCCCTCAAGCATCAGGGGCGTTCCGGGATCGACAACCAGCTCACCCGACTTAAACCGCTGTGTTTGTTGCGCTTCTTCTTCACTCATGCCCTGAAACAGCGGCTTGGTTCGCAGGGGGCAATCTTTGCACTGCGTGGTCATCGCGATTCCTTCAATTGCTATGTCATAGTTTAATGCGCAGCGCCGAAGCAGGTTCCATAATGCGGGCGAAGCATTCCCGGTCATGACATCGAAACAGGCGGTTCCCCGTGCAGGTCATCATTGTTGAAAAAGACACGTTCGTGGCCGAGGATATCGCCAGTATTGTCGGTGCCCGGTTCCCTGACGCCCCTCCGGTCATGGTGCCCGATCTCGAGCAGTGCCGCGAGACGCTGGACCGCATCGGCCATTGTATTCTGGCGGTGATTTGCGCCAGTTCGGCAGAGCTTGCGGCCTCCGGTGTGATAGAACAGCTGGAGCGCATCCGAAGCGCAATGGTGGTCATCGACGCGTCGGAAGACGGCGGGATGTCAGGCGAGACGACCCTGGCGCGCATCACCAAGCCCTTTTCCCAGGATACGCTGAACAGCGCAATTACATCGGCGCTGGCCTTGCGCGACAGCTTTCCCGGACGCTGATGACTGGAAGGCGGATGCCGTGAGCCGCGGCATTTAGATCAGGAACAATCTCACGACCCCGGCGTTGACCTTTCGACCACAACGAAAGGAGTGAAAGCGCTATGGCTAATGCACTGAATGTCGTTCCCGAGACCGATGTCGTGGAAACAGGCGTGCGTAACATCGATGCAATCGCCAAGGGATTGGCGGATGTTCTGGCAGACACGTACCGGCTGATCTTCAAAACACATGCCTATCACTGGAACGTGGAGGGCCCGATGTTTTATTCGGTCCACAACCTGACAGAGGCACAATACGAGGACATGTTCGCCGCCGCCGACGACCTGGCCGAGCGAATCCGCGCCCTGGGCAAGCTGGCACCGATGAAGATGGCGGAAATCATGCAGAACTCGGTGATCGAAGATCACGACAGCCTGCCCAGCGCCGGTGACATGTGCGAAGACCTTGCCGCCGATCACGAGCGTATCGCGCATCGTCTGCACGCGCTCATCAAGCTGTCGGAAGAAGGCGAGGACCCGGTGACCGAAGATTTGGCCACCGAGCGGTCAAACTTCCACGAAAAGGCAGCTTGGATGCTTCGCGCGATTTCTAAAAGCTGACGGATGTGAAAAGGCCCCGGTCAACACCGGGGCCTTTGTTCAAGCTAGAAGCGTTTCCGTTGACGAAAAGAACATGGCCTGACTGATTGCTGATCTGACCTGATCTTCGGAATAGGGTTTTGAGATCAAGAAAGCAGGTTCCGGGCGCTCGCCTGTCAAAAGACGTTCTGGGAATGCCGTGATAAAGATGACCGGTCGCTCTCCGCTTGCGGCAAGAATTTCATTGACCGCGTCAATGCCCGACGAATTGTCGGCGAGTTGAATGTCTGCAAGGATAAGATCGGGAACTTCTCGCTCGGCCAATGCCACCGCGGAGACATGCGTACGCGCCACGCCAGTGACGCGGTGCCCCATATCCGCAACCAAGCTTTCGAGATCCATGGCGATGATCGCCTCGTCCTCGATGATCATGACCTTGCCAGAAACGGCGTCTTGCATTTCCTGACGGGCCGTCGTGATCAGCTGGTCGGCCTCTCCGGTGCTCATATCCATGATCCGTCCAACATCAGTGATGCTGAATTCCTCAATCGTATGAAGCAAAAGCGCCTCGCGGCTGTTTTCCGTCAGCTTGGAAAGATAGGCCTGCGCCCTCGCTTCCAGCCCGCTGCCCGCCTCTTCGACCGGCGCGCCGGTGCTTTGCCAGATACCATGAAATGTTTTGAAGAGCGCGACCTTGGCCGGATGGCTTTCCAGTATCGACTGATCCGTCAACAAAGCTTCGAGCGTTGCAGCGGCGTATTGGTCGCCCGTTCCCTGCGATCCGGTCAAGGCCCGCGCGTAGCGGCGCAAGTAAGGCAGGGACGTTGCAATCTCGTCCGTTTTGTTTGGCTTGGCGCTTTCCGACATGTCACTCCAACCTTTTTGAATTTTTTCGGGAACCTAACGCCTCATCACATAGTTAGGTTCCGGTGAGAGCGAATTTTTTATTATCTTGACCGGAAGGCAACGAGCGTATCATGGCTGACGACGATGGCAAAACGCCACAGGACATCGCGATAGACGAAAATCTCAAGCGCGTCTTCCAACCGACACTGGAGGAGGAGGTTCCGGATCGGTTTCGGGATCTGCTTGCTCAGCTGAAAGAAAAAGAAGCAGCCGGAGGCATGTCGAATGACAACGCCTGACCCCCGCGAAGAGCTCCTCGAACACATCCCTTCGATGAGAGCCTTTGCGCTTTCGCTCACCCGGAACTCCGCCACCGCGGATGACATGGTGCAGGATACGCTGGTCAAAGCCTGGACAAACATCGACAAATTCGAGGCGGGCACCAACATGCGCGCCTGGCTCTTCACCATCCTCCGCAACACCTATTATTCAAGCCGCCGAAAGCTCAACCGCGAGGTCGCCGATATCGATGGCGTCATCTCTCTGAACCTGGCCGAGAAGCCGGCGCATGATGGTCGTTTGAACCTGATGGATTTCAAGCAGGCCTTTGATCAGCTTCCCGATGAACAACGCGAGGCGCTGACATTGGTCGGCGCGCAGGGCTTTGCCTATGAAGACGCGGCAGAAATGTGTGGCGTTGCCGTCGGTACGATCAAAAGCCGGGTAAACCGCGCAAGAAATCGTTTAACCGAACTTATGAGTTTGGACGCCGACGATGCCATAGAATTGACGGATCAGGCCACACAGGCCGTCGTCGCATCAAACGGAGCCGGCGCTTTTTGATAACAATACCGACTGCGCGCAAGCGCAAGGGGCTGGTATTCCGGGTAACGGTTTTCCTGTCCGTTGCGCTTGCTCCGATTGGCATCATCGCGGTGCTGCAAACGCTTGAAGTCATGCATCAGACCGCGCGTTCGTCCGAACTGTCGGTTCTGACACTGACCCGCGATGCGGCGTCGCGCGAACAACTCTCTCTTGAGCGTGCTTTCGGCGCGGCAGAAGCCCTTGGCGCCGTGGCACTTTCGCTTCGCCGCGACGGTGAAAGGTGCGACAGTTATCTTCGGCAGTTCATCGAAGCCAACCCCAAGTACTCATTTGTCGGGCTCCTTCCCAGAGATGGGATCATGACCTGTTCAAGCACAGAACAGGAATATGACTTTACCACGTTCGACCGTTTTGACGAGATCATGGAGACCCCCCGCCCGGTCGTTGAGGCGAATTTCAATGCGCCGCTCAGCGGAACTTCGGTCGTGATCGTCAGCCAGCCGGTTTTCGAGGAGGACAGCTTTGTCGGATATCTGACCCTCTCGATACCTCATGACTGGATCGACCCGACCGCAGACTTGACCCGTCTGGAAAAGCCGATCGGCTTGCTGACCTTCAACGCGTTCGGGCAGATCCTGACAGCGGAACGGGGTGTCGATACCGCAATGCGGCAACTTCCCCCGGATCTTGATCTGACCAGGTTCGTCGGATCCACCTCGGACGTCTTTGTCGCTGAAGACAGCAATGGGCAAGAGCGCGTCTACACAGTTGTCTCCATCATACCGGAGACCGTCTACGCCCTGGGCACCTGGACTTCCGACCAAGGGATCGCGTCGAGGGTCCGCCCCGCAGTGTGGAGCGTACCGTTTCCGATCCTGATGTGGATCGCCAGCGTTCTCGTTGCCGTCTATGCCCTGGATCGCCTCGTTATCCGCCACGTCAAATCCCTTCGCGGACAGATGGTCTCCTTCGCGCGCAATCGTACCTTACCAAGTCCGCTCAAGGGCTCCTCGGTCCCAAGCGAGCTTAGCGAAATGCGCGACACCTTTGCCGCCATGGCCAATCGCGTGATTCTGGAAGATGCCGACCGCGAAAACGTCATGCGCGAGATGGAGGGGCTGATCAAAACGCAAAATGAGCTGCTGAATCAGAAAGACGCTCTCGTCCATCAAAAATCCATTCTGCTGAAAGAAGTGCATCACCGGGTCAAGAACAACCTCCAACTCATCTCGTCGATCATGAACATGCAGCAGCGGACGGCGACCCATTCCGAAACCCGTCAGATCGTGGGCCGGCTTCAGGATCGGGTTCTGGGCCTGGCAAAGATCCACCAGCGCCTTTATCAGACCGAGCGCATCGACAAGATCGACGCCGGCGCGATGATCCAGGATCTGATCGGTCAGATGTCCAGACTGGGTTCTGAAAGTATCGTGCCGCAGAACATCAACGTGTCGGCCGAGACCATTCAGCTCTTCCCGGATCAGGCGGTCCCATTTTCGCTTCTGGTGTCCGAGTTGATGACGAACGCGCTGAAATACGCGCGTGCACCGGAGGGGCAAGCGCCCACCATTGATGTCAGCCTGATCGAAGAAGAGGATGACACGGTCGAGCTGAAGATCGCCAACTCCATCTCAGACGAACGCGCCCCGCCAAGCGGAACAGGTCTGGGCAACCGGTTGGTACAAGCTTTTGTCAATCAACTCGACGGCGAGATCATAGTCGAGGAAGCGTCAGACGAATACCGGGTGATCGTGACCTTCACCCGCAGCGAGTTCGTACCGGAAGAGCGGGACTACTGATTATCCCGCTAAGGCGGACCGCCAGAGAAAATCGCGCTTTGACGGAACTGAAGCGGGCTGCGGACGTTGTTTAGGTGAATGCTGCAACGCAACATATTCGGAGGCGAAGCGATGAATTGGGACCAAATTCAAGGAAAATGGAAACAGCTCAAAGGTGAAGCCCAAAGCACGTGGGGACGCCTGACCGACGACGACTGGGACCAGATTGATGGGGACCGGGAGAAATTGGAGGGCGTCATCCAGGAAAAGTACGGCGCGTCAAAGGAAAAGGCGCGTGCCGATGTGGATGAGTGGCTTAGCAGTAAATCGTGAGTGCCGCGCGTGGCCGGTTCTAACGGGCACGCGCTTCACCACACCTTTAACTTATGAGCACAACAAACCGAAACTTTTCCGATCTTCCGGTCTCAGAAACGCGGCGCGGCAAAGAACGGCGCATCGGCGTTGAGATTGAATTCGGCGGTCTGACCCTTGAGGAGACCGCTGACGTCCTTGGCCGTGCCCTTGGCGGTACTGTCACCAACAAGAACGGCAAGTGGCGCATCACAGATACATCCATTGGTGAAGTTACCTTCTACCTCGACACCCGTTTCCGGCAGGATATCAGCGCACTGCAGTCGGAATGGATCGACGCTGCCGCACGCAGTGTGATCCCGGTAGAGATTATAACCAAACCTCTCTCCCATTCCGAACTGAACGAACTCAGCGCGTTGGAAACCTTGCTGCGAGCCGAAGGCGCGCTTGGCAGCCGCCGGTCGCTTTTTCTGGGCGTGGGGGTGCACTTCAACGTCGAAGTCCGGTCGCTGGATCTTGACGATATCCTTCCCGTTCTCAGGGCCTATGCGATGGTCGAACGAGCGCTGCGTCGCGCCGATCCAGTCGATATCACCCGCGACATCACAACATTCGTGGATCCCTATCCAAAGGCGCTTGCGCGACACCTTGCACTGGCGCCCCCCGGCAGCATGGATGAGCTTATCTCGCTCTACCTCACCCATGCGCCGTCGCGCGATCACGGTCTCGATATGCTCTGCATTTTTGCCGAGATCGCGCCGGAGCGGGTGGCACGTGCCGTCAACGACAGCGCTGTATCTGCGCGGCCGACCTTTCACTTTCGCCTGCCTGAATGTCGTATCGACGAAGCGGATTGGTCCCTCGTTCAGGAATGGCAACGCTGGGTGGCCATCGAAACGATCGCGGAAAGCGATGGCCTTTTGCGTGAGCTGGCAGAGCTTTGGGCAGAGGACCGATCAGAACGCAGCCGGGACGAAGCGATTTATGAGCGCATCCGCCCGCTGATCCAGCGGAGGGAGAGCGCATGATACGCCCTGTGATTGGTGTCACTGTTTCTCAGCGCTCTGGCTGGCGGATTTTTCCCCTGATGGCACTGAATATCTGGCTGGCTGGCGGACGCGCGGTGAAATGGCAAAATCCGTCTGATATCGAACTGGGGGCAGTCGATGGGGTTGTCATCGGTGGGGGAGATGACATCTCGCCCACGCTTTACGACGGCGCGCTGACCCTTGAGGCGCGCCTCGACCCGGCGCGTGACGAGATGGAGGCCACGCTTCTGGGGGCCGCCTTTGATCGCAATTTGCCCATTTTGGGGATTTGCCGGGGGTCGCAAATGATGAACATCGTGCTTGGCGGGTCGCTTCATCAGAATGCATACGGCGTCTATCGTTCGCGCAAGTATCATACAATTCTGCCACGCAAGACCGTCACGCTGGAAGCAGACAGTCGCCTGGCCGGTATCGTCGGCTGCAACCCGATGCGGGTCAACGCGCTGCACAGTCAAGCCGTCAACAGCCTCGGGCGTGGCCTTCGCGTTGCAGCCCGCGATTGTGACGGCATGATCCAGGCGATTGAACGGACCAGTGAACCCTTTGCCCTGGGCGTGCAATGGCATCCCGAGCACCTTTTTTACGCCCGACGCCAACGCGCCCTTTTCCGCACCCTGGTGACAGCAGCGCGTGCCGGACGCCGCAACAGGGCACAATTGCCGGCGGTCACCGGTCTTGCCCGCGATCTGCACGGCTAACAACGCGAAATCCGACGGAACCAGAGCCGAAGATCGCGCGTTTTTCCGTCGAAGATGGAGCAAACGAAAGGAGGCAGCTATGGATGTTTCATTGCTGGTTGGCGGCCTCGCGCTTCTCACCATTTCGGCGGTCATCATTTTCGCGGTGACCAGTAAGAGGAAGGTAGAGAAACGGATGCGCGACGAAAACGCCGAGCCGTCCAGCTTGGCCAAGGATGGCTAGGCAGATCCTTTTTCGAAGACACAAGCCTTCTGCAACAGCAGAGGTCTTGTGTCTTTGATCTTTACGACCAAACTGCCCCGGGTATCACAGCCGATGCAGTTTATGCTTTTCCAACAGCCCGATGATCATGGCCTTGGCCTGCTGACGATGGGCCCTGTGAAGGGTGCGCGCATCCTCTGGTCGTCCGGCCCGAATCGCCGACAAGACGCCCCTGTGATCGTCATTTGACTGCGTGGGCAATGGTCGCATGTAAAGCGTCGTGGCCCGTGCGCGGCGCACCTGATCGCTCATCATCGCGGCAATCCCGATCACGCGGGAATTCCCCCCCAATATTACCAATTCCGCATGAAATCTGTCATCCGCTTCCGCCCAGGCTTCGAGGTCTCTTGTTTCGAGCGCGCGGTCCATATCGGTCATCGCGCGGCTCAACTCGACCAGATCCGCTTCCGCATATCCGTGCCGGGCAGCGTTCTCGGCGGCAAGGCTCTCAAGTTCTGTGAGCACGTCGTAGACATCGCGCATGTCGTCGGCCGAAACGGGCAGAATGCGCACGCCCTTACGCGGACGCAGCTCTAGCAGCCCCTGCCCTTCCAACGTAAGCGCCGCCTCACGTACTGGGGTGCGCGACATGCCCAGACGCTCGGCCAGCTCGCTTTCCAGGTGGTCGGACCCGGCGGGCAACTCACCTGAAAAAATCAGTTGGCGCAGTTCCTCCACCGCACGCTGTGTGTTCGACTTTGGCTTAAGTTTGTGTTCTTTCACCCGGTCCCCAATGTGATCTTCCGACCTTCCCTGGCAGAGCGATAGATCGCCTCCTCCGTTTCGATCACCGATAGGTAATCGCGCGCCCGGTTCTCGATGGGCGTCTTGGCAAGAAGGCCAGAAATCACATGGGCTTGCAAGGCATGCACGCAATCGCCTCCGAACCCCTCCCAGGTGTCGGCCTCCAAAAGAACGGTTTCCCGTCTGCAGTTGAAACGACGCAGCCTGACCATTCCGTCGCCGGTCAGACGCAGCGTGCCCTCGGTTCCTTCGAACCAGGCTTCCCCCATCGTGCGGCGCTTGTTGTCCGCGTCGTGATCCAGCGACCGGTTGCCATCAAAAAGCGCGCGCACGCCATCTGAGTGATCAAAGAGGATGTATCCCGCATCCTCTCCGGCAATGACCGGATTGACCTTGCGCAGATCCGCGTAGACCGCACGCGGTTCTCCCAGAAGATAGCGAAACGTGTCGATCCAGTGCACGGCGGTTTCGTGCACCAGGAACCGCTCCATCTGCTGGAAATATGGCTGGCGATCCAGGTAGGCCGCCGGTCCCTGCCCGTCTCCGGGACGCAGACGAAAGGTGGCCTGCAGCACCCGGCCCAGCATCCCGCCGCGCAACGCCTGCTTGATCACCTTGTACCAGGGTTGAAAGCGGAAATTTTCGTGAATGATCAAAAGCGTGCCAGCCGCCTCGGCCTCGGCTGTCAGAATGCGGGCCTCGGCAAGAGAGAGACCAAAGGGTTTCTGACAGACAATCGTTTGAACTCCCGCTGTCAGCGCCGCCCGGATCGCCTCGGCCTGAGCAACCGGCGGTAAAATGACGTCAAGAAGATCGGGGCGGGTCTCTGCCAGCATGGCATCGAGGTCGGTATAGGCCGGCAGGCCGGTCGCCTCGGCCTTGGCCAAGTCACGATCACAGGCACCGACCAGCGACACACGGCCGATGCGAGCCCAGCTTCCATAGTGGAACCGGCTGAAATATCCGGCCCCGACGCAGGCGACCCTGATCTGCCCGTTCATGCCACGAACAACGCGTCCAGCACAGCATCTGCCGCGACAGCTGTGCCAGCCTCTCCGCCCAGATCCCGGGTCAGAGCGCGCCCCTCCGCAACGACCCGTTCCACGGCTTCACGCAAACGCGCGCCGTCACGCACCATAGCATCGTTGTCATGCCGCAAGCCAAGCCAGTCCAGCATCATCGCCGCCGATAGGATCATCGCCATCGGATTTGCGATCCCCTGCCCCGCAATATCCGGCGCTGACCCATGACAGGGCTGAAAAACCGCATGATCGAGCCCGATATCGGCCGAGGGTGCCAGACCCAGCCCCCCCATAAGCCCGGCGCCCAGATCCGAAAGAATGTCACCGAACATGTTTTCGGTCACCAAAACGTCAAAGTCCCAAGGCTTCTGAACCATCCAGAGCGCGGTGGCATCGACATAGGCGTGATCCGCCACAAGCTCGGGATATGCCTTGGCTGTTTCGTCGAAAATCTCGCGGAAGAAAGCAAAGGCGCGGAACACGTTGGCCTTGTCGACGCAGGTGACCTTGCCCGGCCCGCGACCTGTGGCCTTGCGACTGCGGGCCAGGTCGAACGAAAACCGAAACAGCTTTTCGGAGATGTCACGGGTGATCCTCAGCGTCTCGCGCGCCTCGTCTGTCTCAACCTCCCCACGACCCTGGGTGAAAAAGAGCCCCTCGGTGCTCTCACGGACGAGGACAAAGTCCACATCCCGCCCTGCGGGAAGGTTCAAAGGTGTAGGCTGCCCTGCCTTGATCGTGACCGGGCGGACACCGGCAAAGAGAACCAGCGCCTTGCGCAGGTCGATTTGCGGTGAGATTTCGGTGCCATCGGCATAGCGCACATCGGGCAGCCCCATCGCCGAGAGCAGGATGGCATCTGAGGCCCGGGCCGCCTTCATCGACGCGGCGGGCAGGGAGTCTCCGGTGTTTGCATAATGCGCAGCACCAGCCGGCCAATAGGTCATCGACAAGGTGTAGGCGCCCGACACCTCGGCCATGCGCCGCAAGATATCCACGGTCGGCGCGGTGATTTCCGGCCCGATTCCATCACCCGCGAAGACCGCAATTTCGAAGTCTGTTTTCATGATCCCCCGCCCATCTTTTGCTTTGAGTGGCACATTTTTCGAATTCGGTCATCGAAAAGTTGACACTACATTCATTAATGCATACGCAAATATATGCAACAATAAACGCATTGAGCTGGGAGGAAGCCAATATGAAACGGACATTCGCAAGGACCGCCGCGGCAGCGGCGCTCGCGCTGGGGCTGGCAACTGCCGGGTCGGCGCAGGACTACCCCTACCGCGACATCACCACCGCCGTGGTCTGGGGCGCAGGCGGCGGCACCGACACGATCAACCGCATGATCATGGCCGAGATGGAAAAACACCTGCCGGTGTCGATCAACGTGATCAACCAGACGGGTGGCGTCGCGGGATCGAATGGCATGGTCTATGTGATGAACCAGCCCGATGACGGCTACACGCTCGTCGGCCTTTCGGAGTCGAACGTCACCGCCGCCGTGCAGGGCGGCTGGGACAAGACATTCGACTATTGGTATCCCTTCATCGTCGGCGGATCGCCCGATCTGATCTCGGTTCCCGCCTCCAGCCCTTATTCCACGCTTCAGGACCTGGTGGACGCGGCCAAAGCCTCTCCCGGCACGATCCCGGCGGCAGCGTCGGGTGCAGGCTCCATCCACCATCTCAACTTGCTCGCGATCCAGCAGGGCGCGGATGCCGAATTCCGGTTTGTGCCCTACAAGGGCTCCGCTCCCGGTCAGGAAGCCGCCATCGCGGGTGAGGTCGAACTGGTCGTCACCTCGCTGGCCGAACAGGCCGCGCTGATCGAAGGCGGACAGCTCAAGCCGCTTGCCATGCTGACCCCCGAAAGCGCTGAAATCGCGGGGATGACCGTGCCGTCGGCCTTCGATATCTATGACGGGCTCGACCAGTATCTGCCCCTCAAGCAGGCCATCGGCTTTGCCGTGCACAACTCCGCGTCAGATGACGTTAAGGCAGCGTTGACCACCGCCTTCGATGCCGCGATGGCCTCGGACACGGTGGCCGAATGGGCCGCCGCCAACAACTACGATATCGGAGGACAGTCCGGGGCCGAGGCGCAGGCGCTCTTCGCCACCCTGGAGAGCACCTTTGCCTATACGCTGAAGGATCTGGGCGCGACCACGGTCGACCCTGCCTCCCTCGGCATCGAAAAGCCCTGACCCTCCCATCTGGGGGCGCGCCCACCGCGCCCCCTTTTTCGTTCCGGACGGCCCTGCGATGGATGACACCACAACCCTGCGTGCCCGTGACTTCTGGTCGGCCCTCGTGCTGCTGGCCCTGTCGCTGTTCTTCCTGTGGCGCACCTCGTTCATTCCGCTGTTCGGCGCCAACCGCGCGGGGGTGAGCGGGGCGGACTGGTACAATTCCGCCGCTATCGTGCCCTTCGGCATCTTCGGGGCGCTTCTGGTCCTCTCGCTGGTCCTTCTGACCATCTCCATCCGCTCGGGCGGCGCGCGCTACGCTTTGACCGCCGCTGGCATCGGCTGGAACGGGGCAGAGGCATGGCGCTTCGGCACCCTCGCCCTGATCCTCTTTTTCTACATCGCAGGCCTTGTGCCACGTGTGGATTTCATCCTGTCCAGCGGCCTTCTGATCACCGCGCTGATCTTCGGCTATCACGGCGGTCATCCGCGCCGCATGATCCTGGCCACCGGCGCCGTGGGCCTGCCCGGCCTCTACGCCATGGCCATGCACCTGCCGCAATCGGAGTGGAAAGCCCATGACGACGATATCGTTACCCTCGCCGCCTGGCTGCTGCTGACCCTCTGGGCGCTGGCCTTTCACCACACCGACCGGGTGGTACGTGTGATCCCCTGGATCGCCGTTCTGGCTCCCCTGATCCTCGTCTGTGCCATGGCCTTTGGCTTTCGCCAGAACGTGCCAAACCGTGGCGGGCTGATCTTCTCGCAGATCGAATACCACTACTACGTGACCCTCCGCCCGCTCTGGAGGCGCTGATGGATTTCCTCTTTACCCAACTCTCCGGCTTCGCGGGCGCCTTTGCCGGGCTCGTGGCCGACCCGCTGACCTATCTCTATCTGATCGGCTCCGTCTTCCTCGGCATCACCTTCGGCGCCTTGCCGGGGCTGACCGCCACCCTCGCCGTCACCATCCTGACCGGGTTCTTCGGCAACAAGATCCCGCTCGACTATTCGCTCATTGCCCTTCTAGGCGCCTATGTCGGCGCGATCTATGGCGGCTCTTACCCCTCGATCCTGCTCAACATCCCCGGCACCGCCGCCTCAGCGGCCACCGCGATGGACGGCTACCCGCTGGCCAAGGCGGGCCGGGGCGGCGAGGCTCTGGGCCTGACCACCACCGCCAGCTTCATCGGGACGCTGATCGGCACGCTGGCACTCCTGATCTTCGTCTGGGTCCTCCTGCTGATCTCCCAGAACATCGCCAGCCCTGAAAAGGCTCTGCTCGCGCTCTTCGGCATCCTGCTGTCGGGCACGCTGATGTCCGAAGACCTCGTCATCAAGGGCTGGATCGCGGGCCTCATCGGTCTCGCCATGGCCATGGTCGGCCTCGATCCCCTGCTATCCGAGCCGCGCTATACCTTCGGCTGGTCCTATATGATGTCGGGCTTTCAGGTTGTGCCCGTCCTGATGGGCGCCTTTGCCATCCCCCAGATCATCGACGGCATGCGCCATGCCGATCCCGGCCAGCTTCTGGCGCTCAAGGGCCGTATCGTCCCCAGCCTGTCGGCCCTGCGCCGCTACCTGCCCACGATCGGTCGCTCCGGCGTGATCGGCACCGGCGTCGGCGCCCTGCCCGGCGTGGGCGCAGACGTGGCGGGCTGGGTCAGCTACGGAGTGGGCAAGACCGTCTCCACAGAAGGCCACAAGTTCGGCAAAGGCTCCCTCGATGGCCTCCTGTCGTCCGAGACCGCCAACAACGCCTGCATCGGCGGCGCCTTGATCCCCCTTCTGGTCCTCGGCATCCCCGGCTCGCCGCCCGCCGCAGCCCTGATGGGGGCCTTCAAGATCAACAACGTCATCCCCGGCCCCACCATCGACCCTGAGATCATCCTGCGCGTCGTCGCCATCCTCGTGCTCGCCTCCTTCACCATGTTCCTCATGGGCCTCTTCACCGCGCGCATCTTCATTCGCATCCTGCGCATCCCCAAAACCGTCTTTTTGCCCGTGGTGATGGTTCTGACCACGCTCGGCTCCTTCAGCGTCGGCGGTGGCATAAATGACCTCTACCTGATGCTGGGCGTGGGCTTTGTTGCCTATTTCATGCACCTTCTGCGCTACCCCATCGCGCCCCTCGTGATCGGCGTGATCCTCGGCGGTCTTTTCGACGAAACCTTCCGCCGGTCGCTCCTCATCTCCGACGGCGACCTCTCCGTCTTCGTCTCCCGCCCCGGTGCGACCATCCTTCTGGCCTTGAACATCGCGCTGATCCTCGCTCAGATACCCGCGATCAAACGCCAGTTCTCCCGGCTCAGAAGAAAGACCGCCTGATGTACGCCGTCACCGTCACGTTCCAGATCCATGCGGAGCACCTCGACGCCTTCCTGCCCCTGATGCATGAAAACGCCCAGACCTCTCTGCGGGACGAGCGCGGCTGCCACCGCTTCGACGTCTGCACCGATCCGGACCAGCCCGGCACGGTCTTTCTCTATGAGCTTTACGACGACCGCGCTGCCTTCGACGCCCATCTCGCCAGCGCCCATTTCAAACGCTTCGACGCCGCCGTATCAGACATGATCGCCGCCAAGCACATCGCCACCTTCGCCGAGGTCGCATCATGAGCGACTGGGAGGTGCACGCGATCAAATACGCCGACCGCAACGCCCGCACCCGCGCCGACAGCTTCATTTTCGACGACAACCACGATGCACCCCATGCGATGGACTATTTCATGTGGCTCTTGCGCCGTGGCCCCGAGGTGATCCTCGTCGATACCGGCTATGACGCGGCAGAGGCGCAAAATCGCGACCGTCCCATCCGCCTTGATCCCGGAGAGGCTCTGGCGCCTCTCGGCCTCAAACCCGAAGACATCACCCAGCTTATCGTCACCCACCTGCACTACGATCATGCCGGCGGCCTTCACCTCTTTCCCAACGCCCATATCCACCTGCAGGCGGCCGAGATGGCCTTCGCCACCGGCCCCTGCATGTGCCACGACACGTTGCGCATGCCCTATACGGCGACCCATATCTGCGAGGCGATCCAGCGGCTCTATTCCGGCAATCTCACCTTCCATGACGGCGATACCGAACTCACCGACGGCGTCACGCTCCACCGCATCGGGGGCCACAGCCGGGGCCTGCAAGCGGTCCGTGTGCGCACGTCAGTGGGCTGGATGGTCCTCGCCTCCGACGCCGCGCATTTCTACGAGAACCTGACCGCCCGCAAACCCTTCCCCATCGTGGTCGACCTTCAGGATATGCTCGACGGCTTTATCACACTCGAACGCCTCGCCTCCCGCCCCGAGCTGATCATCCCCGGCCACGACCCCCTCGTCCGCGATCTCTTTCCCGAAGACAGGGCGGATCACATCCGACGCCTCGACCGTGGTCCGATCAAGGACCTCTCTGTCTGAGGCGCGCGTATCTTCGCTCAAGAACTCAACCCAAAGTGGTAATCGCCCTCGGGCTATTGTACCTTGGCGGGCAAGATTGACGTGACGACCTCACGCTCCGGTCTCGCGTTGATCGAAACGCCCCAAGCCCCGGAGGATTTCGATATGCGAACACTGACATTGACCTTACTTTGCTCTGCCGCCATCACCGCATCGGGCACGACGGCCATGGCCGAGGATATCGTCATCGGTGTTCCAAACTGGCCCTCCGTTCAGGCAACCGCGCATATCCTCAAACTCACCCTCGAAGAACGGCTGGAACTGGGTGTCGAACTTCAGGATGCCTCCAACGAGGCAATCTTCCGCGCCATGGATACCGGGTCTATTCATGTCCATCCCGAAGCCTGGCTGCCCAATCTCGATCATCTCAAGCGTCGATATGTTGATGGCACCCAATCCATTCGGATGAGCCCGAATGGGGCCACCGGCAAGCAGGCGATGTGCGTGACCAAGGGCACGGCAGAGCGAACAGGGATCACCGATCTCAAACAGCTGAGCGATCCAGACATGGCCGCCAATTTCGACCTTGATGGCGATGGCACAGGCGACATCTGGATCGGCGCCGAAGGCTGGGGCTCCACCCCGATCGAACAGGTCCGTGCCCGCTCTTACGGGTATGACGAGACGATGGATCTTTACATCATGGAGGAGCTTGAAGCCCTTCAACAGGTCGCCGCAGCGGACGAAAACGATCAGAACGCCGTCTTTTTCTGCTACACCCCGCATCACATGTTCCAGACCCACGATCTGGTGGTCCTGAACGAACCCGCCCACGATGCCCGCAGCTGGGTGATCGTGCCCCCGTCGCCCACGCCCGGCTGGCTGGAGAAATCCATGGCAGGTGTGGCCTGGGATACGGCGCAACTCTATGTCAGCTACGCCACTGCGCTGGAAACCGATCAGCCAAAGGCGGCTGCCCTGTTATCCCGGGTTGTGCTCAGCACTGAGGACCTGTCCCGGATGGCCTATGCTCTTGAAGTGGAAAACCAGGATCCCGCCGCATTCGCCAAGGTCTGGGTCGAGGAAAACGCGGACATGATCGACAGCTGGCTGGAATGAGATCCCACGCCAACCTCTACCACCCAAAGACTGGCTCGCCTTTCAGGGGAAGGCGGGCCTCACTCTTTGCAACAAAATACCGGCCAAGGACGGCAAGGCTTACGCGTCACCTGCGCCACTCACACCGCGGGCGACTTTCTTCATGGCTCGCATAAAATGCGCTCTTTCCTCTTCCTCAAGGGAGGCGAGCATCGCCGCCGCGTTCCTCCGGTCCTGCCTCAAGATCGCCGCCAGCACCTCCTCGCCCTCGCCAGTCAGGCCCACGCTCAGCGCTCTTCGGTCCTGACTGTCCGGCTCTGACCGCAGCAGCCCGCGTTTTTCCAGCGCCTTCACCGCCGTGGAAATCGTCGTACGGGGCACCGACAGGATCTCCGCCAGTCGGGACGGGCGCGCACCTCCCTCGGCAGAAAGTACCCTCAACATATTGAAATAGAGCGGGTTGAACGGCAAACGTCCCTCCGCCGGTGCCCCGCTGCGCCCGGCCACCAGCATCGCCCGCATGATCATGTTGACGTAACCGGCCAACTCATCCGCGCTTGTTTCATTGGACATAACAGGCCGCCCGATTGAAGTAGTACGCACTCCGTCCTATTTGATACGGCATCCGTATCATCTCACAAGGACCTTCAACATGCGCACATTCCTCTCCTTCCTCGGCCTCACCGCATTTCTGGCGGCCTGCAGCGAACCCGAAGTTCCGTCATCGCCTCCGCAAATGACCACACCGCCGGACGTGGCCACAAGCGGTTTTCTGACGGCTTATGCCGAGGATACCATTCCGATGGAGGTCCCCCGCCTGCGCGCCTTCCTTGAGGAACAGCCGTTGATTGGCTTTCTCGAACCGACCGAGAACATCTCTAACCCCGTCGCCTCTCAGGTCTTGGACGGGACATGGCCCCAGCCGGGCGCCGCGCGCTGGCTGCGCCTTGCCGACGGGCACTACGTGATCGAAAGGGTGATCGAAAACGATCCCGATTTCTTCAAATACCAGGTCTTCATCTTCACCAATTCCACCGGTCGCGGCGTCGATCAGATCGTAGGCGAACAGCGTTTCATCCCGGTCGAAGGCGGCACCCGCTTTGAATGGACCTACAACGTCGCGCCCAGCAATTTCATCACTCGGCAAATCGTGCGCCGCAACATGCCCGAGATCGAGCGCTATATAACCGGCGGCTTGCAAGGCTTTGCCAACGCCGCTCGGGCGGAGGTTGGCGAGCGCTAGGGTCAAGCTTACCCAAGCGCCCGGCTGGCACCCTGCGAAGACGCACGGCATAAGCCTATGTCTTCGCAGACCGACCACAACGCCGGAGACTTCGATGTCTTGACTCCCAATCCGTTCCCCCTTAGCTGCGCGTCAGACATCCGGAAGTGTAACATCTTCCGGTCCCCTTTCTTTGGGGATCGCCCTCCGCCAGCGTGATACGCCCGCGGGGGCGTTTGTGCATTGAACCGCCGCCCCCTACCTTGGGGGCACATCGCAACCGGCAAAAGGGGCCCGAGCATGTTTGAAAATCTATCCGAACGTCTCTCCGGTGTCTTCGACCGGCTGACGAAACAGGGCGCGCTCTCCGAAGACGACGTCAAAACCGCCCTGCGCGAGGTGCGCGTGGCACTTCTGGAGGCTGACGTCTCTCTCCCCGTCGCGCGCGACTTCATCAAGACGGTTCAGGAGCAAGCCACCGGCCAGGCCGTCACCAAATCGGTCACCCCCGGCCAACAGGTCGTCAAGATCGTGCACGACGCGCTTGTCGGCGTGCTCAGCGGTGACGAGGACGCAGGCGATCTGAAGATCGACAACCCGCCCGCGCCGATCCTGATGGTGGGCCTTCAGGGCTCCGGCAAGACGACCACCACCGCCAAGCTCGCCAAGCGCCTGACCGAGCGGGAGGGCAAGCGTGTCCTCATGGCCTCCCTCGACACCAACCGCCCCGCCGCGATGGAGCAATTGGCGATCCTGGGCACCCAGATCGGCGTCGACACCCTGCCCATCGTCAAGGGCGAAGACCCCGTCGCCATCGCCAAGCGCGCCAAGACCCAGGCGGGCCTCGGCGGCTACGACGTCTACATGCTCGACACCGCCGGTCGCCTGTCCATCGACGAAGAGCTGATGACCCAGGTCGAAGCCGTCCGCGACGTCGCCAACCCGCGTGAAACGCTTCTGGTCGTCGATGGCCTCACCGGTCAGGACGCGGTCAACACAGCAGAAAACTTCGACGACCGCATCGGCATCTCCGGCGTGGTCCTCACCCGAATGGACGGCGACGGCCGTGGCGGTGCGGCCCTGTCGATGCGTGCGGTCACCGGCAAGCCCATCCGCTTCGTGGGCCTCGGCGAAAAGATGGACGCGCTCGAAACCTTCGAACCCGAGCGTATCGCCGGCCGCATCCTCGGCATGGGCGACATCGTGGCCCTCGTCGAGAAGGCGCAGGAAACCATAGAAGCCGAACAGGCCGAGCGCATGATGAAGCGCATGGCCAAGGGTCAGTTCAACATGAACGACCTCAAGATGCAGCTTGAACAGATGATCAAGATGGGCGGCATGGAAGGGATGATGGGCATGATGCCCGGCATGGGCAAAATGGCCAAACAGGTGCAGGACGCCGGTTTCGACGACCGCATCCTCAAGCAGCAGATCGCCATGATCCAGTCGATGACCAAGAAAGAGCGGGCCGCGCCCCAGATCCTCCAGGCCTCCCGCAAGAAACGCATCGCCGCCGGGTCGGGCATGGAGGTCAGCGATCTCAACAAGCTCCTCAAGATGCACCGCCAGATGTCCGACATGATGAAGAAGCTCGGCAAGGGTAAAGGCGGCATGATGAAGAAGGCCATGCAGGCGATGATGGGCGGCAAGGGTGGCATGCCCGACATGGGTGGCATGGATCCCAAACAACTCGAAGCCGCCGCCAAACAGATGGGCGGCAAGCTGCCCGGCGGCCTACCGGGCCTCGGCGGTGGAGGCATGCCCCTGCCGCCGGGCCTGAGCGGGTTCGGCAAGAAGAAATGACACCCCCCGTCCTCCATACCACGCGCCTGACGCTGCGCGGTCCGACGCCTGCCGACCTGCCGGGCTATGCGGCCTTCTACGCCGCCTCCGACAGTACGACCGGGGGTTATCGGGGCGGTCGCAGCGCACAGGAGGTGGAGGACATCCTGGCCCGCGATATCTTGCATTGGCACGAGAACGGCTTTGGCATGTTCCTTCTCCGCCGCCGCGATGAGGACGAGGTTCTAGGCGGCACCGGCCTCTATCACCCCAAGGGATGGCCCAGCCATGAACTGACCTGGTGGCTGATGCCGTCCGAACGCGGCTCTGGCCTCGCCACCGAAGCGAGCCGGGCCGTGATCGACTGGGCCTATACCGATCTCGGCTGGTCCGTCGTTGAAACCTATATTCGCGATGAAAACGCGCCCGCGCGCAAACTCGCCGCGCGCCTGGGCGGCACCGTGGCGCGCCGGATCCCCTTTCCCGACGGGATCACCCGCGATGTGTTCGCCCTGCCCCATGAGGTGTCTGCATGACGCTCGCAGCACCTCTCATCCCGACGCTCGAAACCGAGCGCCTGATCCTGCGGCCTCCCTCCGCCCGCGACCTGCCACCTTTCGCCGCCTTCTATGCCTCGGACGCGGCTGAACATGTCGGCGGCCCCCGGTCTGAGGCCGAAACGTGGCGCTATCTGTGCGAGGTGATCGGACATTGGACCATGCGCGGCTTTGGCCGCTGGATGGTCACGCTCAAGGACAATGACACCGCCATCGGCCTTGTCGGCCTGCATTTCCCCCTGAATTGGCCCGAGCCCGAAATCGGCTGGGCCATCTGGTCCGGGACGGGCCGGGGCTACGCGACCGAAGCTGCCCAGGCCGCGCGACGTTACGGCTATGACACGCTCGGCTGGTCCACCGCCATGAGTATGATCGCGCCGGGCAATGAAGCTTCTGTCCGCGTCGCGCTGCGCCTCGGCGCCACACGTGACGAAGATCATGACCATCCGGACCATGGCCCCCTTATGATCTATCGGCATCCCGGGCCGGGGGCCCTGTCATGACCGTCATTCCCACCCTCGAGACCGAACGCCTTCTCCTGCGCGCCCCGACCCTGTCGGACTACCCCGCCTATGAAGCTTTCTATGCCTCCCCCCGCGCCGCCGGCGCAGGCGGCCAGTCCCACGGCATCCATGTCTGGCGCCAATTCGCCGCCCTCTCGGGGCACTGGCACCTCTTGGGTTTCGGCTGGTGGATCATCGAGTACGAAGGCGCACCTGCAGGTTTCTGCGGCCTTCACAACCCACCGCAAAAGGCCTTGCCCGAGCTTGGCTGGGCCGTCTACGCCCATGCCGAAGGCAAAGGTATCGCCTTCGAAGCCACCTCCGCCGCCCTCGCCTATGCCCACCGGTCCGGCCGTTTCCCGCACCTGGCCAGCTACATCATCAACGGCAACACCCGCTCCGAAGCGCTCGCCCGCCGCCTTGGCGCCCGCCCGGGCCGCCCGGCACAACACGGCGACAACGTAACCGAATGGCTCCACGAGATGGGAGAGGCCGCATGACCGTCATCCCGAACCTCATCACCGACCGCCTCACCCTGCGCGCGCCCTCCATCGACGATTTTGACAGCTTCGCCGCCTTCTACGCCTCCGACCGCTCCAAATTCGTGGGCGGGCCCGCCACGACAGAGCAGGCCTGGCGCATGCTCGCCACCGAAATCGGCCATTGGACCCTGCGGGGCTATGGCCGCTGGGCTGTCGAGGAAACGGCCACAGGCCGCTTCGCCGGCATCATCGGCCCCTGGAACCCCCATGGCTGGCCCGAGCCCGAGATCGGCTGGGACCTGATGAACGGCTTCGAAGGCCGCGGCTACGCGACCGAGGCCGCTCTGGCCGCGCGCCACTACGTTTACAACACCCTGAACTGGCCCACCGCGATCAGCCTCGTGGCTCATGGCAACGACGCCTCCGCCGCGGTCGCCCTGCGACTTGGCGCAATAGAAGACGGTATCTTCACCCATGAACGCTGGGGCGAGATGCGTATCTTCCGCCACCCCGCGCCGGAGGCCCTGCAATGACCGCCTCCCCCGTCACCCGGAATACGCGCATGTTCTCCAACCCCCGCGCCACATGCCTCCAACCCCCTGGGCAAACACAAACCGGCGGTCCCGATACCGCGGCCTCCCTCTTCATCTTGCCAAATAAACTCCCGCCGGAGGCCTCGCTCTCCGCACACACCACACCTGCCCCGCTGGCGTCGCGTCTCAACCGCTCCAAAATCGTTTCGCGCCGCAGGCGCGCCCGTTTGGTAAATCCTACCCCGGCAGAGGCCGCGTCATGACTGCCGCCTCCATCCCCGTGATCGAAACAAGGCGCCTCGTCCTGCGTGGGCCCGAGCCTCAGGATTACCCCGACTTCAAGGCAACCTTCACCTCCTACCGCGCCCGCTTCATGGGCGGGCCCCTGAACGCCTATGAGGCCTGGATGCTCTATGCCGCCGAGATCGGCCATTGGCAGATCCGGGGCTTCGGCATGTGGATGATCCATGACAAGGCCACCGATGAAACCTATGGCATGGCCGGTGGCTGGCAGCCAGCCAAATGGCCCGAGGCCGAGCTGGCCTGGGTCATCTGGCCCGACAAGGCCGGCCATGGCTTCGCTCTCGAAGCGACCCATGCCGCGCGCCGTTATCTCTACGGCGAAAAGGGCTGGGCCGGGGCTGTGAGCTATATCGATCCCAAGAACCTCGACAGCATTCGCCTGGCCGAACGCCTCGGCGCGACCAAGGACAAGGGCGCGCCGACCATCGATGGCAACGATGCTGTCTACCGTCACCCCAGCCCCGCGCAGCTCGACGGCAGCCAGCTCGCCCATGGCATCGAGATGGAGATCGGGCATTACGCCGATCCGCTCTTCAAACCGAAAGGCTTCCCTCTTGACTGACACCACCACCCGCGCCGCCACGCTCCTCAAAGAGCATCGCGACAGTATCGACCGTCTCGACGCCATCCTCGTCTACACGCTGGGCGAGCGCTTCAAGCACACCCAGGCAGTGGGCAAGCTCAAGGCGTCACACGACCTTCCCCCGTCCGATCCGGCCCGCGAGGCCACCCAGATCGCACGGCTCGAAGACCTGGCTCACCGGGCCGATCTCGACCCGGAATTTGCCAAGAAGTTCCTCAACTTCATCATCGCTGAGGTTATTCAGCACCACAAACAGCACCAAACGTAAGGTGGGCTCACCCGCCAAACTCAAGCCATATCAAGGAGATACCCCATGGCCATGAAAATCCGTCTCGCCCGTGGCGGCTCGAAGAAACGTCCCTTTTACCGCATCGTGGCAGCCGACAGCCGCATGCCCCGCGACGGCCGCTTCATCGAAAAGCTGGGCACCTATAACCCGCTCCTGCCCAAAGACAGCGAAGATCGCGTCAAGATGAACATGGAGCGTGTGCAATACTGGCTCGACCAGGGCGCCCAGCCCACCGACCGGATCGCCCGCATGCTCGAAGCCGCCGGCGTCCGTGAAAAGGCCCAGCGCAACAACCCCAAGAAGGGCGAGCCCGGCCAGAAAGCCAAGGACCGCGCCGAGGAGAAAGCCGCCAAAGCAGCAGAAGCCTCCGAAGCACCTGCCGAAGAAGCCTCGGCAGAATAAGGGCTTACGGGCATGGATGCGTTCCCGGACGACTTCCAGACCCAGCTGTTCCGTCTCATGCGGCTCCGGCGCGACGTGCGCCGGTTCCGCACCGATCCGGTGGACGAGGCGGTGCTTGCGCGCTGCCTCGACGCCGTCCGGCTGGCCCCCTCCGTGGGGCTCTCCGAACCTTGGCGCATCCTGCGCATCGAAAGCCCCGCCGCGCGGGCTGCCGCCCTTGAAAACTACCGGGAAGCAAATGCGCAGGCGCTGACGGGCTATGACGGCGACACCGCCGCCAAGTATAGCACATTGAAGCTCTCCGGCATGGCCGAAGCCCCGGTGCAGCTTGCCTTTTTCTGCGATGACGCCACCGACAATGGCCAGGGCCTCGGCGCCCAGTCCATGCCCGAGATGCGCCGCTATTCCGTTGTCGGCGCCATCACGCTCCTCTGGCTCGCCGCTCGCGCCGAAGGGCTGGGCCTCGGCTGGGTCTCAATCCTCGACCCCGACCGCCTGTCGCGCGACCTCGATGTCCCCGACACGTGGTCCCTCGTCGGCTATCTCTGCCTCGGCTGGCCCGAGCAAGCTTCCGACACGCCCGAGTTGGAAACCCTCGGCTGGGAGCGCCGTACCCCTGACTTGCCCATCGAAATCCGCTAGAGGTTTGAGATGTTCCGCCTGATCCGTACCTTCATCCTCCTCGTCGTCGCCTTCACCGCCGGCCTCCTCTTCGAACGCAGCCAGGCCGCGGAACGCTGTGTCGCCCAGGGCGGCGACATGCAGGACGGCCTCTGCCACGGAGCCGCACAATGACCGACCTGATCTGCGTCGGCGCCATCGCCGGCGCTTACGGCGTACGTGGCGAAATCCGCCTGAAAAGCTTCTGTGCGACGCCCGAAGACATTGCTGATTACAGCCCCCTGAGCACCGAAGACGGCAGCCAAAGCTACACCCTCACCCTTGGTCGCCCGATCAAGAACGGCTTCTCGGCCCGCCTCGCTGGCATTGCCACCAAAGAACAGGCCGACGCGCTGCGAGGCACGCAACTTTTTGCCCGGCGTGATCAGCTTCCCTCGCTGCCCAACGACGAATACTATCACGCCGACCTGATCGGCCTCGACGTTGTCGATACGGGTGGCGCCCCTCTGGGACGGGTGAAATCGGTTCAGAACCATGGTGCGAGCGATCTTCTGGAAGTTTATGGGGCCGGGCTGAAAAACACCGTCCTTTTGCCCTTTACCCTCGCCGCCGTGCCCACGGTCGACCTGACCGCGGGCCGCATCGTCGCCGACCCGCCCGAAGGATTGTTCGAATGACCGATACGCCTGCCCCGACGCGCGCCCTGGGGCGCAAGACGATCAAACCTTCGACCCAGCCGCGGGATCTGTTGACCCAGACGCTGGACCTCAAGGGCGCCTGGAAAGCTCAGGTCATCACCCTGTTTCCAGACGCCTTTCCCGGTGTTCTGGGCGAAAGTCTGACCGGCAAAGCCCTTCAGGATGGCCTCTGGCAGCTTGAAACCATCGACCTGCGCCGCTTCGGCATCGGCAAACACCGCAATGTCGACGACACGCCCGCCGGTGGCGGCGCCGGCATGGTGCTGCGCGCCGATGTGATGGGCGAGGCCATCGACAGCGCGATGACCGCCGCGCATGGCCATTGGCCGCTGATCTATCTCAGCCCTCGCGGCAAGCCGATGGACCAGGCGATGATGCAGACCCTGGCGGGCACCGACGGCATCACGCTCATCTGCGGCCGGTTCGAAGGGCTCGACGAGCGTGTGATCCAGCATTACGGGATCGAGGAGGTCTCTCTGGGCGATTTCGTCATGACCGGCGGAGAGATCGCCGCGCAGGCGCTGATCGATGGAACCGTCCGGTTGCTTCCGGGCGTTCTGGGCAATGCCGAATCGGCCACCGATGAAAGCTTCTCCGACGGTCTTCTCGAACATCCCCAATATACGCGCCCCTCGGAATGGCGCGGTCATGCCATCCCGGACGTTCTGATGTCCGGCCATCACGGCCAAATCGCCGACTGGCGCCAGGCACAATCCGAAGCGTTGACCGAAGACCGTCGTCCCGACCTCTGGACCCTCTATCAGGCGCGCAAGAATCCGGGTTGATCTGCGCGCCACTCCCTCCTATACGACCACAATCCGGGCCAGCCTTCGCGGGCGCGGTATATTCTGGTGTTGACACATTGGCCCATTGCCCCCTTCAGCAATCCGGGCGGTCAGCGTCGGAACACAAGGAACAGACGACCTGACCCTCTGGCGGGCTGCATCACGCGGGACCCGGTGAAGACCAAGAGTTCTGAGGCCGCACCACCTTCGTGGATCAACCACGAGCAGATAGGAGTAGATGCGATGGATCTGATCGCACAATTGGAGGCGGAACAAGTCGCCGCCCTTGGGAAGGACATTCCCGATTTCAAAGCCGGAGACACGATCCGTGTCGGCTTTAAAGTGACCGAAGGCACGCGGACTCGTGTGCAGAATTACGAAGGCGTCTGCATCAGCCGCAAGAATGGCGACGGCATTGCCGGCTCGTTCACTGTCCGCAAGATCTCGTTCGGCGAAGGCGTGGAGCGTGTGTTCCCGCTGCATTCGACCAACATCGACAGCATCACCGTCGTCCGCCGGGGCCGTGTCCGCCGGGCGAAGCTCTACTACCTGCGTTCGCGCCGCGGTAAATCCGCCCGGATCGCAGAAGACACCACCTACAAGCCCCGCAAGGGCGCCGAGGCTTAAGGAGCGGCGAGATGAAAAAAGACATCCACCCCAACTACCACATCATCGACGTCAAGATGACCGATGGCACCGTGGTTCAGATGAAATCGACCTGGGGCAGCGAAGGCGATCAATTGTCGCTGGACATCGACCCCTCCGTGCACCCCGCCTGGACCGGCGGCGGCACCCGCCTGATGGATACCGGTGGCCGCGTGTCGAAGTTCAAAAAGAAATACGAAGGTCTGGGCTTCTGACCCATCCCTTCGCGACGGAATGCAAGGCCGCTTCCCACCGGAGCGGCCTTTTTCGTTCACGTTTCGCGCAAAAATAGAGTCCAAATGGCCACGGGCCGGCGCCAAATCCACGCCACGCCGCTTTTCATATGACGGCCCACAACATATGGTGTCGCCAACAAAATGCGTTTGAACGCATGGGGTAAAGGGGCTGGATCGTGGCACATATCATTGTGGTGGGAAACGAAAAGGGCGGCGCGGGCAAATCCACCGTCTCGATGCATGTAGCCAGCGCCCTGGCACGACTGGGCCACAAGGTCAGCTGTCTCGATCTCGACCTGCGGCAGCGCACGCTCGGGCGCTACGTCGAAAACCGTGCGGCCTTTACCGCCAAAGCCGGCCTGGATCTGCCCCAGCTTGATTATCACGACCTGCCCGAGATTGACGCCGCCACCCTCAAACCCGGCGAGAATATCTACGACCACCGCCTCTCCGCCGCGGTTGCCACGTTGGAGCCCGACAACGATTTCATCCTGATCGACTGCCCTGGCTCGCATACCCGGCTCAGCCAGGTCGCCCATTCCCTGGCCGATACCCTGATCACACCGCTGAACGACAGCTTCGTCGATTTCGACCTGCTGGCCCGGATCGACAGCCGGGGCGAGAAAATCCTGGGGCCCTCGGTCTATTCCGAGATGGTCTGGAACGCCCGGCAATTGCGCGCGCAGGCGGGCCTGAAGCCCATCGACTGGATCGTCATACGCAACCGCCTTGGCACCCAGCGCATGGTGAACAAGGAAAAGATGGAGCGCGCGATCACGATGCTCTCATCGCGCATCGGCTTTCGCACCGCACCCGGCTTCAGCGAGCGGGTGATCTTCCGCGAGCTTTTCCCCCGCGGACTGACCCTGCTGGATCTCAAGGATATCGGCGTCAAGCAGCTCAACATCTCGAACATCGCCGCCCGTCAGGAGTTGCGCGACATGATGAAAGAGCTGAAATTGCCCGGCGTTTCCATCGACTTCTGACCGCCGGCAACACGCTGGCCCAAGCACGCATCAGCCTAAGCCAATCCATCCGGGCGCGCGGTCCCGTCTTCTTCTCGATAAAAATACGGAAAATGCCGTACTCTCAACAGGCGCACGCTGTCAGGGAAAGCGAAATTCCGGCAATTGTCCGAAGGCCACCTTCAACGCCTCGCCCCAACCGCTGGAGATGGCGCTGTAGTACGCATCCCCCTCCTCGATCCGGGCCTGCTGACCGACGCACAGGCTATCGGTGTCATAGGTGATGTAGTCAATCGGCAAACCGACCGAGAGATTGGATTTGATCGTACTGTCGAAACTCACCAGCAGCAGCTTGATCGCATCCTCAAACCCCATCTCCGGCTCGAATGCCCGCACCAGGATGGGCTTGCCATACTTCGTTTCGCCGATCTGAAAAAACGGGTTTTCGTCGGAGGCCTCGATGAAATTGCCCTCCGGATAGATCAGAAAAAGCCGTGGCGCGCTGCCCTTGATCTGACCGCCCATGATCATCGTCGCACCGAACGCCGCGGCCGAAGCTTCCTGCCCGCCCGCCAGATTGTCGGCGATCACCTCTTTCAGCGTCTGCCCTACATCGCGCGCGATCTGAAACATCGACGGCGCCTGCAGGATCGACGGCGACCGTTCCGCCGGCGCCTTCGTCCGTTCGTCGATCAGACCGACAACCGCCTGCGTCGTGGCCAGGTTGCCGGCTGTCATCAGGGTGATGACCCGCTCCCCCGGGATCTCCCAGGTGTGCATCTTCTTGGCCGTCGCGATATTGTCCAGCCCCGCATTGGTGCGGGTGTCCGACATGAACACCAGTCCCCGCTCAAGGCGCATTCCCACGCAATAGGTCATGACGTTTTCGCCTGTTTGTCCCCATGCATCCTCTCATCGAAAGGATGATATCCCGTTACCGGTTTTCCAGTATTATTGCTGTTCGACCTGAAGTTTGACCAGCATATTTTCGACACCTTCCCCAAATCGCATACCAGATACAGGTGCGGCCCCCAGATAATCCAGCCCGGTCGCGACCCGCACATAGCGGGCATCGGGTGAAATTCCGTTGGAAATATCAAAGCCGACCCAGCCCAACCCCTTCACATGCGCCTCGGCCCAGGCATGGCTTGCGTCCTGGTCGACCCGGTCGTTCATCATCAGATACCCGCTTACATAGCGCGCCGGCACACCCATCGCGCGGGCGGCCGCTATGAACACATGTGCATGGTCCTGACACACGCCATGACCTTCACCCAGCACCTGCTCCGCGCTGAGATCCGGGCTGGTCTGGTCGGTGGAATAGGGCACCGCATCGATCACATGCGACGAGAGCGCGTGCAGCGTCTCGAGGAGCCCCTCCTCCCGCTCAAACGCTGCCACAAGCGCCCTCACCTGCGGACCCGCCCGCGTCAGCGGCGTGCTGCGCTGAAACAGCCACAGCGGCACAAATCCGGTATGTTTGCCGACCACACCTGACGTATCCGCAACCTCCACCTCCCCTTCGCAGTGAACGCGAATTTCCCGGACACCAGGTTCAAAGCTGATCAGATCGACCGTATTGGCATGCTCATCCTCGAAGGAAACCTGTCGTTGCCCGCCCTCGACCGCGACATCCCAGGACAACACGGTTTGCTCGGCCCGGGATTTCGGCCTCAGCCGCAATTGCTGCAGGGCATAGGCCACCGGCTGATCATAGGAATAGGATGTTGTGTGCGAAATCTTCAGACGCATATTCACTCGTAAAACCTGTAGTCTATTTCAATCTGCCGCCCCAGCGCCTGACTGTCGATCAGGAATTCCGTGACAAATTCATGCAGGCCATATTCAAAGATCTGATCGATCGAGGATGTCCGAAACCGATTGCAGATCTGATCCACCAGCCGGTGGCACGGCAACCGTTCCCCGTAATCCTCGGCCAGATACCCCAGATTGTCCGCGATCTTTCCATAGCAAAAGGCAAGCGACCGGGGCGAGCGGCGGTCGAGGATCAGAAACCGCGCGATCTTGCGCGGATCGAACTCCCCCTCGTGCAGCGTCTGATAGGCGCGGGTGGACGAGGTCGCGCGCAGAATGGTTTCCCACTGCACATTGTCGCTCGCCGTGCCCACATGCATGATCGACGGCAGCAGGATATAGTATTTCACATCCAGCACGCGCGCGGCGTTGTCCGCGCGTTCGAAAAACGTCCCCATCCGCGCGAAATCATAGATGTCGTTGCGCACCATTGTCCCGTGCAGCGAGCCGCGCACATAGGCCGCCCGTTGCCGTACCGTTTGCAGGATCACCGGCAGATCCTGTTGCCGGACAGGCCGGGCCAGAAGATCCTTGAGCACCATCCAGCACTCGTTCACCGCCTCCCAGACCTCGCGCGTCAGCGCCGTGCGCACCAGCCTTGCATTGGTCCGCGCCGCCTCCACCGCCGACATCACGCTGCCGGGATTGCTCTTGTCACGGAGCAAGAAGTTGATGACGCGCCCGCCTTCGACCACGTCATTCTTTTCCTTATAGGCCGCCCAAAGGCCCGTCGCCGTGAGGATCGAGGTCCACTCGCTCTCCGCCGCACTCGACCGGGTCAGAGAGATCCTCAGCCCCGCATCGATCATCCGCGCGGTGTTTTCCGTCCGCTCCATATAGCGCAGCATCCAGAAGACGCCGCCCGCTGTCTTGCCCAGCATCGCGTCAGTCCTCCAGCACCCAGGTGTCTTTCGTCCCGCCGCCCTGGCTGGAATTCACCACCAACGAGCCCTTCTTAAGCGCCACCCGCGTCAGCCCACCTGGAATGATCTCCACCCCCTTGGGAGACGCCAAAGCAAAGGGTCGCAGGTCGACATGGCGCGGTGCCAGCCCCGCCTTGGTCAGAATGGGAACCGTGGAAAGGCTAAGCGTCGGCTGTGCGATGTAATTGGCGGGCTTCGATTGCAGCTTGGCTCGGAAGGCGGCCAGTTCCTTTTTGCTGGCCGCCGGTCCGACCAGCATGCCGTAACCGCCCGATCCGTGCACCTCCTTCACGACTAGGTCGCTGAGATTGTCCAGCACGTAGGACAGTGCCTCTTTCTCGGAACACCGCCAGGTGGGCACGTTTTTAAGGATCGCCGTCTCGCCTGTGTAGAATTCCACGATGTCCGGCATGTAGGAATAGATTGCTTTGTCGTCGGCGATACCCGTTCCCGGCGCGTTGGCGATGGTGATCCCGCCCGCCCGATACACGTCCAGAATACCCGGAACACCCAGCATCGACCCCGGATCGAAGTTCATCGGATCCAGGAAGTCATCATCCACGCGGCGATAAAGGACATCGATCGACTTGTAACCTTGTGTGGTCCGCATCGCGACACGGCCATCCACCACACGTAGATCATGCCCCTCCACCAATTCGACACCCATCTGATCGGCCAGAAACG
Organism: Thalassococcus sp. S3; assembly: GCF_004216475.1. GTDB lineage: Bacteria > Pseudomonadota > Alphaproteobacteria > Rhodobacterales > Rhodobacteraceae. The sequence continues at coordinate 334,811 of NZ_CP022303.1, read as the reverse complement.
CGTGTTCGTAATAGGCGGAGTTGTGGATCCCTGGCGTGAGCACGGCAAGCGTGGGCGCCCCGTCGCAACAGGGCGGCAGACAGGCCGTCAGTGACCGGCGCAAGCTTCGGGGGTACTGGCTGACCGGACGCACCTTCACCCGGCTGAACAGTTCGGGAAACATGTGCAGCATGGTCTCCCGGTTCTCCAACATATAGCTGACGCCCGAGGGGGTGCGCGCATTGTCCTCCAGAACGTAAAACTCATTCTCCCCCGTCCGTACGAGGTCCGTCCCCACGATATGGGTGTAGATGTTGCCCGGCGGCGCGACGCCAATCATCTGCGGCAGGAACGCCTCGTTCTGCGCGATCATCTCTGCCGGGATCCGCCCCGCGCGCACGATCTCCTGTCGATGATAGATGTCGTGCAGGAACGAGTTGATCGCCCGAACCCGCTGTTCGATCCCGCGGGATAAAAGCGTCCATTCCTTTGCCGTCAGAATACGCGGGACAAGGTCAAAGGGGATCAGCCGCTCAGTCGCCTCGTCCATACCGTAGACGTTGAACGTAATGCCGGTCAGCCGAAACAAGGCCTCGGCCTCGGTCGACTTGCGGCGCAACCGGCTCACATCTTCGCCGGAAAACCATGTGCAATATTCTTGGTATGGCGGTCGCGGCACATCATCGGCATCCGGCCTGCCATACATTTCGTTAAAAAAGGCGGGGATATTTGTCATAGGTGAAACCTTAACAGGGCAGCGAGTTTTGGCAAAAACCATATGAATGCACAGATATCAGCAATTGGTATGCCCATTCTTTGGGCGATCAATGCAATTCTTGCCTAATTTCCGCGCGGACACCGAATCAAGGCATCCCATCAAGATCCAGGTTCGACAGATCGTTCAACAGATCCAAAAGCGCTTCGTACCGATCCTGCCCCATTTCGCGGCGCAACCGTTCGGTCAACGCGATGCTTGTGGACAGATTTGCCTCGATCAGCGCCTCTCCCGCTTCTGTAATGCAAATCACCTGACGCCGACGGTCGGTCTGATCCCGGCTGCGCAGGATCAGTTCCTTCTCTTCAAGCTTCTGAAGGATGCGCGTCAGGCTCGGCAGCAATAAACACGCCTTTTCCGAGATACGGGTCGGGTCCAGCGGACCGGTTTCCTCAAGCACACGCAATACACGCCATTGCTGCTCGGTGATCCCGACATCCGTCAACATCATCCGGATCGGCCCCATCACCCGTTCACGCGCGCGCAAAAGCGCAATCGGCAAGGACCGAGATGTGGACGGCAGGGGCTTTTGTGTGGACATGGTAGAGTTTTGCCGATCAAACCGCCCCGACGCAATGCACCTTCCTGTCAAGCCCGGACATGCTTTACTTGACATGTGTGGCAAAATTTACTAAACATGTTAATATATGGAGGGTTCGTGCCACATATAACGCTGGACTATTCACCCAACATGGAAGAGCGCGCGGATATCCGTGCGCTCTGTGACTGTCTGCGAAAAGCCGCCATCGCGACCGGAGTGTTTCCCATGCCGGGTATCCGGGTGCGCGCCCTCAGGGTCGATCATGTTTCCATTGCGGATGGCGCGGAGACACATGGATATATCGACATCTGCGTCCGCCTGCGCGAAGGTCGGGACCTTGAAACCCGTCAGGCCGCCGCCACAGCGCTTTTCGATGCGGCCCGGGCCTTTATGACGCCTGTCCTGAATGAGTTTTCCGTCGCGCTCTCCCTGGAACTGCGCGAAATCGACGACAAGCTTTCGCCCAAAACCAGCACAATCCGGGACCATATCGAAACATGACGGATCTGACCGCTAACCTCGATCGTCTTGCGCCATTGCTCCGGCAGTTCCGGGAAAGTGGCGTTGGCAACCACATCGCCGGGCAGCGATCTCAGGCGACGTCGGGCACGCATTTCACGAATACTTCTCCGGTGGACGAAACCGAAATCTGTGCCGTCGCACGTTCGGGCGAAGACGAAATTGATGCCGCTGCACGCGCGGCAAAGGCGGCCTTCCCGGACTGGCGCAACCTCGAGGGAGCCTCCCGCAAGGCCGTTCTTCACCAGATTGCCGACGCGATCGAAGCACGCGCAGACGACATAGCGGTGCTCGAAAGCTGGGATACCGGCCAGCCGATCCGTTTCATGGCAAAGGCTGCCCTGCGAGGCGCCGAAAACTTCCGTTTCTTCGCCGATCGGGCCCCTGCCGCCCGCGACGGGCACGCTCTCCCTTCGCCCACATTGATGAATGTCACCACGCGTGTCCCAATCGGCCCCGTCGGCGTGATCACGCCCTGGAACACGCCGTTCATGCTGTCCACCTGGAAGATTGCCCCGGCCCTTGCCGCCGGGTGCACTGTCGTTCACAAACCCGCGGAATTCTCCCCGCTGACAGCCAGTCTGCTGGTCGAGATTTGCGAAGCGGCCGGTCTGCCCCCCGGCGTGCTCAATGTCGTCCAAGGTCTGGGGGAGGAGGCCGGGCGCGCGCTCACCGAACATCCCGACATCCGCGCCATCGCGTTTGTCGGTGAAAGTAAAACCGGCAGCGCGATCATGCGCCAGGGCGCCGACACCCTCAAGCGCGTCCATTTCGAACTGGGCGGCAAAAACCCGGTTCTGGTCTTCGACGACGCCGATCTCGACCGCGCGCTCGATGCCGCGATCTTCATGATCTACTCGCTGAACGGCGAACGCTGCACATCCTCGTCCCGTTTGCTCGTGCAATCGTCAATCGCCGACGATTTCCTCGCCAAACTCACGGCCCGTGTCGAAAACCTCAAGGTCGGCCACCCTCTGGACCCCGCCACCGAAATCGGCCCCCTGATCCACGCCACGCACCTCTCCAAGGTCGCGGGCTACTTCGACACCGCCCGCCGCGAAGGCGCCGCCATCGCCGCGGGTGGCACCGTTCCGGAAGGTCCGGGGCACTATGTGGCGCCCACCCTCTTCACGAAAGCCACCAACGATATGGCCATCGCCCGGGACGAGATCTTCGGCCCCGTCCTCACCGCCATCCCGTTCGACACCGAAGAGGACGCCATCCGCATCGCCAACGACACCGCCTATGGTCTCACAGCCTATGTCTGGACCAATGACCTGACCCGCGCCTTGCGGGTGACAGACCGGATCGAAGCGGGCATGATCTGGGTAAATTCGGAAAATGTCCGCCACCTGCCCACCCCGTTCGGCGGCGTCAAAGCCTCCGGCATCGGGCGCGACGGCGGGGACTGGTCCTTTGAGTTCTACATGGAGCAAAAACACATCGGTTTCGCCACCGGCCCGCACAAGATCCCCAAACTCGGCCAGGGCTGATCTTCATCTTGCCGAATAAACTCTCGGGGGTTTGGGGGCAGAAGGCCCCCATAAAGGAACTGGGGTTTGGGGGCAGACAGCCCCCAATGAACAAAAGACACGCGCGGCACGCGCTCAATTTGACAGGACCCGGACATGCCCGTCCCCGCGCCCAACCTCTACCCGCCCTTCAACATCGTCCGGCTCAGCCACGTCGACTACCGTGTCACCGACCTTGCAGCCTCCCGCGCCTTCTATGTCGACACGCTGGGCCTGCAGGTCACCAATGAGACCGACACAAGCCTATATCTGCGCGCCATGGAAGAGCGGGGCCATCACTGCATCTCCCTGACCCAGGCCAATCGGGCCGATGTCGGCGTTCTCGGTTTCAAACTCTATGATGAACCCGACCTCGACCAGGCGGAAACCTTCTTCAAATCCAAGGGCCTGCCCACCGTATGGATCGAAAAACCGTTCATGGGCCCGACCTTGCGCACCCGGGACCCGTGGGGCATCCCGCTTGAATTCTACGTTCGGATGGACCGGCTCCCCTCCCTCCACCAGACCTACCGGCATTACAACGGCGTCAAACCCCTGCGCATCGACCATTTCAACATGTTCAGCGCCGATGTGGACGAGACAGTCGCTTTCTACAACGACATGGGCTTCCGCACGACCGAGTATACCGAAGATGACGAAACCGGCCGCCTATGGGCCGCGTGGATGCACCGCAAGGGGGGCGTGCATGACGTGGCCTTCACCAACGGACGCGGCCCGCGCCTGCATCACAGTGCCTTCTGGGTGCCCACGCCGCTCAACATCATCGACCTGCTCGATCTAATGGCGACGACCGGGTACGTCGCCAATATCGAGCGCGGCCCGGGACGGCATGGCATTTCCAACGCCTTTTTCCTCTATGTCCGCGACCCCGACGGCCACCGGATCGAGATCTACTGCTCCGATTACCAGACCGTCGATCCCGACCTCGAACCCATCCGCTGGAGCCTCACCGACCCGCAACGCCAGACCCTCTGGGGCGCCCCCGCGCCGAAAAGCTGGTTTGAGGAAGGCAGCGTGTTCGAAGACATCACACCGCAAGAGCCTGCCTTGAAGGCTCAACCCATCGTAGCCCCGTGATGCTTACAATTGAACGGCAGAAAACCGCACCTCTTTGTCAGCCGCGCACCATAAGGGCCAGTAGGTCAAGGATCGCATTATGAATTGGGACGACTTCGAAAGCTGGGGCAAGAGGCTCTCCACTTGGGGTGCCGACTATCACCGCACCAAATCCGACCGCCCCGTGCGGGCTCAGGTGGAACCCGGAGAGATGCTGGCGCAATTGCCGGAAAGCCCGCCTGAAGACGGGCAGGATATGACCGCCATCATGGAGGATTTCGAGCGGATCGTGATGCCGGGTCTGACCCATTGGCAGCACCCCCGCTTTTTCGCCTATTTCAACTCCAACGCCGCGCCCGCATCGGTCCTTGCCGAATACCTCGCCTCCATCATCGCGCCGCAATGCATGCTCTGGCAGACCTCTCCGGCTGCCACAGAGATGGAGACGCGGATGATGGACTGGCTGCGCCAATCCCTTGATCTGCCAAGTGAATTTCAGGGCGTCATTCAGGACACCGCGTCGTCGGCCACCCTTGCCGCCGTGCTGACCATGCGGGAAAAGGCACTCGACTGGACGGGCAACAGCCATGGACTTTCCGGTCAGAAACGGCTGCGCATCTATTGCTCGCCCGAGGTCCACACCTCCATCGACCGTGCCATCTGGATCGCCGGGATCGGACAGGAGAACCTTGTTCGCATCCCCATCGCGGGCGACTGGCGCGGCATGGATCCGGACGCGCTGCGCGCCGCCATCGCCGCAGACCGCGCGGCGGGTCACCTGCCCGCGGGCCTGATCCTCAGCGTCGGCGCCACGGGGACAGGGGCCACTGACCCCATCGAGGCCTGCATGGATGTGGCCGAAGCCGAAGGGCTTTACACTCATGTCGATGCCGCCTGGGCCGGCTCTGCGATGATCTGTCCGGAATTCCGGCATTACTGGACCGGCACGCATCGGGCCAATAGCATCGTTTTCAATCCGCATAAGTGGCTGGGCGTACAATTCGACTGCTCTGCCCATTTTCTCAGAGACCCGTCGACCCTTGTCAAAACCCTCGCCATCCAGCCTGAGTATCTGAAAACACATGGAAAAGACGGGATCATCAACTATTCCGAATGGTCCATCGCCCTGGGCCGCCGCTTCCGCGCGCTCAAGATCTGGTTCGTCCTGCGAACCTATGGGCTGGAGGGGCTTCGCACCCGCCTGCGCGATCACATTGCCTGGTCTCGGGACCTGCATGACCGTCTCGCCGCCCATCCCGATTTCGAGATCGTGACCCCGCCCATGTGGTCTCTCTTTACCTTTCGCTATGCACCGCACGGTGGTGTCCCTGCGGGGACAGGCGACGCGCTGAACCAGCGGCTGGTCGATGCGATCAACGACGATGGCCGCATTTACCTGACACAAACCCGCGTGGATGGTGCGCTGGTGATCCGGTTTCAGGCGGGGCAGTTCGAGACGACGGAGGAGGATGTGCGCATGGCTTATGACGTGATCACCGAGATTGCAGGGGCGCTGCTTTGATCCGGTTCGTCAGCTACCGCATCGGCGACGAGGCGTTCTACGGGGCCGAGACGGAAGGTGGGCTCGTCCCGCTCTCGCCCCACTTTCCGCACTGGCCGACCCTGCGGGATGCGATTACGGCGGATGGCCTGCATGAGCTGGCGCTGGCCGTGGGGCAGGCAAAGACTTGGGAGGTTCGTACGACATTTCGTACGATCCCGATCCCGAACCCGGAGAAGATCATCTGCGTCGGCGTGAACTTCCCCGACCGCAATGCCGAGTACAAGGACGGGCAGGAGGCACCGCCGAACCCGTCTCTCTTCATCCGCTTCCCACGCTCGTTCACGGCCCATGATCAGCCGCTGATCCGGCCGCGCGCGTCCGACAAGCTGGACTACGAGGGCGAGATCGCCGTGGTGATCGGCAAGGGCGGGCGGCACATCCCGGAGGCCGAGGCGCTGGACCACATCGCGGGGCTGACGCTCTGTAACGAGGGCACGCTGCGCGACTGGGTCCGGCACGCGAAATTCAACGTCACGCAGGGCAAGAATTTCGACCGCAGCGGTGCGATGGGGCCGTGGCTGGTGCCCTTTACCCATGCTGCGCAAATCACCGATGTACGCCTGACCACCCGCGTGAACGGAGAGGTGCGGCAGGACGACCGCACCAGTCGGATGATCTTTCCCGTGGCGCGGCAGATCGCCTATATCTCGACCTTCACCACCTTGGTGCCCGGCGACATCATCGTCACCGGCACCCCCACCGGCGCGGGCGCGCGGCTGGACCCGCCGCAATTCCTTAAACCCGGTGACGTGGTGGAGGTGGAGGCCGAGGGGATCGGCATCCTACGCAATACGGTGGAGGACGAGGCATGACCCCGGAGGAGATTGACGAGGCCGCAGAGGCGCTGTTCGCGGCGGAGCATCTCAACAACCAGATCGGGCTCTTGTCGGCGCGCTATCCGGAGATGACGATGGAGGATGCGTATGCCGTTCAGGCCACCTTTGTCGCGCGCAAGATCGCGACGGGGCGGCGGCGGATCGGCTGGAAGATCGGCCTGACCAGCCGGGCGATGCAGGATGCGCTGGGGATCGACACGCCCGACAGCGGCGTGCTGCTGGACGACATGCTGTTCGAGGACGGCGCGCAGATCCCGCCGGGCCGCTTCATCCAGCCAAGGGTGGAGGCGGAGATTGCTTTTGTGATGAAGGACGATCTGTCGGGCAAAGCGCTGACGCGCGAAGATGTCCTGGCCGCGACCGACTATGTGGCCCCGGCGCTGGAGATCCTCGACACGCGCATCCTGCGGAAAGACGCCGAGGGACGGGTGCGCAACGTCTGCGATACGATCAGCGACAACGCGGCGAATGCAGGGTTGGTGCTGGGCAGCGCGCGACATGCGCCAGAGGCTCATGACCTGCGCTGGGTGGGCGCGATCGTTCGCCGGGACGAGACGGTGGAAGAGACGGGACTGGGCGCGGGCGTTCTGAACGATCCGGTGACATCGGTGCTGTGGTTGGCAGAACGGTTGAACCGCTACGGCCAACAGATCGCGGCAGGGGATATCGTTTTGTCGGGATCGTTCATCCGACCGGTTGAGGCCCCGGCGGGCGCCGACTTTTTCGCCGACTTCGGGCCCTTTGGCACGGTGACGGTGACATTCGATTAAGGAGAGATCATGGCGGCCCCTGAAAACACGTTCAAGACGCGCCTGCTGGCGGGAGAGACGCTTTACGGCTGCTGGCTGGGGCTCGGCGACGCCTACGCAGCGGAGGTGATGGGCACGGCGGGCTTTGACTGGCTGGTCATCGACGGGGAGCATGCGCCCAACGACATCCGCTCGCTTCGCGATCAGCTGATGGCGCTGGAGGCGAGCGAGAGCCATCCGGTGGTCCGCTTGCCCATCGGCGCGACCTGGATGCTGAAACAGGTGCTGGATATCGGCGCGCAGACGGTGCTGGTGCCGATGGTCGAGAGCGCCGAGCAGGCGAAAGACCTGGTGCGCGCGGTGCGCTATCCGCCGGAGGGCGTGCGCGGTGTGGGGGCATCGCTGGGGCGCGCCACCCGGTTCGCGTCGGTGCCGGACTACGTGGAGACGGCGGATGCGCAGATCTGCCTGCTGGTCCAGGTGGAAAGCCGCGCAGGCGTCGCGGCGCTGGACGGCATTCTGCAGGTCGACGGCGTGGACGGTGTCTTTATCGGGCCAGCGGATCTGGCCGCCGACATGGGGCATGGCGGGGATAGCGGCGCGGAGGAGGTACAGGAGACGATCCGCGACGCGCTGGGACGGATCGCGGCAGCGGGCAAGGCGCCGGGCATCCTGTCGGTGCAGAGAGATGTGGCAGAGCGCTATAGAGACTGGGGCGCCCGGTTTCTGGCGGTGGGCGTGGACGTTCTAATGCTGGCCGGTCAGGCACGGGCGGAGGCGGCGAGCTGGCGTCAGGAGTGATATTTTCAGATAAAATCCCGCCGAAATTCCCTTTTCGATACCAAGGATTGGCTTGATCTGCGTAGATGAATTTCATTCTATTAATGGGCAATCATGAACCGATGAAATGCTGACGCGCGCATGTCAAGCAACCGCGTTTACCCAAAAGAACAGCCCTTCATACCAGAGAGCTAGGATGCACCAGCAAAATGCTGCTTGGCGAACGGCGTAAAGGACCAGCGCCAGAAAGTATAACTTCTTGACTTACAATAAATATCTTCGAGATATATTTCTTCTGCTATGCACGTTCATAGGTATGTTGCTATTTGCAACTCTCAAAGCAGAAAAGATATCTCTCGTATCTTTTACCCAAGCCGTTGAGCCTGCGATAACATTATCCGCGATACCGATGCTTATTATCTTTATAAGGTGGCCCATACTAAGGTCGTTAAAGCTATACGCTATATTTTCGTCCTTCTTGGCGGTCTTTACCCTATCTCTATTGGCCTCTTTGGCTCCGGAAGATGCCTCGATCGAGCGCATTCTCAAGGTGGGCTTTATTCACCTTCGGCCCTATTTATCGTACACGTTCTTTCTGGGGATAGGTATATTTGCGATCCGCTTCTTTGCGCATGGTCTGCGATAGCTTGGATTTCTTAGGTGTTTCGGTTTTTGCCAGTGGACTATACTTCGCCTTTTCAGGCTCTCATTTGCAATGTCCATTATAGGGGCCGCAGATGGCCACCGGTTAAAACAAAAGAACTAAGCAAGGCCTCTAAACAATGTCTTTGAGGCCCTTCATAAGGGCCGCGGCCTGCGTATAGCCGCCGGAGGCGCCGTCGATGAAGTGGACGTGATCGTCCTGAAGGAAGGACGGTACGATGCAAGTCATCATCGCCTCGTCCTGAACGGAGATGCCGTAGCGGAGGATGCCCTGAGCGGCGGCCTCTGACAGTTCTGCTTCGAGCGCCTGCTGGGTGGCGGCATCGCAGTCCAGCGTCATTTTAAGCCCGTCATCCATTTTGCGAAAATCGGCATTGGCGCCGACGATGCGGGCATAGCGGCGAGCATCGAAACCGCCCAGCTTGAGGCCGGTGCGGATCAGGAGCCAGGCGATGAAGGTTTCGACCAGCACCTTGCGACGGGCCCGGCCAAGAGACGCGCCGCGCCGGGTCGCATGGGCCTCGAGCGTGGCGCCGGGCGGGGGCCAGTCGGAGCCGGGACCGCTGACCGGGGCAGGATGGCCGCCCCGGTCAAGACGGGCGGCCCGGTCGATGACGCGCGTCAGGGCCGCACGGTAGGCCGTGGGATCGGCCTCTGCTTGGGGGACGACAACGAGGGAGAGGATCTTGCCGTTCACGGCTTTCATATGGGACCAGCGGCAGGAGAGACCGGTCAGATCGGGTGTGGTCCCCGGGGGCGCGGCAGGCAGGGCATAGGCGCCGGATTTCATCTGCTCTTCGGCCCAGGAGAGCCCGCCGCCCTGGAACATCGCGTAATCCGCGGCCTCAGAGGCCTGAAAGCGCGCGATGCGCACGTCGTGACCGGCCTCGCGGACGTCTGTCACAGGAACGAGGGCCGTGCGCAGGGTCAGATCGAATTCCGCCGCCGCCCAACTTTGCACGGCGGCGAGGGCCGTACGGGCGGCGTCGGCATCGGCTGATGGGACAGCAAAGCTTGCCCCGTCCCCGCCGAAAACAAAGGGAAACGGGCGTCCGCCCAGCGCGTTCATCATGGCCGAAATGATGGCGGCACCCACCATGTTGACGGTCTTATAGCGGCCTGCGGCGATGGCCTCGGTCGAGGCGACCACATCAGAGAGGCCAAGGCTCCAGTCGGAGGGCAGCGGGGTGTAGGCGCCGGGATCCGTCAGGGCATTGAAGGCCGAGACGCGGGGAAGGCTTTCGTAAAAGGGATCGGTCATCAGAAACATATCGTCCATGGAATGGCGCCATGATTGCATATTTTAACGAGGCGTGCGGTAAAACTCTCGTTTGACCGGGCCGGGGGCCTTTTCCAACGCGGTCAGACCCGATAAGACACGCACGCCGCAAATCTGCGGCGCATCTGGAGTAAAGAAAATGGGTTATCGCGTCGTCGTCGCTGGCGCCACGGGCAATGTGGGCCGCGAAATGCTGAACATCCTGGCCGAGCGCCAGTTTCCGGTGGATGAGCTTGCCGCTCTGGCCAGCCGGAAATCTCTGGGCACAGAGGTGAGCTTTGGCGAGACGACGTTGAAGACAAAGGACCTCGATACGTTCGATTTCGAGGGCTGGGATATTGCGCTTTTCGCCATTGGATCGGAGGGGACGAAAGCCTACGCGCCTCGCGCGGCCAAGGCAGGATGCGTGGTGATCGACAATTCGTCGCTCTACCGCTACGACCCGGAGGTGCCGTTGATCGTGCCGGAGGTGAATGCGGATGCGATCGAGGGATATGCCAAGAAGAACATCATCGCCAACCCGAATTGTTCGACCGCGCAGATGGTCGTGGCGCTGAAGCCGCTGCATGATCGGGCCCGGATCAAGCGGGTCGTGGTGTCGACCTACCAGTCGGCCTCGGGCGCGGGCAAGGGCGGGATGGACGAGCTCTGGGATCAGACCAAGGCGGAATACAATCCCACGGAGGATGTCCCGCCGAGCACGTTCCAGAAGGAGATCGCGTTCAACGTCATCCCGCAGATCGACGTCTTCATGGAAGACGGGTCAACCAGGGAAGAGTGGAAGATGGTCGCGGAGACGAAGAAGATCGTGGATCCGGCGATCAAGGTGACGGCGACCTGCGTCCGCGTGCCGGTCTTCGTGGGGCATTCGGAAGCGGTAAATATCGAGTTCGAGGAATTCCTGGATGAGGACGAGGCACGCGATATCCTGAGAGAGGCGCCGGGGATCATGGTGATCGACAAGCGTGAGCCGGGGGGATACGTGACGCCCCGCGAATGCGTGGGCGATTACGCGACCTTCATCAGCCGGATCCGGCAGGATTCAACGGTGGAAAACGGTCTGAACCTGTGGTGTGTGTCGGACAACCTGCGCAAGGGGGCGGCGTTGAACGCGGTGCAGATTGCCGAAGTGCTGGGCCAGAGGGTTCTGAAGAAGGGCTAGAAGGGCTCGATCAGGTCGAAATCGTCATCATCCGGCTCCGCCGACCAGGCGGGGCCGAGCAGGCGGTCCGCAAGGTGGCGATGGCTGTGGTTCGGGAACGGCTGACCGAAGCGGCGCATGAGCGTGGCGTAGGAATATCCGAGCTCGGAGGCTTTGCACATGCGGGTGCCTTCAGGATAGGCGTGCAGAGCGAGACCACCGCCGGCTTCACGGAGTGCGTAGCCTTTTGATTTCAAGCCACTTTGCAGATCGTGCCAGTTGCGCGCGCCCGCGAAGTTAACCGCGAGGAGCACCCGCAAGGGGGCGAGGAGCAGCTCATCCGCCCGGTTGGGCGTCTTCGCATTGCGGCTGCCGCGCTTAAGTTCGGCCGACAGGCTCGCGCGGAGGACATCACCGAAAGTCGTATCTTTCTCGCGGGCCAGCCGCAGGCCGGCGGCAATCAGTTCTTCCGGAAGTTTGACCGTGATCTCTCGCATCTCTCTAAAATGCGCGAGACAGTCTTAAGACCTCGTTAAACCGGCTGAAACGTTCCGCACTTCGGATGGTAAAACATCAGACCTCCTTCTCCGATATCGGTCCATAGGCCATGCAGGCTCAGCTCGTCCGCTTCCACGGCCGAGCGCACAAAAGGAAATGTCATCAGGTTTTCCAGGGAGGTCACCACCGCCAGATGCTCGAACCGGCGCGCCTGACCGGGCTTTTCCTTCAGGTCCGCCACATCCTCGTAACGCGGCTTGAGGATATCCATCCAGCGCCCCACGAAACTCGACGTCTCTTCCAGCTCGGGCGCACGCCCCTCGCACATGTCGATGCAGCCCTGCACCCCGCCGCAGCTGGAATGGCCCAGCACGATCACATGTGCCACCTTCAGGAAACGCACCGCATATTCGACCGCCGCGCTGGTGCCATGGTGATCTCCGTCCGGCTCATAGGGCGGGACGAGATTGGCGATGTTGCGGTGAATGAAGAACTCCCCCTGATCCGCGCCGAAAATCGACGTCACATGCACGCGGCTGTCGCAGCAGGAAATCACCATTGCCCGCGGTCGCTGCCCTTCTGTGGCCAGCCGGCGATACCAGGCCCTGTTTTCGGAATAGGAGGTGGCTTTCCACCCCTGGTATCTTTGCAGCAGATAACTGGGCAAAGGTTTGGCAAAGTGCATGCGCGGATCCGCCTGTCGTTCGTGGTGGGGGTCCCGTTACTCCTATTTCTCACAAAATTCGAGAGAGAAGACGTGCGACGCTTCAACCTTTTGCAAACCTGTCTGGTGCAGTCTGCGCAATGCCGTGGGGGCAAGAGTGTAAAAGGGGTGAGCGTGGTGAACGGGATCACGACATTGATGCAATCGGAGGCGGTCCGTCTGGATCCCGACCGGCTGGGGGCGCTGTATCGTCAATTGGGAGAGGCCAATGCCGAAGACGTGGTCTGCCGCGCGGTTGAGGAACTGGCCGTGCGGATGACGCATTGCGAACGGCTTTGGCGGCAGGAAGAGTGGTCGCAATTGCGTAAAAGCGCCCGGTCACTGATTGCCATCGCCGAACAGGTGGGCATGCCTTTGTTGTCGCGGGTCGCGAAGGACGTCACCCAGTCAATCGACGGCGGTGACAGGGTGGCCACGGCCGCCACGCTGGCACGTCTTATGCGGGTTGGCGAGCGATCGGTCACCGCGGTGTGGGATTTGCAGGACCTGTCGATCTGAGCGCTTGCAGCCGGCATCAGGCGCGGTAGTGTCGGAGCTCTCCGGATTACGAAAGGGCCGCCGACATGACACTGACCTTCGCACCAGATGATTCGACGGCCACAGATCTTCACTTGCTTGACCGGGCTGCGCTGCCCGACTGGCTGGGCGATCAGGACGAAAGCGTGCGCCACTGGGCAGAGGCCCATGGTTTCACCGGGCGGATCGGAGAGGTTCTGACGATCCCCGGCGCCGATGGGACGGTGCGAATGGCATTGGCCGGATATGGGGATCCGGCTACCCGCGCCCGGGGTCGGTTCGCGCTGGCAGCGGCGGCACCAAAGCTGCCGAAAGGGACCTACAGGATTGCAAGCGGACTGCCCGACGATGTGGCCCCGGCAGAGTGTCTTGGCTGGCTGTTGAGCGGATACCAGTTCATGCGCTACCGGGGCGAACCGAAAGAGGGCGCCAGATTGGTGGCACCAGACGGCGTCGATGCGGCTGCGGTGGAAGCCCTGGCAAAGGCCGAGGCGCTGACCCGGGACCTGATAAACACGCCCGCGGCCGACATGGGGCCCGATGCCCTTGAAGCGGAGGCCCGAAAGCTGGCCGAGGCTTTTGGCGCCGAGACGCAGGTCATCACTGGTGACGCGCTGCTGGATCAGAATTTTCCCATGATCCACGCGGTCGGTCGGGCCGCCGCGGTGCCGCCCCGGCTGATCGATATGCGATGGGGTACGGAAGGGCCGAAGCTGACCCTGGTGGGCAAGGGTGTGTGCTTTGACACCGGCGGGTTGAACCTGAAACCCGGCAATTCCATGGGCCTGATGAAAAAGGACATGGGAGGAGCGGCCACCGTGCTGGGATTGGCACGGATGATCATGGCCCGGGCCTTGCCGGTCCGCTTGAGGGTCCTGGTTCCGGCGGTGGAAAACTCGGTGTCCGGCAACGCGTTCCGGCCGCAGGATATCTTGACCTCCCGCAAGGGGCTGACGGTGGAAATCAACAATACCGATGCCGAAGGGCGCCTGGTGCTGGCCGATGCGCTTGCGCTCGCGGACGAGGAGATGCCGGACCTGATCGTCTCGATGGCGACGCTCACTGGCGCGGCAAGGGTGGCGGTGGGCCCGGATCTTGCCCCCTATTACACCGACGATACCGCGCTGGCGGAGACCCTGGAGGCCGGGGCGGGTCACATGGCCGATCCGGTCTGGCGCATGCCGCTTCATAAGCCATACGAAAGCATGATCGAGCCGGGTATCGCGGATCTCGACAATGCGCCGAAGGGGGGCTTTGCCGGGTCGATCACCGCAGCCCTGTTCCTGAAACGCTTTGTCACAGAAAGCCCGCGCTATCTGCATTTCGACATCTATGGCTGGCAACCGACCGCTGCGCCGGCGCGCCCCAAGGGCGGGGTCGGTCAAGGGGCTCGTGCAGTTCTGGCGGCGGTCGAGAAGGTCTTTGACCTATGACCGATCCGCGCAGTGTGCCGGCCAATACCCGCGTCATTGCCGCCCACCTGGGCCCTGGAAAAAACGGCCAGCGCATCGTGACCGGAGAGGCGATGCAGGTCAGCGCCCCGCTGGTCGATCTGCTGCGCGGCCCGGCAGGACGCCGGGACCGGCAATTGCTGCTGGGCGACAGCGTGACGGTCTACGAAGATCACGAGGGGTGGAGTTTCGTTCAGGCCGCAAAAGACGGCTATTGCGGGTATCTGCCCAGCGCCGCCCTGGCGCCAAGGCGCAGTGCCACCCATTGGATCGCCGCCCCGTCGAGCCATGTCTATGAACAAGCGGATATCAAGTCGCCGGAGCGGATGACGCTAAGCTTTGGCTGCGCGGTTTTTGTGCAAAACCGGACCGAACACTTTGCTGAAACACCGTTTGGCTTTGTTCCGAGCGTGCATCTGCGCGACCTCAAGGAGACCCTGGAGGACCCCATTGCGGTGGCAACGCTGTTTCTGGGCACGCCCTATCTGTGGGGTGGGAACAGCCGGTGGGGCATCGATTGTTCCGGGCTAGTGCAGGCGGCGCTTCTGGCTTGCGGACAGGCCTGCCCGGGAGACAGCGATCTGCAGATGGACAGCCTGGGTGAGGCGCTGCCCAAGGGCACCCGCGCCCAACGCGGCGATCTGATCTTCTGGAAAGGCCACGTGGCCTGGGTGGTGGCGCCGGATCGCATTCTGCACGCCAATGCCCATGACATGGCCGTGGCCTACGAGCCGCTGAGCGGCGCGATTGCCCGGATCGAAGCACAGGGAGAGGGGCCCGTTCTGGCCCATAAACGCCTTTAGATCAGGCGCTTATTCCACCGCCCGGATCAGCTTGCGTTCGAGGACACGCAGCACCGTTTTCAGCTCATGCCCCCGCTTGAGGATCTGCCCGTCCATGCCGACCACGGCATATTGCCCCTGACGCCCCCGCAGCTTGGGGCGTTTTTCGATCCGGTAGAGCGGGTTTTCGGCGGTCCGGCGAAAGACAGAAAAGACAGCCATGTCACGCAGGCAGGAAATGCCATAGTCCCGCCACTCGCCCGCCGCGACCATCCGGCCATAGAGCGACAGGATGACTGACAATTCGGACCGGTCAAAGGAAACCTGAACCGCGGCGGGTCCGTTGGGAAATCCGGTGGGATGTTGAAACGTCATGGCGCAAGGTTGCGGCAAACGCCCGGCAAATCAAGTCCAAGCTTGTTGGGGCGGTATCTTGTAGGCGTTGCGATGCAGGCGCGGCGCGCGGCAGGGCCGCCATAACTGGCCGTGCGTGAGGCGGCGCCCTGCCCCAACAGGAGGGAGCGTAGGGAACAGACTTTGCATCGTCCATGTTTGACGCGGCGCTGCGTCTTTAAGCATCAGGAAAGCTGCGTCTTTGCCAATGCGCTCTAAGGCAACTGCCTCCGGCTGAGCGCGGACTTGACGACCGTGGTCCTCAGCGGGCCAGCGCATGTTCGATCCCGTCGAGGATGACCTGGACCATGGTTTCATAGGACCGGCCCGCCTTTTGATCCGCGAAGGTCGGAAGCAGGCGCGTCATGGTCGGAAAGTCGGCCGATGGCAGGCGATCGATTTCGGCGATGATCTCGGGCGTGGCCGGTTTCAGGAGGCCCCCGACCTCAGCAGCGGCCAGACCCAGAAGGCTCGCATACCAGCCGAAACACATGTCGACCATCTGCTCGTCGCCCAGCCCCGCATCCGCAAGCGCCTGATAGATCATTTCGGCATGCCTGTAATCCGCCGGTCCGGTGATCCAGAACCGCATGAGCAGTGGAAAGGTCCGGGGATATTTCAGGGCCAGTTCCCGGTACTGGAAGGCAAGAGCGGTCAGACGGTTGCGCCACGACGCGTTGGGATCGACCGCCGCGATCTCGGCATTGATTGCATCGGCCATCGCCCGTTCAAGCCCAGTCTTCGACTTGAAGTGATAAAGTACGGCCATCGGGTCACAGCCGAGCGTCGTGGCAAGCTTACGGACGCTGAACGCATCGGGACCTTCGCTCTCCATCAGGTTTAGTCCGGCTTTGACGATCGCGTTCGGTTCAAGGCCCCTGGGGCCGGGCCGTGCAGTCTTTTTCGACAGCGTAGAGATTCCTCTTGATCATTCTTCACCGTAGAGATTAATGATCTACAATGTAGAAATCAATGTGGATGCTGCTGCGGGATCGCTCAATCGAACCGCACGGCCGTGAAAAGGAGCTGCCCCATGTCTGTCGCTGTCGCACCTTCGCTTACGTCCTGGCAAAGAAACCTCAGCCTCGCCGCGGTGATCCTGTCGACCATCGGCGTCGGTATCTCGTACGGGATCGGGTACCCGATCACCGCCCTGACCTTTGAACAATGGGGCGTTCCGACATGGTTAAACGGATTGGTGGGCAGCGCACCGGCGCTGGCCATACTGATATGTCTGCCATTCTTTCCCAAACTGGTGGGTCGGCTGGGAACGATCCCGGCCATGGCGCTGGGATGCTGTCTTGTCGGCGCCGGCTTCTTGCTTATGCCGGTGTTTCAGTCACCCGAGGCCTGGCTGATCCTGCGCTTCATGATGGGCGCCGGGCTGGCGCTGCCATGGCTGGTCGGCGAGACGTGGATCAACACGGTCGCGACGGACAGGACCCGGGGACGCATGCTGGCGCTTTATTCCATGGCACTCTTTAGCGGCTTTGCAATCGGTCCGTTCATCCTCGACCAGGTGGGTATCGCGGGGTGGGTCCCGTTCGCGATCGGCGCGGGGGGCATCCTGTTGGCCGTGGTGCCCATCGTCCTTGCGGCGACCCTGGCGCCGCGCATGCCGGAACATCCCGAGACGGGGATTTTCGGCGCGGTCCGGCTGGCGCCCATAGCGATGATTGCCGGTGTGATCGGCGGTCTGCTTGAACTTGGACATTTCGCCATGCTGCCGGTCTATGCGATCCAGTCCGGGTCTGTTGAGGCGGAGGCATTGCGCCTGCTGACCCTCTTCATGATCGGCGGCATCATGCTGCAATTCGTCGTCGGATGGCTGGCGGACCGGGCCTCTGCCCGCACGGTCCTGATCGGATCGGCCCTGCTCTTCGCGCTGGTGGCGGCCAGCCTGCCAATGACGTCGGATCCCTGGCTGCGGGCGGCGGCGGTCTTTGTGATGGGCGGTCTTGGGATCGGCTTTTACACGCTGGGGCTGACGCATATCGGCCAGCGCGTCCGCATCCATGATCTTGCGGTTGCGAACGCGGCCTTCCTGATCACCTACCAGGTCGGCGCGATGGTTGGACCAACGGTCGGCGGGATCGCCATGGGCATCTGGCAGCCACACGGTTTCGTCGCGGCCATGATCGGCGCCGCACTCATTGGCGCCGTCGCCATGGCCGTGGTTGCGCGGACGTCGCGATAGGCCATGGCCGAACATGGCGCGAAGATCGATGGAATTCTGTATGGGCAGCCAACCGATAGTTCCCCCGACAGGCTGGGGGGACGTCCGGCCCCGGAGCTGAGCGGGGCGGGGCGGAGCATTTTCAGATCGGGCCACCGCGTCAGGAGAAAACAGTCTTTAACTCCTTCGTCAGATGCTCCACCACCGCCTTTATGCGGACGGTTTGCTGCAGGTCCTTGTGGGTCAGAACCCAGAGATCCGTCGCAAGGTCCGGGACGCATGTTCCCATGCGCACAAGCGTTTCGTCGCTGTCGCCCAGATAGCAGGGGAGCGCACACAGGCCGGCCCCGTTCCTGACCGCGGCGAACATGCCGAGAAGCGTGTTGTACCGCTGGGCGACGCTGGGATTGAGGTCTTCGGCCTCCATCCAGTTGTCGAGAAGACTGTAGGACATGCTTTCATCCGCCGCGATCCAGGGCAGGTCGGCATATTCCTTTGCCCCAGCCATGTCCCCAAAGCAGCGACGGGACCCGTAAATCGCTTGCTCTATCCGTCCGACCGATTGGCCGACGAGCTGTTCGGGATTTTCCGAGGATGGCCGGATCGCGATATCGGCCTCCCTGCGCGAGATCCGGAGGAGGTTGTTGGAGGATACGACCTCGAGCCGGATCTGGGGCAAGGTATGATGGAGATTGGCCACGATCCTCGAGATCGGCCCGAACAGCAGGCTGTCGGTCGTGGTGATGCGAACCTTGCCGGAGGGGGCCAGTTCCTGCCCCGTCAGCTTTCGTTCGATTTCAAAAACGTAAGCTTCCATCTCCAGCGCGCCGTCCAGCACAGCCTCGCCCGCGAGCGTGGGGGCGTAGCCGGTTCTGGTGCGGTCAAAGAGCTTCGTGCCGAGGCGTTCCTCGACATCGACGACCTTTCGGTAAATCGTCGCATGACTGACCCCCAGCGCACGGGCCGCTGCGGAGAGCGAGCCGGATCGCGCCACGGTGAGGGTCACTCTCAGATCATCCCAGTTCAGACGGTTGTTCATATTTGAAAGTCTCCATCTCAATTTTTTGGAATGTACGGTCATTCAGGAACATTCTATCTTGGACGTGAAGGACTGCAAGGTGAACGGAAAGGGCATGCCGCCGACCGGAAGCATGACAGGCGTCGCGTGACATTTGAACGGAAGACGCCGCCGAAAACTCGATGCACAGATCCCGGGTCAATCGGCCCGGGCCGCCAAGGGCGCACCACAGGAGGGCCGAGACCGATGACGGACAAGACCATGCATATGGGCGAGAGAATCAACCTGGGCTTTTTGTCTGTCGCCGTTTTCTCGGTCATCGCCGCGGGCACCTACACGACGCTCGCGGGCCTTTTGGCCACCAAGTTCATCGCATCCGGTATCGAATGGGATGCCACCAGCATCAGTATCGGCATTGCCGTCAACATGGCGCTTTACGGCCTGTTTTCCCCCTTTGCCGTCGCGCTTATGAAAACCTACGGGGTGCGACGCGTGTCGGTCTGCGCCCTTGGCGTCCTCATCGTTTCAAGCCTGCTGTGCATGATCCCGAACCTGATGCTTTTCAACGTGGTATGGGGCGTCTTTATCGGTGCGGCCGTGGGCGCGTTCACGATGTCTTATGCAGCGCTGATTGCGACGACCTATTTCTCAAGAAATGTCGGTCTGATCTCGGGCGTGCTGACGGCGGCGTCGGTGCTGGGACAGTTTCTGCTGTTGCCGTTCTGGGCGGAAGTCGCCGACCAATGGGGATGGCGCGCGCCTCTTCTGGGCGCGGGATCCATCGCGTTTGTCGCGCTTTTGCTGAACCTGCGCTACACGCCGCGCAGTGAGGCGCCCCGTGCTGCGAAACTGAGCGGCACGCTTCGGATCGTGGTGCAGCCGCTCTTCATGGCGGTGAGATATCCTGCATTCTGGGCCCTTCTGGCCGTCTTCTTCTTGTGCGGCGCGACAACGAACGGCCTGCTTTGGAGCCATTTCACCGCCTTTTGCGGCGACATAGGTCTCGATGCGACATCGGCTTCCATCGTGCTGGCGCTGGTGGGGATATTCAATGTCGTCGGGACCACCGCATCAGGCTGGCTGTCGGACCGCTTTTCCGCCCGGGCGATCCTGGCCTTCATTTTCTTTGGCCGGGGGATGACGCTGTTTTGGCTGCCGCTTATCATCACGAGCGAGCTTGATCCGATGATCACGACGTTCGGCATCGTGTTCGGCATTCTGGACGTTGCAACCGTGCCGCCGGTGGTGCTGCTGTGCAACCGGGCCTTTGGCAACAACGGGCCGGTCATCTTTTCGTGGATCTCGGCCGGTCACCAGATCGGCGCGGGCTTCATGGCCCTGATGGGCGGTATCATTCGGAGCGAGCTGGGATCCTATGATCTGATGTGGCTGACCGGAGGAGCGTTTTGCTTC
Organism: Thalassococcus sp. S3; assembly: GCF_004216475.1. Lineage (GTDB taxonomy): Bacteria > Pseudomonadota > Alphaproteobacteria > Rhodobacterales > Rhodobacteraceae. The sequence continues at coordinate 314,426 of NZ_CP022303.1, read as the reverse complement.
CTTGCCGCGGTCGTTTCGGGCTTCAGCCGCGTTCCAAGACCGGCCACAGCATGAGGCACCCGGAACGGAGGCCGACATCGTTGAACTGAACATGAAGTTTGCAATTCGAACGTCATCTTGAACCAGGAAGGAGGAACAATGGTATCTCTTGCAGAGCACGCGGCGGAGTTGACCCCGACCGAAGGCATGACGCGGTTCGGGTTGGTCGCGCTATCGACCGATCTGACGACAGAGCGGGATTTCAACCGAATGCTGCCGGAACGCGACGCCACGTTGCACATCACGCGGGTGGCGTTCGAGAACCCGACGACCCCGGAAAATCTCAGGAAGATGGGCCCGCGCATAGCGTCGGCGGCCGAGCTTTTGGTTCCGGGAGAGGTCTTTGGCGCGATCTGCTACGGATGCACCTCGGCCTCGGTCGAGCTGGGGGACGCGGCAATCACAGCGGCGGTGCAGGCAGCCCATCCGGATGTCGCGGTCGTCACCCCGACCCACGCCGCCCTGATGGCGTTCTCGGCGCTTGGGGTCCGCAAGGTGGCGCTTTTGACACCGTACCTGGTGGAGACGACGGCCCCGATGATCACCTATTTCGAACAGAACGGTCTGGAGGTCGTCAACGCGGCTTGTTTTGGCCTGGAGGACGACCGCGATATGGCGCGGGTTAGCCGCGCGTCTATCGTGCGGGCCGCCTGCAGCGTGGATTGTCCTGAGGCCGAAGCGATCTTTCTGTCCTGCACCGCGCTTCCGGCGGTTGGCGCGATCGCGGAGATCGAGGCCGAACTGAAAAAGCCGGTCGTGACCTCCAACCAGGCGAGCGCCTGGGCCATGTGCCGGCTGGCGGGCCTGGAGGACTACAACCCCCAGGGGTATGGAAGCCTTTTCGAGCGCCGGATTTGACGCAGTGACGTGAGTGGGTCCGGGGATCCGGACGCGCCCCAAGTTCCCCTTTTGGGAGCAGACTTTGCAGCCCGCATGGTTTGACAGACCATGCGGGCTGTTCTTTGCCGCGTTCTGGACATCGGCAGCGCGGACAGGTTTGCGGATTGCGCAGTCCGGAATTGACGGTGCCGTTACCCTCTCCCCCTCTTCCCGGTCCGGGAAAGCCGAAAACCCGCGCGCGGCGGGCTGTTGTCGGGGACAGGGCTACGATTGCGGGCCACACGGCACCGGGGCATGGGCCCTTATCGTCTAGGCGGCGATTGTGGTCGCTTTGGCGACATCTTCCTTGAGTTCGGCATGCAGGCTTCGGATGCCTGTCTCAAGCAGGCCCGCGTCGAGGATCAGCTGCGTCTCGACGCCACGCGGCCCCTGAAGCACGCAACGCGGCGTGATACCCGCCTTGGCCAGGGCTTGCAGTGCGCGTGCGGGGACCGACAATCCTTGCAGATCATGCCCCAGAACAGAGATGAGAACGAGCTTGCAGGCCGAAATGCGGGCATTTGGATAGAGCGCGCCAAGGTCGTCCGCGACAGCGTCGATGGCAGCGGGCTTGGCGTCGACATAATGCGTGATCGTATTGGCATTGATCGTTTTCGAGACGATGCGCAGGCCATGGTCGCCGATCGTGTTCAGGATCGCCACGTCGAGAAGATTGATATCAACCTCGTCCTGTTCGAACACTTCGAGCGCGAAGACATCCAGCCCGGCGATCATCTCAACCGCCGGGGTTTCGGTGTCCCGGGCATTGATCAGGGTACCGGGATCTTCCGGTTCAAAGACGTTGGTGACCCGCAGCGGCACCTTGGCCTGGCGCAAGGTCCGGGCGGCGGAGGGGTGGATCGCCTCCATCCCCAGATTGGCCATCTGGTCGGCCAGATCATAGCTTGTATGGCCGATCTTGCGGGCCTTGCCGGCCCCGACGAGAAGCGGATCGGCGGAGGACAAATGATATTCCTTGCGGATGACGGCCTCACGGGCCCTTATGATGGCGGCGAGCCGGGAGAAGGTCACCTCTGAATATCCCCGGTCGAACTCTTGCATCAAACCGCTTTTGCACTGGGCATATCCCGTGATGATGGGCATTTCGCGTTCCGGGTCGATATCGCGGATGCTTTTGCGGATCCGGTCGTCCAATGCCAGGTTGGATTTGTCCCGCCAGCCCGACAGATCGACACATCGGGCCTCAAGCCCGTGGCGACGCAGGAACAGCGTGGTGGCGTAGGCGGAATGCATCTCCCCAAGGCCGGCCAGCATTTCCCGCACGCGGGAAAGCTGTTCCTCCAGACGGAAGCCCCCGTAAGAGCACAAATGCTTCAGATCGGCGAGGCAGGTTCGGGTCTCCCGCATCCGGTCTTGAACGAATCCGGTGGCGGCGTCGATGTCATCGGGATGCGACAGGATCGCCTGGTGCGCGGCGATCATGGCATGGGACGTTTTGGAGAGCGCATCGCGCCACCCACGATCATCCGGGTTGAGCGCCAATTGCATATAGACCCCCGGCTGGCCGGACTTCTTGTGCTCAAGCAGGAGGTTGGTGATCCCGGCAAAGGCCGAAACCACGAAATATCGACCGTATCGCGGAGTGCCATTTCGGATAAAGAGCGTGTGACACAGCTCATTCAGGCGCGACATCGACGTGCCGCCGATCTTTTCCACGATATGGGTCATATCTGATCTGCCCCTCCTAACAGAATTTCAATTTCGCGACGCGTCAAGCAGCCCGGCGCGGTCACTCCGCCGCGATGCGGGGTGCGGTGATGGCGTGGCGCGTGGCTTCGATCAGGATCGACAATCCGGCTTCGAGCATCTCATCCGGCGTGGTCAGCGGGGCGAGAACCTTGACCACCTGATCGTCGGGACCGGATGTTTCGATGATCAGGCCCTGCCGGAAAGCCGCGCGGCAGATCGCGGCAGCGAGGTCGCCGGACCCGACATCGACGCCCTGCATCATCCCCAGACCCTTGAGCCGCGCGCCCGGAACAAGGGCGGCGATCTTCTGGAGGCCCCGTTCCACAATACCGGAACGGCGGCGGATATCCTTTTCGAACCGGCCCCCAGCCCAGAACTTTTCGATGGCGATACGTGCGGTGATGAAGGCGTGGGTGTTCCCGCGAAAGGTGCCATTATGTTCCGCCGGTCCCAGCACGTCGTATTCGGGCCGCACCAGAACAAGGCTCATGGGAAGGCCGAACCCCGAGATCGACTTGGCCAGCGTGATGATGTCGGGGGTTATGCCGGCACGCTCGAACGAGAAGAAGCCCGTTGTCCTGCCGCACCCGGCCTGAATGTCATCGACAATCATCAGGGCGCCGGTCTCGCGTGCCAGGGTCGCGATATCGGCCAGCCAGCGGTCACCCGAGACGTTGAGCCCGCCCTCTCCCTGAACGGTTTCCAAAAGGAAGGCTGCCGGGGCATCCAGCCCGGACGACGCATCGCAAAGCATCTTCCGCAGCAGACCCACACTATCCAACCCTTCGGCATATCCATCGAAGGGCATGTGGGTGACATTCGCGAGCGGCAGACCGCCACCGCCCCGATGATAGGCATTGCCGGTTGCGGCAAGCGCGCCCAGGGTGACGCCGTGAAAGCCGTTGGTGAAGGCGATCACGTTGGTGCGTCCGGTGGCCTTGCGTGCAATCTTGAGCGCGGCCTCGACGGCGTTGGCGCCGGTCGGGCCGGTAAACATCAGCCGGTGGTTCAGCCCACGGGGTTGCAGAACATGCTCCTCGAAGGCCTGGATGAACTCGGCCTTGGTGCCCGTATGCAGATCAAGACCGTGGGCCAGCCCATCCCGGCAGATGTGATCGACCAGGGCTGCCTTCATATCGGGATCGTTGTGTCCGTAATTCAGCGAGGAACATCCCGCCAGAAAGTCGATGTAGCGGCGGCCTTCACAATCCACCATTTCGGACCCTTGCGCCGACGTGAATATGGTGTCGAACGCCCGGCAGTAACTTCGCGCCCCGGATTCACGACGCGTGAAGACAGACTTGGAACGGCGTTGCATGTTCATTCTTCCTCTCCTTTTTCGGGGGCAGGCAGACGGGCGGCGCAACGCGGTGCGCCGGGTTTGAAATGCCCCCTGCCCCGCGGTTTTGTCGGAAAGAGGGCAGGGGGGCCTGCGGCTGCGTAGTCGGTGTTCAGGGCCGGTGCGGGGATGCCGCGCCCGCCTGAAACGGGAGCCGGCGGAACCGTCTATTCCGCGGCGGCCGAAACAGGCGCCGGGTAAGCGCCGTCACCATCATGATCCTCTCGCCCGGTCACGGGCGGGTTGAACACGCAGATGGCGCGAAAACGGGTTTTCGGTCGCAAGGTGTGCCGGTCATGCTTGTCGAGCAGATACATATCGCCCGGCCCGATCATGAAAACCTCGCCGGTGTCGCGGTTGGTCAGCTCGCATTCGCCTTCGACGCACAGCACCGCTTCGACATGATGCTTGTACCACAGATCGGTTTCGGTGCCCGGATAGACGGTTGTTTCATGCAGCGAGAAGCCGACATTGTCGTCTGCGAGGATCAGGCGCTTGCTGCGCCAGGTGCCAAGGGCGCCTTTGACATCGCGGTCGGTGTCGGTGATGCTGTCGAGCGATCTGATGATCATGGGTGTTTCTCCTTCGATGGGCCTTTGGGATTACCGGGGGTCACGCTTCCGTCTTGATCGCGACCAGAAAGCTGGAATAGCCGCCCACGGTCTCGAAATCCTTGATGTCCAGATCCTCGGGGTCGACGTTGAAGCCGAGCATGTCTTCAAGTTCCATCAGCGTCTCGAGCATGCTCATCGAATCCAGACGAAACTCGCGAAAGAGGTTCATCTCGTCAGAGAGGGGCGGTATCGCCTCTTCGAGAACGGCTGCGAGCGCCTTGCGCAGATCGTCGCGCGCCTCGTTTTGGGTGTAGGGTGCGTCAAGCATGGGTCATCTCCTGCTTTTGTGTTGGGGCTTGGTGCATTTCGGCCTGAAGGCTTTGAACAAGCGCCTTTCGGTCAAACTTGTTGTTTGCCGTGCGCGGCATGTCGTCGATCAGCCGAATGCGATCCGGTATCTTGTAGGGCTCAAGCCGTTCGTCGAGAAAGCCGAGCAGATCGAATTCGGATTCAGATGCGCAGATGAAAAGCGTGGATGGCCGACCGGGTGCGGGCGGCACCATCACCGCGTGACGGACGACGGGCGCTTCGCAGCAGGCCGCCTCGATCTCCGAGCAGCTGACGCGGAAGCCGCGCACCTTGAAGATGTCGTCGCGCCGGCCCTCGCAATAAAGATAACCGTCCTCGTCCATCCAGCCGTAATCCCCGCTGTGAAGGCGGCGCAGCGTGGCGTGCTGTGTCCGGTAGGTCTTGTTCGTCAGCTCCTCGGATTTCCAATATCCGGCCATCACGTTCGGGCCGGATATGACAAACTCGCCAATTGAGTTGGGCGGCAGGACCGCGCCGTCTTCGCCCACCACCTCGACCCGCGTTCCGCGGAGCGGACGGCCGCATGTGCCGGGCTTGAGCAGATCGCCATCCACGGGCGCGATGCTGACACGCTTGCATTCGGTCAATCCGTACATGAGCTGGAACCCGAGGCGGGGAAAGGCGCCCCGCAAGGTCTTGATGGATGCGGGCGACGGCGCGGCGCCGGTGTTCGTGATCAGGCGCAGATCGGGAAGCTCACCGGGTTTGCGTTTGCCCATCACCGCAAGCGCCTCGATCATCGCGGGCACGGCCGGCAGCACGTTGGCGCGGCTTTTCTTGAGCGCCCTGAAGAGGCCAAGACCGCCGATATCCGGGTTTTCCAGTCGAAGCACGGCCCCGCATTCGACGGCGAGAAAGAGCTGGTAGAGGCCGTAGTCGAAAGACAAGGGCAAGGAGCAGAAGATGACATCGCCAGCCAGGTAATCTAGGGCCTCGGCGATGGCGGCGATAGAGAACACCATTTGGCGATGCAGACATGTCACCCCCTTGGGGCGCCCGGTGGATCCGGACGTGTAGATCATGCAGGCCAGATCCTCGGGGATGATGCCAAGGTTGAAGGTGGAAAGAGGCAGATTGCCCGTGTCGGCGTGCAGCAGATCGCCAAGCCTTGGAACGCCCACGTGGGTCTCGCCGACCTTGGCCAGCCAGTCCCCACCCCGGCAGGAAAGCACCATGACAGCCCCGGAATTTTCCCGGATGTAATCGAACTGCTTGACGGGGGTTGTGGGATGAACCGGGATAAAGCAGCCACCGATGGTGCTGATTGCATAGATCAGCACCGCCGTCATAGGGTTGTTGTCGGCCTGCACGATCACCCGGTCACCGGGGGACACGCCGGTATCCGACAACCAGCGCGCAAGCGACCGCGCACCGGCTCGAAGCTGCGACAAGGTCAGCACCTGATCGCCATATGCGAGGACGGGCGCGCGCGGGTTGGACGCGGCGGCACGGTCGAGAAGTTGATGAAGCAAAGTCATTGAGACACCTCTTCCGGTTTGGATTGGCGATTGGGCATCGGAACAACGATGAGCCCTTTCGCCGTGGCAATACGCTCGGGGGGAGAGACGGGAATGACGGTGGATGTCGCCGCATCCGGGGCACGGACGGTCCGAAGCGCCTCGACCTCGACATAGCGGCGCAGGCGTTTTCGCCGCGTGATGCGCGCACGGACGGTGAGGAAGTCCCCGGGCCGGGCCGGGCGCTGGAATTCGACGTTTTCCCAGGTTTGCAGCAGGCTCTCATCGCCATCCTGCAAGGCGGCCAGCCCGGTGACGGCATCCCCGAAAAGCTGTAGGATATGCGCGCCATCGACGATGCCGCCGCCATAATGGGCATCGGACGCCGACAGGCGCGTCGAAATCGTGAATTCGCTTTTATCGCCGGGCAGAGGGAGGTCGCCGGGCAGCCGGTAGGCCGATATGATGTCGCTGACACTGTCCGCCGCCCGCACAAGGTGCAGATCGTCACCGTCAACCAGAACCTCGTTGGGATAGCCGTGGCTTAGAAACCCTGTGGGCGACGCGGTTGGGCCGTAAGCCCCTGAGCACAGCACCGCGATGACATCGCCTTCTTCCACCTCGCCCAGATCGGCTTTGCGCGCCATCGTGTCACTCGGCGTGCAGAGGGGCCCGGTCAGGGTGACAACCCCGTCCGACCCGGAACGATCACGCGAGAGGTTCACGATGGGAAAGGAGCGTTTGGCGAACCCCCCGACCCCGACAGCCGCCATATGCAGGTTCGTGCCCCCATCCGCGATGGCAAAGGTTTCCCCCCGCGACACCTTCACGTAGCGCACGGAGGTCAGCAAAGCGCCTGCCCCGGCTGAGAGGTACCGGCCAAGTTCGATCATCACGCGGGTCGCGGGATTGGACTTGCGGAACCGCGCGACAGCGGCGTTGACGCCTCGGGCGAGTTTGGGAAGGTCCAGTTTCTCCTCGTTGTCGAAGTAAGGCACACCGAAGCCGCCCCCGACATCCACCGCTTCGATCTCGATATCCAGATCGCGGGCAAGGCGTTCGGCCATGTCGAGAATGTTCTCGGTGTTCTCGATAACCGGCTCTGCTTCGAGATACCTTGTCCCCATATAGACGTGAAAGCCGATCACCCGGACCAGCGCGAGCGTATCGAGTTTTCCGCGCAGGCCCGGCACTTGTTCGACATCTATGCCGAATTGGCGTGGCTTGCCGCTCATCGTCAGGCCAGATCCGCTTGTTTTGAAATCCGGATTGACGCGCAGCATGACATTCACGGCTCGCTTGACGCCGGACGCTTCGGCCTGTCGCTGGATCTCGTCCAGCTCTTGCGCGGATTCCGCGACGATCGCGAAGATCCCGAACCGGATACAATCGGCGATTTCGTCCCGGCACTTTGCGGGACCGACGAAAATGATGTTTGCGGGGTCGATCCCAACCCGGATGGCGGTGTGCAATTCAGCGCGCGAGGAGACCTCGGCACCGGCACCGCAAGCGCGCAGGCAATCCACGATTGCCGCGTTCGGATTGGCCTTGAGCGAATAGAGAAGGTCGATCGAAGGCGACAGTTGCTGACGCAGCATATCGAAATTATGGCGCAGATAGTCGGCGTTGTAGACGAAGGCCGGCGTGCCGAAGTGGTGCGACACCCGTTCTGCCAGCTGCCGGTCGGGAAGCCAGGCCCCGCTTTGTCCGTGAACGGCGAATGTTTGGGAAACATTGGTGCTCATGCCGCGGCCTCCTCTGCAACGTGATCCGGTGCGGGGGTATTCACAGGCTCGCGATCGGTCCGGCGGTCCAGACAAATGCGCATCAGGGTTTCGTCGTGATGGTCGTCCCCCGCACCGGCCAGGAGGGAGCCGGGAAACAGCAACTCCTCTTCGATACGGCCGTCGAGGCGCTTGGCGAGAGACTTCATGAGCAGCCGGATCGCCTTGTTCTTCTCGTCAACCGACGCTTCGATCTGGTCGGCCCCGCGACTGATCTCCCGCTCCGCCGCATAGGCGATCATGTCCACGCCAAGCCCCGCGACACCGTGCCGGGGTTTGGTTGCGGTTTGCCAAAGAAAGTAGGTTTCAGGGCGGCGTGGGGATCGAAAGCCTGTCAAAAAGCCGATCACCTCGTTGTCGCGCAGGGCAACCACGGAGTTTTCGGCAAAATGCGTGCACCACAGCGCATAGGCGTATTCGCTGTTCGAATCCAGCCAGGGCGTATCGCTGACCAATTCGATAATGCTTCGGGTGTGAGCCAGGTCTGGACTTTGAAATCTGACGGTATTCACGTCTGTTTCCTTTCTATGGATCTTTGCATCGGGCCAGGGTCCGGGCAGGCCAGCACAGGCGCCTCCGAGCCCTTGGCGATAACGCTGCGGCGAAAGTTGAGCATGGCGTCGGGCCTCATCGAGATGACGCGCCCGCCGGTGTTTTCGGCACGTGCTGCCGTTCAGAGACGAGCGGGCAGGATGCACGGTCCAGCAGCGAGGCCGTTCATCGCCCGAGAGCTCACACCCGTTTCCGCGCGGAATATAGGAGGTGAGCCGAACCCGATATTTACAAGCGTCGCCGAAAAAATATCCCTGACTTCACCAACTCTCTCATTGGCAAGAATCTGCCGGAAGAAACGGCTGACTTGTTGACACCGAGAATGATCCAAAAGAGGTTTATCACACAAGCTATGATTTCTAAGTCATGCGTCAGTTCAGCTAATGCGAGTGCCGAGGTGCTCTTTTGATTTCCCTGCCACCCCTGAATTGGTTGAAAGCGTTCGAGGCGGCAGCGCGGCATTCCAGCTTTAAAAAAGCGGCTGAAGAGCTTCACGTTACCCCTGCCGCTGTCAGCCAGCATGTCAAATCTTTGGAGGATTATTACGACGTTAAGTTGTTTGTCCGCCAAGCACGATCTTTGAAATTAACGCGTATTGGAAAACTGGCCGCTCCACTAATGTCCAATGCGTTGGAAAAGTTTACCGAAGCCTGCGATGTGATCAAAGGCGACACCGGGCGGAACTGGTTGACCCTGACCGCGCCCCTGTCTTTCTGCATGAAATGGCTGGTCCCCCGACTGGAGACGTTCAACGAGCAACATCCGAAGCTGGAGATCCGGCTTAACGCCACCGATGAGCTTGTCGATCTCTGTCAGGGCCAGGCCGACATCGGGATTCGCTATGGCAATGGCGACTACCCCGACCTTGAAGTCGTTCCCCTGATCGACGGCGTGTATCACATTGTTGCAAGTCCAGATTTGCTGGAAAGGCATGGCGGTTTGAATGATCTCTCCGAGCTGGACAAGTATCCGCTCTTGCATACTGACTGGCGGGGAAGCCCAGACCTGGTGCCGGGGTGGGACATGTTGGTGAAGGCGGCCGGTGTGAACAGCAAGGCCATAGATCTGCAAAAGGGACACAAGTTTTCGAACGAGATGATGGCGATTGATGCAGCCGTTTCAGGCTTGGGCGTCGCCTTGGTCAGCGAGGCGAATTCGGATGCCGAATTGCAATCTGGACGGCTGGTAAAAGTTCTGGATCACCACAGTTTTCGCAACAGTGGGTTTCAGTATCATCTGGTGAGATCCAAGACAAACAAGGTTTCCAGCAGCGCAGATCTGCTATATCATTGGTTGAGTGACCAAGGCAGTATAAGCGGCTAAACAGCGTTCAGAAGATATTTTTTATGTGTAAGTAATCTATGCTAATTGCATTAGCGGTTAGGAAAATAATGTAAGAATATTCACCTTTTCTGGATAACTTATTTTCAAGACCAAATCAATCGAGAAGAATGGATTGTTGGTCAAATATAAATCTAAAAATTAATTATTTAAGTTAACAATCGGCAATACGGATTATATTGTGCACAAAGATTGCATCATATAAGTCATTATTGCGAGGGTCAGGCGCCATTGATTTCTGGGGCACCTTCTGGTTCACGGCTCGAAAACGAGCGGTGAACATGTCTGATCTTTCTGGCGGACAGATGCGCAAATGACGCGTCCGGATCCACTCTTCCCGAAGTTTCACGGCAAGCCACGCAGGGATGACCAGCGTGTTTTGAGCGAGGTTATCTTCACTGATCGTAGTGGGTAGAGGTGGCGGGATTGCTCGAGTTCTGCTTCTGCACATCGGCGCTGATCAAGCTGGCGTGCCCCCCGATCAAAGAAGAGTTTCACCGGAATCGGAACGGTGCTCACATTCGCTGTGCCGGGCATGGAGGTCCGCTTGTGATAGGCTCAATGCCTAAACGACGACACCTCAGGCATCACGTCGGAAAAACCGCATAATGACCCCCTGTTTCCACATGGCGAGGCCACTCAGAACAAGGGCGGGGGTGACCACGTAGAGGGTCAGCGCGGTGAATGCGGCGTTCGCGGACCACGGTGAATACAGATATGTGCCGATAATCAGTCCACCAACGATATGAAACCAGCGTAAGGTGGTGCGCAGCGATGCAGCCGTCATGGGTTTGACCTTTCGGTTTGGAACTGTCATTCAGATAACTATGCAGTGCTAACTTTGCAATGCTTAGTTCGAGGAATATGATGAATAGCACTGCCTACCACCACGGAGATCTGCGCACCGCTCTGCTAGACGCCGCCGAGGACGATCTGCGCCGCACCCCCGATGCCGTGCCCAGCATCCGGGCACTCGCGGCGCGGCTCGGTGTCAGTGCGACGGCTCCACACGCGCATTTCCGTACGAAATCTGACCTGATGACAGCGCTCGCCGTGCGGGGGTTTCAGCGCCTTGCATCAGAGCTGGAAGAGGCAAGGCACGAGACGCCCGACCTTACGGCATTGGCCGAAGCGTATATGACCTTTGCGGCAGAGAATCTGGGGGTGTACCGGCTCATGTTCGCCACGGGCACGCGGGTCGAAGACGACGAGAGACTTCGCCACGTGTCCCGGGCGGCCTACGATATGCTTCGGGATACGGTAAAGGAAGTGCTTCCAGCCGCTACGGACGTCGAGCGGAAAGAGCGAACTCTTGCTGCGTGGGGAGTTGTGCACGGTCTTGCATCCCTTGCTGCCGAGGGCCGGATATCGGCTGACACACTGGATGATCGCTCTCCTCGCAATCTCGCCCGGCTGGCCGCTGCGCTGATCACGGGCGGGCCTTGAGCGGCGTCCGCCGCTTGTTGCCGTTGCGTCGGCCGTATCCAGATAGTCCCCGAGGCCGGACCATTGCAAACGATGCGAACCCGCCGAAGCGAGATTAAGAACACCCGACAGGGACGCTACGCGTGAGGACCTCTGGCCCACCGAAGCGGGTCACTTTGATCTCTTGCATGGTTTGCCGCGTGAAAGCCCAGGCCTTCGAGCCAGACCGCCCCGGTTGCGAGGTGTCAATTCGCGCATTCTTTTGCGTTCCGCGGCAGGCGTGCCCATCTCACATATGATTGTGTCGATAATGATCTGCAAATGAAGGCCATGCTTCATGAGTGAAAAGAGGCTCTCATGGGATGATCTGCGGCTGTTTCTTGGTGTCGCGGAGGCCGCGAGCCTTGCCAAAGCCGTGGACAAGACGGGCGCTAGTCCCCCGACACTGGGCCGTCGAATGGACCGTTTGGAGCAATCGCTGGGTGTGAAACTCTTTGAACGCCACGCGCGCGGCTATGACCTGACGGCGCATGGCAGCACGCTTCTTGCGCGGGTCCGTGATATCGAACAGCGGGTCATCGAGGCCGAGCAGGATGTCGCAAGCGAGGCCGGTCCGGAAGTCATCCGTATCAGCGCCGGCACATGGATGACCACTTACATCACCGAAAAGATAGGCCAGATATCCGCGCCCGACGACACGTTCCAACTCTATCTCAGCGCAGAAGAACGGCGCGCGGATATCGGTCGTCGTGAGGCGTTGATCGGGTTTCGCAATATGCGGCCTGAAGAGCCCAATCTGGCAACAAGAAAGCTGTGCCGGATTGAATATGCGGGCTATGCGGTCGATCACGCGGTCAAAGGATGGATTCAGGTCGGGGCCGATACACCGTCAGCCCGATGGGTGCGCGCACATCATGCATCCGAAATCGTCATCGGTGCCAGCACGCCAATTGCCGGGATGCAGCTTTGTCTTGCGGGAATGGGCCGGATGGCTTTGCCCTGTTTCATTGGTGATCACGATCATCGGCTCAAGCGATTGGGTGAGAATATCCACGGCCTGTCGACCGCGAGCTGGATCGTGACACATCCTGCCGACCGCCATCGCCCGAACGTGCGCAAGGTGATTGACCGGTTTGTCTCTGTGATCACCTTGGACGCGCCCCGCTTCGCAGGTGCGACCCGACTTCAAATTGATCCGGGCATGGACAGCTGATCACACGCCTTACAACGTTTCGATTATGAAGCGCAGCTTTCATTCGTGGGCACTTCTGACCTTGCGTCAACGACATATCTCCAGTGGCAACGGCGCAGGGAGATTGCGACATGTCTATCAGCATAAGGATCAACGGAAACCAGCAAGAGGTCCGGGTCGATCCGGAAAAGCCGTTGCTATGGGTCATCCGGGATGATCTGCGCCTGACAGGGACAAAGTACGGATGCGGTGTTGCGCAATGCGGAGCTTGCACGGTCCTGATTGACGGTGTTGCACAGCGGTCCTGCATCACACCTGTGGGCACCCTGAACGGCGCAGAAGTCACCACAATCGAAGGGATCGACGGGCCAGAGGCCGCGGCGGTCAAGGCAGCGTGGACGGATGTTGAAGTCGCACAATGCGGCTATTGCCAATCCGGGCAAGTCATGACCGCAACAGCGTTCTTGCGCGATGTCCCGAACCCGACAGATGAGGAAATTGTCGACGTGATGACGGACAATCTCTGCCGTTGCGCCACCTACACGCGTATCAGATCCGCCCTTCGCCAAGCCGCTGACGCGTTGGAGGGATAGCCGATGCAAAAGTTGATGCCAAACCGCCGCGCATTCCTTGCTGGCTCAGCCGGGTTGGTGATTGCAGCAGCCGTGCCTCTTCCGGGGCGGGCAGCTCGGGGAACGGATGTGTTCGCGCCGAACGCCTTTGTTCGTATAACGCCCGACAGTGTGGTTACGGTCCTGGTCAAGCACAGTGAGCTTGGCCAAGGCACCTGGACGGGTCTGACCACAATGGTTGCCGAGGAGCTGGACGCCGACTGGTCCCAGATGCGGGCTGAAAATGCGCCCGCCAATGTGGAGCTTTATGCAAGCTCCATCTTCGGCGTGCAGGGCACCGGTGGATCGACGGCAACGCCCGCCTCATGGATGCCGATGCGGCAGGCGGGTGCGGCCGCACGTGCCGTTCTGGTCGCGGCCGCCGCGCGCGACTGGGGCGTTCCGGCGGAGGAGATCACGGTGCGCGCAGGTGTTGTGTCGCATACTGGGTCAGCCGGTAACCTGCAGGCGACCTTTGGTGAATTGGTCGCCCTGGCCGATGGTCTTGAACCGCCAGCAGAGCCGGTCCTGAAAACGCCCGATCAGTTCGTCCTTGTTGGCCGCGATGTCCCCCGGATCGATGCGCCAGAAAAGTCGAACGGCACTGCGATCTACGCTATCGATGTCTTCCGGGACGCAATGCTGACCGTCGCCGTGGCACGCCCACCCAAGTTCGGCGCGACGGTAACCACTTTTGATCCGACTGAGGCGCTGGCCGTGCCGGGTGTAAGGCGGGTCGAACAAATCCCTTCGGGCATCGCCGTTTATGCCGATGATACCTGGGCCGCGTTCCGAGGCCGCGATGCGCTGAATGTCACATGGGATGAAACAGACGCCGAGACGCGTTCCTCGGACGAGATGATGACAGTCTGGGCGCAGGCCGCGCGCAGTGCGCCAGCCATTGCAGAGGATCGCGGGGACATTGAGGCCGCGATAAGCGAGGCAACGGATGTCATTGAAGCCGAATTCCGGTTTCCGTTCCTATCCCACGCGGCAATGGAGCCTTTGGACGGCGTGGTCGAGCTGTCAGAGGACCGGGCGGAGTTCTGGATGGGGTCGCAATGGCAAACCTCTGACCAGAATGAAGCGGCGGCCCGGTTCGGTTTCCCGCCCGAAAACATCGCGATCAATACAATGCTCACAGGCGGATCCTTCGGGCGGCGCACTACAGCCGACAATCACTTCACGGCAGAGCTGTCCGAGATCGCCAAAGCCGCTGGCCCCGGTGCCTACAAACTGATCTGGAGCCGCAAAGATGACATGCGCGGCGGCTACTACCGCCCGCTGACTGTCCATTACATGCAAGGCGGCCTCGATAGCGACGGAAACATCGTCGCCTGGCGCAACAACGTGGCGACGCAATCGCTTTTGGCGGGCTCTCCGTTTGAGCAATTCATCACCGACGGAATTGATGGAAGTTCGGTCGAAGGGGCGCGCGGGCTGCCATACCGGCTGCCGAATGCGCGTGTCGCGCTTGCGACAATGAATAGCCCGGTGCCGGTTCTGTGGTGGCGGGCTGTTGGTCACACGCACACCGCCTATGCGACAGAGGTGTTTCTGGATGAGCTTCTTGAGCGCGGGGGAAAGGACCGCGTCCAAGGCCGGCTTGACCTTCTTGAAGCGGATGACGCGGATCGCCATCGCGGCGTGCTGGAGCGTGTGGCAGACATGGCGAACTGGCAGGGCCCCGATGCGGGCAACGGCATCGCCCGTGGTGTTGCATTGCACAAAAGCTTTGGCAGCTACGTCGCCATGATCGCCGATGTGTCGATCGAGCGTGATGTCCCCCGCGTCCACAAAGTTTGGGCCGCCGTTGATTGCGGCATCGCAATCAACCCTTCGATTATTGAAACGCAAATGACCGGCGGGCTTGGCTTTGGCCTGTCTGCCGCCATGTTCGAAGAAATCACTCTGAGGCAGGGCGGCGAGGTCGATCAATGGAACTACGACGCCTACCGGATTATGCGCAACAATGAGATGCCCGAAGTTGAGGTGGCGATCATCGACAGTGCCATTGACCCGACCGGCATAGGTGAGCCCGGAACGCCGCCGATCGCGCCAGCCATTGGCAACGCAATACGTGCCCTCACCGGGGAAACCCCGCGCCGGTTGCCCTTTGTGGCGACTTGACCGACCCGATGGCATGTCGGCCCAGTTCACAAAGCTGAGAGCGGCAAAGCGCTGTTGAACGTGTTCTGGTATGGCCTTTTTCATCGCTAACGCGTGCTGCCGACTAAAGTAAAACCAGCGTGTCGGCGCGCCCAAGGAGCTTTTATCCAATGGACATTTCCCAGCGGGTCGCTGCTGTGCTTGGGCCAACACTTATGATTGTCACTGTATCTGAGCTGCTGAACCTTAGGATCTGGCGAGATGTCCATCCCTCCGTAGTCTACCTGAACGGTTTGCTGTTCCTGATCGGTGGCCTGATCATCGTGACGACGCATAATGTCTGGGATGTAGACTTGAGCCTGCTGGTGACCCTCTCGGGCTGGCTGCTTGTAATGGCTGGGTCATTCCGCATGTTTTTCCCGACAGCACCGCAATTGGGTGCAGGCATTGTGACTTACATATTGATTGCCGCGCTGTTCACTCTCGGCGCGTGCTTGACGGTCTATGCCTTTTTGAATGTCTTCCGTTGAGCGGATGAAAGCCGAAATTGTGCACGCAGCAATGTCGAGCTAACCGCAACAATCAAACGTGTCGGTTCTACTGGCGGTGTGGCTGCGCAAACTGCTTTGACACCTCTGCGTTTTGTCTAAGCGCGTCTCGTCCGCGTTGGAGACGGCCCAAGCCTGATTGACCGCCTTAGGGCAAGGGAGGGGGTCGGGTATAATAAGGCGGTGCATCAGAGCGCACCCAAAAACGGGCTTTTCATTGCCCCACACACGGGAAATGGTCAGAGGCGGGCCGCTTGGCCACCACAGACGTCAAATGACGGAAGGTACGCATTGATGATAAAGGACGCATATCCCGTCCCCTACGCATACTGGTATGCTGCGGCGCTCTTCATAAATGCGGGCCATGGCCCCGAGGAGGTCCTGACCCGTCTCGGCATTGATGACGGCGTCTGGGACAGCACCAACCGGTTCTATGGTATGCTCCATTTCGCAAATATGTCCTGGGTCGCAAGCGCCTTGCGCCGCGACGGCCTGCCCGATCCCGCGCGGAATACGGACCTCTATGC
Organism: Thalassococcus sp. S3; assembly: GCF_004216475.1. Taxonomy (GTDB): domain Bacteria; phylum Pseudomonadota; class Alphaproteobacteria; order Rhodobacterales; family Rhodobacteraceae. The sequence goes on along the minus strand of NZ_CP022303.1, from coordinate 297,990 downwards.
CCATCTGTGCGAAGGCGGAGGTATTCATCCGCCGGTTCAGCAGCCCTTCGCTCTACGCCCGCAGCTCAGCGCGATCCGCAAGGTGGTCGAGGCCGATCCGCATATCGGTCCGTTTGCCAAGACCTCCTGGCGCGCCCATTATATCGCGGAGCGAGCGTTTCCGACCCTGCGCTACATGCATGACGGACACCGCGTCCTTGCCGGTGGCATGCCTCTGGCGGGCCGGACGGGCAAGCCGATTGATGGCGTCGATCCGGTAAGCTTTCGCCAGCTCGGGCAGCGATGGTTTCGCGACAGGGACCGCGTTTATGCCCAAGGTGCAATTCGGCAAAAGCCTTATTGGTATGTCGTCAGACACGCCGATCCAGCCACCTTTCGGGTGCTGAACGAACGCCACGCATACGATGCGAACGCCGGTTATTACATCACCAACAAACGCTTTCCGACCGCGGATCCCGGCACATTCGAAGTCATTGCTTATCATTACGGGCGCGGCCAGAAGCCCGGCCTTCACCACGATGAAAGCCACTGGGCCAAGGATGGCCGCAAAGTCTATGGTTACGGTGTCGAAGTTCCGGATGCTCACGCACCGTCCTTTTCTTCCATCGGCGATGAGGGAAAGTACTTCGCAGACAGGGCCCGCATCTATTGGGAACGCGATCCCATCGCCGGGGCGGACCGAGAGAGCTTCGTCTGCGCCTCCGAGGCGGGGCAGTACCGCGCCTACGACAAGGACCGGCCCTATTGGGCGGGAAAGCCCCAATCCGTGACGGCGGAGTTTGATCGTTGGCGGGCATTCTTCGAGGCGCATTCCGAGCTGACCGATACGTGGTGGCACCGCGAACGTGACCGGCGTGCGTCAGGGGAGAGCGAGGCAACTGAGGCGGCCCCGACGAAGTCCCTGGGCGGGCCGTTCTTCAGCGATGGCAAGCGGGTTCTCGTGCGTCCCCGGAGGTCGCATGACGGGCGCTGGGTCACGCTCGATTATCTCGACCATGACAGCTTTCGGCCCATCGTTGACGTGTTCGGCGTCGACAAGCATGGGTTGCGTTATTTCAATCCGGGCCTTGAATCCTTCGGAACCGACCCGGTCAAGGACTCCGATCCCGAAAGCTTCCGCGCCCTTGGCGATGATTGGTATCGCGACGACGGGCAGATCTACTATATGGCGCTGGACAGTCATCACCCTCAACTGGTTTGCACCGCCGCAGATCCAGCCAGCTTCGAAGTTCTGGGCGGAGTCTACGGGCGGGACGCAGATGCGCTCTTTGTCGGGGGCGTGCGAAAACGCAACATCGACGATCCGGGGGCTGTCGTCGCGCTCGGCGGAGACTACGCACGGATCGGAGACACCATTCTGCGGAACGGAAAGCCGGTGAAGAATCCCGGCGCGATCGACATCGCAACCGCCCGCGGCTTGCCCGGCGTGCGGCTTCTACTCGACGCAAAGGGCAATCTGCTGCTGGGCGGGCGCTATCGCAAGCCGCTGCCAGGGTTTGATGCCGCGTCCTTCCGGTTTCTGAACCAATCCTTCGCGGTAGATCACGACCAAGTCTACGCGTTGACGGAAGCGGCCCTGTCGATCTGCGAAGACATCGACCGGGCCACGGTGGAAAGCGATGGGCCAATGTCCGTGCGCGATTGCAATGCCCGTTTCGTCGCGGACTATGACAAGGTCACGCGCCGGCCGTTGGCGGACTGACGCGGACCTATAAAGGATAACGGCTGCGGAAGGAGCGGGCCTGACGTCAGCCCCTGCCGTTGCGTATTGCCGTGGGATGTCAGCACTGGTGTTATCCAAAGGCCAACGGCTGCCATCCGCCGCATCCAGACGGGGATCGTCCAGAATGCCAGCCGCGACGCTGCAATCCCGCAGGCTATGGAAGAAGCATGACGCGACCAGCGCGTCGAGATAGGCACTCCACTCAAACGAGCGCCCTTCGGCCTGCGCAGTGAGGTAAAGGGCACGGGCGCAGAAATGCGGCTGACCCGTTAGATCACAGGTGGCAACAGCCAGCGAGCGCAGCCGATCCGCGCGTCCTTGCGCAAGCGCGTGACTGGCACCGTTCTGACATGCGATCCCAATCCCCAGATCGCAATAGTCGAGCTTGCGGCCCAGCGTGTCGCGTTCGCCGCTGCCATCATCGACATGGTCTTCGGCGAGCGCGAAACAGGCGACACCCTCGCCCCGACCATCATCGCATTGAGCCAACAGCGCCTCACCCGTGGCGCGGGCCAGCCGGTCCCCCTGCAGCAGCGTCGCCCAGGCCGCGACCACACAAGCCCGCGCGCCGCCCCCATCGCAGGCAGTACCGGGCCAGTCTCCGCCCTGAGGAGGGAGGCTTTAGGCGATGGCCGCACAAGCCAGCGCATAGCCCCGTTCGCAGGCCGCGATCTGCATGAGGGTCAGTTGCGCCACCTCTTCTGGTGTTGGGTCCGTCTTTGACGTGAGGGTCAAAGTCGTCTTTCGTTTCACAACCGCCGGAAGCGATAGAGGTGAGGGATTGGCTCAAGTCAGATGTGCCGCGCCGGTCTTCTGAGCTTCGTCAAGCAATCGTGGCATGGTCAAGATAAACCTTGTTCCCTTTTGATCCGCCTTCACATGCGAGACGCCGTCAAGCTGTTGGGTGAAGGCGGCGACCAGCCGCTGGCCCATCCCTGAATTCACGCGCGCATTTTCGTCGATCCCGACACCGTCGTCCCGGATCGTCAGATCGAACGCGGTCTGAGAGGCGCGGAAAACGATATCGAGCTTTCCCGCATCGCGCCCCTGAAAGGCGTACTTCATACTGTTCGTCACGACCTCGTTTACCACAAGCCCGAGGGGGACCGCGGTGCGCGTCGTAAGCGCCACATCGTCTATGTCGCAACCAATGTTGAGCTTCAGGTCCTCGCGGTTGATGGACGCGCGTGCCTCTTTGACGATTGCGCCGAGATAGTCCGACGCTCCGACAGTTTCGATAGAACGGTTGGCGGACAGCTTCTTGTAAAGCGAGGCAACCGACATCACCCGGGCATAGAGCCTGTCGAACGCAAGCGCTGCACTCTCGTCCGAGAGGGTCCGGCGTTCGACGGATATGATAGACGCAATCATCGTCAGGCTATTCATCACGCGGTGATTGAGTTCTTCCAGCAGATCGTTCGCCTGCGCAAGCGCCGCTTTTCTCTCGCCCTCGACCCGTCGTTTTTCAGTGACATCCTCCATCGCAAGAAGAAGGGTTTTGGTCGTGTTGCAGTCGCCGAAAATCTTCCGTGCGTTCAACAGGATCGTACGCTCGCCAAGGCCGGGAAAGTCGTGGGTGACTTCAAAATCCTCGATCTCGGAATGGGCCGGTATGACTGTCGTGAGCAAATGGATGAGTTCCGGGATCGACCATTGGCCATCCCCCAGTTCCCAGATCCGGCGCCCAATCGTCGCCTCGGGCGTGACGCCGAACGTGTCGAAGAACGAGCGGCTGGCGGAAACAACCTTGAGATCGCCATCGAGAACCAGAAGCGGCTCTCTGATCGTGTCGACAATACCCTGTGACAGGCGGGCATTCCGTTCGGCCTGCCGCGCCACGTCGGCAGCCGTAGTGATATCCTCGATAGCAAGCAGAATGCGCCGCGACCCGTTCCCCGGCCGCACCGTCTTGCGGGCATTGAGCCGCATCACCTTTCGACCGATATGTTCGAATTGGTGCTCGACCTCGTAATCCTCGACCGTGATGTGTTCGTCCAGGATCCTGCTCAAGACATCGATGAGGCTCGGAATATTCCACTGCCCGTTGCCAAGACTGGCCAGGTCATGGCCAATCGTCTCCTGCTCATCCACTTCGAAGGTTTCAAAAAAGCGCGGGCTCGCAAATTCAACCTTCAGATCTTCCGTCAGGACAACGAGGCTTTCTCGCAAGGTTGCGATAATTTCAGTCGGCTCAATGGCGTCCATGACAGGTTGGCATCGCTGGGATAACGGGTCGTTCTAATGTTGAAACGCTATTCGAATCCTGATCCGAAATTCAACGATTCCATCGCGTTATAGTAAAGTATTTCAAAATCCGAGCCGCGGAATTGAGCCTTGATCGAGGAAAGCACCACCATCCCCGCTTTGCCAAGCGCGCGCCGCATCCCTTACCCAAACCGCAGGAACGCGGATGGGGAGGCCGCGGGCATCGGGCTGGCATCGCCGGCGGAGGTGTCGAGCCAGGCCTCGGCCTCGGGGGTCAGGCTTTGATAGGCTTGCGCTACTGCGGCACGGGGATTGGCAAGGGGGGCATCGGCGGGCATCAGCTCGAATGGGATCTCAGGGAAGCGCAGAACGATACGGCGCCAGCGGTGGGTCAGCAAAACCCGCGCAGCCGCGGCCTCCAGCGGCGGGAGGGACGCGGATGACAGTGCCTCCAGATCAGCGGAGAGCGCGGAAAGCGCTGCCCGATGCGGGGCGCTTAAGGAACGGCGGCGGAACGCCTCGCTGATATGGGACAATGTGCCGGTAACCTGGCAGTCAGCCTCCTCTGGCGCGGTGTCCAGAGGGTGGAGCGCGGTCACCGGCTCTCCGGACGCAGACAGCGTAACCGACAGGGCCCATGAGGTGGCGGGGTGCAGGCGAGGGGCAGCGTAGATCTGGGTGGTGGCGGGCGCGAACTGCAACAGGCCGTCGGGGCTGAGGCGATAGATGCTGAGCCGCCCGCTCCGCGCGCTTGTGACCCAGCCATCCCGCCCGAGACGCGACAAAGCGGTGCGCAGGGCGCCGGGTTCGACGCCGACGCGGCCCAGAAGCCGGCCGAGCCGCGCGGTAGAGATGCCGCCGCCGCGATGCTGGACCATATCGCCGAAAACGGTGATGACGAGGGACCAGACACGAAGGCGGCCTTCGCCATGCAGGGCGGTGATCAGGGGGGAGAGCGGGTCCATCCCGCCCCTTTATCGTGAGTAGGACACCATCGTCAAAAGCTCATATTCGGCCACCTGATCGCCGTCCTGATTGGTGAGGGTCACGTTCCAGGCAACCTCGCCATAGGTGTCGGTCCGCTTGGTCTTGCGCTTGGCGGTGAGACGCACGGAGATGCTGTCACCGGGGCTGACCGGCTTTTGAAAGCTGAGGCCGTTCAGCCCGGTATTGGCGAGGACGGGACCGGGATCGGGCTGCACGAAGAGGCCGGCGGCGAAGCTGAGGAGCAGGTAGCCATGGGCCACACGGCCGGGGAAGAACGGGTTCGCCTTGGCCGCGTCCTCGTCCATGTGGGCATAGAAGGTGTCGCCGGTGAAATGGGCGAAATGCTCGATATCGTCGAGGGTGACGGTGCGCGGCGCGGTGTGGATCGTCTCGCCGATGGATATCTCGTCGAAGATGCGCTGGAAGGGATGGTCTGGGCCCTTGATCTCGCTGGCACCTTGCGTCCATTGGCCGGTGATGGCCGAGAGCACATCGGGGCTGCCCTGAATGGCGGTGCGCTGCATGTAGTGGAGCACGCCGCGGATGCCGCCCAGCTCCTCACCGCCACCCGCACGGCCGGGCCCGCCATGGACCATATGCGGCAGGGGCGCGCCGTGGCCGGTCGCCTCCTTGGCGCTGCCCGCGCCGGTGATGTAGAGCCGCCCATGCCACGCGGCGGAGCCCAGCGCGACGGAGCGCGCGACCTGGGGATCGTCGGTGACAAGAGAAGCCACGAGGGAGCCGCCGCCGCGATTGGCAAGCGCGCTGGCATGGTCGAGATCGCGGTAGGGCATGAGGGTGGAGACGGGGCCGAACGCTTCCAACTCATGCACGGCACGGGCGGCGTCGGGATCGTCGCAGCGCAGAAGCGTGGGCGCGAGAAAGGCGCCCTCGGGCCCCGCGCCGATCAGGTCGAGTGTTTCGGGATCGCCGGTCAGACGGATGGTCTCGCCGGCCAGAGCCTGCACCTTGCCCAGCACATCGGCCTTCTGCGCGGCAGAGGCGAGCGCGCCCATGCGCACCGTCTCATCGGCAGGATCGCCGACTTTAGTGCCAGAGAGGCGGGCGATGAGAGCTTCGGAGACCGCCTCCATCTGAGCCTGAGGCACGATCATGCGGCGGATGGCGGTGCATTTCTGACCGGCCTTGACGGTGATCTCGCTGGCGGCTTCCTTGATGAACTGGTCGAACGCGGCGCTGCCGGGGGTCACGTCTGGGCCGAGGATGGTGGCGTTGAGGCTGTCCTGTTCGGCGTGGAAGCGCACCGAGTTGCGCAGAAGATGCGCGTTGCTTCGCAGATGCAGTGCGGTGTCGGCAGAACCGGTGAAGGCCACCGCATCCTGAGGCCCAAGACGGTCGAGCATGTCGCCCACCCCGCCGATGACAAGCTGCACGGCGCCGTCGGGCAGAAGGCCGCTTTCCACGATCATGCGAAAGCACGCCTCGGTCAGATAGGACGTCTGGGTGGCCGGTTTCACGATGGCGGGCATGCCGGCCAGGAGCGTGGGGGCCAGTTTCTCCAGCATGCCCCAGACGGGGAAGTTGAACGCGTTGATATGGACCGCCACGCCCTGCAGGGGTACCGCGATGTGCTGGCCGAGGAAGGAGCCGCCGCGCGACAGGCCCTCGACCTCGCCATCGACATAGACATGGCCGTCGGGCATTTCCCGCCGGCCCTTGGAGGCGATGACCATCATCGTGCCGATGCCGCCGTCGATGTCGATGGCCCCGTCGCGTCGTGTCGCACCGGTAAGAGGGTTGAGCGCGTAAAGCTCTTCCTTGCGCTCGCCCAGATAAAGCGCGACGGCCTTGATCATCTTGGCGCGTTCGTGGAACGTCATGGCCCGCAGCGCCGGGCCGCCCGTGCCCCGCGCCCAGTCGAGCATGCCCTGGACATCGAGGGCCGCGCCCCCCGCTTCGGCGATCTGTTCGCCGGTGACAGGCCCGTGCACGGCGCGCGCATCGGCTCCCGGCCCCACCCATCGCGCCATCGCGTAACTTGCAGGTCTCAGCATGATCATCCTCCTCCCAAGGTTGCGGCCACCATGACCGCTGGTGGGATGGAAATCAACACTCTTGACCACGCGGTCGGGTTTGTGCATCGTGGCAGCTAACGGGAGGACGAGGATGACACCGCAAGAGCGCGCCGAGAAAAGCGCCGCCGCGATGTGGGCGAAGGATGCGGCCAGCCAATGGCTGGGCATGACGCTGGATGCGGTGGGGCCGGGCACGGCGCGGCTGTCCTTCGAAGTCAAGGACCACCATCTGAACGGGCACGGGATCTGCCACGGCGGCTATATCTTCACACTGGCCGACAGTGCATTCGCCTTCGCCTGCAACAGCTATAATGCGCTGACGGTGGCACAGGAGAACTCCATCACCTTCCTGACGCCCGGCCAGCCGGCGGAACGGCTGACGGCAGAAGCGGTGGAAACCGCGCGCGCCGGGCGTTCGGGTATCTACGACGTAACCGTAACGGGCCAGGACGGGCGCAAGGTGGCGGTGTTCCGCGGCCTCGCGCGCACCGTCAAAGGCCAGCATTTCGAGGAAGAGACATGACCGAAGCCTATCTCTGCGACGGCATCCGTACGCCGATTGGCCGCTATGGCGGCGCATTGTCGAAGGTGCGGCCCGACGACATGCTGGCCCATGTGATCCGGGAGGTGATGAAGCCCCACCCGGAGATGCCAGTCGACGAAGTTCTGATGGGCTGCGCCAACCAGGCCGGAGAGGACAACCGCAACGTGGCCCGCATGGCGGTGCTGCTGGCCGGCCTGCCCGATACGGTGCCGGGGGCCACGATCAACCGGCTCTGCGGCTCGGGGCTGGACGCGATTGGCTCGGCGGCCCGCGCGGTCCGGACCGGAGAGGCAGAGGTGGTGATCGCGGGAGGTGTCGAATCGATGTCCCGCGCGCCGATGGTGATGCCCAAGGCGGATGCAGCGTTTTCGAGGAAGGCGGAGATCTACGACACGACCATCGGCTGGCGGTTCGTGAACAGGGCGATGCACAAGCATTACGGCACGGATTCGATGCCGGAAACGGCCGAGAATGTGGCCGAGGATCACCAGATCGGCCGTGCCGATCAGGACGCCTTTGCCCTGCGCTCGCAGGAGCGGGCAGCGGCGGCCCAGGCCAGCGGTCGGCTTGCCCGCGAAATCGTGGCCGTCAAAGTGCCCCAGCGGCGCGGCGAGGAGGTCGAGATAGCGACCGACGAGCATCCCCGTCAGACCACGCTGGAAAAACTGGGCGCGCTGTCCACCCCGTTCCGCGACGGCGGCACCGTGACCGCCGGCAACGCGTCGGGCGTCAACGACGGCGCAGCCGCCGTGATCGTGGCCTCCGCCGCGGCGGTTGAAAAGTACGGCCTCACCCCCCGTGCCCGCATCACCGGCATGGCCACCGTCGGCGTCGCCCCCCGCGTCATGGGCATCGGCCCGGCCCCCGCCACCGAAAAGCTGATGGCACAGCACGGTCTCGGGATTGCGCACATCGACACGATCGAGCTCAACGAAGCCTTCGCCGCCCAAGGCCTCGCCGTCACCCGCCAGCTTGGCCTGCCCGACGATGCCGACCACGTGAACCCCCATGGCGGCGCCATCGCCCTCGGTCACCCCCTCGGAATGTCCGGCGCACGACTGGCACTGACCGCCTCGCTCACCATGACCGACAACGACATGTCCCGCGCCATCTGCACGATGTGCATCGGCGTGGGCCAGGGCATCGCACTCCTGTTGGAGAAGGCCTGATGAAAGATCTCACGCCAGCGAAAGCCAGCCTCGATCCCATCGAGATCGCCAGCCGTGACGAGATCGAGGCGCTGCAACTCGACCGCCTGAAATGGTCGCTGCGCCATGCCTACGATAATGTGCCGTTCTACAAGGCTTCCTTTGACGCGGCTGGCGTGCATCCGAATGACGTGACCAGCCTGTCGGACCTCGCGAAATTTCCCTTCACCGTTAAGCAGGACCTGCGTGACAACTATCCCTTCGGCATGTTCGCCGTCCCGCGCGACCGGGTGAAGCGCATCCATGCGTCTTCGGGCACCACCGGCCAGCCGACCGTCGTGGGGTATACCGAAAAGGATCTGGACACCTGGGGCTCCGTCGTCGCCCGCTCCCTGCGCGCCTCGGGCCTGCAACCCGGAGACCTGTTGCACAACGCCTATGGCTACGGTCTTTTCACCGGGGGGCTGGGCATCCATCTGGGCGCCGACCACCTGGGCCTGACCACGATCCCGATCTCGGGCGGCATGACCCAGCGCCAGGTTCGGCTGATCGAGGATTTCCGGCCCAAGGGCATTACCGTCACCCCCTCCTACGCGCTGTCGGTTCTGGATGAATACGCCGCCCAGGGGCTCGACCCGCGCGACAGCTCCTTAGAGGTCGGCATCTTCGGGGCGGAGCCCTGGACCAACGCGATGCGGGAGGAGATCGAGCAGGCCTTCGACATGCATGCGGTCGATATCTACGGGCTCAGCGAGGTCATGGGGCCGGGTGTGGCCAATGAATGCGTGGAGACCAAGGACGGTTTGCATATCTGGGAGGATCATTTCTTTCCCGAGATCATCGACCCCGAGACCGGACAGCCCGTGGCCGATGGGGAACAGGGAGAGTTGGTCTTTACCTCTCTCACCAAAGAAGCCTTTCCCATCATCCGCTATCGCACCCGCGACCTCACGCGTCTTCTGCCCGGCACGGCGCGGTCGATGCGGCGGATGGAGAAGGTCACGGGCCGGTCGGATGACATGATCATCCTGCGCGGTGTGAACGTCTTCCCCACCCAGATCGAAGAGCAGTTGATGACGGTCCAGGGCCTCGCCCCGCATTTCCAGATCGAGCTTAGCCGGCCCGACCGCATGGACCAGATGCGCGTGTTGACGGAAGCTTGCGAGGGCTTTTCGTCGAACGAGGACCGGGTGCATTCAGCCGCAGAGCTCAGCCACAAGATCAAGGCGACGGTGGGCATTTCGGTCAAGGTCGACGTGGCCGACCCAGGTGGTGTTGCACGTAGCCAGGGCAAGGCGGTGCGCATCATCGACACCCGCCCGAAATCCTGATGCCCCGCGGGATCGCCAAGGATCACGACCAGAAACGCACCGCCCTGCGCAAGGGAGCGGCGGCCTATTTCGCCGCGCATGGCTATGACCGCGCCTCGATGACGGGGGCGGCACGGGAATGCGGGGTCTCCAAGGCGCTGATCTATCATTATTATGACAGCAAGGAGGCGCTGCTCTTCGATATCCTGGACGCGCATCTGTCGGATCTGGCCGCCGTGGTGGCCGAGGCGCAGCCGGAGGGCCTGCCGGGCCTCATTCGCGCGATCCTCGCGGCCTACGCCGATGCGGATGCAGAGCATAAATTGCAACTCGACGCGCTCTCGACCCTGCCAAGGGAGATGCAGGCGCCGCTGATCGCGCTGCAGCGGGAATTGGTGGCCACGATGTCGGGCGTGATCGCCGCCGAACGGCCGGATCTGGAAGCAGACCGGCTGCGCGCGGTGACGATGACGGTTTTCGGCATTCTCAACTGGTTTTACATGTGGCATCGGCCCGGAAAAGGGCTGAGCCGCGCGGAGTATGCCGAGCTGGCGGCGGGGTTTGTGCGCAAGGGGCTGGAGGGCGTCTGACCGCGCAAATTGCTGCGCTGCGGCAATTCGCCCTCCTCTATGCTGCGCTGCAGTGCATAGCATCAGGCTATGCTTGCCGCACTCACCGTCATCCTGCCGCTTGGTCTGCTGATCTGGGCCGCCTATCGGGGCTGGCCCGTGATGGTCGTGGCCCCTCTGATGGCGCTGCTGGGGGCTGCTTTGGCCACCGATCCGCTGATGGCCACGCTGACCCAAAGGTTCATGCCCGCAACGGGCGGCTTCGTGATCTCGTTCCTGCCGCTTTTCCTGCTGGGCGCGATCTTTGGGCGGATGATGGAGGTGTCGGGCGCGGCCCACGCGATTGCCACCGCCATCGTGGACCGGCTGGGCCCGTCACAGGCGATCCCGGCGGTAGTGCTGGCCTGTGCTGCGCTGACCTATGGTGGCGTGTCGCTGTTCGTGGTGGCCTTTGCGATCTTTCCGCTGGCCGCTGTGCTGTTCCGGCAGTCGGACCTGCCCTATCACCTGATCCCGGCGGCGATTGCGCTGGGGGCCTTCACCTTCACCATGACCGCCCTGCCCGGCACACCGGCGATCCAGAATGCGATCCCGATGCCATACTTTGGCACCACGGTCTTTGCCGCGCCCGGCCTGGGCCTCGTGGCGGCGTTGATCATGGCGGGCGGCGGGCTCCTCTACCTGCAACTGGCGAGCCGGAGGGGACATCCGGCAGGTGCGTTCCCCCATCCGCAGGCAGAGTCAGATACCCGTTCGGATCTGCCGCCATTCTGGGCCGCGATCACCCCGGTTCTGAGCGTGTTTGTCCTGAACTATACGCTGAGCGAGGTGTTTCTGCCCGCACAGGATCTCAGCTATCTCGCCCAACCGGACTGGGGAGAGACAAGCGGGGAGGCGGTGACCGGCCTCTGGTCGCTGATCCTGAGCCTGACAGGCGCCATCGTGATCCTGATGCTCCTGATGCGCAGCCGGATCGCCACGCCGAAAGAGGATCTGGGCAAGGGGGCCAGCGCCTCGCTGCTGCCCCTGTTCAACACGGCTGCGCTGGTGGGGTTCGGCGCGGTGATCGCCGGCCTGCCCGCCTTTGCCGCGATCAGCGGCTGGATCGAGGATCTGCCGGGCGGCGTGGTCGTGGGCCTTGCGGTGTCCACCAGCGTGCTGGCGGGTATCACCGGATCGGCCTCGGGCGGCATGTCCATCGCGCTCGACGCGTTGGGCGCGGAGTATCTGGCGCAGGCCAATGCCGCCGGGATCTCTCCGGACGTGCTGCACCGCGTCACGGCTTTGGCGACCGGCGGTCTGGACGCACTGCCCCATAATGGTGCCGTCGTCACACTGCTGGCGATTGCCGGGCTAAGCCACAGGGAGGCCTATGGCCCGATCTTTGTCGTCGCCGTGGCAATCCCGGTGCTGGCGCTGCTGGCGGTTCTGGTCCTCTCCACTCAATTCGGCAGCTTCTGAAGCCCTGTCCGGGAAGAGTTGTTGACTCTGCAAGGGCGGGAATGCTGAAATGAGAACAAATAGAGAACATGCGAATCTGTTAAAGAGTCATGGACCGCGCGAAGATCAAGAACCCCAACCGCCTGTCCCACGCGGACATATTGCGGTTTCAGCCCCGGACCAGGGGCCGTGAGACACCGAAAGAGGCGAAGTCTCTGCCACAACTGGCAGAGGTCTTTGCCGGATCCGGTGATGCCGCTGCCTGGGGCTTTGCCCTGGCGCAACTGCCCACGGGGGCAGAGGTGCTGTGGGTACAGGACCGGCTGTCGGGGCTGGAGATGGGCCGCCCCTCGGGCGCGGGGCTGAAACGGTACGGGGCGGATCCGGCCCGGTTCACGCTGGTCAGGACGAAGAACGCCAAAGAGGCGTTGTGGGCGATGGAGGAAGGCTTGAAATGCACGACTCTGGGAGCTGTCATTGGCGAGATCACGGGCAATCCCAAGGCGCTCGACTTCACCGCGACCAAGCGGCTGGCGATGCGTGCCGAACGCGCGGGCGTGCCGGTGATCCTGTTGCGGATCGGCGGGCAGCGAAGCCTGTCGGCGGCCCGCAGACGCTGGGCGGTGGAGGCGCTGCCATCGGTCCGGCACCGGTTCGACCCCAAGGCGCCGGGCGCGCCCCGCTGGCAGGCGGAGCTGTTCCGCGGCCGCGACATGCGCCCCGGAACATGGGAGGCGGGATATGAGCCCAAGGCGCATCGTCTCAATCTATCTGCCCCACTTCGCCATCCAGAGGTGGCGGAGGCGCAGGTTCGGGCCGCAAACACCCTCTGAACCGGACCCGATCGTGCTGGCACGCGAAGGGCATCACGGGCCGGTCATCCACGGGATGAACGCGGCCGCCGTCAAGCTGGGCATCGAACACGGCGCGCGGGTGACCGACATGAAAACGCTGGTGCCGCATCTGCAGGTCGAGGATGCGATGCTGGAGGCGGACGTGCGCGATCTGCGCATGCTGTCGGGTTGGGCAAGGCGCTGGTGTCCGTGGGTGCGGGTCGATGGCAAGGACGGGCTCTTGATGGACAGCGCCGGGGCGGATCACCTCTGGGGCGGGGAGGCCGCGATGCTGGCCGATATCCGGCAGAGCTTTGGCAAGGCGGGCCTGACGGCACGGGCGGCGGTGGCACCCACCATCGGCGCGGCCTGGGCGCTGGCCCGCTACAGCGCGGAGCCGCAGGAGATCTGTGCTGAGGGAGAGATCGCGGAGGCGCTGTCGCTGCTGCCGGTGGCAGCCTTGCGGATTGATCAGGACACGATCACCCTGCTCAAACGACTGGGGTTGAAGACAATCGGCGCGCTGGCCGCCGTGCCCCGCGCCTCGCTCGCGCGGAGGTTCCGGCATCATCTGGCGCTGGACGCCAACCCGCCCAAGCGGCTGGATCTGGCGATGGGCGCGATCCCGGAACTGCTGGACGCCAAGCTGCCCGACCCGCCCCTACGCGCCCTGCGCAAGCTGGCGGAGCCCATCGAAGACATCGACAATTACGCGCAGGTCCTGGGCGTGTTGCTGCCCGATCTGGCGGAGCAGATGGACCAGAGGGGGCTGGGCGCAAGACGGCTGGCGCTGACCGGGTTCCGTGTGGATGGCAAAACCTCGACCGTAGAGGCCGCGACCAGCACGGCGAGCCGCAGCACAGCGCATTTCGCGAAGCTTTTCGAAAGCCATCTGGAACGGCTCGATTGCGGGTTCGGCTTTGATGCGATGATGCTGGAGGCTTTGGTGACCGAACCCCTGCCGCAAAGCCAGCATAGCCTGTCGGGCAAGATCGAGGACGGCATCGACCTGCCCCACCTGATCGACCGGCTGGCCGCGCGGCTGTCACCGGAGGCCGTGCTGCGCATCGTCCCGCAGGATAGCCACATCCCCGAACGCGCGGAGCGTCTGATCTTTGCGGGCTCCAATACCGATGCGGCCTGGCCCGCCCATACCAGACTGCGCCCCCTGCGGCTGCTGGATCGGCCGGAGGAGGCGGAAGTGCTCTATGCCGTGCCCGAAGGCCCGCCCGCGCAGATGATCTGGCGGCGCCGAACCCATCGCATCGTCAAGAGCGAGGGGCCGGAGCGGATCGCACCGGAATGGTGGCGCGAAAAGTCCCAGACGCGGCTGCGCGATTACTACCGGGTGGAGGACAGCGAGGGGCGGCGATACTGGATCTACCGCGAGGGCGTGCCGGATGACGGGCGCGGCGGGGCGCCACGCTGGTTCGTGCAGGGGCTGGATGCCTGATGCCCGAAGCCTCCCTCACCCCCGACCGCAAGACGCTAGAGGACAGCGAAGGTTTCGCGCCGAACCCCGAAGCGCCCTTCGTGGAATTGGGGCTGGTGTCGAACTTCTCGTTCCTGCGGGGCGCGTCGGACCCGGTCGATCTGGTGCAGACAGCGCATGATCTGGGCTATGACGCGATCGGGATCGCGGATGCGAATTCCATGGCCGGCGTCGTGCGCGTTCATACGGCGGCAAAGACGGCGCAGATGCGGCCCGTGATCGGCTGCCGTCTGGAATTTCTGGATGCGCCCGGCCTGCTTGCCTATCCGCGCACGAGGGAGGGGTACGGGTCGCTCTGCAAGCTGCTGTCGACCGGCAAGATGACGGATCATCAGGGGCAATGGCAGCGCAAGGGGGTCTGTGATCTGACACTGGCGATGGCCGGGCAGATCCTGAATGACGAGGTGATCCTGATCGCGCTGCCGGGGGAGAATATCGGCCTTCTCGCCTCGGAACTGCCAAGGATGAAGGCGGTGCTGCCGGGGCTGAGCCATATCGCGGCCTCCTACCTTTATCGCGGGGACGATCAGGCGCGGATCAACCGGCTGGCGACGCTGGCCCGGCAGCATGGCCTGCGCCTGCTGGCCACCAATGACGTGCATTACCATACAGCCGCACGCCGCCCCTTGCAGGACGTGATGACCTGCATCCGCGAGAAGACCACCATCACACAGGCGGGGCTGCGCCTGAATGCCAATGCGGAACGGCACCTGAAAGGGCCGGGCGAGATGCTGAGGCTGTTTCAGGACTGGCCGGAGGCCATCGACGAGAGCCGAAGGATCCTGGAGGCCTGCACCTTCCGCCTTACCGACCTGCGCTATGAATACCCCGACGAGACACTGCCCGAGGGGGAGGATGTCGACAGCTATCTGGCCAAACTGACCTGGGAGGGTGCGAAGGACCGCTATCCGGGCGGCGTGCCGGAGGGTGTCAAGGCGACGCTGGAGAAAGAGCTGGCGCTGATGGCGAAGATGGAGATCTCCCGCTATTTCCTGACGATCCGCGATATCGTTCTTTATGCACGCGACAAGGGCATCCTGTGTCAAGGCCGTGGATCAGCGGCCAACAGCGCGGTGTGCTATTGCCTCAAGATCACCGGGGTGGACCCGGCGCAGCATGAGTTGCTGTTCGAACGATTCATCTCGGAAGAGCGCAGGGAGCCGCCCGATATCGACGTCGATTTCGAACATGAGCGGCGCGAAGAGGTGATCCAGCATATATACAAGCACTACGGTCGCGACAAGGCGGGCCTCTGCGCCACCGTCATCCATTACCGCCCCCGCATGGCAATCCGGGAGGTAGGCAAGGTCATGGGCCTGTCGGAGGATGTCACGAGCGCGCTGGCCAAGACGGTCTGGGGCAGTTGGGGCACATCGGGGCAGGATCTGAAGGTGGATGAGGCGGGGCTGGATCTGCAGGACCCACATCTGAAACGCACGATTGCGCTGGCCGACCAGTTGATCGGGATGCCCCGGCACCTCAGCCAACATGTGGGCGGATTCATCCTGACCGAACGCCCGCTGACAGAAACGGTGCCCATCGGCAACGGCGCGATGGCAGACCGTACTTTCATCGAGTGGGACAAGGATGATATCGACGCGCTCGGTATCCTTAAGGTCGATGTGCTGGCGCTGGGGATGCTGACCTGCATCCGCAAATGCTTTGATCTGATCAAGGCGCATCACGGGCAGGAATTCGGGCTGGCCACTGTCCCGCAGGAAGATTCAGCGGTCTACGACATGCTCTGCAAAGGCGACAGTCTGGGCGTCTTTCAGGTGGAAAGCAGGGCGCAGATGAACATGCTGCCACGGCTGAAGCCACGCAAATTCTACGATCTGGTCATTCAGGTCGCCATCGTCCGACCCGGCCCCATTCAGGGCGATATGGTCCATCCCTATCTGCGGCGCAGGCAGGGCAAGGAGCCGGAACGTTATCCGTCCCCCGGCCCCGAACATGACCCCGATGAGCTGAAAAACATCCTCAGGCGAACGCTGGGCGTGCCGATCTTTCAGGAACAGGCGATGAAGATCGCGATGGTTGCAGCGACGTTCACGCCGGTGGAGGCGAACCAGCTCCGCAAGGCGATGGCCACCTTCCGGTCCCGAGGCATGGTGACGGAACACAAGGAGAAGATGGTGAGCCGCATGGTCGAACGCGGCTACGAGCCGGAATTCGCGGCACGCTGTTTCAGCCAGATCGAAGGCTTCGGCGAATACGGCTTTCCCGAAAGCCACGCGGCGAGTTTCGCGCATCTCGTCTATATCTCAAGCTGGATCAAGTGGCATTACCCGGAGGTCTTCGCCTGCGGTCTGCTGAATTCGCAGCCCATGGGGTTCTACGCCCCCGCCCAGATCATCCGCGATGCGCGGGGCCATGGCGTGGCCGTGCTGGAGGCGGATGTGAATATGAGCGACTGGGACAACACGCTGGAGCCGCGGGGCGACGGAGAATACGCGCTGAGGCTGGGCCTGCGCCAGATCGACGGCTTTGCGGAGGCCGACGCGACACGCCTGATCGCCGGGCGCGGCGCGCCTTATGCGGATGTGGAGGCGCTGCGCCGGGCAGGTGTCACGGCCAGGGGGGTCCAGACGCTCGCGGCGGCGGATGCATTCCGGTCGATGGGCAAGGACCGGCGCGCGGCCCTTTGGGACGCGCGGGCGGTCAAGGCGGCCCCGGCCCTGCCGCTTTTCACCAAAGATGACGCACGGGACGAAGGCGCGGACCGGGACGTGCTGCTGCCCGCCATGCCGCTGAGCGAACATGTGGTGGCGGATTACCAGACGACGGGGTTGTCATTGAAGGCGCATCCGATGTCATTTTTGCGGACGGGCTATAGCCGACAGGGCTTTACGCCCGCGTCAGAGCTGTGGTCGATGCGGTTCGGCCAGCCCGTCTCGGTCTCGGGGATCGTGCTGATCCGGCAGAGGCCGGGCAGTGCCAAGGGCGTGGTTTTCGTGACGATCGAGGATGAGACGGGCGTGGTGAATATCGTCGTCTGGCCCGACATGCTGGCACGCAGCCGCAAGGAGGTGATGGGCGCAAGGCTGATGGCGGTGCATGGCATGGTGCAGAAGGATGCGGATGTGATCCATGTGGTCGCTCACAGGATCATCGACGACACGGCAGCCCTGATCAACCTGTCGGAGGATGAGCTGACGCCGGAACTGGCGCGCGCCGATCACGTGATCAACCCGTTGCCGTCCCACACCGCCCGGCATCCACGCAACGTACGCGTCATCCCCAAAAGCCGGGACTTTCATTGACAGGGGCGGTTCCTGCCCTCTAGCGTCGCTCTCATGAAACAGATCGTAATCGTCGTAGGCAGGATGCGCATGGGCCGGTAACCGGCAGACCATATCCTGACCCATGCGCCCCCGACATCCTCGGGGGCTTTTTTGTGCCCGCCCCTCACCCTGGAAAGACCATGGACCGCAAAACCCTCATCACCCTGATCCTGCTGACGGCGCTCTCCACGCTGTCGCTGAACATGTTCCTGCCCTCGCTGCCCGGCATCGCCGCGGAGTTTGAGGTGGATTATGCAACGGTAAGCGTTGCTATCGCGGGATATCTGGCAGTCACCGGCGTGCTGCAACTGATCGCGGGGCCGCTGTCGGATCGCTACGGGCGCAGGCCGGTTCTGCTAGCGGCGCTTGCGATCTTTGCCGGGGCCTCGCTGATCTGCCTTCTGGCTCAGGACATCACCACGTTTCTGGCCGGGCGGCTGCTGCAGGGCGCGGTGATTGCGGGGCATACGATGTCGATGGCCATCGTCCGGGATAGAGTGGAGGAGCGCAAGGCCGCCAGCCTGATCGGCTATATTGCCATGGCGATGGCCGTTGCGCCGATGCTGGGCCCGGTTCTGGGCGGGGTGCTGGAAAGCGGTTTTGGCTGGCGGGCGAGCTTTGCCGTCTACACGGTTGCAGGCAGCCTGCTGTTGCTCTGGTGCGCCTATGATTTGGAGGAAACGCGGCGGAGCAGCGACCAATCCCTCAAAGAGCAGATGCGCGCCTACCGCGATCTGCTGGGGCAACGGCGCTTTTGGGGCTTTGCCATGTGCAGCGCCTTTTCGACAGGGGCTTTCTACGCGTTCCTGACCGGCACGCCGCTGGTGGCGAGCCAGAGCCTGGGCCTCTCGACCTCGGCGCTTGGCGTCTATCTGGGCAGCATCACGGCGGGGTTCATGACCGGCAGTTTTCTGTCGGGCCGCTATTCGATGCGGTTCGGGCTGATCCCGATGATTCTGGCCGGGCGCACGGTCGCATCGGTCAGCATGGTCATCGGGCTGGGCTTTCTGGCTTCCGGCATTTTCACACCGGCCAGTTTCTTTGGCCTCACGATCTTCGTCGGGCTGGGCAACGGCCTGACCATGCCCAACACGAATGCGGGTGCGATGTCGGTGCGGCCTGATCTGGCGGGCAGCGCTGCGGGGCTGGGCGGGTCCGTGAACGTCGCGTTCGGAGCCATTCTGACATGGGTCACCGGCCTTTTGCTGAGCGCAGTTCCGTCACCGGCAACCTTGTTGACGATCATGCTCATCGCGTCCGCCATGGGCGGCATCGCTGCCCTGTTCGCAAGGGAGAGGGCTGCCATCGCCGCCTGAACAGCGCACAAAGGCTTGCTTCAAAAGACAATCTGCAACAGGGTCCGGAAAAGACCCGAAGGGAGGAGAACGCCATGCGCACCCGTGCCGCCGTTGCCGTTGAGGCCGGAAAACCACTTGAAATCATGGAGGTGAACCTCGACGGCCCGCGCGCGGGCGAGGTGCTGGTCGAGGTCAAGGCCACGGGCATCTGCCACACGGATGAATTCACCCTGTCGGGCGCGGATCCGGAAGGCCTGTTCCCCGCGATCCTGGGCCACGAGGGCGCGGGCGTCGTGGTGGAGGTGGGCGAGGGCGTCACCAGCCTCAAGCCCGGTGACCACGTCATCCCGCTTTACACGCCGGAATGCCGGGAATGCGAATATTGCCTGCACCCCAAGACGAACCTCTGCCAATCGATCCGGGAGACGCAGGGCAAGGGCGTGATGCCCGACGGGACCAGCCGCTTCTCGACCCTCGATGGCGACCCGATCCTGCACTACATGGGCTGCTCGACTTTCGCCAATCACACGGTGCTGCCCGAAATCGCGCTGGCCAAGATCCGCCCGGACGCGCCGTTTGACAAGGTCTGCTATATCGGCTGCGGGGTGACGACGGGCATCGGCGCGGTGATCAACACCGCCAAGGTGGAGATCGGATCGCGCGCCATCGTGTTCGGCCTCGGCGGGATCGGGCTGAACGTCATCCAGGGGCTGAGGCTCGCTGGCGCGGATCAGATCGTGGGCGTGGATCTGAACCCCGACAAGGTGGCGATGGCTGAACGCTTTGGCATGACGGATTTTGTGAACCCCAAGGAGGTCGAGGACGATCTGGTCCCGTACCTCGTCAACCTCACCAAGGGCGGCGCGGATTACACATTTGACGCGACAGGCAACGTGCAGGTGATGCGCGACGCCTTGGAATCGGCGCATAAGGGCTGGGGCGAGAGCATCATCATCGGCGTGGCCCCTGCAGGCGCGGAGATCAGCACGCGGCCATTCCAACTCGTTACCGGACGGTCCTGGCGCGGAACGGCGTTTGGCGGCGCGCGGGGACGGACGGATGTGCCCAAGATCGTGGACTGGTATATGGACGGCAAGATCGAGATCGACCCGATGATCACCCACACGATGCCGCTGGAGGACATCAACAAGGGGTTCGATCTGATGCATGCGGGCGAAAGTATTCGGTCGGTGGTGCTTTATTAACCCTTGCTGACTAAGTGTCTGGCAACAGAGCCAGACCGAAAGGACGCCGGAAGATGCCCGACCGTGACCGCCCGCTTTATGCGGTTCTGATCGACGCCGACAACATTCCGGCCAAGTTTGCCGGTGCGATCCTGAAGGAAATAACTTCCTTCGGGGAGCCTGCGTTGCGGCGGGTCTATGGCGACTGGTCGTCAGGGCGGCTGAACACGTGGTCCGGCGTGGTGCGCGATCTGGGGCTGGTCGCGCATCAGGAGACAGCCAATACGAAAGGCAAGAATGCCAGCGATATCGGCCTAGTCATCGACGCGATGGATATCCTGCATACAGGCCGGTTCGACGGCTTTGTGCTGGTGAGTTCGGACAGCGATTTCACTGCGCTGGCCAACAGGGTGCGTGAACAGGGGCTGGACGTGATCGGGATCGGGGAGGCCAAGGCACCGGAAGCACTGCGCAACGTTTGCAACCGCTTCATCCTGATCGAAAATATCGTGGAGGAAAGTGAACCTGCCCCCAAGGGCAAGGCCAGCGCACGCAAGACCCCTCCGCAGGACGCGGTGCCGCTGATCCTCAGGGCGATGGACAAGATCCCACAGGACGGCGAATGGTATGCGCTGGGACAGTTGGGACAGTACATCCAGGCCGAAAACCCGGATTTCGACACCCGAACCTATGGAAAGCGCAAGCTGAGCGATCTGCTGCAGGATCTCAAACGGTTTGAGACGCGCAAGTCGGGAAACAGGTTCGAAGTGCGCCGCGCCGACTAGGTCCCGTAGCGCGCCATGAAGGTTGTGACCGCGCCGTCGATGACGCGGGCCACCTCCGTCTCAGTGAATTCGGTGTCGATGTTGAAGACAAGGCGGGGAAATAGGTCAGCCTTGCACAATTCGGCGAATTGATCGGCGGCGAGGTCGAAATCCTCTATCCGCAACTCTCCCCGGTTTACCGCGCATTTGAAATACGTCTTCATCCGTTCGCGCACGACCATGGGCCCACTTTCGTAGAACTGGCGGCCCAGATCGGGAAAGCGGTCGGCCTCGGCCACGCAGATACGAAAGACACGCTGGCCCAGATCCGACAGAATGAACGAGAGCATCCGCTCCGCCGCATAGCGCAGCACCTCAGCCGGGGGCTCCTTTGCCTCCAGCATCTCGACGGATTCGTCAGCCTGCCGCGCGCATTCGAGACGCGCCACCTCCATGAACAAAAGCCGCTTGTCAGGAAAGTAGCTGTAGAGCGTTGCTTTGGAGACGCCGGCGGCGCGTGCAATGTCATCAACGCTCGCCCCTTCGAAGCCGTCTGTCATGAACACCTGCCGTGCGCCTTCCAGGACCTGATCGAACTTTCGGCCCGTGCGCACAATCTCAGCGGCTTCGCCCATATGGTCTCCCTTCACACACCCACATTCATAATTATAAACCAATTAGTTTAGCATCGACAACAATGGGAAGAACCGCGTTCGCGGTTCCGTCGCGTAGTGTTATGTTTAGAACGACTCTAACCTAAGGCAAGTTCCATGCGTTTTCTTCCCTATCGCAGACGCTTCAGCGACCTATCCGAACAGGAGATCATCGCGCTGGCCATCTCGTCCGAGGAAGACGATGCCCGGATTTATCGCGGATATGCGGAAACATTGCGCACGGATTATCCGGCCTCTGCCACGATTTTCCACAAGATGGCCGAGGAAGAGGATGCTCACCGGTCCCGCCTGATCGCGCTGCACAAGAAGCGCTTTGGCCCGACCATCCCGCTGATCCGCCGGGAACATGTGGCCGGATATCACGCAAGAGAGCCGGTCTGGCTGGCCGAAAACCTAAGCCTCGATCACATTCGGGCGCAGGCGGAGATGATGGAGCAGCATGCGTCGGCGTTCTATTTTCGCGCAGCCCAGCGCACCGAAGACGCCGCGACGCGCAAGTTGCTGGGCGACCTTGCTGCCGTCGAAGCGGATCACCAGGCGCTTGCCCATAACCTCGCCGAGGCCCATCTGACCGACGACACGCGTGGAGAGGAGGACACGAAGGCAAGACGTCAATTCATCCTCACGTGGGTTCAGCCCGGCCTGGCCGGCCTCATGGACGGCTCTGTCTCGACGCTCGCCCCGATTTTCGCAACCGCGTTCGCGACACAGGACAGCTGGACCACATTCCTGGTCGGTGTGGCCGCATCGGTGGGCGCGGGCATCTCGATGGGCTTTACCGAGGCGGCATCAGATGACGGGGATCTTTCGGGCCGCGGTTCACCGATCAAGCGCGGCCTCGCGTCTGGCGTGATGACGACACTTGGCGGGCTGGGCCATGCGCTGCCTTACCTGATCGCGGACTTCTGGACAGCCACGGTACTTGCGATCGTGATTGTCTTCTTCGAGCTTTGGGCGATTGCGTGGATCCAGAACAGATACATGAAAACACCGTTCTTCCGGGCGGCGTTCCAGGTGGTTCTGGGCGGCGCGCTCGTTTTGGCGGCGGGGATCCTGATCGGCAGCGGCTAGCGCCTCTTGCCGGAGCGTAAGGCGCGGGATATCCAGCCGATATGGTTGAGGTTTTTCTGCGCACGGTTCCGTTCTTCGCCATTATCGGGCTGGGTTACTGGGCCGGACGCACGCGTTTTTTCTCGGAAGAGGCGACCGCCTATCTGACCAAGTTCGTCTTCTATTTCGCCCTGTCGGCCATGCTCTTCCGCTTTGCCGCCAATCTGTCCATGGCGGAGGTGTTCGACGGTCGGTTGATTGCCGGCTATCTCTGGGGCACGGCCTTTGTCTATGGCATCGCAACGGCGGTTGCGTTCGTGCGCAGGCTCGACGTGCCCACCGCGGCGTTCGAGGCGCAATGCGCGGTCATCGGAAATGTGGGTTTTCTAGGCGTGCCGATGCTGGTGCTGATCTTTGGCGAAGCCGCCATCGGACCGGTGATGCTGGTTCTGGCGGTGGACCTGATCGTCTTTTCCAGTCTGATCGTTATGCTCATCACCGGGTCCCGTGACGGGCGGATGAGCCTGAGCATCCTCAAAACAGTGGGGTCTGGCCTGATCCGAAACCCGATGATCGTGGCCATTACACTGGGCCTGATCTGGTCCGCGCTGTCGATCCCGATCCCGGACCCCATGAACGAGTTTCTGACCATTCTCGGCGCGGCAGCCACGCCTGGCGCGCTTTTTGCCATCGGCGCCTCCCTCGCGTCGAAATCGGCGGAGCGGCCTTACGTGGCGGGGTGGCTGAGCATATGCAAACTGGTGCTACATCCGCTTTTTGTGGCCTTCGGGGTGCTGGTGCTGTTCCCGATTGATCCCTTTTCATCGGCTGTCGTGATCGCGGCTGCCGCCTTGCCGGTCGCGGGCAACGTCTACATCCTTGCCCAGCATTACGAGGTGGCGCCCCATCGGGTATCGGCGACGATCCTGATCTCAACGGCGATTTCGATCTTTACCGTATCGGCGGTGATCGCCTGGGTCAGCGTCGCCTGATCTTCGCTGGACGCCAGCAAAGCCAGACGATAGCCAAAGGCAAAGCGGCAAGGGAGAGATGGATGAAGACGGTTTCGGAAAACAGGGCCTTTGGCGGCGTGCAGGGCGTTTACAGCCATGCCTCGGACAGTTGCGCCTGCGAGATGACCTTTGGCCTTTTCCTGCCGGAGGAGGCCCAGACGGCGCCGGTTCCGCTCCTGTGGTATCTGTCGGGGCTGACCTGCACGCATGAGAATGCGATGACCAAGGCAGGCGCCCAGGGCTGGGCGGCGGAGCATGGGATTGCGCTCGTCTTTCCCGACACCTCGCCGCGCGGAGAGGGCGTGTCCGATGACGAGGCTTACGATCTGGGTCAGGGCGCGGGGTTTTATGTGAATGCGACCGAAACGCCGTGGGCACCGCATTTTCGGATGTGGGACTATGTCTCGAAGGATCTGACCGACCTTCTGGGCGCGGAATTCGCGGTCGATCTGGATCGGCAGGCGATCACCGGGCATTCGATGGGCGGGCACGGCGCGCTGACGCTAGCGATGGCGCATCCGGAGCGCTTCCGTTCGGTGTCGGCCTTTGCGCCGATTGCCAATCCGACGGCCAGCGACTGGGGCCGCAAGCAACTGAGCGCGTATCTGGGCGCGGATGAGGCAAAGTGGATCCGCCATGACAGCACCCTGATGATGCAAGAGACGGGCTTTGACGGACCGATCCTGATCGACACCGGAACGTCGGATCAGTTCATCGACCTCTTGCGTCCCGAAGCTCTGGCGGCGGCCATCGCGAAGAAGCGGCAGCAGGCGGTGATGCGGATGCAGCCGGGCTATGATCATTCGTATTTCTTCGTGTCCAGCTTCATGGAAGAGCACGTGGCCTTCCACGTCGACGCGCTTTACGCATGAGCCTTTACGTCGATGCCGATGCCTGCCCGGTCAAGGCGGAGGCCGAAAAGGTGGCCACGCGGCATGGGCTGAAGATGTACGTGGTCTCCAACGGCGGGATCCGCCCGTCGGCCAATCCGCTGGTCGAGACTGTGGTCGTGGATCAGGGCGCGGATCTGGCGGATATGTGGATCGCCGAGCGCTGCGGGCCGGGTGACGTGGTGGTGACCGGGGATATCCCGCTGGCGGCGAAATGCATTGAGGCAGGCGCCAGGGTTCTACGCCATAACGGAGAGGCCTTCAGCAAGGCCAATATCGGCGCGCAGCTTGCGATGCGCGATCTGATGGCAGATGTGCGGGCGGCCAATCCGCTGGGCACGGGCGGCGGAGGCAAAGCCTTTACAAAAGCAGACCGCTCCCGTTTCCTCGACGCGTTGGAGCGCGAGATCAGGGCAGCAAAACAGGCAGGGACGTAAATGCAGATCGAAGCTGTGGTTTTCGACATCGGCAATGTGCTGATCGAGTGGAACCCCGAGCGCTACTATGACCGGATACTCGGCAAGGAGCGGCGCCAGCAGCTGTTCCGCGAGGTGGACCTGGAGGGTATGAACGAAGCGGTCGACCTGGGCGCGCCCTTTCGTGAAACGGTCTATGCCAAGGCCGAAGAGGCGCCGGACTGGAGCAGTGAGATCCGGTTGTGGCACGACAACTGGATCGAACTGGCCAAACCGGACATTCCGCATTCGATCCGCCTGTTGCGCAAGCTGAGGGCCAAAAATGTGCCGGTCTTCGCGCTGTCGAATTTCGGGATCGGCACGTTTGACTACGCGGTGACGCAGTATCCGGTGCTGGATGAATTCGACCGCCGTTACATCTCCGGTCACCTTGAGGTGATCAAACCGGACCCGCGCATCTATGAGATCCTGGAGGAGGATTGCGGCATCGCACCGGAGCGGCTCATTTTCACCGACGACAGGGCGGAGAACATTGCCATGGCCGCCTCCCGCGGTTGGCAAACGCATCTTTTCAAAGGGCCGCAGGGCTGGGCGGATCGGCTGGTGGCACAGGGTCTGCTGACCGAGGCGGAGGCAGCATGAGCATCCCGTTTATCTCGTTCGCCGAAGGCGAGGCGGTGCTGGATTGGCACGGGCTCTGCGATGCGCTGGCCGAGGGGCACCAGCGACCGAAGGCCGAGATCGGCGATACGTTTCTTTACCGGGATCCCGACACGCTGCTCTCGCGCGCGGCGTGGATCGACGGGCTGGGCATGGCTGTGAAGACGGCGACGATCTTTCCCGAAAATCCGGGGCGCGGCGCGCCGATGATCAACGGGGCGGTGTGCCTTTATTCGGACAGGGACGGCACGCTGGAGGCGCTGCTGGACTTTCACCTGGTCACCAAGTGGAAAACAGCCGGGGACAGCCTGCTTGCAGCAAAACGGCTCGCCCCTTCGGATGCCGGGCGCGTGCTGATCGTCGGCGCAGGCACGGTAGGCGCGTCGCTGATCGAGGCGTTTCGCGCGGGCTTTCCCGAGGCGGATATCGCCATCTGGAACCGCACGGAAGAAAAGGCCCGCATCCTTGCAGAAGCAGCGGGGGACGCAGAGGTCGAAAGCGATCTGTCCAAGGCAGTCGAGGCCGCCGACATCATCGTCAGCGCCACCATGTCGAGCGCGCCGGTGATCCGGGGCGAGTGGCTGCGCGCGGGCCAGCACGTCAACCTGATCGGCGCCTATCGCCCGGACATGAGAGAGGTGGACGACCGAGCGCTCAACCGGTCCAGGATCTATGTGGACAGCTTCGACACAACGGTGGAGCATATCGGGGAGATTGCGATCCCACTGAAAACCGGGGCCATTCGGCGGGAGGATCTGCTGGCGGATTACTACGATCTCAGCGCCTTCACCCCCGGCGGCCCGGACGAGATCACGCTTTTCAAGAATGGCGGAGGGGCGCATCTGGACCTGATGACCAGCCGCCACATTCTGGAGAAATGGCAGATGGCGCGGTGATCTGGGCGCGCGGGGCAGGCTAGGCGGCTGAGGGCTGCCCCAAAGGACGTTCGCGAATGGGCAGGTGAACGATGGCACTGAAGGCGCCGATGGCGACGCCGACCCACCAGACGACAGTGTAATCGCCATGCAGATCGTAGAGCCGTCCGCCCAGCCACACACCGAGGAAGGACCCAAGCTGGTGGCTGAAGAACACGATGCCGTAAAGCGTGCCCATATAGCGCAGCCCGTAGATATGGGCGATCAGGCCGGAGGTGAGCGGGATCGTGGCAAGCCACAGCGTACCCATCGCGACCGAGAACAGGATGACCGTGCCGGGCGTGATCGGGAACAGGATGAAGAGGGCCGCGACGATGGTTCGCGCGGTGTAGATCCCTGCGAGCAGGTACTTCTTGGAGTAATACTTGCCCGCCCAACCCGCTGCCAGAGTGCCGAAGATGTTTGCAGCGCCAATGATAGCGATAGAGACCGCGCCGAGGGCGGAGGTCGTGCTGATCCCGATTGTGTCGAGAATACCGCCGGGCGCGATGGGGCCGCACATCTCGGTCACGAAGGCGGGGAAATGGGCCGTGATGAAGGCCAGTTGATAGCCACAGCTGAAAAAGCCCAGAAAGATGAGCGTATAGCTCGGGTCACGGAAGGCCTTGCCAAGGATGCTGCCGAGGCTGTCCTCCAGGTCTGCCTTGCTGGCCATGGGCGGGGCCTTCATGGCGGGCAGCGTCAGGATCAACGCCAGAACCGCGGCGGCGAAAATGACGAAGGTCGTTTGCCAGGTCAGGAAAGTCAGCATCCATTCCGCAACCGGCGCGCCCAGGACCTGCCCGAAACTGCCCGCTGCGGTGACGATGGCAAGAGCCATCGAGCGGTTGTCGTCGCTGGAGGCCCGGCCCACGACCGCCAGGACGACGCCAAAGCCGGTCCCGGCGACGCCAAAACCCACAAGCCAGGCGTAAAGCTGGTGTTCGATGGGCGTGGTGGACATCGCGGTCAGCACCATACCGGCAGCATAGGTCAGGGCACCCAGAACGATGGCCTTGCGGTCCCCGATCTTCTCGGCAATCGCGGCAAAGATCGGCTGCCCGACGCCCCAGGCGAGGTTCTGGATGGCGATGGCGAGCGAAAATTCGGTCCGCAGCCAGCCGAACTCTTCGGCAATGGGGATCTGGAACACGCCAAAGGAGGCCCGGATCGCAAAGCTGACTGTGATGATCAGGCAGGAGACGATCAGAAGTGGCGTGAACAGGCGGGCGGATTGGGTCATGTGCGGATTTCCGTAGCGTGCGGTCACGGTACGCATGGGGATCGTTCGGTCAATTCAGGAGTTTTGCGGTCTCACATCAGGAAAACTGATGCGTCGGACGCGGGCCGCGCTTTTCAAGGCCGGATGGGCAGGCTAATGCGGATCGAATGAGCACGTTAAGCGACACATATGCCCGGCGTATTGAGGACGGGTCCCTGCACGCCGATGCTGCGCAGGAGGCGGTTCTGCCGGAGTTCGAGCGCATCCGCTTGGCCCTTGCGACACCGGTCAAACGCGGGCTGTTCCGCAAGTCGCCGGAGCCGCCCAAGGGTCTCTATCTCTGGGGCGGCGTGGGTCGCGGCAAGTCGATGCTGATGGACCTGTTCGTCGAGGCGTTGGGGGATCTGCCCAAAAGGCGCGTGCACTTTCACGCCTTCATGCAGGAGATCCACAACCGCATGCATGAGGTGCGCAAGACGGGCGTGGACGATGCAATTGTCCCGGTCGCAGCAGAGGTCGCGGATCAGGTGCGCGTGCTGGCCTTCGACGAGATGCAGATCACGGACATCACCGATGCGATGATCGTGGGGCGGCTGTTTGAGGCGCTGTTCGCGGCAGGGGTCGTGGTGGTGACCACGTCGAACCGGGTGCCGGATGACCTTTATAAGGACGGGCTGAACCGGCAGCTGTTCCTGCCCTTCATCGATCTGATCAAGGACCGGATGGTGATCTGGGAACTGGCGAGCCCGACTGATTACCGGCAGAACCGGCTGGAAGGCGCACAGGTCTATTTCACCCCGAACAATGCCGAGGCCCGCGCAGCGATTGAGGCCGTTTGGCAGGACCTGACAGGAGGGCCGGCGGGCGCGCTGACCCTGAAAGTGAAGGGGCGGGAGGTCGTCGTGCCGGCGTTTCGCAACGGAGTAGCCAGGGCGCGGTTTTTCGATCTGTGCGGCAAGGCGCTGGGACCTGCGGATTATCTGGCGCTGGCGGAGGCGGTGAAAGTTTTGGTGCTGGAGGATATTCCAAGGCTGTCGCGGTCGAATTTCAACGAGGCCAAAAGGTTCGTGACCCTGATAGACGCGCTCTACGAGGCGGGGGTAAGGCTGATCTGTTCGGCGGCGGCGGAGCCGGAGATGCTGTATGTCGAGGGCGAAGGGACGTTCGAATTCGAGCGCACCGCCTCACGGCTGAGGGAGATGCAGGCGAAGGATTGGGGCGTCTAGGCGTCGTTGTCCCGAAGCACCGCACCGGCAAGGTAGAGAGAGCCGCAGATCAGAATGCGGGCATTGGGTTCGCTGGACGCGATGGACAAAAGCGCATCCTTGACGCTGGCTGCGGTGCCGGAGGGCAGCCCCAGAGCGGCAGCCTGAGCGGCCGTGTCTTCGGCTGGCAGGGTCGCGGCTTCGCCGGGGATGGATACCGCGATGAGCGCATCGGCCTTGCCGGCGAGCGGTCGGAGATAGCCGGAGATATCCTTGGTGTTGAGCATGCCGCAAATCAGATGCGTGGGACGCGGCGGCAGGGTGGAGAGTACCTGGGCCAAAGCCTCCCCGGCGGCGGGGTTGTGGCCGCCGTCGAGCCAAAGCTCGGCCTGGGGCACCAGCGCGGGGAAGGCGCCGGACTTCATCCGCTGCATCCGGGCGGGCCATTCGGCCCGGGTGACGGCGGCTTCGGTCGCGCCTTCGCCCGGTTGCAGGATGCGGAGCGCGGCGAGGGCGGCGCCGGCATTGTCGATCTGATGCGCACCGGGCAGAACGGGAAGCGGGAGGTCCCGCAGGCCGGTTTCATCCTGATAGACGAGGCGTCCGCGTTCTTGAGTGACGTGCCAATGCTCCCCCTGCACCAGAAGCGGTGCGCCCACACGGGCGGCCTGACGTTCGATCACCTCCAAAGCATCCGGGTGCTGGCGGGTCACCACGCAGGGCACGCCCCGTTTCAGGATGCCGGCCTTTTCGAAGGCGATCTTGGACAGGGTGTCGCCGAGAAATTGCTCGTGATCCATGGAGATAGGGGTGATGACGGTCACTGCCGGGGCGTCGATGACGTTGGTGGCATCGAGGCGCCCACCGAGGCCGACTTCCAGCAGGGTATAATCAGCGGGCTTGCGGGAGAAAGCGAGGAGGGCCGCGGCTGTGGTGATCTCGAAATAGGTTATGTTGCCGCCGTCGTTGGCGGCGTAGCATTCGTCTAGAATGTCGGTGAGGGCCGCTTCGGAGATGAGGGTACCGGAAAGACGGATGCGTTCGTGAAAGCGCGCCAGATGCGGAGAAGTGTAGGCATGAACGGACTTGCCGGCCCCTTCGAGGCCGGCACGGATCATGGCGAGGGTGGAGCCTTTGCCGTTGGTGCCGGCGATATGGATGACGGGCGGCAGATCGCGTTCGGGGTGATCGAGGGCGGCGAGGATGCGCCACATCCGGTCGAGCGTGAGGTCGATGATCTTGGGGTGGAGCGCCATCATCCGGTCGAGGATGGCATCCGATGTGCGTGCGGTCATTTTTCGACCGGGTTTTCGGGGGGCCGCTCCTCCGCCCTGGCGGGCGTCGTCGCATCGGGTGCGGGGGCGGGGGCGGGCAGATCGCCTTTGACCGCGGGGGGCATGGCGAGAAGCATGCGGGTGATCGTGATCAACTCATCGCGCATCTCGGTGCGTTTGGTCACGCGGTCGAGCATGCCGTGATCGAGCAGATATTCGGCGCGCTGGAACCCTTCGGGCAGTTTTTCACGGATCGTTTGTTCGATCACACGAGGGCCGGCAAAACAGATCAGCGCGTTGGGTTCGGCGATATGGACATCGCCCAGCATGGCATAGGAGGCCGTCACCCCTCCGGTCGTCGGATGGGTGAGCACGACGATGTAGGGCAGCCCCGCCTCCTTGAGCATCTGCACGGCCACGGTGGTGCGGGGCATCTGCATGAGGCTGAGGATCCCCTCCTGCATGCGGGCACCGCCGGCGGCGGAAAAGAGGATCAGCGGGCGGTGCAGTTTTACCGCCTCTTCGGCGGCAGCGATGATCGCATTGCCCACATACATGCCCATCGACCCGCCCATGAAGGAAAAATCCTGGGCTGCGGCCACGATGGGCGTGCGCCCCATCTCGCCCATAGCGACGAGCATCGCCTCTTTCTCGCCGGTCTCTTTCTGGGAGGCCTTCATCCGGTCGGGATATCTCTTCTGATCCCGGAACCCCAGGGGATCAGCCTTGGGTTCGGGCACCTCGATCTCGGAGAACACGCCACCGTCGAAGAGTGCCGAAAAGCGGTCGCGCGGCGTGATGTGCATGTGATGGCCGCAATTGGTGCAGACGTTCAGGTTATCACTCAATTCACGGTGAAAGAGCATCGTGCCGCAGGCATCGCATTTCTGCCAAAGGTTCTCGGGCGTCTCGCGACGGGAGAAGATCGAGTTGATCCGCGGCCGGACGTAATTGGTGATCCAGTTCATGCGCGCTGCCCTTGATGGCCTGAGGTTGCGGGCTGAAATAAGCCCGCAGCGATGGAAATGCAATCAGCGCCGAATGGCAAGGCGGGCAACAAGCCAGCTGACGATCATGGTGGCGAAATCGACCGGCATCCAGGTGCGGATGGCGTCCGGGTCGGACGCGGTGAAGGGCACGGTATAAAGCGCCAGGCCATTGAGGCTGTCAGGAAGGGAGACGATCAGAAGGGCCGAGAAATTGTTGGCGAAGTGAACGGCGATGGCCGGGCCCAGAGATCCGGCTCGTGCGGTCAGATCGGCCATCAGAAGCCCGAAAAGACCTGACCAGACCGCGATGACCCACGCGTTGGGGCCGGCTTCGGCGGGGAGATAATGCCCGAATGCGAAAAGAGCCGAGGGCACGCCCATCCAGATCACCGGATGAGCAAACCGGGCCGCCAATTGCTGCTGGAGATAGCCGCGAAACAGGATCTCTTCGGCGCTGGTCTGGATCAGAAGGACGAATATCGAAAGCGGCAGAAGCACCAGCCAGGTGGCCGGAGGGAGATTTGGCGAAAGTTCGATCCCAAATCCCCAGGGCGGCAGGATCCAGAGCGCAACACCAAGGACCACCAGACCGGCGAGAACACGGAAGAAGTCACGGATCGCCCAGCTGATCGGACCCAGCACGCTCGACAAACTGCGCGCGTGAAGCTGGCGGGCGGTCACGGCAACTGCAAGTGAGATAAAGATGAAGCTGCCCAAAAGCACCATGAGCGTGAAGGGCGTGCTGCCCATCGATGTTTCGGGTCCCCAGGCGTCGGGCACAAACTGAAAGAGGGCGGCGTTCAGCAGCAGATTGAACGCGATGACCAGCGTAACGATCAGAGCGATCCCGGCGAGGATGCGCCAGATTTCGGGGCGCTGTCGGGCCGGATCGACAAGGATATCATGGGCGGCGTAGCGGTGGGCAGGAACCATTCTTTACTCGGCAAGATTTTCCAGCGCCGTCCGTTCGGGATGCGGGCCTGACACCTCAGGTATGTCGATCTCGGCTGTGCGCAAGAGTTCGGCTGCCCCGGCCAGGTGGCTGGCGACGGTTTGCAGAAGGCTCAGAAGCACGGCGCTGTCACTTTCCACCACAGCGCGGAAATCCTCGGCATCGATGCGCAGAAGCGTGGTATCGTGCACTGCGACCAGATCAAGCTGACGCGGCTCGTTCAGGATGATGGACAGATCCCCGATCAGCCGCCCGGGCCCGATGGTCGCGATCGGGCGGTCACCCTCTTCGTATTCGGGCCAGCGCAGTTCGGCCAGTCCTTCGAGGCACAGATAGGCTGCATCGGGCGGCTCGCCCTCGGCAAAAATGACCTGACCGGCTCGCGCGTTGTACCATTGCGCGCTGAACGCCAAAAGCCGCTGGTTGCGCGTATCAAGCCGACCGAAGAGTTCTGTGCCCGCGATCAGGCGCTGCTTGCGCTGAAGATCGACGGCGCCAACTTCGTCAAGCTCCTCTCGGTCAGACTTGGCAACGCCATCAATACGACCGTCCTTGATCTCGACAAAAAGGTCATAGGCCGTGGGGTTTTCGAATTTGTCCTCCATGAAAACCATGGTGGTCCGCGGCAACAGCGTTCTCAGCTTCTCCCGCGTGATCCGGCGGCTTTCCGCGTCATGGCTTGCGAGCGCTTTATCGAGGATCAGGATATCGGGCCGTTTGATGCCCGCACGGCTGAAGGCCGCCCGCTCCTGCAAGACCGTTGGCAGCTTGCCCCCGCCCAGCCCGGTGGGCAAATCGTAGATGATCGAGGCAAGCTGGCGACGCAGACCGTACTCCTCGAAAACCTTGGCCACCAGATCTTCGATCTGGCCGGCCTTCGCGCCCGCCATCATCGAGATTTTCCCGTAAAGTGCGTTTTCGAGGGCCGTCAGGCGTGGAACATAGACATCCTCTCCGAGCGCGCCGAACATGTCGCCCGCGGTCTGGCGCAGCGCATAGGCGCGTGTTCGGCGCAGGGCCAGGATCTTGTTCTTGTATTTCTCCGGAAAGCTTGGCCCGATCTGTTCCGCCGTCAGCAGGAACGGGACGGTGAGAAGAAGGGCGCTTTCCTCTTCGGTCAACCCATCTGCGCCGTCACGCTTTCGTTTTTGCGCAATATAGGACAGACGGATATAGACATCTTCCTCGATGCCCAGACGCCGGAAGAGCGGGTGATCCGTGCCATCCCGGCCAAAGGTCTGGCGCAGGGTTTCCATGACCGCCTGACCGATGGCCATCGCCTCGTCCGCAAGTTCGTTTTCATACAGCATCGAGATGAACTTGCGTTCCGATGCAAGGCTGTCCTGGGTGATGTCCCGTGCCGGTGACGCGAAAAGCAGGTTGCCGCCGAGGGGTATGGCCGGGTTGAATGTGTCGGGATCGAAGCGAAGGACGACATCGTCAAGACCCGCCTCCTGAAGCCGCGCGAGGATCGTCGGACGCAACTCCACGATCCGGCGGGCCAGAAGCGGATGGAGCTGAGGTTCAAATCGCGAGCGGAGCGTTCGCTGGAACATCATCTCATCAATGCCCATTGCTTCGACCAGTTTGAACCACCAGTCGCGAATATCCTCTCCGCTGATCAGGCCCGCGAGTTCCGGATCAACCCATTCCCCGCCCAACTCATCAAGACTGTTGCCCGATCTCTGGGCTTCCTTCATCCGCTTGTTACGGCCCTTCGGGTCCCAGGCGTTTATCTGTGGTTTGATCTTGAGCGGCATCAAAAGGTTGTCGCCCAGCGTGCCGTCGAACAGGTAGGGACGGGAATGGGCATAGCCGACGCGCGCGGCGAGCACGGCTTGGTGAAGCTCATTGATCGGATATCCTGCAAGGGTCACGGATCCGCGCGCCGGCATGACCTCCCGGATCAGAAGATCAGCAAAGGCGGCACGCTCAACAGCGTTGGTTGCCTGGATCGCGACGCGCGCGCCTGGCGGGATTTCAAGGTTGATGTCTTCCAGAACGGTGTTGCCATCCTGATCCCTGACAGTCACATCCTTGATCTCGATCGTGCCATTCAGATGCGGGATTTCACTCGGTTCACCCTCCAGAAGTTTTTCGTCGATCATGCCCTTGGGGTCGAACCGTTCAGTGACGATCTGCCAGCGCAGCGACATATCCTGCACCTGGTTATAATAGGTCAAAAGCTCTTTCCAGGGGCTGGAGAGGTCCTTGTAAGCGGCAAGCGCCGCCACCAGGGCGCCGACCGTGATCTCCCCCTTGATCGCCAGATATCCGCCCACGGAATAGAAGAAAAACGGCGTGAGCTGGGTAATGAAGTTGTTGAGAAACTTCATAAAGAACTTTTTCTGGTAGATCTGGAACCGGATATCGAAAAGCCGGCCAAGACGGTCGGTGAACTCCGCCAGGCGGAACCGCCAGCCGCCATTCGCGCGCAGATCGCCGATCCCGGCCGCGCTCTCACCGATTTCCGAGGCCAGGTGACGGACCTGGACGATGCGCTTTTTGTTCAGTTGGTTGATCTGGCGCTGCAGCATCGGGATCAACCAGGCCTGCAGCGGGATCAGCGCGATAGAGGCAAGGCCGAACCACACGCTTTGCATGAACAGAAAGGTCACAATCGTCAGCATCTGGCCCGCCTGAAAGACCGGCTGGGCCACCGCATCCCCCATCAGGCCGCCCATCGGCTCGGCCTCGGAGGTCACCATCGACACGAGTTCCCCCTGGCTGGTCGTGCGGAAATAGACGCGGGGAAACCGCATCAAGCGGCTGATGAGTTGATAGCGAAAGCGGCGCAGCATGCGTTCGGCCAGAACACCCTTCATGGTGTTCAGGCGCATCTTCATCAAACCACTGACAAGAACGGCAGCCAAAAACAGAAAACAGAGAAAGAGCAGGAATTGAACCTGTGTCAGCTCATAGCCCAGGACATTGACAATCGTCGCCTCGGCCTGAATCGCATCGTTGATGATGCGCTTGGGCAATTCGAGCGTGGCATAGAGGAAGGGAAAGGACAAAAGCGTGAAGGCCAGCAAACCAAGCTGCTGCTTTTTCGAGTACTTCCAAATGAATGCGAACAGGGATCGTTCCATGAAAACCAACCAAGGCCGAAAAAGGCCTTTGAAAACCGATAGGTCGAAGAGGTGCTAGAGCCTAAGCATCACATTGATCTATTACAAGACGCGCTGGCGCACATCGTCCGTTCAGCCTTGTGTGTGATCTAGCGCGCCGGTATTGCAAGAAAACCGAGCCAGGGAGGTGTGCATGCTCAAGCGCAAGTTCGATAAATCCAAGCTGCCCAGTCGTCACGTCACCGAAGGACCGGCCCGCGCGCCGCATCGGTCCTATTACTACGCGATGGGGCTGAGCGAGGAAGAGATCCATCAGCCGCTTGTGGGCGTAGCCACCTGCTGGAACGAGGCTGCCCCTTGCAACATCGCCCTCAACCGCCAGGCACAGGCGGTGAAGCTGGGTGTGAAGGCCGCGGATGGAACGCCCAGGGAATTTACCACGATCACCGTCACCGACGGGATTGCGATGGGCCACGAAGGCATGCGGTCGTCGCTGGCCAGCCGGGAGGCGATTGCCGACACGGTCGAATTGACGATGCGCGGCCATTGTTACGATGCGATCGTCGGGCTTGCCGGTTGTGACAAGTCGCTTCCGGGCATGATGATGGCAATGATCCGGCTGAACGTGCCGTCTGTGTTCATCTACGGCGGTTCGATCCTTCCGGGCCGTCTGGACGGAGAGGACGTGACCGTTCAGGACGTCTTTGAAGCGGTGGGGCAGCATCAGGCGGGCAACTATTCCGACGAACAGCTCGCGGTTCTTGAGCGCGTTGCCTGCCCATCCGCCGGAGCTTGCGGCGGTCAGTTCACCGCGAACACCATGGCTTGCGTGTCCGAAGCCATTGGCCTCGCCCTGCCAAACAGCGCGGGCGCGCCCGCGCCCTACGAAAGCCGGGATCAATATGCCATCGCATCGGGCGAGGCGATCATGGATCTGATCGAAAAGAACATCTGCGCACGTGACATCGTTACGATGAAGTCGCTTGAGAACGCCGCACGCGTGGTGGCGTGTACCGGCGGGTCGACCAATGCGGGCCTGCACCTTCCGGCCATGGCGCATGAGGCGGGGCTGGACTTCTTCCTTGATGACGTATGCGAGATCTTCCGCGACACACCCTACTTCGTCGACCTCAAGCCGGGTGGCCAGTATGTGGCCAAAGACATGTACGAGGCAGGCGGCGTTCCAGTGGTGATGAAAGAGTTGCGCAAGGCGGGGCTGGTCCACGAAGACTGCATGACCGTTACGGGGTATTCGATCGGCGAGGAGCTGGACAAGATCGACCGCGAAGCGGATGGCAAGGTGATCTACCCCATCGACGCTCCGATCACGCCAACCGGCGGGGTTGTGGGGCTGAAAGGCAACCTCGCGCCCGAAGGCGCCATCGTTAAGGTGGCAGGCATTCCGACCCAACATCAGGTCTTCACCGGGCCTGCACGCATATTCGAATGTGAACAGGACGCGTTCGACGCCGTTCAAACACGTGCCTATGAAGAAGGCGACGTCTTTGTCATCCGGAACGAGGGTCCTTCGGGCGGTCCCGGCATGCGGGAAATGCTGGCCACCACCGCAGCGCTTTCCGGTCAGGGCATGGGCAAGAAGGTCGCGCTGATCACGGACGGCCGGTTCTCGGGCGCGACACGCGGTTTCTGCGTGGGCCATGTCGGACCGGAAGCCGCCCATGGCGGACCCATCGCGCTGCTCAAGGATGGTGACGTCATCACCATAGACGCCATCAAGGGCGAGATCAGCGTGGATCTGACCGATGAGGAACTGGAAACGCGCAAGGCCGCATGGACTGGCCCGCGGGAGACGATCTATGCCTCTGGCGCGCTGTGGAAATACGCGCAACTTGTGGGTGAGACCTACAAGGGTGCGGTAACACATCCAGGCGGCAAGGCTGAAAAGCATGCCTACATGGATCTCTAAACCGCTTTGCGTGGCCATACTCGCACTCGGCCTGGCCGGGTGCGACGCCGGATCGGGGCTGGCTTTTCTTGACCCCAGGTCCGATGCCGAAGGCACCCCGAAGATCACGGAGGTGTCGCTTGCCGGGGACCGGGTCGTACTGCAGGCCCCACCGGGCTATTGTGTGGATCGCCGGTCAACCAAACGCAGGCCCGGGGGCGGCTTTGTCCTTTTCGCGCGCTGCGACACCTTGGGGGTCCGGGGCTTCTATGCCGGAGCGCCGCTTGCCCTCATCACGGCGACCGTAGCGCCGCAATCCGGTGCCGCGCCGACAGTGGAGGCCCTGAGCAGCTCGGCAGCACCCGCACCGGTGTTGGAACAGACGCAAAACGGGGCTTTGGCTCTGATCCAGATCGATGGGGCCGATCATGGCATCGTGGGTGCGGCCCAACGGCATTGGAGAGGTGCTTTTGCGGTCAATGGCTATGTCGTGGGCGTTTCTCTTTACGCACCAGATGATGGCGACGCCCTTGGGCGCTCCGGGGCTGCCATCCTCACACAAATGGCGCGGCAAAGCCAATCGGCGAGCAGCCGGCGGGCATCGCCCCCGGTCGAGGACCCGGCGCCCGATCTCTCGGAACAGTCGAACGCGTCCGAATGAAAAACGCTTTTTTCTTTCATTGAAGGTTTATTTGATTGAAAGCCTTTCGTTAGATTGTCCCTGGATCGGAAACGATAGGAAAGGCAGGCATGTCGTCACCGTTCAACGGTTTGTTTGATCGCATCACGCATTCCAGCGCTGTCAGCCATTGGCGGCGCGTGGCGCGGGAGGCGCGGCAAATGGGTCTTCCCGACTTACGGCGGGAGCGCCAGAAGGCGCGGCAATTGCGTACATATCTTAACGAGTTGATCCATTCCGCGGATGAGCGGCTGGCACTGCCGATGATCGGCTCGCACGCGTTTCAGAAACCGTTCGGCACCGATTGGTACTGGCGCCCGGAGCTGTGGCGCGGCCCCTTGCCATCACCCGGCATGTCGTCGGTCGAGACGAAATCCATGTTGGGCGACGAGGTGACATTGTTTCACGATTGTGCCTTTTCCGAACTGACGCTGCGCCAGTTGAGAAATCTGCGGGAGGCTGATCTGGCCCCTTACGGATTGCGCATGGACGTCTTTAAATTCGACGGCTCTTTTTTGTCGCTCGTGATCAACCTGCCCAAGGCCGCTTTGACCGACCTCTCCCGCTCACACATCATCCGTATGGATACGATCGTCGAGATGGAAAAACCGTTGGAGATCTTTGCCCGGCTGAACATCAAACACGGGCCAAATACCGAACAAATCGTCCGCGAGCTTCCGCTCTATGAGGAGGATGTGCTTGTTGAATTCGATCTGGCCTATTCGAAACTGAACGAAAAAAGGATCCAGAAGGCCTGGGTGGACCTGATTTTTGAGGGACCGGAGATGAACCAGGTCATCCTGCGGGAACTCACCTTCTCGCGCCGCCCGCGCGCGGCATTCTAGGAGGCTTAGCGATGAGCGGTATGCAATTGACCAAGACACACATGTCCGAGGGTGTCTGGCAGGGCGTTCTGACCACGAATTCTGACGAAGAACCTAAGGTGCGGGTGATGCATCAGGATCTGCCCGTCGATGGCGTAACCCTGAACCGCGAAGAGACGTCAGGCACGTGGACCCTTTGCGTGCCTATTCCAAAACATGCCGTTGCCGACGGTGTTCAGACCTTTGCCGTCTTCAACGAGGTCGATGATAGCAAGCTGGCTCACTTCACGCTGATCGCAGGCGACGCGGTTGCCGACGACATCCGGGGAGAAGTGGAGCTTTTGCGCGCGGAACTGGATATGCTCAAACGGGCGTTTCGCCGTCATTGCCTGGAAACCCAGCAGTAGACGTCTTGAATTCCAAAAGTGTTAGCGTTAACGGTTGCGCGTCTTATCGGCGGTCATCTAATCTGACCCCATGCTGCGGCTATCGGAGGGCCTGAGACGATGTCCCGGTTGAATGAAACCGTTGCCCGCGTCACCGAGCGGATCATCGAACGAAGCGCGCCAACGCGGCAAGTCTACCTGGACCGGATGAAGGCCGCGCGAAAGAAGGGGCCCGCGCGCGCGCATCTGAGTTGCTCTGGACAAGCGCATGCCTATGCGGGCGCCGGGCCTGATCAGGACGCTCTCGCAACGCAGCCGGCGGCAAATCTGGGGATCGTCACCGCCTATAACGACATGCTGTCGGCCCACCAGCCCTTCGAGCGCTTCCCCGAGCTTATCCGGGAGGCCGCGCGGGAGGCCGGAGCCACGGCGCAGGTTGCCGGCGGGGTTCCGGCAATGTGCGACGGGGTCACTCAGGGCGAGGCCGGTATGGAGTTGAGCCTCTTTTCCCGGGATGTGATCGCCCTCGCAGCCGCGGTCGCCATGAGCCACAACACCTTCGACGCGGCGGTCTTTCTGGGCGTATGTGACAAGATCGTACCGGGCCTTGTCATCGCGGCCCAGACCTTTGGACATCTGCCCATCGTCTTTCTGCCTGCCGGGCCGATGACAAGCGGGTTGCCCAATGACGAAAAAGCCAAGGTTCGCCAGCAATTCGCCACGGGCGAGGTCGACCGTGAGGCGTTGATGAAGGCCGAGATGGCCGCCTATCACGGGCCGGGCACCTGCACCTTTTATGGAACCGCGAACACCAATCAGATGCTGATGGAGGTCATGGGCCTGCACCTGCCCGGATCGAGTTTCGTGAACCCGAACACGCCGATGCGCGACGCTCTCACCGCTGCTGGCGCGAAGCGGGCCATATCGCTGAGCGCACTTGGAAACGACTACACGCCTGTCTGCGATATCCTGGATGAAAAGGCTTTTGTGAACGGGATCGTCGGGCTGAACGCCACGGGCGGATCGACGAACCTGCTGATCCATCTCATCGCGATGGCCCGGGCAGGAGGGATCGTGCTGGATTGGCACGATTTTTCGGACCTGTCCGATGTGACCCCCTTGATGGCCCGTGTTTACCCCAACGGTTTGGCCGACGTGAACGCCTTTCATGCGGCCGGAGGATTGGGTTACCTGATCCGCAGTCTGCTGGAAAACGGGCTGCTTCATCCGGACACCCAGACAGTCGCGGGGCGGGGCCTGGATCAGTATACACAGGAACCCGTTCTGACGGACGGGACGCTGACATGGCGCGCCGGTCCTGACGCCTCGCTGAATACGGCGATCCTGCGTCCGGCCACCGACGCGTTTCAGACGACCGGAGGTCTGAAGCGCCTGACGGGCAATTTGGGGCATGCGGTCATGAAAGTCTCTGCCGTCGCACCGGAGCACCACGTGGTCGAGGCCGACATACGCGTCTTCGACAACCAGGACGATGTGAAAGCGGCCTTCAAGGCCGGAGAGTTCACAGACGATGTCATCGTGGTCGTACGCTTTCAGGGCCCCAAGGCAAACGGCATGCCGGAACTTCATTCCCTGACCCCGATCCTGGGCATTCTACAGGGGCGCGGGCATCAGGTCGCCCTGGTGACCGATGGGCGGATGTCGGGGGCCTCGGGCAAGGTGCCTGCAGCAATCCATGTCTGCCCCGAAGCGCTGAACGGGGGGCTGATTGCCAGACTGCAGGATGGCGACCGGCTCAGGGTGGACGCAGTCGAAGGCCAGATCGAGGTGCTGACCCCCGGCGTCGAAGACCGCGTCGCGGCCACACCTGACCTTACAGCACATATGGCCGGGACAGGTCGCGAACTCTTTGCCGCGTTCCGCGCGGGTGTCGGTTCGGCCGATAGCGGCGCCTGGGTTTTCGGAGACTAGAAATGACCCCTCAAGATGCAAGCCGGCTGACCCGGGATATCTGTTCCAAGGCACCTGTTGTCCCGGTTCTCGTCATCTCTGACACGGGCCACGCGCGCCCCCTGGCAGAGGCTTTGGTGGCCGGCGGATTGCCGGCGCTGGAAGTGACGTTGAGAACCGACGCAGCGCTCGACGCCATCCGCGAGATGGCGTCTGTCGAGGGCGGTATTGTCGGGGCGGGCACCTTGTTGACGGCGGATGACGTCAGGGCCGCCAAGCAAGCCGGTGCGCGGTTCGGTGTGTCACCGGGCGCGACCGAGGCGCTGCTTGAGGCATGCGAGCGTGAAGACCTGCCGCTTCTTCCCGGCGCGGCCACGGCGACGGAAGCGATGTGGCTTTTGGAACGCGGCTATACGATGCAGAAGTTCTTTCCCGCCGAAGCCAGCGGTGGCGCGCCAGCCCTCAAGGCGATCGGGGCGCCCTTGCCGCAGGTGACGTTCTGCCCGACCGGGGGTGTAAGCCCGTCCAATGCGATCGATTACCTGAGCCTTGGCAACGTGGCCTGCGTCGGGGGCTCCTGGGTTGCCACGAAGGACGCCCTGGCAAATGGGGATTGGCAGAGGATCGAAACGCTGGCGCGCGACGCCGCGGCCTTGGCGCACTAACCCGGTTCAAGACCCCGCAACACCTGCGCACATCCGTTCAGCGGGGCGAAGTCGTCGGTGATTATGCTGACGGGGACGCCGCTTAGATCCTCGCGCAAGTCAAACGGTCGGGCGAAGTCTTTGCGAAACCGGTCGCGCGCCTCGGATTGCATCACCGCGCGCGCGACGCTCCCCGCAAAGTAAAGACCATCCAGCGGCATGAAGGCGAGCACCAGTTCCCGCGCCATGGCCGCCATAAGCCCGGCATAACGGTCCCCGATCTCGGCCTCTCCGATACGAGTGCGGAGGGCGGCAAAACCACGACCGGAAAAACAATCCTCGAC
The DNA here is from genome assembly GCF_004216475.1 of Thalassococcus sp. S3. Lineage (GTDB taxonomy): Bacteria > Pseudomonadota > Alphaproteobacteria > Rhodobacterales > Rhodobacteraceae. The sequence continues at coordinate 256,149 of NZ_CP022303.1, read as the reverse complement.
GGTTTCAAAACCCGCTTCGTCCAAATCACCCGCAACGCTGCGCGGTAACGCGGTATGGCCGTATTCGGTGTCCATGCAGGTCGTGACCTCTCCTTCGGTCAGAACGGGGCTCACGTTGAAGCCCGTTCCAATTCCGACAACGAGGGACTGACCGTTTCCGACATGAGACCCCGAGCGCGGAGAGACAACATCGAGATCAGATGCCTGCATGCCAGGAAGCGCATAGCCCAGCGCCTTGAGATCGTTCAGAACGCGGACAGGCCCCTGCCCGGCAACAGGGGCCAGCATGCCTGCGTCGATCCACCAGTCCCGATTGGTGAGCTGCGCGCCCGCAGCGGTCACCGGACCCGCAACAGCGATGGCGGCCGCGTCGATGGCGCGGCCCCCCTGCTCCTCCAGAAACAGATGCACCAGATCCATGAAGCTCCCGGCACTGTCGTTTGCAAACCGCTTGATCGTGCCCGTATCGACCCGGCCCGACCGGGCCAAGGCAAGGCGGGTATTCGTTCCGCCAACATCGGCAACCAATCCGATCATCTTGTGCTCCATCCCTCTAAACAGCGGCAGAATAAGGCAATCTCGTCCGGCAAAAAGGGGGACTTAAAGAACGAAAACAATCAATAGTCCAGACGCGACCAAAACGGCACGCAGCCAGGCATTATGCTGACCGATCAATCCACGCGACACCAGAGCCAGCCCAATGGCAACCTGAATGAATGCCAGAAGTGACAGGCCCGGCGTCTCGGCAAAGGCGATGAGAGCGGGGTTGGCGATCATCCCGAGGGGGATGATGTAAAGCCCGACGCCGAGGGCCATTGCGGTCAGAGCGACCTTTAGCCAATTCTCCTGAACCATGCCGGAAGCAATGAAAACAGCACCGCAAACCGGCGGCGTGATGGTAGAGAGCAGCGCGAACCAGAAGACAAAGAGATGCGCCTGCAGCGGCTCCAGCCCAAGCTGGATCAGCGCCGGACCGGCGACAGAGACGCAGATGACGTAAGCCGCCGTCGTCGGCACCTCCATCCCGAGGATGAGGCAGGCCAGGGCCGTGAGCAAAAGCGCAGGCCAAAGCTGCCCTCCGGCCCCGCTCAGGATCAGCGAGGTGATCTTGACCCCAAGTCCCGTGATCGACAGGACGCCGATGATGATCGACGCACAGACAATGATCGCCGCGATCAGAGACACTTGCCGCGCGGCTGTCAGCAAGGCAAGGCGGTAACGGCGCAGCGTGTCGGGCAGAGAGATCCGCAGATTGCGGTCCGTAAAAAGCAACAAGGCGCCCGCGAAGATCGCGAGGCACGCGGCGTATTGCGGGGTCACCCGCAGACCGAACATACCCCAAAGCAGGATACCGAACGGAACTAGAAAGAACGCAGAGGTTATGGCAACGGCGCGCAGACCCGGACGGTCTTCGGCTGCGATACCGCGCAGTTCGGTCTTTGATGCATAGGCGTTGATCCCGACCCAGACGGCGAGGAAGTAAAGCAGGGCCGGCAAAAAGGCTGCCGCCATGATGCCCGTGTAGGGAACACCCGTCAGCTCAACCATCACGAAGGCCCCTGCCCCCATGAGGGGTGGCATGATCTGCCCGCCAGAGGACGCCACCGCTTCGGTCGCGGCTGCGAGACGTTTGGGATAGCCAAGCGATGTCATCGCGGGCAGCGTGATCGCGCCGGTCGAGGCGACATTGGCCGACGCCGAGCCGGAGATCGATCCGAAAAGCGCGGACGAGATGACCGACACTTTCGCCGCCCCGCCTTTCAGCCGCCCCGCGGCGGCTGCGGCAACGTTCATGAAACCCTGCCCAGCCTCACCCGCATTCAGCACCGCGCCGAAGATGACAAAGATGGCCACCACCCCGACAGAAACCGCCGTCAGCGTGCCCCAGATCCCACCCTCGGCAATGGTCATGGTGCCCAGAAAGCTCTTTATTGGCGTGCCGGAATGGCCAAACTCACCCGGAATATGCTGACCATAGAGCGCGTAGAGCAAAGCCAGGGCGGCAACGACCGGAAGTGGCCAGCCGATGGCGCGACGCGCGGCTTCAAGAACGATCAGCAGAAGCACGATGGCGAGAGCGATCTGGAAGTTGTTCTCAAGAAACCCGTATTGATCGCTCAGCGCATCGTGGTTCCACGCGATCCAAAGGCAAGCACTCACGCCTATGGCGGTCAGAATAGCGCCGCTGACCCAGGACCAGCCCCGCGCGCCATAGAGGAAAATCCAAGGTAACACGAACGCCAGATGCAGCGGGCGGCTGACGAGGTTGGGCACGAGGCCCCAGAAGATCAGCCCGATGTGAAACACGACAAGGGCCACCGCAAAGGTGACCCAGAGACTGTCCCATCTGGTTTCGGTTTCCGTCATGATTGGAAGCGGCCCGCCATGTGGCGGACCGAGATGCTACATCTGCGCGTCGGTCAGGGCCATACCGGCCTCTTTGTAGTAACGGATGGCACCCGGATGCAGCTTGCCGGTGATGTTGGCCATCAGGCTTTCATCGACACCGTTCCACCAGGGTGCGGCCTCTCCCATTGCGGCCTTACCCTCCCAGAATGTCTTGGTGAGTTGATACGCCGTTTCCTCGTCCATCTTGGTCGTCGTGTAGGCCACAACGGGAAGGGAGGTTGTCACGATATCCTCCTCCTGACCGGCATAAGTGCCCGCCGGGATGACCAGCCGTGCCCGCTTGGTCTGGGCGATCTGTTCGTCGCTCAGCGACAGGACCGTCACACCGGTCGAGGCCGCAGCCTCGATCACGTTGGGCGCGGGGAAAGAGCCTGCGGTCACAAAGGCGTCGATCTGCCCGTTTTTCAGCGCGGGCACGGCATTCGACAGCTCGACCTCCGCCAATTCAACCTTGCCCTCAAGCCCGAAGAGACCAAGATACTTTGCCCCTTCACGTGCACCGAAGGACCCCTTGCCCAGAAGGACGGTCTTGCCTTCAAGACCTGCGAAATCGGTGATGCCCGACGCCTCGGAGACAACGAAATGCATGGTCAGGGACGGGATCGGGAACAGCGCGCGGATCTCGTCGAAGGCCGGGTCACCCTTGCCCTCGAACATGGCCTTGCCGCCCTGTGCCAGACGCACCAGCGCCGGCGGCGTCGTAAAGACATAATCCGCGCCGCGGGCTTTCACCTCCATCACATTTTGAACCGAACCCTGGCTTTCCTCGACCGTGACAATGATCTCATTGCCCGAGCCGGCCTTCATCGCCTCGGCGATCTGTACGGCCATCTGATAGTAAGACGAGGCCGACTTGGCCGATTTGTACGTAACGCGGCTTTCCGCAAAGGCGGGTGCCGCGGCCACGGCCAGCGCCGCCACGACAGCAAAGGGTTTGAAAAATGTCATATACCGTCCTCCCACAGACATAATCCGGCGGCACTCCCATCGTGCCTTTGCACGACTATGAAGAGCTTGGCCGCGAGAGAGAAGGGAAAACCGCATGAAAAATCCCGGCTCGCGATCCGCAAGCCGGGACATTCTTTTCGGTTGAGCTTATCGGTCGAGGCTGTTGAGCGCGGAAGGCTGGCCAAGCGAGGCTGCCGGTCCAAGCGCGGACAGACCTTTCAGGATGTCGATCGCATAGGCGAGCTGATAGTCTTCCTCTCTCAGGTCGGCTGCGGCTTCGGCTTTTGCACGATCCTCTTCGATCTGACGGATTTCGTCCTCGCTCAGACTGTCGTTGTTCAGACGGCCCCTGAGATCAGCCTCCGAGCGGCTCAGCGGGTTCGCGTCCTCGTCCTCTTCGCTGGCCGGACGGCGCCGGGGTTGTTCAACGACGATGTCGGGCGACACGCCCAGGGCCTGGATCGACCGGCCCGACGGCGTGTAGTAACGTGCCGTAGTCAGACGCATCGCGCCATCGCCGCGTAGCGGCATCACCGTCTGGACCGAGCCTTTACCAAAGCTCTTGGTTCCGACCACAATGGCGCGGCGATGATCCTGCAGCGCACCGGCCACGATCTCGGAGGCCGAAGCGGAACCGCCATTGATCAGGACAACGATCGGCTTGCCCTGTGCCAGATCACCGGGGGTTGCGTTGAACCGCTCTCCATCTTCGGCCGCCCGACCTCGTGTGCTGACGATTTCCCCTTTTTCGAGGAACGCATCAGAGACACGGATGGCCTGGGTCAACAAGCCACCGGGATTGTTACGCAGGTCCAGCACGATGCCGTTGATATTGTCGATCCCGCCCGCTTCCTCGACCTGTTCGCGGAACCCGGCTTCGAGGTTGGGTGTGGTTTGGTCGTTGAACGTCGTCACCCGCAGGACAACGCTTTCGCCTTGCGTGCGGGAGCGGACGGCAGTCAGCTTGATCGTGTCCCGGATGATCGAGACCTCGAAAGGCTCCTGCTCTCCTTCCCGCACCACGGTGATCACGATCTCGGACCCGACGGGGCCGCGCATCAGATCAACCGCCTCGTCCAGGGTAAGGCCCAGAACGCTTTCCGAATTCACGTGGGTGATATAGTCGCCCGCTTCGATCCCCGCCTCATCGGCCGGGGTGCCATCGATCGGGGAGACGACTTTGACAAAGCCTTCCTCCTGCGTGACCTCGATCCCGAGGCCACCAAACTCCCCGCGTGTCTGCACACGCATCTGCGCGGCATCGTCCGGCGACAAATAGCTGGAATGCGGATCAAGCGAGGTGAGCATGCCATCAATCGCGGCTTCGATCAGTTCGGCTTCGTCCACCTGCTCGACATACTGGGCGCGAATACGTTCAAAGATGTCACCAAACAAGTCGAGCTGCTCATAGACACTCGCGCTGCGCTGGCCCTCCTGCGCAAGCAGCGGACCCGCCACTTGCGTGGTGGCGATCACGCCGGACACAATGCCGGCAAGCGCCACGATCACGATGTTTCTCATGCGGTGTTATCCATTCTTATCCGTTTTGAACCAAATCTCCGGGTCAACCGGCGCATTCTTCTCTCTTATTTCTATATAGAGCGTTTCTGAACGCTCACTTCCAGTGCCATCACCGCTTGTTGACAGGATCGTGCCAATTTCCGGGTCTGCACCGCCCATCAAACCGACAGGTGCATCGCGGGGGATGACCTGGCCCACCGCGCCAAAGACCTGATCGAGGCCCGACAGCACCATCAGCATGTCTGCCTGCGGCTCAAGGATGACCACGTTTCCCAGGTCCAGAAGCGGACCCAGATACCGGATCGTGGCCGCCGTGGGCGTGGTCACCAGGGCGCGCGGGCGGGTCGCCATGACCATGCCCTGACGGGTGATCCCCGCTGCATCCGCCTCTCCGGCCCGTCTGAGAATGACACCCTGAACCGGCAGTGGAAGATCGCCGCGTTGCGCACTGATATCGGCGTTGCTCGGCGGGATGTCCGCGCTTGTCATTTCCGACAGACCGCTTGCAAAGCCGTCCAGCGTCTCGACAGCGGAAATGAGGATCGCCGTGCGGACCGGATCCTCGATAAAGCGCTGTGGCAGATCCGTGCGGTCGGCCACGGCCTTGCTCAGCTCAGCCCGCGCCACCTGAACGCCCGACAAGCCCTCGGCCAGCGTGTTCGCAGCGTTTTGCTGAAGAAGGCGCAGGGTCTGCACCTCTTCCAGGTCGCGGCGCAGCACCTGAGCCCGGGCATTGAGCCCCGGTGTCACATCGGCCAGCATCATCGCCGAGCGCGCGGTTCCCATCGGTCCGTCGGGATGCAGCATCAGAACCGGCGGAGGGGATGCGGCAATGGTCTGCAGCGTCCCGAGCAGTTTGGCGATATCCTGATCCTGCGCCTGCAGCTTGCGCGACAGCTGGGCCTCTCGCAGTGCGGCCCGTCGCAGCCCGTCGCGCATGGCGGTCAAACCCGCCTCATAGGCCTGAACGGTCGATGTCAGCGCGCGCACCCGATCACGCGCGGTCTCTGCGGCTTCGAGCTTATCGGTCGCATCCGACAATTGTTCCGCCGCGGCCTGCGCCGCCTCTGACGGGGTCGCCTGTGACCAGGCTGGTCCGGCCAGAAGGCCAAGAACAAGGGCAGCGCGCAGGATCATGAGATCAGGGTTTCTCCTGTCATCTCGTCCGGCTGGGCAAGCCCCATCAACGACAAGAGGCTGGGCGCAAGATCAGCGAGCCGGCCATCACGAAGCCGTGCGCCCTGCGGTCCGTTCACAAGGATCACGGGCACCGGGTTCAGAGTATGGGCCGTATGCGCGCCGCCCGTTTCGGGATCTATCATCGTTTCGCAATTGCCGTGGTCTGCGGTCACGATCATCGTTCCACCGACGTCACGCAACGCCTCGGCGACCTGACCGAGGCCCCGATCAACCGCCTCGCAGGCCGCGATCGCGGCATCCAGGTCGCCGGTATGGCCGACCATGTCCGGGTTCGCGTAGTTGGTCACGATTAAATCGTAACCGTCGCGGATTGCCTGAACGAACTGTTCTGTCACGTCATCTGCCGACATCTCAGGCTGCATATCATAAGTGGCCACATCTGGCGACTTCGGCATGTGCCGGTCTTCGCCGACCTCCGGCACTTCCTTGCCTCCGTTCAGGAAGAACGTCACATGCGGGTATTTCTCGGTCTCTGCCAGACGAAACTGGCGCAAGCCCTGATCCGCCACCCAAGCCCCCAGCGTGTTTACGATTTCAGCCTTTGGATAGGCCGTCGTCATATATCCGTTATGATCATCGGAATATTCCACCATCCCCAGACGAGCCGCCAGCGCGGGCCGCTGTCCGGTGTCGAACGCATCGAAATCGGGCTGGCCGATAGCTGCGAGGATCTCTCGCGCCCGGTCTGCCCGGAAGTTGAGGCAGAAGAGCCCATCGCCATCCGCCATGCCCTCATAATCCGCCAAAACGGTCGGTGCGATGAATTCGTCCGTCTCGTCCTTGGCGTAGGCCTGGTCAACCGCCGCAGCGGCATCCGGCGCATGTCGCCCCTGCCCCTTAATCATCGCGTCATAGGCCTGTTGCACCCGTGCCCAGCGATTGTCGCGGTCCATCGCAAAGTAGCGCCCAACGACCGTAACGACGCGCGCGCCATCCGGCAGGCGCGCGGTCAGCTCCTCGACAAAGCGGTCCGCCGATTTCGGCGCCACGTCGCGCCCGTCGGTGATGGCGTGCAGGGCCACGGGCACGCCTGCCTCCGCAACCGCCTTTGCCGCGGCAATGATATGGTTGAGGTGACCATGCACCCCCCCATCGGAGACGACGCCCATCAGATGTGCCGTGCCGCCGCTGTCCTGCAACCGCGTGATGAAGTCCTGAAGAGCGGCGTTCTCGAAAAAGGAACCGTCTTCGATCGCAAGGTCGATCTGGCCCAGATCCATCGCCACCACCCGGCCTGCACCAATATTGGTGTGCCCGACCTCTGAATTGCCCATCTGGCCCGTGGGCAGCCCCACATCGGGCCCATGCGTGACAAGCTGGGCAGCAGGTCCCTGGGCCCACATCGCGTCGAAATTCGGAGTGTTGGCCAGGCGTGGCGCGTTGCCCCTCTCCTCATCGGACAGGCCCCAGCCATCGAGGATGCAAAGAACAACAGGCTTCGGTGTCGGCATCGCGCAACTTTCCCTTCTGCGAAGTCTGGAGCGTTCTACAGGGCCGCGTCGCAGGGTTGAACCGCTTTCCCACCCGACGCGGCATCTTTTCCTCCGCGCCAATGCGCAGGAACCGGGTCGATGGCCAGGGGCGGGGTCTGCCATGTTCGGCACATGCAAAAGGAGATCCACGATGCCCAGATTTGAAGCCATGCCGACCAACGAGGTCGAGGCGTTTCGCAACGGCGCACCGGACGCAAACGGGCAGCCCGCCCGGCGCGGTGTGTCGCCGGGGCCCGGCACGCCCTGCCGTCACTGCCTGGAGAATATCCCGGAAGGGGAGGAGATGCTGATCCTCGCCTACCGGCCCTTCGCGGATCTGCATCCCTATGCCGAGACGGGACCGATCTTTCTGTGTGCGAAGGCCTGCGCGCGTTACGAAGAGACAGACCTGCCTCCGATCCTGAAAACCTCGCCGGACTATCTGATCAAGGGATACAACGATCAGGACAGCATCGTTTACGGCACAGGCGCAGTGGTGGAAACAAAGGCGATGCAGGACCGCGTCGCGCAGATCTTCGAAGATCCGGCAGTAAAATACATCCACGTCCGGTCGGCCAGGAACAATTGCTATCAGGCGCGGGTGGACAGAGACTAGCGCGAGGCCGTCAGGGCGAGGAACACGTCCTCAAGATCGGGTTCCTCGGTTTTCACATCGCGGATCGTGATGCCCGCAGCCCGCACCGCGTCGAGCACGGTTTCGGCACTGGTCTTCTGACGATGATAGGTCAGCGCAAGGGTGCCATCGGCGCGCCTTGCGGCTTCGATCCCGGCCTCTTCAGGCAGATCTGGCATGGCGCCATCGGTTTCGATCACCATCGTCTTGGCGTCCAGTCGCCCAAGCAGGTTGACGGTACTGTCACGGGCGACGACGCTGCCCTGATTGATGATGGCGATCTGGTCGCACATCTCTTCGGCCTCTTCGAGGTAATGGGTCGTCAGGATCACCGTCATCCCCTCCTCGTTCAGCTTGCGGATATTGGCCCAGAGCATCTGCCGCAGTTCGATATCCACACCCGCCGTGGGTTCGTCCAGCACGAGGATCTGGGGCGCGTGGACGAGCGCCTTGGCCAGCAACAGCCGTCGCCGCATGCCGCCGGAAAGCGTGCGCGCGTAAGCCTCGGCCTTGTCGGTCAGACCCACCATGGCGAGGATCTCATCACTGCGACGCTGCGCCTTGGGTACCCCGTAAAGACCCGCCTGCACCTCCAGCGCGCCGCGCGGGGTAAAGAACGGATCGAGGTTCAGCTCCTGAGGCATCACCCCGATGGCCGCGCGGGACTGACGGGGATTGCGATCCTGATCGAAGCCCCAGATCGTGACGCTGCCGGATGTCTTCACGACCAGTCCGGCAAGGACATTGATCAAGGTGGATTTTCCCGCCCCATTCGGTCCCAGAAGGCCAAAGACAGAGCCGCGCGGGATCGACAGGTCAATGCCTTTCAACGCCTCCTTTTCCGGCTCTCCCTTGCCGCCGCGATAGGTCTTGCGCAGGCCCGAGACTGTGATCGCATCTTGTGTCACCGTGACCCTTGCCCCCGGATTCCCCTTCGCTCATAAGGGCACGTAAGCCACTGGACGCATAGCGACAATACCGAAAGGACCCCGCCCGATGACGATTGAGGCTCCGGAAACCAAGATCGTGGATAAGTACCGGGTCTCGTGCGACGGCGGGGAAGGTGCGCTGGGGCATCCGCGGGTCTGGCTGCAGATCCCTCTCGATACCGGCTGGGTCGAGTGCGGCTATTGCGACTGCAAATACATCCACCGCGATTTTGCCGACAAGGTCAGCTAGCCGGGTGTGGCGCAGGGCCGGTCTGATCCTCCTTGCGATACCGATCCTTTATCTCTTTGCTGCTCTGATCGGAGCACTTTGGCCTGCAGGAGGTGACGCGCATCGAAAGGGCCCGGTCACGGTGCATCTGATCGCCGGACCGATCCACTATGACCTGCTCCTCCCGCTTGATGGCGAAACCCGCGCACGGTTTGCCGAGATGGACGCCCCCGACCTGCCACTGAGCCATCCCGGGGCGCGGTGGCTGATCGTCGGCTGGGGGGCCAAAGCGTTCTATACGACCACGGGCACCTACAAGGATGTCAGTTTAGACGCTGTTTTAAAGGCCATTTTCGGAGACAGCTCGGTTCTGCGGGTGGATCTGACAGGCCCCCTGCCCGCGGATCTGGAAACGACACGGATCGCGATGGACAAAGAGCACTATATCCGGCTTCTGGATGCGATCGGGGACAGCTTTGCAAGGGATAGAGAGGGTCGGGTGATCGCGCTCGATCATCCGGGGTTTTCAGGCAGCGATATGTTTTTTGAGGCACGGGGGCGTTTCAACCTGCTGCGCACGTGCAACAGCTGGGTCGGCTCTGTGCTGCGAGAGGCAGGGCTGCCGTTTGGTGCCTGGACACCGACACCCTTTGCGGTAACGCTCGCGCACCGGCTGCATATGGCGAAGGCGCCCGAAGCGGCGCATTAACTTCTTTCAAAAGAGACCGCGCGGTTGGCGGGCGCCCCCCAAGCATCCACTGTGCCCAGGTTAGCGGGTCACCATTTGAACGGTATATAAAGCGCCAGATCGGGCACGGCGTAAAGAAGGGCCACTGTCACCAGCATCAGCAGAAGGAAGGGCCAGACCCCGCGCGCCACATTCGCCAGCGTCGTCCGGGCCACCGACTGGATGACATAGAGGTTCAGACCCACGGGCGGTGTGATCAAGGCGACCTCGACCATGATGACCATAAAGATGCCGAACCAGATCGGATCGAAGCCCAGCCCGAGGGCCGCGGGCAGAAGAACGGGCGTCATGATCAGGATCATCGACAGCGCCTCGAACACCAGCCCCATGATCAGCAGCACGATGGCCACCACGACGATGAACATCAGCGGCCCGTCGATGGCATTGGCGATGAAGGCCGAGATGTCCTGAGGGATGCGGTAGAGGGCGATGGCCTTGCCAAAGACCTTGGCCCCCGCGACGATCAGCAGGATCGCGACGGTGGTGATGGCGGATTCGCGGATCGCCTCCCAGAAAGTGGCCCAGGTCAGGGTGCGCAGCCAGAGCGTGGTGATCAGGAGGGCGGCGGCAAAGCCGATGGCGGCGGCCTCGGTCGGGGTGAACGCACCGGAATAGAGCCCCACGATCACCAGAAGGGCCAAAGCCACGGACGGGGTGGCGCGACGGGTGGCGGCGAGACGGTCGGACCAGCTAGCTTTCTCCATTGGCTGGTAGGCGTCGGAAAAGCGCGCATGCAACATCGCGAAGAGCACGAACAGCACCACGAGCACAATGCCGGGTCCGATGCCGGCGAGGAACAGCGCAATTACGGATTGCTCGGTCACGAAACCATAGACGATCATCGGGATCGACGGCGGGATCAGGATGCCCAGCGTACCGCCGGCCGCGAGCAGGCCGTAGACAAAGCGTTTCTCGTATCCGCGACTAATCATCTCGGGGATGGCGACCGTGCCGATGGTGGCAGCGGTGGCCACCGACGAGCCGGAGATGGCGGCAAAGAGCGCGCAGCTGAGGATCGTCGCAACTGCCAGCCCGCCGGGCCAATGGCCGACCCAGGCCTGGACGGCCGCGAAGAGGTCCCGCCCAACGCCGCCTTTCAGCAGCACGTTCGACATCAGAAGGAACAAAGGCACGGCAAGCAGGATGAACCCGTCCAGCGTCGACAGGATGGATTGCGGCGCCATCAGGGGGGAGAACCCGCCCGCGAGCAGCATGCCAAGGCCCAGCCCACCCAGCGCAAAGGCCACGGGCACGCCGAGAAGCAGCAGCCCGAAAAGGATCGCGAGGATCAGAAGAATGCTCATTCGTGGCTTGCCCCCAGAGACCCTGCATCGCTGCCGCGCAGACCGATCAGTTCGACCACGCCTTGCGCGGCGAGCAGACCAAACCCGACGGGCACCGACAATTCGGCAATCCAGACGGGCAGATTGAGGAGCGAGCCGGTGGTGCGGCCACGCACGAAACTCTCATGAAAGATGTCCCAGCCCCAGATCATGACGATCAGCGAAAAGACGATCACGGCGATCAGCGAAAGCGCCGCGCAGATCTTCTGTCCGCTGGATGGCAGCAGGTTGGTCACCGCGTTCACGGTGATGTGGCGGCGCAGATGCAGCACGTGGGCCATCGCCAGAAGGCAGCCCCAGATGAGGCAAAGCTGGCTGAGTTCGGCCGCCCAGATCGTGGGGCGGACAAAGAAATAGCGCGCGATCACCTCGTAGGTGAGCATCGCGCCGGTGAAAGCCAGCAGGATCGCCGCGGCAAGGCCCGCGATCCGCGAAAGGGTCGTGATCATTGTCATGGGAACGGGGGTCGGACAGGGTCGCCCCTGCCCGGCGCTTCTTTAGTTGCCGGTCATGGCGTTGAGCACCGTCGCACCGGGCTCTCCGGCGGCGGCGAGGTAGGCGTCATAGACGGGCTGGGCCACGGCCTGCCAGGCAGCAAGCTCTTCATCGGTCAGGTCGACCACGGTCATGCCATTGTCCATGGCGGCTTGATACGCAGCCTCTTCGATAGAGGCCATGCGGTCCCGCACATCTTCCTGCGCCACTGCGGCGGCTTCGCGGATCTGCCCCTGGATCTCGGGCGAGAGGCCGGCCCACCAGTCGCTGTTGACCACCACGACGAATTCGATGTTGGCATGGTTGGTCCTGGTGATCGTGTCCATCACCTCCCACAGCTTGCGGGACTTGACGCCGGACACGCCTGTCATGCCCACATCCACGGTGCCGCGCTGGTAGGCAAGGTATTGTTCAGAGCCGGAGATGAGCGTCGGCGCCCCGCCTGCGGCAGAGACGAAATCACCCAAAGTCTTGCCGAACACGCGGACCTTTTTGCCTTCGAGATCGGCAGGCGTGCGAATGGGCTCGTCCTGCGACAGAAGGATCGCGCCGCCATAGGCCTGCCAGTAGAGAACCTCGCCCCCGGTCTTGGCGATCTCGGCTTCGAGCGTGTCGCGCACGGTTGACCCTTCGGCCACGGCGGCGCGCACCTTCTCTTCGGTGTTGAAGAGGAAGGGCATGTAGAAGATATCGACCACGGGCGCATCGCCCACATAGCGGGTCAGAGAGGCCACCCCGGCCTCGATCGCGCCGGAGCCAACGGCGGCGGGCACTTCCTTGTCCTTATAAAGCGTGGCGCTGTCGTAGATCTCGACATCAATGGCACCACCGGTGCGGCTTTCGACTTCCTGTTCGAAAAGGGTCAGGTTCTCGCCCAGGTGACTGGTCAGCGGCAATTGCAGCGAAATCCGCATCTTTTCCTGAGCGAACGCCCCGGTGGACAGAGCAAAGGTAATGGCGGCGCCAAAAGCGACTTTGTTGAGCATGATGTCTCCTCCCTAATGTCATGCAGTGTTGCAGATTGTGGCCGGGAGTCAAAAGGCAAGCGAAAGAGCGCGGAAAACCTGCAAGAGGCGGCTGGCACCTTCCGGTGGCAGATGACAGTATGGCGCGGCGCAACAGGGGGTAAGGGTCACATGTCTTCATCATTCGGCAAGGGCTGCCATCTGCATCTGATCGACGGCTCGGCCTTTATCTTCCGCGCCTATCACGCGCTGCCGCCGCTGACGCGCAAGTCGGACGGGTTGCCGATTGGCGCGGTGAGCGGGTTCTGCAACATGCTGCACCGCTATGTCGAAGGGAACAACGGGCCGGAAGCACCCACCCACGTGGCGGTGATCTTCGACAAGGGCAGCCACACGTTCCGGAACGAGATGTACGATCAGTACAAGGCCAACCGCGATGAGATGCCGGAAGATCTGCGGCCCCAGATCCCGCTGACCCGCACGGCGACGGAGGCGTTCAACATCGCCTGCAAGGAAAAGGAAGGCTATGAGGCCGACGATATCATCGCCACACTGGCGGTACAGGCCCGAGAGGCCGGGGGGCGCGTGACGATTATCAGTTCGGACAAGGACCTGATGCAGCTTGTCGGTGACGGGGTCGAGATGCTGGATGCGATGAAGAACCGCCGCATCGACAGCGACGGCGTGATGGAGAAATTCGGCGTCGGCCCGGAGCGCGTGGTGGACGTGCAGGCGCTGGCCGGAGACAGCGTGGACAACGTCCCCGGAGCGCCCGGGATCGGGATCAAGACGGCGGCGCTGCTGATCAACGAGTTCGGCTCGCTGGAAGAGCTGCTGGACCGCGCCGAAGAGATCAAGCAGCCCAAGAGGCGCCAGACCCTGATCGACATGCGGGATCAGATCGAGCTGTCCAAGAGGCTGGTGCAACTGGATTGCGAGACCCCGCTGGACTTCACGCTGGACGATCTGGAGGTCCGAGACCCCAAGCCGGACCAACTGATGGCGTTTCTGGCGGAGATGGAGTTTCGCACCCTGTCCAAACGCATCGCCGACCACCTGGGCGTCGAAGCACCGGTGATCGAGGACAAACCGGTCCAGCCCGAAGAAAGCGACGCGCCGGAGGCCCCGTCGTTTGACGCGGCCACTTATACTTGCGTGCGCGATGCGGAAACGTTGAAAACCTGGGTCGAGAAGATCCGCGAGCGCGGCTGGGTCGCGGTCGATACCGAGACGACCGGTCTCAACGAAATGATTGCGGAACTGGTGGGCATCTCGCTCTGCGTCGAGGCGGGGGAGGCCTGTTACATCCCGCTGATTCACAAGGACGGAGCGAGCGACGATCTTTTCGGCTCCCCCAAGCTGGCCGAGGGGCAGATCGGGACAGAAGCTGCATTAGAGATCCTGAAACCGGTGCTTGAGGATGAAGCGATCCTTAAGATCGGCCAGAACATGAAGTACGATGCCAAGATCTTTGCCCGCTACGGCGTGGATGTGGCGCCCATCGACGACACGATGCTGCTGTCCTACGTGCTGCATGGCGGCATGCACGGCCACGGCATGGACACGCTGAGCGAGCGGTATCTGGGTCACACGCCGATCCCGATCAAACCCCTGCTGGGCAGCGGCAAATCGGCGATCACCTTCGACAAGGTCCCCATCGACGACGCAACGAAATACGCCGCCGAAGATGCCGACATCACCCTACGCCTCTGGCAGCTTCTCAAGCCGCAACTCCATCGCGGCAAGGTCACGACGGTCTACGAGACGCTGGAACGTCCGATGGTACCGGTGCTGGCGCAGATGGAGAGGGACGGGATCAAGGTCGACCGCGACACGCTCAGCCGCATGTCGAACGCCTTTGCCCAGAAGATGGCGGGGCTTGAGGCGGAGATCCACGAACTGGCCGGGGAGACGTTCAACGTGGGCTCACCCAAGCAATTGGGCGAGATCCTCTTTGACAAGATGGGCATCGAAGGCGGAAAGCGCGGTAAAACAGGCGCTTACGCGACAGGCGCCGATGTACTGGAGGATCTGGCGACCGAACACGAACTGCCCGCCCGCGTTCTGGACTGGCGCCAACTCAGCAAGCTGAAATCGACCTATACCGATGCGCTGCAGGACCACATCAACACCGATACCGGACGCGTGCACACGTCCTATTCCATCGCAGGTGCCTCGACCGGTCGGCTCGCCTCCACCGACCCGAACCTGCAGAACATCCCGATCCGGACCGAAGAAGGCCGCCGCATCCGCGAGGCCTTTGTCTCCGAAGAAGGCAAAACGCTGGTGGCCCTCGACTATTCCCAGATCGAGCTGCGCATCCTCGCCCATATCGCCGACATCCCGGCCCTGAAACAGGCCTTCGCCGACGGGCTCGATATCCACGCGATGACCGCGTCCGAGATGTTCGACGTACCGCTCGACCAGATGACACCCGAAGTGCGCCGCCGCGCCAAGGCCATCAATTTCGGCGTGATCTACGGCATTTCCGGCTTCGGCCTCGCCCGCAACCTGCGCATCCCACGTGGGGAGGCGCAGGGCTTCATCGACCGGTATTTCGAACGGTTCCCGGGCATCCGCGCCTATATGGACGACACCAAGGCCTTCGCGAAGGAACATGGCTACGTCCAGACCCTCTTCGGCCGCAAGATCCACACACCCGAGATCAACGCAAAGGGTCCCCGCGCCAGCTTCGCCTACCGCGCGGCGATCAACGCGCCGATCCAGGGCACAGCCGCAGACATCATCCGCCGCGCGATGATCCGTATGCCCGCCGCAATCGAGGGACAGCCGGCCCGCATGCTGCTGCAGGTCCACGATGAGCTGCTCTTCGAAGTGGACGATGCCGGCATCGACGACCTGATCGTCACCGCCAAGGAGGTGATGGAAGCCGCCGCCAAACCCGCCGTGCATCTGGATGTGCCCCTGATCGTGGATGCAGGCCAGGGCCAAAACTGGGCTGAAGCGCATTGATGGAGCTGACCATCAAGCCGCGCTATTTCGACGATCATGAATTTGCGCTGGAGCGGGAGCCTGCCACGCCCGAGGAGGAGTCCTCGCTGAATGCATTTCTGGCGCTCGATCACCGGCACCGTCTGGCCGACACGATCCATGTCTATTCCTATTACAAGGACTTTCAGAGCGCCGTCGACGGCGAGGACGGGCTGGATGCCGAAATGGGCATACCGGACAGTCCTGAAGCGATTTGGGACCATGTGCGTCCCCGGCATCTCTATTTCAAAACGAGACCGGAATATCCCGACACAATCTTCATCGCGATCATGGCGGCGTGCGATTGGGAGAGCGAGCACGGTCTCTGGCTTGTGTGGGAGAAGGGCGAAAGACTCATCAAAGCCGGACCATATGACAGCCACGTGACCAATCGTACGGCTTATGCGGACGAAAAAATGGCAGGCGTGGTCTATGCTTCGTCCGATCAGCGCTTCATCACACGCCTGACAGATACCGCGTCCGTGCCTTAACGAAAGGCGTCACACGTATCAGTCTAACCCAGCGCCCGCAGATCAGCCCGCAACTGCAGCGGGTCCGGCGATTTCAACTCTTCATCAAGCCGGTCATGCGTGTCCCTCCAAACCGGCAGCGCCTCGACCAGCACATCCCGCCCCGCCTCTGTCAGCCTGAGCCGCTTTGACCTGCGGTCCTTCTCATCGGCCACAACCTCCACCAGCCCGCGCCGGGTGAGCGGTTTCAGCGCCGCGGTTAGTGTTGTCCGATCCATCGCCAGAAAGGGTGCCAGATCGCTGATCCGCGGCGCTTCGGGCCGGTTCAGCGCGATCATCATCGAATATTGCCCATGGGTCAGCCCAAAGGGCCGAAGCGCCTCGTCAAACCTCCGCCCCAGTGCCCGCGCCGCGCGCTGGACATGCAGACAGAGGCAACGGTCACGCACTTCATGTGTGGCGGAAAGCGGCAGATCAGAACGCATCATAGCATATATGTTGATATCAACATAGAATCATGTCAACCTTCCGCCATTCGAAAAACAGGAGACCGACATGCCCTATATCCAAGGCTTCCTCAGCCCCGTCCCAGTCGACCAGAAAGCGGCCTATATCGAGATGGCAGAAAAGGCCTGGCCCATTTTTCAGGATTACGGCGCGCTCTCGACCCGCGAATGCTGGGGCGAGGATGTCCCCGACGGCGAACACACCTCCTTCCCGATGGCGGTCAAGGCCGAAAAAGGCGAAGTGGTCGCCTTCTCTTGGATCGAGTGGCGGGACAAGGCCGCCTACGAGGCCTGTGCCGCCTCGATGGAAACCGATCCGCGCTGGCAGGAAATGGGCGACCCCTCCGACGCTCCTTTCGACATGAAACGCATGATGTGGGGCGGGTTCGAGGTCATCTTCAACCGCTGATCCCCTGCTTCTTCTCGATCCAAATACGGCGGGGGTTTGGGGGCTGGCCCCCAACCCGCACGGTCACGTGCGGCAAACATCGTGTGCGCCGCAGGCGCTCGATTTGAAAGGGCTTAGGGTGCCGGAGTAACGAGTTTCGCAACCAGCCTCCGGGTCACCGGCGCCACGATCAGGACCACCGGAAAGGCCACCGCCCAGCTAAAGGCCCAGGACGTCATCCAGGCCCCGAACGCGCCCTCCGCAAGACCCAGGGCGCGCAGGGTCGCAATCCCTGACACGATACACGACATCAATCCCGACAGGATCAGGCCGAAGAGAACGGGCGCAAAGCGGGCTGGTAGCATTCAAACGGCTCCTCTGAGTTAGCGCCCTGATGCCGCACGGCCTGACCAAAGACCAGACCTTTATGCCTCTTCCAGCTCTTCGGACGGGATGATCGGAAAAAACGTCCCCTGCGACCAGAGGCCGAACCACCCCTCGTGATGCGCGCCCAGATCGACCAGCCGGTAAAAGCTCTTCCGGTCGATCAGCGCCTCGAGATTGGCGCGGATCATGATATAGGGCGACGGCTCTCCGGTCTCGGCGTCACGTTCCACCCGGATGGGGTGATCCGGGCCTGCCATTGCCTCGTCGCCCACCTGCGTGACGAAGCGCAGCGCCTGGGCCCCTCGCTCTTCCACGACATCGAAATCCACCGCCACGAAAGGCGCGTCCTCAACTGTGATGCCGACCTTTTCAACCGGCGTGACCAGAAAATACTTGCCGTCCTCTTTCTTGAGAATCGACGAGAACAGTTTGACCAGTTCCGGCCGGCCAAAGGGCGTGCCTAGATAATACCACGTGCCGTCCCGCGCAATGCGAATGTCGAGATCGCCGCAGAACGGGGGGTTCCACAGATGCACAGGCGGCAAGGCCTTGCTGCCGCTTGCCCTGACAGAGGCAGCCAACCCCTCGGCGGATGGTGTCACAGCTTTTTGTGCGCTCATTGCTTTTGCCATTTTGGTTTGTCGGGATACACTCACTAGATGAAACTATAAGCGGCAGGAAAGGAAAGTCATGTCCGACGCGACGGATCTGGTAGCCGGCATCGAAGCGCTGGAAGACAAGCTCGCCGAGGCGCGCGCCTCGATCACGCGCCGCTTCATCGGTCAGGAGCGGGTCGTGGACCTGACGCTGACATCCCTTCTGTGCGGTGGCCATGCCCTCTTGATCGGCCTGCCCGGTCTGGGCAAAACCCGGCTGGTCGAAACACTGAGCACGGTGATGGGTCTGCACGGCAACCGCATCCAGTTCACGCCGGACCTAATGCCCGCCGACATCCTCGGCTCCGAGGTGCTCGACACGATGGAGGACGGCACCCGTGCCTTCCGCTTCGTGCCCGGCCCGATCTTCTGCCAGCTTCTGATGGCGGACGAGATCAACCGCGCCTCGCCGCGGACGCAGTCCGCCCTGCTGCAGGCGATGCAGGAAAAGACCGTGACCGTTGCAGGCGAAGACCGCGCGCTGGGTGTGCCGTTCCACGTGCTGGCCACGCAAAACCCGATCGAGCAGGAAGGCACTTATCCGCTGCCCGAAGCACAGCTCGACCGCTTCCTCGTCCAGATCGACGTCAGCTACCCTGACCGCGACACCGAACGGGACATCCTGCTGGCCACGACAGGCGTAAGCGAGGCCGAAGCCTCCGCCGTGTTCACGCAGAGCGATCTGTTGGCCGCGCAAACCCTGCTGCGGCGGATGCCGGTGGGCGAGTCGGTCGTGGAAATGATCCTCGATCTCGTCCGGGCCTTCCGCCCGGAGGAGGCCGGCGTGTCCGAGCGGGTGCGCGACACCGTGGCCTGGGGCCCCGGCCCACGTGCCGCGCAAGCGCTGATGCTGACCGTCCGCGCCCGCGCGCTGCTGCAGGGGCGTCTGGCGCCCAATGCAGAGGACGTGATCGACATGGCCCGCCCGGTTCTGAGCCACCGGATGGCGCTGAACTTCGCCGCGCGTGCCCGGGGTGACAGCCTTGCCGACCTGATCGAGAGCACCGCAGGCGGGCTGGCGCGGACCGAGGCCGCCGCGTGAGCCCAGTCCTGACCCTTCGCGAACGCTCGGAAGCCGAAGCCAGCCGCCTGCCGCCGCTTCTCGCGCGGGCGGAACATCTGGCCGGGACTGTCCTTCTGGGTGATCACGGGCGCCGCCGCGCGGGGTTGGGAGACGATTTCTGGCAATACCGCCCCGCCCAGATGGGAGACAGCCGCAGGCTGATCGACCACCGCCGCAGCGCACGCGGCGACCAGCAATTCGTGCGCGAGCGCGAATGGCAGATCGCGCAATCTGTGATGCTCTGGGTCGATCAGGGCGCGTCGATGCGTTTTGCCTCGGATGCGGGTTTGCCCAGCAAAGCGGACCGCGCGCGCCTTTTGACCCTGGCCACGGCGATCCTGCTGGTGCGAGGCGGCGAACGGGTCGGGCTCACCGGCACCACATTGCCGCCCCGCCGGGGCAATGCGCAGATCATC
This sequence comes from Thalassococcus sp. S3, assembly GCF_004216475.1. GTDB lineage: Bacteria > Pseudomonadota > Alphaproteobacteria > Rhodobacterales > Rhodobacteraceae. Next base: position 236,379 of record NZ_CP022303.1, on the reverse strand, counting down.
AGGCTGGCCGAGGCCTTCAGCGTCGATGATGCGTCAGACTACGCCGCCCCCGAACACCGGGCAATGATCCCGCATGCACGGGCTCTTTTTATGTCGGACTTCCTCGGAGATCTGGCGGAGGTGGAACTGGCCCTCACCAAGGCCGCAGATCGCGGCGTTCGCGGCGTTCTCTTGCAGATCCTCGATCCAAGCGAGGAAGTGTTTCCCTATCGGGGGCGGACCATCTTCCAAAGCATGGGCGGCACACTGGCCCATGAGACCCTGAAGGCCGGGGAGTTGCGGCAGCGCTATCTTGACCGGTTGGCAGAGCGCAAGGATGCGCTGACCCGGCTGACCCGTGCCACCGGCTGGCAACTGGGCCTGCACCACACCGGCGACAGCGCACAGGCTGCCCTGCTGTGGCTTTACCGCGCTTTGGACGGAGGCACGAGATGACGGTTCTGGGCGGCATCGGATTTACCGCGCCCTGGCTTTTGCTGGGACTTCTCGCCTTGCCGATCCTCTGGCTGATCCTGCGCGCCGTTCCGCCCGCTCCGATCCGCAGGCTCTTTCCCGGTGTCGTGCTGCTGCTGGGCCTCAAGGATGACGAGCAGGTTTCGGATCGGACACCCTGGTGGCTTTTGTTGCTGCGCATGCTGGCGGTCGCTGCGATTATCCTGGGGCTCGCCGGACCGGTTCTTAATCCGCAGGCCGAAACAGCGGGGCGGGGCCCGCTTTTGATCCTTTTGGACGGAAGCTGGGCGGGCGCAACACGCTGGCAGGAGAAGATGGAGCGTCTCGAGGCGGAGTTGACCGATGCAGGGCGCGCGGGTCGGACCGTGGCCATCGTACAGCTCACCCGACCGGAAGCGCCGGTATTCCAGGCCGCCGATGTTTGGATGAGCCGCATTGCAGGCTTGTCACCAACGCCATGGCAGCCGGGCGAGGCGCAGGTCGAAACCATGATTGCCGCGTTCGGAGAGACGGATTTCGATACCGCCTGGCTGAGCGACGGGCTGACCCATCCGGGGCGCGATGCCGTTCTTGCAGCGCTCGAAGCCCGTGGCGAGGTGCGGGTGTTCCAGACAGGGTCGTCCGTGGTTGGGCTGAGACCGGCAGCGTTCGAGGACGGCGCAGTGCAGCTTAATGCCACGCGCTCTGAAACCACGAGCGAGAGAGAGATCACAATCGTGGCGCAAGGCCGCGATCCGGCAGGGGTCGAACGTACGCTGGCAAGCGCCACGGCCACCTTCGAAGGAGGGTCGGACAGCGCACAGACCGCGTTGTCCTTGCCCTCGGAGCTGCGCGGGCGGATCACGCGATTTGAAATCCAGGGACAGCGCGCGGCAGGTGCCGTGACACTGACCGATGACAGCCTGCGCCGCCGCGAAGTCGCACTGATCGCGGGACGCGAAGATCGCGAGGGGTTGGAGCTTCTCTCGCCCCTCCACTACCTGAGGCAGGCCCTGCTTCCGACCGCGGATCTGCTCAACGGGGCGATCCTGGATCTTTTGCCTGCCAATCCCGACGTGATCGTTCTGGCTGACGTCGCAACGCTCGCACCGGGCGAAGAGGACGCGCTGAGCGAGTGGGTCGAAAACGGTGGCATGCTGCTGCGATTTGCCGGGCCCCGCCTCGCAGCGAGTGACATCAGCCGAACGGACGAGCATCCCTTGATGCCTGTGCGTCTGCGTGCCGGGGGGCGCAGCGTCGGAGGGGCGATGAGTTGGGGGGAACCGAAAGCGTTGGCGCCCTTTCCAGAGAGTTCGCCCTTTTTCGGCTTGCGGGTCCCGCCGGATGTCGCCGTCTCGGCGCAAGTGATGGCCCAGCCGGATCCCACGCTTGCCGAACGGGTCATCGCTGCATTGACCGATGGAACACCATTGGTGACACGCAAGGAGATCGGACAAGGGCAGGTGGTCCTTTTCCACGTCACGGCCAATGCCGAATGGTCCAGCCTGCCCCTGTCTGGCCTCTTCGTCGAAATGCTGGAACGTTTGGCCGTGTCATCGGCGGCCCAAACTCCTGAAGCAGGAGATCTGGAAGGTACGGTCTGGACCCCGGTGCAGGTGCTGGACGGTTACGGACGGATGGAGGAGGCCGGAAACCTGCCCGGCGTGGACGGACCCCGCCTTGTCGATGCGCCGATCGGACCCGAGATGCTTCCCGGCCTTTACCAGACAGGCGACCGCACGCTGGCCCGAAACGTACTGACCCCGGACGCGGTTCTGACCCCCGCATTCTGGCCGGCCCGCATTCCCGTGGAGGGTCTGACTGTGCGTGAGGAGGTTCCGCTTGGCGGTGTGCTGCTGAGCCTTGCTATCGGTCTTCTACTGCTGGACGTGATTGCCTCGTTGGCCCTGTCGGGCCGCCTCGGGGCCGCGCGCACAGCCGTTCCCGTCACCGCATTCGTCATCGCCGCGTTCCACACATCCCCAGTTGCCGCCCAGGAAGACGCGCGCGCCATCGAAGCCACATCGGAAGTGGTTCTTGCGCATGTCATCACGGGTGATGGTCGGATCGACGACATCGCAAGGGCCGGTCTGCGCGGACTGTCCGACACCCTTTTCTTCCGGACCTCGGTGGAACCGGCAAACCCGATTGGCGTGGATCTGGAACGTGACGAGCTGTCGTTTTTTCCCATCCTCTACTGGCCCATCGTCCCCTCGCAACCCACCCCGTCAGCCGAGGCCTATGCCAAACTGAACGCCTATCTGCGGTCGGGTGGTCTGATCCTCTTTGACACACGGGACGCGGACATCGCGCGCTATGGCACGGCCAGCCCCAACGGACGAAAGCTGCAGCAGATCGCGGGCCCCCTGGACGTACCACCGCTAGAGCCACTGCCCGCCGATCACGTGCTGACGCGCACGTTTTACCTTCTGCAGGATTTCCCTGGGCGCCACACGGGTGACGGTGTCTGGGTGGAAGCCGCCCCCCCGGATGCAGAGCAGATCGAGGGCATGCCATTTCGCAATCTGAATGACGGGGTTACCCCCGTGGTGATCGGTGGGAACGACTGGGCCTCGGCCTGGGCGGTGGACGACCAGGGACGCACGCTTTTGCCCATCGGACGCGGATTTGCAGGAGAACGGCAGAGAGAACTGGCCTTTCGTTTCGGTGTGAACCTCGTCATGCACGTTCTGACAGGCAATTATAAATCCGATCAGGTCCATGTGCCCGCGCTCCTTGACAGGTTGGGCCAATGAACGGGACGGTGCTCTTTGATCCGCTCCTGCCCTGGCCCGTGCTGGCCATCGTGGGCGCCATTGCCGTCGTCGCGATTGGCCTTGCGCTTTGGCGTGGTCTGTCGGGCTGGGCTTTGCGTGGCCTTGCCGCACTGATCATCCTCGCCGCACTGACCGGTCCCGTCTATCAAGAGGAAGATCGCGCACCGCTCACCGATATCATGGTGATGCTGGAGGATGAGAGCGCCAGTCAGCAACTTTCGGATCGGGCCGAGCAGACGGAAACCGCAGCGAACCAACTTGCGGCGGCTATCGAGGCGCGGGACAACACCGAATTGCGGCGTGTCACGGTTCGCGACGGCGAAGGCAATTCCGGCACGGAGCTGATGACCGCACTCAACGATGTGCTGGCCGAAGAACCGCGTGCGCGGATCGCCGGCATCATTGCGCTGAGCGATGGGCGCCTGCATGATCTTGAGCGCGCGCCCGTGCTGCCCGCGCCCATGCATCTGCTGATGACCGGTCGGGAAGATGATTGGGACCGGCGCCTTATCGTACGAAACGCACCGGCTTTCGCCATTATCGGCGAGCCGGTCACCCTGACCCTGCGGATCGAAGACAGCGGCGCCGCACCCGAAGGGCCCCGCATGGCACCGCTCGACATTTCTGTCGACGGGGAAGAGGCGCAGCGCTTCGAAGTACCAGTCGGCGAAGATATCGAGCTGCCCGTTACGCTGCCCCACGGCGGGCGAAACGTCTTGCAATTCACCGTACCCGAAGCAGAGGGCGAGCTCACCGACCGCAACAACACCGCGCTGATCCAAATGAACGGCGTGCGCGACCGGCTGCGCGTGCTTCTGGTCTCGGGCGAGCCGCATCAGGGCGGACGCACCTGGCGCAACCTTCTGAAATCCGACAGCTCCGTCGATCTGGTGCATTTCACCATCCTGCGCCCACCGGAAAAGCAGGACGGCGTGCCGGTGGGAGAGCTGAGCCTGATCGCCTTCCCGACGCGGGAGCTGTTTCTGGAAAAGATCGACGATTTCGACCTGATCATTTTCGACCGCTACAAGAGACGCGGCATTCTGCCCGCCATCTATCTCGACAACGTCGCGAATTACGTCGATGCCGGGGGCGCGGTTCTGGTCGCGGCTGGGCCTGATTTCGCAAGCGCGGACAGTATCTATCGGTCTCCGCTCAGCCGCATCCTACCCGCCCAGCCCAGCGCAAGGGTGATCGAACAGCGCTATCAACCCAGCGTCACGGATATCGGCAACCGCCATCCTGTGACCGCCGATCTGGGCGATGCCGAAAGCTGGGGACCTTGGTTGCGTCAGATTGATGTCGATCCCAGATCGGGTGACGTGGTGATGTCCGGCACCGAGGAACGGCCGCTTCTCATCCTCGACCGCGTCGGCGAAGGACGCGTTGCCATGCTCGCCTCCGACCACGCCTGGCTCTGGAACCGGGGGTTCGAGGGCGGCGGGCCGCAACTTGAATTGCTGCGCCGGCTTGCCCATTGGATGATGAAGGAACCGGAACTGGAGGAGGAAGCCTTGTCAGCCGAAGCAACCGGTCAGCGCATGCGCATCATCCGCCGGACATTGGATGAAGAGATCGGCCCGGTGACCATCACAAGGCCCAACGGGGAAACGGTGGAGCTTGATCTGGACGAAGTGTCGCCCGGTCGGTTCGAGGCTTTGTACGATGGACCGGAAATCGGGCTCTACCGGCTGAGTGAAGGCGATCAGGAGGCTGTTATCGGCCTCGGCCCGGCAGCCCCTCGCGAGTTCGAACAGACCATTGCCACCGGCGACGTGCTGGCCCCGGTGATCAACCCGCTGCGTGGCGGTATTCTCAGTCTTGAAGACGGCCTGCCGAACCTGCGCAACGTACGCGAGGGTCGTCCGGCAGCCGGACGGGGCTGGATCGGGCTGACGCCGAGAGAAGCCTACGAGACGCGGGATGTAACACAATTGCCGCTGATGCCGGCCTGGCTGGTTCTGCTCCTCGCCTCGGCCTTTATCGTCGGCGGTTGGCTGCGGGAAGGTCGTCGCTAGGCGGGCGCTGCGGCCTCACAGGCAGCCTGGATTGACAAGCGTCCCCCCGGCAGGGAGCGCCTCCTTCAACAGCAAAGAAGCTCTGATGCCGCTTTGTGGACATGTGCGCAAAGGGACGGCCCAAAGTCTCCCGTCTCATATGACAGTTCGTTCCGGTTCCTCAGCATTGTCCCAACAACGACCGTTGAGGTCGACTTTCTGGACAATTGCGCTTCGATGGAATGCGGCAGCGTTGCTTTACCGCCCCTGAAGCCCTCAACCGTCAACAGGCAGAACGCTGTCAGCCCAGTGTCGACGGCTGGAACATCCTGCTTTCGCTCCTGGGCCGCAACAAGCTCGCACGGTCTTCACCTCGCCTTCCTCCCGGCACCTTGATAGGTCAGCCCAAAGTGTACATGCGAAGGCCATGCCATGTCCGTCCCCACTTCTTCCGCAGACCCGACTGCCGCGTGGCGTGCGGGTGTGTTTTATGGTGTCGCGGCGTCGGTCATGTGGGCAAGCTTCATGATCGCCACCCGCACCGGCACAATAGCCGGTCTGCGACCATCGGACCTTCTGGTCCTGCGTTTTGGAACCGCGGCCTTGATCGTCCTTCCCTGGGTGCTCGCTCGGGGGATCGGTGATCTGGGGGGCGTGGGATGGCGACGAGGCATCGCGCTCAGCCTCTTTGCAGGCCCTCCGTTTTTTGGCCTTACGGTGCTAGGCTATACCTACGCCCCGCTGGCCCACGGTGCTGTGATCCAGCCATCGGTGGCCGCGCTCAGCAGTCTGATCGGAGCGGCGCTGGTGTTGGGCGAACGGGCGCCTCTGGTCCGCTTTGCCGGAGCAGGGCTGATCGTGCTGGGCCTTCTCTTTATCGGTTTCGGGCAAAGCGGCGTTCCGTTGGACGGCGCCTGGCGGGGCGATCTGCTCTTCATAGGCGCGGGCCTCTGCTGGGCGGTCTTCACACTGCTGCTCAAGCACTGGCAGATCGGTGGGCTGCAGGCCGCCGCGGCAATCGCAGTCCTGTCCGGTCTGACCATCGCGCCGCTCTGTCTTTTGCTGTTCGGATGGGCGCCGATCCAGGCTTTGCCCACGCAGGTCCTTCTGGTGCAGATGATCGTTCACGGACTTTGCGCAAGCGTGCTGGCGATCTTGGCGTTCGGACGCGCCGTTGCACTTTTAGGGGCAGGCACCGCAGCTCTTTTTCCCGCACTTGTTCCAGTCTTCACGCTGACAATCGGCGCGCCTATCAGCGGTGAAATCCCAAGCTTGACCGAAATTATGGGCGCAATCATTGCCACGCTCGGCCTGCTTGTCGCGCTTGGATGGACATCATGGCGCCCGCGCTGATCCCTTCTTTGGGTCAGAAATATCCAAACCAGGACCTCTCACGCACTGTGACACGTCCTGCATGGAGGCAGCGCGGGGGTCCGGGGGACGCAGTCCCACGGTCGGTCGCCGCGCACCGCGCGGCGAAACTGCTATTCTTCAAAGACCACGCTGACCTCGGGATCGCCCGGCAGACCCAGGTAGCGGACAGTTGCGCCCCCTTTGGCCTTCGCCGGCGGGATCAGGGGGCCGATGGATCCGACGCTCACCAGATCACCGGGCTTCAATTCAATCCCCTTTGAAACCAGCCAAAGCACCGAATTCGCTGGATGCCCCAGCACCGCGGCCCCCGGGGCCTCCGCCAACAGGGTGCCGTCCGCTGCGGTGACCGTCACGTTCATCTCCGACAATGCGTCATGATCCGGGACGTCCAGCGCCGGCCCAAGAACACCCAGCTTCGGCGCCACGCCGATGGCGGTCAGCGTGACAGCGTTGATCGGCTCACCCTGTGCATAGGTCAGATCCGGCAATTCGATGAAGGGGTGGATGGCTGAAAGATGCGTCATCACCTCCCGGCTGTTCTGGGCCTGGTTGATGGCTTCACTGCCGACCACAAGGACCAGATCCGCTTCGAACATCGGGATCGCGCCGAACTGAACCGGCACCGACGCGCCATCCTCCAGCATCATGTCCCGGTACAGCACGCCGTGCACCGGTTCCTCCACGCCAAACCGCTCCTGCGCAGGGCGACTGGTCAGCCCCGCCTTGTAGCCAATGACCGGCCCCATCTTGGCGCTCAGCGCCTCCGCCACCTTGGCTTGCGTGCAAAGCGCATCCTCCATCGTGCCATCCGCCGCCAACGCAGCCGTCGGCGTGTTGGCCATGTAATCCTCCACAAAGGCCGAGATCTGCGCATCCGTTGCACAGGCGGCCAGCGCTGAACCAGCCGCTAACGCGCCCAGACACATGGCACTGAAAAATCGAAACATCGTCTCTCTCCCTCTTTGATTATCGGTGTTGGATCTGAACGCGATCAGCCTGGCCCGCGGCATCCACCACGCTGAACGTCGCAAAACCTGGTCCCGGACGTGGCACCTCGACCTCCCGCTGCCGGATGCCGGTGCGCAGCGGCGCGCCGTCCCGCAGCACCGCGAAGGGAGGCGTGCCGCCCCTGAGCTTGAGCGTCAGCGGATCCGAGCCGGAGGCGAGGACTGCACCGTCCGGCGGAAAGACAAGCTGCGGCGCAGCGGCATCGCGGGCGAAGCCCGCGCCCCTTGGCCGAAACCTTTGCAGCGGTGGCGGAAGGTGCGCAGCACCGACCAGAAGCGTCGCCGCCGGAGGCGGCGGCAGCGGATCGAAGCGTGGCTTGAGCCGGTTGAAAGCCTCGAACAGAACCGGTGCGGCAAGATCGCCGCCGAAGGCGCCCGGAACCGGCGTTCCGTCCGCGCGCCCCATCCAGACGCCGATCACGTGGCGTCCATCCCAGCCAATGGCCCATGCGTCGCGATGCCCGTAGGACGTCCCCGTCTTGTAAGCCAGCACGCCCGCTGCCGCGCCAGGCGGCGGCGCGAGGCCGGCCAGGATATGACCCACCTGCCAGGCCGCCACCTCCCCCATCACCCGTTTGACCGGGGCCGGCTTCACATCCGCGGACCAGCGCAACGGCCGGCCCTCGCCGCCACCTGCCAGACCCGCGTAAAGCTGCACGAGACCCTCAAGGCTCACGCCAACGCCACCAAGAGAGACGGCAAGACCCGGCTTGCCACCCGACAGTCGTGCCGGCACCCCCGCACGCCTCAGGGCCACCATCAGGCGCGCGGCGCCCATCTCCTGCGTCAGCAACACGACCGGAATATTCAGCGACAGCGTCAATGCATCGCGGATCCGTATATCGCCCCGAAAGATCCCGTCGAAATTCCGCGGCGCATATCGTCCGATCTGCACCGGCCCGTCATGGATCAGCGTTTCGGGATGGACGAGCCCCCGGTCGAAGGCCAGCCCGTAGACCAGCGGCTTCAGCGTCGACCCCGGCGATCTCAACGCCCGGGTCATATCGACAAAACCCTGATGCGCACCCGCCGCATAGACCGGAGACCCGACAGACGCCAGACCTTCCCCGCTTCTGTGATCCGCAACGACAATCGCGGCCGACAGGCGGCCCGCCTTGCCGCGCACCGCCTCGCGCAACAGCACCTCCATCGCGCGCTGTACCGGCAGGTCCACGGTAAGATCATGGCGCATCGTGCCGGGGCGGGACCGGACCACTCGATCGGAAAGGTGAGGCGCATATCGCGGCATCGGTCGCATGCGGTCCGGCAGCCGGGTCTCTCGCGCGGCGTCTTGCTCTTCGCCGGTCAGCACTCCGGCCCGCGCAAGGCGGCTCAGCACCCGGTCGCGTGCTGCAAGAGCGGCCTGTGGCGCTCGGTCCGGTCGCCTGGCTTCGGGCGCCTGAGGCAGCGCAACAAGAAACGCAGCCTCGGACGGCGTCAGGCGGTGCGGTTCCTTGCCGAACCAGGACAGGGTCGCCGCCCGCAGACCTTCGATATTCCCCCCGTAAGGCGCATGGAGCAGATAGAGCGTCAGGATCTCCCGCTTGCTCATCCGTCGCTCCAGCGCCCAGGCCAGCCGCATCTGGCGCAGCTTTCCGGGCCAGGCCCCGGTGCCGCTGTTCTCCAGAAGGCGCGCCACCTGCATCGTCAGTGTCGATCCGCCTGAGACCACCCGGCCGTTCCAGGCCACCTGTCCGACGGCGCGTGCCAGAGCCAGCAGATCGACGCCGCCATGGCGCCAAAACCGCTTGTCCTCATAGACCACCAGCATCTCGAGATACCGGGGATCGACGGCCTCGACTGACAGATCCATGCGCCATCGGCCCTCCTCCACCTGATAGGCGCGCAAAAGTGCCCCGTTCCGGTCCCGCACCTCGACAGAGGTTTCGGCCAGGAGCAGCGGAAGATCCGTCCGCGCGATCCAGGCATCGAACGCGTCCCGCGCGCCCGCCGCGACCAACAGCAGCAGCGCAAGCGCGATCAGGCCCCAGCGTCTCATTCTGTCACGACCACCCGACCTGTTGCGGTGCGGGCCCGAAAGCGAGGGCGATACATGTCTTCGACAGAGGCGGCGGGATGATGATAAGCGCCCGGCGTGACGGCGCGCGCGACATAGGCTAGCCGTACGGTCCGGCTGCCCCGCAAGTCGACCGCGGCCACAAAGCGGTCAGAACGGAACTCGGCATGTTCGACGCGCGACGGCTCCAACCAGTCGAGCGCACGCACATCACCGGCCCGCAATAGGTTGGGATTGTCGATTTCCACCCCGCCGGGCAGCGGATCGTCGATGATGAGCCGCGCGCCGGTCTCTTCGAACGGCACGACCTCAAGCACCGTGACAAACCGCTGTCCGACTCCAAGGGCGGCAGGATCGAGCGGCTGGCCGTCGAGATCGAAATAGGAGCGTTCGATGGAAAACCCGGTCCCGCCTGCCCCAGGCGGGGTGAGCGGCACCCCGATGGTGGTCAGCGTGATATCGGTCGGCCGGGACGATGTGACAGCGTAACTGCCGTTGGCCATGCCTGCCTCAAGCAGACGCACGAAGGGGCTGGAAACAGGCGCCCCGTTCACCTCAAGTCCTTCAGCCCCCGGACCGTCGATCAGCGCATGGGCCGCCAGAAGCGACCAGGCCGCCTCCTGCGTAGAGCGGCGACCGGGCTGCGCGGCAATCCGACGGCTGAGCGCGGTGGTGTCGACAACCTGACTGCCCGCTTCCGCGGCTAGCGTCAGAACACCGGCAGCATCCCGCAACGAAGTGCCGAAATCGGCGCGCCAGACCGGTGTGTCGGGGTCCTGATCCGACAGGAGCAGACGCACGGCGCGGGCAAACATCCGGTCGGCCCGCGTCTGATCTCCGTAAGAGGCCAATGCCGCACCCAGCTGTGCCGCCGCGAGGGGCGTTGCGAAAGCATCGCCTTTGACATCGGCATAGTAGCGCAGATCACCCATCGACGCGGCCCCTTCGCGAGCCAGCACCATCAGCGCATAAGCAATGTCCTCACCCCCCCGGTCAAAATCGGGCGCGAAGTTCACACGATTGCGCAGATTGTCCATGGCCAGCCGGAAAGCGCGGTCAGGCATCTCATGACCCTGGGCGCGGGCGCGGCTGAGGAAGTCGCCGACATATGCGTCCAGCCAGAACTCCCCCGACTGCGCCCGCCAAAGACCGAAGGCCCCGTTCGACGCCTGCCGGGTCAGGATTTGCGCGATGGTCTCTGCAATCTGGGCATCGACCTTGGGGGCAGTGCCCAGACCGGACGCCTCCGCCACGGAACTCAGATAGAGGAGCGGCATCGCCTGGGACGTGACCTGTTCGGTGCAGCCATAGGGATAACGATCCAGTTGGCTCAGCAAGCCCGGCGCGTCGAACCGGGCCAGAGGCCCGGCGGAGATCAGCGCAGAGCCGGTGCCTGCCCGAAGATCCGCAAAAACCTCCTCGTCCAGCGTAAAGGTCTCGTCCGCGCCCAGCGAAAAGCGGCGCGTGGTGGCCACGGCGGGATCGTTGACGCGGACGGGCAGGGTGAGCTTTTGCGACAGCGTCCGGCCCGCAGGCGTGGTGAGCGTCGCGGTCATCACGTGATCGCCGATTTCCAAAGCCTCGACGGGTAAATCCAACGTGGCTCGGCCCCCTTCGATCAGCGTGACACTGGCCTGCATCTGGGCAAAGCGAAGAGCGGACGGGGCCGTCAGCGTGACCTGCATCTCCCCCGCTGGCCCTTCGGCATGAGCAAGCTCCAGCCGCAGCCGGCTGCTGTCGCCGGGTGCAAGCACACGCGGCAGGCTTGCCGTGACCACGACCGGATCGCGCAGCACAACATCCGTCGTTGCCTGCCCGACACCGGTGTCAGACCAGGCGACCGACATCAGGCGCACAGTGCCGTTGAAAGCAGAGACAGGAACGTTGATGAAGGTTTCGCCCTCTGGCCCGATCTCCACGGGGCCGGAGAAGACCGCCATCAGGTTCTGCGTGGGGGGCGGGGATTGGCGGCGCATGCCGGATCCCGCATCGCCCCCCGATCGTACGACGCCAAGCGCGCCGTTCATCCCGTCGATGAGACGTCCATAGACATCCCGCATCTCCATCCCCAACTGGCGCTGGCCGAAATAGTGGCCTTGAGGGTCGGGGCTTTGAAAACCGGTGAGATTGAGGATCCCCAGATCGACGGCGGCCAGCGTGACCCACGCCATCTCTCCCTCCGCCCCGCCGGAGACGGAGACGCGGACCCGCATATCCTGCCGGGGGCGCGGATTATCAGGCACGGACAAAGCGACCGACAGGGCCGCATCGCCCGGATCTATCGCGGCATGGGCGATCCCAAGCGACCGCGCGGGCATCTGCCCGGCCGGGACATCCATGGCCCGCAGCACGGTGGCGGAGACATAGGCGCCCTTCCCCCATTCCTCGGTTACGTCGAGCGGGATCAGCGCCTCGCCCGCCTCCACCTCGACCGCGTGACGCTCGATCAAACGGTCGGAGACGACCTGGATCAAGGCAGTGCCTGCATGGCGCGGAACAATGCGAAGCTGGGCCGTTTCGCCGGGTCGGTAGCTGGGTTTGTCGAGGGACAATTCCAGCGTGTCGGGGGTGGAGGACGCATCGGCGGGCGCATACCAGCCCGCATAAAAGCGCATCGCGGTTTCGGCATAGGTCCCGTCGAGCCGTTCGGCAACCAGCTCATATTCGCCCCACTCCACCGGCTGCGAGATCTCTAGGGGCGTCGTGTCCAGCTCGACTTCGCCCGTGGCAATACGGGTCCGGCGGGTGGTGGGCTCCCAATTCCAGTTGCCGTAGAGTTGATACCATTCATACCGCGTCTCGACGCGGTTGAGCGTCCAGCGTACGCGCATCGGCTGGGGCGTCAGGTCAGGCGACAGGCCGATCATCCGGAACGCCGCCTCGCCCCCTTCGGACACGACATCATCAAAGAGAGGGCGCAGGCCGATCACCGGGCCTGCGGGCTGAACGGGCACGGTCAGGTTTCGCTCCACCGGGCGGCCGGAGCCTTCGGAGAGCCGCGCGATGATCTGTGCCTCCATCGGGCGGTCGGATGTTTCCGGCAAAGGCAGCGTCACAGGGACAGAGGCCTGCCCGTCCGGACCGGTGCGCTGACCACCGAATGTCGTGCGCAAGGGCCTCGTCTCGGCATCGTATCGGCCGAAGAGGAAGCCCGGCCAATCGGCGCTTTGCCGGATCGGGCGCAGCACGACCTCTCCGTCAATCGGCAGATCCGCGCCTGGCGCGCCAAAGAGGTAACGGGCGGAGATCGTCAGGGGCGGCGTGTCGCCGGCGCGCAGGGGCGCGTCGGGCAGGCTGAGGTCGAAATCAATGCGTTCGGGCAAGAAATCCTCGACCAGAAGGGTCTGGCTGGCCAGAAGCGGCCCGTCGGGATCGCTTTTGACCTGAAGCCGCCATGTCCCGCGTGGCACGGTCGCGGACAAGGGCAGGCTAAAGACATGCCCGCCTGCGAGATCCCTGACAGAGACCTCACGCGCATGCTCGACCCCGTCGGGGCGGTTGAGAATAGCGATCAGGGGTACGCCGCCCAGCGCCTTGACCTGCGGATCACGGGCCAGCACGGTGGCGAAGATGGTCTCTCCGGCGCGATAGGCACCGCGATCCGTTGTCAGGAAAACGTCGATGGAACCAGCAGACGGGCGCCCTTGGACCCCCCGGTCCGAAAGATCGAAAGCCGGCTCGGTCAGAGACAGAAAGCCGATATCCTCGACACCGCTTTCGGCCAGGATCATCGCTGGCGCCGCACCGCCCGTGCCCCGCACAAGCCCGGGCGCGAACAGCGCATAGCCGTCGGCGCCCGTCTCAACCTCGCCCAGCACGGCATTGGCACGGGAGACGAGCGTGACAGTCACCCCTGCCCGGGGCGCCGCGTCGGAGAGCGCGCGGACGTTGACGTGCAGGCCGTCATTGCCCTGCAAGCTCGACAGGCCCAGGTCGGATAGAACGAACCATTGCGTCGCACCGGGATCGTCATAAGGATCAGCGCCCGGCACACGGGCGGTCAGTGCATAGATGCCTGCAGGCTGACCGGCGATGGCCGCCCGAAGAGGCAGGCGCGTCGTCATATCCCTGTTCAGCTCGCTTGTTATTTCGGCGGTGCCGGTCCAAACATTCTCGGCAATCTCGGCGCCGAAACGCTGATCCTGATACTGCGAGAGGGGCCGGCCAAAATATCCGTCCTGCACCGCGCGCAAAAGGTTACGGTCGCTGATCCGGCGCAGGCGCAGGTCAAGACCGGTGACGTTGACGGTCTCTACGGGCAGCGCCGCATCGGCGGTCTTGGGCAGCACATATGAGCGACCGGGAAACCGCACCTGCGGGCGGCGGTCACGGACATATTGCGTGACGGGGTAATCCTTATGCAGGGTCTCTCCGCTTTCGGCGGGAAGGCCGGCGCGGATCGTCAACTGATAGCGCGCGCCGTGTGCAACACCGTCCACACAAAGCTGCGCGCCGTCGGCCTCGACGGTCAGATCGGGGGAGGGCAGACGCACGAAAGGCTCGTAATCGACCCCGGCCTTGACGAGCGGTTCGGAGAATTCCAAGCAGATCCGGGGCTGTGCCGCGTCGCTTTCCACCTTGGTGGCGGTCACCCGAAAGCCGTGTTTGGCGATTGCGGCGTCCAGCGCCGTTTCGATGTCCTGTCGCGGCGCTTCCGTCAAGGCAAGCCGCAGGGCGGAGATCATCGCGCGGCCCCTGCCCTGCGCCTCAAGCGTCTGGGCCATGGTCACCAGCGCATTGGCCCGCGCGGCACCCGACGTGCCCCGCAGATAAGCGTTCACGGTGGCCAGTAGCCCGCGGTCCCGATAGCGGCGACGGTCCTGCCCGGAGGACGGATTGATCGCCATGAGGTACCGCGCATAGTCGAGCCAGAGATCGGACCTGTCGCTGAGGCTGACCGCGATACCCGTCCAGCGCATGGCACCCGTCGGATCGCCTGCCGCCGCGCGGGTCCGTGCGGCCTGCAAAAGCGCGTCAAGCGGCTGACCCGACCAAGGGTGGCGAAAGCCCAGATCTCGCGCTTCGTTCGCAGCCCGAGCCATGGTGCCGCCCGGCAGGAAATCGAGATTGGCGGCCAGTGCGGGGGCCGCGGTGATCAGATCTGGGCCTGTCGCGATCTTCTCGGCGGAAACCGCGCCCTCATAGGGCGTGCGGTCGCTGACGGTGCTTTTTGGAAAACAGGCATTCGACCGGGCATTGAACGTGAAAGCCTGACAGGCGCTGTTGGCCGAACACGCGCGAATACAAGCGCTCAGATCGGTATCGAAGAGAGCTTCGAGATCCGCGCCGTAGAAATCGACATCGCGGGTCACCAGATAGCGCCCCTCCGGCAGCGCGTTTTGCGCCGCGAGCGCGGGAACCAGAAACAGCCACGCAAGAAATCCCGCAAAACCGCGCATACCAAAACCCTCCAAACTCAATGGGCCAAGGGTGGCACGGGGTTTGGCGCCTTGGCAACGATTCCCGGAGCGGGGTTTTTTGATCGGCAGTTTAAGCACTTTCTTTACCACCATATCCGATGCTGGCGGCAACAAACCCCGTGACAGGGACAATGCCTATGAGCCTTGCCAACAAACTTGCCGAGGAACGGCGCGCGCGCCTGGCCGCCGAACGCCTGCTGGAACTCAAGCAGTCGGAGCTTCAGGCCGCCAACCGCAAACTGGGCAAGCACGCGCTGGCGCTGACCAAGAAGATCGGCCAGTCGGAGGCAGAGGTTGCAACTGTCCGGACCGAAAACGAGCGTGTGAAGTCGGACCTGACGGTCGCCAATGCCAAGATTGAAATCGCGGAACGACGGCTTTGGCATTCAATCCAGACGATCCAGGACGGATTTGCCTTCTTTGATGCCGATAATCTGATGATCGGGGCGAATACCGCCTATCTAAGCGTGTTTGAGGGTCTGGAAGAGGTGGGCCCGGGCATCTCTTACATGCGGATGCTGCAAATCCTCACCGACGAAGGCATCGTGAATTGCGAGCGCCAGAGCCCGGCAGATTGGCGGGCACAGATGGCCGATCGCTGGCACGCGCCGAACCCCCAGCCCACCGTGATCCGGCTGTGGAACGACCAATATATCAAGCTGATAGACCAGCGCGGGCATGGCGGCGACGTGGTCAGCCTGGCGCTGAACATCACCGCCAGCGTGCGCTACGAGAAGGACCTAAAGTCAGCGCGGGAAAAAGCCGAGGCCGCGAACCGCGCGAAATCGGCCTTTCTGGCAAATATGAGCCATGAGATCCGAACGCCGATGAATGGTGTCGTAGGCATGGCCGAGCTGCTCACCGATACCGATCTGGACGAGGAACAGCGTCTTTACGCCAACACCATCAAGAATTCAGGCGAAGCGTTGTTGGTCATCATCAATGATGTGCTTGACTATTCGAAGATCGAGGCGGACAAACTGGTCCTGCATCCCGAACCCTTCGATCTGGAGCGGTGCATCCATGAGGTGGTCATGCTGCTGCAGCCCACGGCGCGGGACAAGGGGCTGGCGCTGATCGTGGATTACGACCTTTTTCTGCCCACCCGCTTTATCGGTGATCCGGGTCGCGTCCGGCAGGTGTTGACCAATATCGTCGGCAACGCGGTAAAATTCACGCGCAAGGGTCATGTCCTGATCCGCGTCACCGGAATCGCGGCCAAGGATGGGTTGGACTGCGACATTCATATCTCGGTCGAGGATACGGGGATCGGCATTCCGCCGGATAAAATCGACCACATCTTCGGAGAGTTCAATCAGGTGGAGGATGAGCGAAACCGGCAGTTCGAAGGGACGGGGCTTGGCCTCGCAATCTCTCAACGGCTTGTAAAGATGATGAAAGGCTCGGTCTGGGTGGAGTCCGAGGACGGCAAGGGCTCCTGCTTTGGCTTCAAGGTCGTGATGCCGATGACGGATGAAGCGATCCCCGATACGCCAAAGATGCCGGAGGGGTTGCGGCACGCAATCGTCGTCGACGATCTTGAGATCAATCGCGCGATCCTGGCGAAACAACTGGATCTGCTGGATGTCCGCGTGACCGCCTGCGAAAGCGGGCACGAGGCGATCAGGCAGATCGATGACAGCGTCGATCTGGTCATCACCGATCACAACATGCCGGGCATGGACGGCTATGAGCTCGCAACTCTCTTGAGGGAGGGCGGTAACGACGTGCCCATCGTGATGTTGTCCTCCAATGCCACGCACCAGCAGACCGACCCGGCCCGGCAATATCTGCATGCGGTTTTGCAAAAACCGATCCCACGTCGGGACCTTTTCGCAAAGCTTGCGGAACTGGACGGTCAGCAGGGACCCGCGGGGGACGCGGGCAAGCCATCTTCTGCACACAAGGTCGACGCTGTGGTTTCACATAAGGCGGAAACCCCGGCAGAGCCTAAGGCGTCCTCAGCCCAACCACCGACCGCACAGACGGGGCCCGACAGCCCGGCCAAGCGCCTGATGCGCATCCTGGCCGCCGAGGACAATAAGACCAATCAGCTCGTGTTCCGGAAGATGATCAAGGATCTCGAGGTCGAGCTGAAATTCGCCAATAATGGGCTCGAGGCGGTTCAGGCATACGTCGATTTCGCGCCAGACCTGATTTTCATGGACATCTCAATGCCCAAAATGGACGGCAAGGAAGCCACCGGTGAGATCAGAAAAATCGAGGCCGGGTCGGGCAGTCACGTGCCCATCGTGGCATTAACAGCACACGCAATGGATGGGGACGAGCAAGGTATTCTAGATGCTGGTCTAGACTTTTACCTGACAAAGCCACTGCGCAAGACGGCCATTCACGCACGGATCGCCGAGCATTGCCCCGCGGATGCAGAGGATCCGGCGCGCGGGCTCAGTGATAAATGACAGGGTCTAGGATGCCGCCATCCCCTTCTTGGCCTCCTCTGCCGGACGCACGAAAACGGGCTTTTCGGGGTCGGACAGCTCGGCGCGGTACGCGTAGCCGCCGGTGCTGAAGTCCAGGAGCGCGGCAGGATCGGTCAACCGGTTCTGAATAATAAATCGCGCCATCGCGCCCCTCGCCTTCTTGGCAAAAAAGCTCACGATTTTGGGACCTGCGGGCTTTTCTTCCATGAAAACGGGTGTGATGACTTTCAGCTTCAGCGCATCCAGATCGACCGCGCCGAAATACTCCTGACTGGCACAATTGACGAGGATGCCGGTCCCCGTCTCCTCCGCCTGCGCGTTCAGCGCCTTTGACAACTGGTCGCGCCAATAGGCGTAGAGCGACCCGCCCCGGCGGGTTTTCAGGCGAGAGCCCATCTCCAACCGGTAGGGCTGGATCGCATCCAGTGGGCGAAGCACACCATAGAGGCCCGACAGGATCCGCAGGTGATCCTGCGCCCAGCCCAGTTCATCCTCATCCAGCGACGCCGCTTCGAGCCCCTGATACGTGTCCCCCGCAAAGGCAAGCGCGGCAGGGCGGACGGCGTCAGCCTCCGGTGTCTCGGCAAAGCTGCGAAAGCGATCCCGGTTCAGCTTGGCAAGGTCGGGACTGATATCCATCAGGGCCTGAAGATCCTTCAGCGTCAGATTACGCGCAGTTTTGGCCAGCCGGATCGCATCGTCCTGAAAGTCCGGCTCGGTGACGGAAACCTCCCGCTCTGCCCAGTCCAGCCGTTTCGCGGGTGAGATGACAACCAGCATTGCGCCCTCCAGATTTGCCTGATCCAGAAGCTAGCTCGCTGCCCGCAAAACGTCCAGAAACGCAGCGCCAAAACGCTCGGTCCGACGCTCGCCCAGCAGCCGCTCCAACGCATGTTCGTCATTTGGGCGCATCTGCGCGACCTTGGCCAGAAGCGAGGCGGAACAGCTCAGCGGTTTGTCCACACCATCGGCGCCGCGCGCGAGATCGGCCTGCACTTCAAGGAGCCGGTCGTAAAGCGTTCCGGCATCTCGCCCGGCCAGCTTGCGGCGAGCGGGATGCACCTCCTCCTGCGCACCGGTGATCACCTCCAGAAAGGTGGCGCCATAGCGTTCGAGCTTCTTCGCCCCGATACCGCTGACCTGGGCCATGGCGTCAAGCGTGGCGGGGCGCTGCTCGGCCATTTCGATCAACGTGCGGTCGTTGAAGATGACATAGGCCGGCACCTTGGCAGCTTCGGCGAGCGCACGGCGCTTGGCCTTGAGCGCCGACAGAAGCGGTGCGTCCTCTTCCGACACCAGCGCCTTGACGGCAGGGCGACGCGTGGCGGTCTTGATCGTATCGCGCCGCAGCGTGATCGACGCCTCACCCCGCAGGATCGGACGGGCCGTGTCCGTCATGCGCAGGGCGCCGTGGCGTTCGGGATCGGGCCGCACAAGGTCATGGCCCATCATCTGGCGGAACACCGCCTGCCACTGCCGACGGTCATATTCAGTGCCGACCCCATAGGTCGGCAATTGATCGTGACGCCTGGCGCGGATCTTGTCGGTATCGGTGCCGGTGAGAATGTCGATCAGGTGGCCCGCCCCGAACCATTCGTCGGTGCGCAGGATGGCCGACAGCGCCTTGCGCACGGCGGTGGTGCCGTCGAACACCTCCGCCGGGCTGTCGCAGAGGTCACACTTGCCGCAGGCCTCCGCCGCCTCACCGAAATAACCCAGCAGCGTCTTGCGGCGGCATTCCAGGGCCTCGGCCAGGCCGAGTAGCGCGTTCAGCCGCGCATGATCCGCCATCCGGCGTTCCGGCGGCGCGAGGCCTTCGTCGATCTGCGACCGGCGCAGGCGAATATCGTCCGGCCCGAACAGCGTCAGTGTCTCGGACGGCGCGCCGTCCCGGCCCGCACGGCCGATCTCCTGATAATAGGCCTCGATGCTCTTGGGCAGGTCGGCATGAGCGACCCAGCGGATATCGGGCTTGTCGATGCCCATGCCAAAGGCCACGGTCGCCACGACGATCAGGCCGTCCTCCCGCTGAAAGCGGGTTTCGACGATGCGGCGATCCTCCGCCTCCATCCCGCCGTGATAATGGCAGGCACTGTGCCCGGCCTCCCGCAGGGCCTGGGCCAGAGTTTCGGTCTTGGCGCGAGTTCCGCAATAGACAATGCCCGACTGCCCCTTGCGCGCGGCGGTAAAGTTCAGGATCTGACTGCGCGGGCCGTTCTTGGCAGCAAAGGCCAGATGCAGATTGGGCCGGTCAAAACCGCGTAGGAAGCTGCGGGGCGGCACACCATCGAAAAGCTTCTGGACGATCTCTTCCCGCGTCTCCGCATCCGCCGTGGCGGTGAATGCGGCAAGCGGCACGTCCAGGGCCCGCCGCAAGGCACCGATGCGCAGGTAGTCGGGGCGGAAATCGTGGCCCCACTGGCTAACGCAATGCGCCTCATCCACCGCGATCAGCGACACGCCGATACGCCGCAGTATACCCATGGCGGACCCCGCTGCGAGCCGTTCGGGCGCCATGTAGAGAAGTTTCAGCTCCCCCCGCTCCAGCGCATCCCAGACAGCATCCGTTTCCTCGGGCGTGTTGCCCGAGGTCAGAGCGCCTGCCGCCACGCCCGCCTCCTGCAAGGCGCGGACCTGGTCCCGCATCAGGGCGATGAGCGGAGAGATCACCACCGTCACCCCGTCGCGCATCAGCGCAGGCAATTGGAAGCAGAGCGACTTGCCGCCGCCCGTGGGCATGATGGCCAGCACGTTTTCTCCGGCGCTCACCGCGTTGACAATCTCGCCCTGACCTGGACGAAAGTCATCGAATCCAAACACATCGCGCAAAAGCGTGGCAGCGCCGGTCATCGCGGAAACCCTGTCGAATTTTATTCAATCTGCTCTTGAGTGAGACAGTCTCACACTAAGATTCAGTGAACAAGGGGCAGGGTCCCCCTTCTTCTCGATAAAAATACGGAAAAACCCAACGGTCGCGGTCAGTAGAACGCGCCGATGTTATTGGCGAGAATGATCCGCAGCGCGTAGACCGCGATCAGGGCCACAAGAGGCGCTAGGTCGATACCGGAAACGGGCGGGATGATCCTGCGCAACGGCCCATAAATGGGCTCAAGGATCCGGTTCAGAGCGTGCCAGATCTGCGCTACCAGGGATTGATGCAGGTTGATCACCTGGAAATTGATCAGCCAGCTCATGATCACATGGGCAATGATAAAGAACCAGACGACGTCCAGGATCAGCATCAGGATTTGAAACAGCGATTGCATAAGCGGCCCTCTTCCACGTGTCCCTGACCTAAGCCGCTTGAGCCGCGAGGGCAAGTGCCGCAAGGACAGCCGTTGACGCAGGCGTGACCTGCGTCATCTATCGCGTCCAAAAGGACCCGCGCGATGTTTCCCTTTATCCGATTTGCCAAGGACCTGCTTCTGGCACGCCGCATGCCGCCTTTGGAGCGGTTGACGGATGTTCATGTTTCCCACCACATCTGCTGGCCTTGGGATCTAGATATGTTCATGGAGCTCAATAACGGTCGGATGCTCACGCTCTACGATCTGGGGCGCTTCATGACGGCGCAGCGCGGCGGGCTGATCAAGGCTCTTTTCGACAATGGCTGGGCGCTGACCATGGCGGGGGCCAGCGTGCGCTATCGCCGCCGGATCACCGGGTTCGAGCGGTTCGAGATGCGCAGCCGGGCGGTTTGCTGGGACGAAAGGTTCGTCTACCTCGAACAGTCGATGTGGAAGCGGAACGGAGACTGTGCCAGCCACGTCCTTTATCGCGCGGCGGTGATCGACAAGCGCCGGGCCGTGCCGCCCACGCGCGTGCTGGAGGCAATGGGGCAGGATCCGCAATCGCCCCCGATCCCCGGCTGGATCGCCGCCTGGATCGAAGCGGAGAGCCAGCGCCCATGGCCGCCGATGACGCAGGAATGACTTGCCCCGTTAACACTTCCCCTGTCATATCGGCGGAAAACAGGGGGCGAGATGGCGGATATTGCAACAGCACCGGCAATTCCGATCCGCAAGCGGATTTGGGGCTGGTACTTCTTTGACTGGGCGAGCCAGCCTTACAACACGCTCCTTCTGACGTTCATCTTCGGCCCCTATTTCGCGCAGACCGCCACCCAAAGCCTGATGGCCGGCGGCATGTCTGAACTCGCCGCAGAGGCACAGGCGCAGGCCTATTGGGGCTACGGCCTGACAGCCTCGGGGATTGCCATTGCCATACTGGCTCCGATCCTGGGCGCCATTGCCGACAGCACGGGCAAGCGAATGCCTTGGATCTGGCTGTTCTCCGTCCTTTATTTCGTGGGGTCTTTCGGACTTTGGTGGACCGCACCCGACAGCTTCTCGGTCCTGTGGGCGCTCGTTTTCTTTGGCATTGGCCTGATCGGGATGGAGTTTGCCACCATCTTCACCAATTCCTACCTCCCCTCGATGGGTCCAAAGGACGAGTTGGGGCGCATCTCGGGCTCCGGCTGGGCGTTCGGCTATGTGGGCGGCGTGCTGGCGCTGGTGGTAATGCTCCTGCTGTTCCAAGCGGGAGAGAATGGGCGAACCATGGCCGGTCTGACACCTCTCTTCGGTCTGGACACAGAAACCGGGGCAGATACGCGCATCGTCGGGCCGCTGGCGGCGGTCTGGTTTGCGGTCTTCATGATCCCGTTCTTCCTCTGGGTCCGGGACGAACCGCATGAGCCGCGCCTGCCCTACCGCTTCGGCAACGGGATGAGGGAGCTTTATCACACGCTGATCAACCTGCCGGGCAACCCCAGCCTTCTGGCCTATCTCGGCTCGTCGATGTTCTACCGCGACGCATTGAACGGGATGTATACGTTCGGGGGCATCTATGCGCTTGGCGTGCTCGGCTGGTCCATCGTGCAGGTTGGTGTCTTCGGTATCATCGCGGCGCTCAGCGGAGCCATCTTTTGCTGGATCGCGGGCTATATCGACCGGGCCATCGGGCCGAAGCCGGTGATCGTGACCTGCTGCATCATCCTGATCGGAACGGCGGGTCTGATCATCTCCCTCACCCCGACCTCCGCCTTTGGGGTCGCCTTGCCCGAAGGCTCCCCCCTGCCCGATCAGCTTTTCTATGTCGCGGGCATCCTGATCGGGGCGGCCGGCGGGGTCCTGCAATCGTCGAGCCGGAACATGCTCACGCGGCAGGGCAATCCCGAGCGGATGACAGAAGCTTTCGGTCTCTATGCGCTGTCGGGCAAGGCGACGTCATTCCTTGCGCCGATGCTGATCGCGATCACCAGTGATCTGACCGGCAGTCAGCGGCTGGGCGTCACACCGCTTATCGGGCTCTTCGCATTGGGGCTGGTTCTGCTACTCTGGGTGAAACCGGACGGAGAACAGCACACATGAGCCTCTTTCGCCCCTTCGCACTTCTAGGCCTATGCCTTGCCCTGGCCGCACCCGCCACAGCTGAGCCGCTGGCCAAACAGCAATTCGGCGCACAACGTGCCGCTTCGGCCCACCAGCCCGCGCCGTTCGGCAGCTATTCGCGCGGCTGCGTCGCGGGGGCGGAACAACTGGCCGAGACCGGACCGACCTGGCAGGCCATGCGCCTGTCGCGCAACCGCAATTGGGGGCATCCCGAGGCCATCGACTTCGTCAAGGATCTCAGCGCATTCGCGGCAAGGCAGCCTGGATGGCGTGGGCTTTATATCGGCGATATCAGCCAGCCCCGGGGCGGGCCGATGCTGACCGGGCACCGCAGCCACCAGATTGGCCTGGACATCGACATCTGGATGAGACCTGCGGATCGGCTCGACCTAAGCCGAAACCAGAGAGAGAACATCTCCTCCATCTCCCTGCGCCGCGCCAAAGGGGCCTATGTCAACAGCGCCTGGACCCGCGCGCATCACGAGATCATCAAGGAAGCCGCCAAGGACCGGCGCGTCGCGCGCATTTTCGTCTTTCCGGGCGCCAAGGTGCAGATGTGCAACGATGAGCGAGGCAACCGCAACTGGCTGCGCAAGGTGCGACCCTGGTGGGGACACCACTATCACTTCCACGTCCGCCTGTCCTGCCCGCGCGGCATGGCCGGCTGCGTCAACCAGGACGCCCCGCCGCGAGGCGATGGATGTGCGGAGGCGCAGCAATGGGTAAGCAACATCCTCAACCCGCCGCCGCCAGATCCGAATGCACCCCGGCGCGCGCCCAGACGTGAGTTGGTTCTGGCCGATCTGCCTCAACAATGCGCTACGGTCCTGCGCTCGCGCTGAGCGCGGCGCTTCTCATCCCGGCCTGTTTTCCTGCCAGCGATCCCCCGCAATATGCGGCGCGGCTGGCTGGCGAGCTGGTCTGGACGCATGACGCGGACTGGTTCGGCGGCCTTTCCGCCCTTTCCGTCAGGGACAACGGCACCCGGGTCGTGGCGATCACGGATTCCGCACGCCTGATCGAGGCACGTCTGACCCGTCAGGGTGGAACGCTTTCCGGGGTCACCCTCGACACATCGCGCGCGTTGCTGAACACGTCCGGCTGGCCGATCAAGGGCGACTATGCCGATGCCGAAGGTCTGGCGATTGCGCCAGACGGCACGATGTTCGTTTCGTTCGAGAACAAACATCGGGTGCTGCGCTACGCAAACGGCCCGATTGCTGAACGTCTGCCAGCACATCAGAACTTTGACCTCTTTCGGCTGAACGGTTCGCTGGAGGCCCTCGCCATCGCCGAGGATGGCACGCTTTTCACCTTGCCGGAACGGCCCCTGTCAGGACGCAGCGGTTTTCCCGTCTATGCATTCGACGGGGTCGCGTGGAGGCGAGCCTTCTCGCTCCCACCGCGCAACGGTTTTCTGGCCGTTGGCGCGGATTTCGGGCCCGATGGCGCATTCTATCTGTTGGAACGACGCATCACGCCGCTGGGGTTCCAAAGCCGCGTACGGCGGTGGCACATAGGCGCTGACGGACCAACGGACGAGACAGTGATCTTGCGCAGCCGTCCCGGCTTGCATGGCAATCTTGAGGGCCTGTCAGTCTGGCGGGATACTGCGGGGCATCTGCGCCTGACGCTCGTCGCCGACGACAACTTCTGGCGGATGCTTCAGACGGAAATTGTGGAATATGTGATCACGGAATGACTTGCGCAGATTGTCGCAACCCATTACCCCGCCTGCTGTCTTACCGGACCAAGTCGCCGCAACCTTGATAAAACGGGCATTAACCATGACACGTGCACATCTTCCCGGCATTATTGCCATGGCGGCTATCGTCGTCGCCTCGAACATCCTCGTTCAGTTCCTCTTTGGCCAATGGCTGACCTGGGGCGCCTTCACCTATCCGCTGGCTTTCCTTGTCACCGATCTGATGAACCGCATCTATGGCGCGGGTCCCGCGCGCACCGTGGTCTTCGTGGGCTTCCTCGTGGGTGTGTTCTGCTCTCTCGTCGGCACGCAGATCATGGGAGAATTCGGGCCTCTGGTCACGTTCCGCATCGCCATCGGCTCCGGCATCGCGTTCCTGACCGCCCAATTGCTGGATGTGGGCATCTTTTCCGCCCTGCGCCGGGGCGTTTGGTGGAAGGCGCCGCTGGCCTCCACCCTCGTCGGCTCTTCGGTCGATACCGCCCTTTTCTTCTCTATCGCGTTTTCGGCCTCGCTGGCTTGGGTCGATCCTGGCACGGATGTGGCATGGGCCAACGAGGCGCTGCCGCTTCTGGGCGTTGGCCCTGTCGTGCCGCTTTGGGTGTCGCTCGCCGTGGCGGATTGGGGCGTAAAGCTGTCGCTGGCGCTGGCCGCTCTGATCCCCTTCCGCCTCATTGTTGCGCGTCTTGATCCTCACGGACGGCTTGCCTGAAGATTTTGTTTGTCAGATAGGCCTTACCGTGGCAGGCTGATATTGAGTTCAACAAAACGAAAGGAGGTGATCCAGTGTCGAGAAAGGTATTGGAGAGAGGTGTCGGAACAGCTTGGGAGGCCGCCTGCTGAGGCAGCCCTTGGCGGTTGCAGGCCGCCCAAGTGGGTCGATGGATCTAACCGGCCCCACCTCCTGAAACTTTCGAAGGGGCCGTCCCATGGGGGCGGCCCTTTTTCGCTGGACTATGGATATGCTGCGCATCACCGACACGATCACAATCGCGGACTGGGAGCTGACCGAACACTTCATCCGCGCCTCGGGTCCCGGAGGACAGAACGTAAACAAGGTGGCGACTGCCGTCGAGTTGCGCTTTGAAGCGGGGCGGTCGCCGAATTTGCCAGCCCCTGTGAAGACGCGTTTGCGCCGTCTAGCCGGGCGGCGCTGGACGAAAGAAGGCGCGGTCGTGATCCAGTGCGATGAGACACGCAGCCAGGCCCGCAACCGAGAAATCGCAAGAACACGGCTTGCGGAGTTGATCAGACAAGCGCTCGAAGTACCGAAGAAACGCAGACCGACCCGGCCCACGAAAGGATCGGTGGAACGTCGGCTCAAGGCAAAAAAGGCGCGCGGGGAAGTTAAGGCCCTGCGTGGGAAACTCTGATATGCTGTCGCAACTCCAAAAGACGGAGGGCCCTAGGTCGCCGGCAAGGGTGCCCGAAAAAGGAGGTCGTTACACCACGACCTCCATCCGCTCCTGCTCTCCAACCCCGAACACCCTTTTGTAGCGCTCTATCTCAGGCGTGGGCCCCATGGCTTTGTTGGGGTTGTCCGAGAGCTTCACCGTCGGAAACCCGTTGGCACTGACCGCTTTGCAGACCAGTGAGAAGGGCGCCAGCCTGTCGTCCGGCGTGAGGCCACGAAAGTCGTTGGTCAGCAGCGTACCCCAGCCGAAGGATACCTTTACCCGGCCGGCGAATTGAGCCGAGAGTTCCAGGATTTTCTCGACGTCCAGGCCGTCTGAGAAGATGACCAGCTTTTCGCGCGGATCCTCGCCGCGGGCCTGCCACCAGCGGATCGCCGTCTCTGCGCCCTCGGCCGGATCACCGCTGTCGATGCGGATACCGGTCCATTGGGTGAGCCAGTCCGGTGCACGGTCCAGAAACCCTTCAGTGCCATAGGTGTCCGGCAGGATGATGCGCAGATTGCCCTCATGCTCCTCGTGCCAATCGCTGAGCACGTCGTAGGGCGCGCGGGCGAGTTCGGTGTCGCTTTGGGCCAGGGCGGCATAGACCATCGGCAATTCGTGGGCGTTGGTGCCAATCGCCTCGAGGTCGCGGTTCTTGGCGATCAGACAGTTCGAAGTGCCGACAAAGCGCGGGCCAAGCCCTTCGACCATCGCCTGCACGCACCAATCCTGCCACAGGAAGGAATGCCGCCGCCGCGTTCCGAAATCGGCAATGCGCAGGGAGGGGTTTGGTCTAAGGCGCTGGATCTTTTCCCACAATTTGGTCATGGCGCGGGCATAGAGAACCTGAAGCTCGAACCGGGCCATGTCATGCAGGACGGCACGGCCCCGCAGTTCCATCAGAACAGCGAGCGCCGGGATCTCCCACAGCATGACTTCGGGCCAAGCCCCTTCAAAGGTCAGCTCGTATTGATCGCCGACCCGTTCAAGATAATAGGGTGGCAGGCGCAGCTGCTCGAACCATTCCATGAAATCATGGCGGAACATCTGGCGTTTGCCATAGAACGTGTTGCCCCGCAGCCAGGTGCTTTCCCCACGCGACAGCGAGAGCGTGCGGATATGATCAAGCTGCTCGCGCAACTCGCCCTCGTCAATCAGGCGGGCCAGTGGCACGTGCGAGGATCGGTTGATCAGGGAAAACGTAACCTGCGTGTCGGGACGATTGCGAAAGACCGACTGGCACATCAAGAGCTTGTAGAAATCGGTATCGATCAGAGATCGAACGATCGGGTCGATCTTCCACTTGTGGTTCCAGACACGGGTGGCGATGTCCATGGCGAGCCCTTTTTATACGCCTTTGTAAGGTGATACGCCAGCGATGCAAGGCGGGCCACCCCCTAAACCCGGGGCACGGAGTAATGGCTGGAGAGACAGTCGAGCAGATCGCCGCGCCGGATGGGCTTGGTCAGAAAACCGTCCATTCCCGCCTGCAGACATGCCTCCTCATCGCTTTTGAACGCATTGGCGGTGAGCGCAACGATGATCGGCTGGTGAGCGCCCGACTTGCGGATGGCACGGGTGGCATCCAGACCGCTCATCACGGGCATCGACATGTCCATGAACACCAGATCCGGACGCAGTGCGGCCGTCTTTGTCACTGCCTCCTGACCGTCATGCGCGAAATCGAGTGTGATGGGAACAGCGGCAAGATACTTGCGGATCAGCAAGCGATTGACCTTGTTGTCCTCGGCCACCAGGACCTGCATCCCCGAAAGACATGTCATCGCAGGGGCGCCGCCATCCGAAATGCGCGCCGGGGCAGACACTTCGCGAAGAGGGATGTGGAAAGAGAACCGTGAGCCGAGACCCGGGGTCGAAGATGCAAGGATTTCTCCCCCCATCTTCTCGATCAGAAGCTTTGAAATCGTGAGGCCAAGCCCCGTTCCGCCAAATCGCCGCGTGGTCGCGGCGTCGGCCTGCGAGAATCTCTCGAAGACATGTGACAGCTTATCTTTGGTCACGCCAATGCCGGTATCGCAAACCGCGCAGGACAATTTATCGCCGCCGGCGTCCCGGTGGCATTCAAGCTCAAGCCAGACACGCCCTTTCTCGGTAAACTTGATCGCGTTGCCGATGAGATTGACCAGAACCTGTCGCAGCCGCACGTCGTCGCCATGGACCACATCGGGCAAGCTCTCGAGCCCCTGTATCTCGAGCGCGAGACCTTTCTTTTCGGCCTGAGGTTTCAGCAGCGTCAGCACACCGGACACGCATGTCCGCAGATCAAAGTCGACCGGGCTGAGCTCCATCTTGTCGGCGTCGAGCTTAGAAAGATCGAGGACGTCGTTGATGATGGTCAGCAGCGCCTCGCCCGAATCTCGGATCGTGTCCGCGTAAAGCGTCTGCTCCTTGGTCATGGGTGTCTCTGCCAGAAGATCGGCCATCCCAATAATGCCGTTCATCGGTGTGCGGATCTCGTGGCTCATCGTTGCCAGAAACTCGGCCTTCACACGCGCCCCTTCCTCGGCGGCCCGTTTGGCTTCTGCAAGTTCACTGGCTTGCTGTTTGGCCTCGGTGACGTCACGCTCAATGGCTACCGTCATCTCGATCTCGCCGTCCTGATCAAGGACCGGGACAATGTTGGTTTCAACCCAGATCCGCGCGCCCGTCTTGGTCTGGTTCAGAACCTCCCCCCGAAAAGGCTCCCCCCGGTTCATCGCATGTGCAATCGCGTCGATAACGGCCGGGTCCGTCTCGGGGGCATTGAGCAAATCGCCTGTTCGCGACCCCAGCGCCTCGGTCAAGCTGTAGCCTGTGATCTTCGTAAAGGCGTCGTTGACCCAAAAAATCCGCCCTCCATCGCGCGACAGAATGACGGAATCGTTCGCATATCGCGCGACGAGCGAAAGCTGCCGCGCCTCCCGCTCACGGGTCAGCAGGCGCTGGTTTGTTTCCTCAAGCACGACGCTTTGATCCATAAGCGCAAGCGTGTCGGTCTTGTTGCGCTCAAAGCTGTAGGTCACAAAACCAAGAAAGGCGTGAACCATGTACGCCAAAAGGATCGCACCCGCGGCATCAAGCAGAAACAGCATGTCTGCCTGGGTGTGAAACACGGCTTCCCAGATAAAAAGAGGGATGGGTGTCGCGACGAATATGGCCAGACGGGCCATCGCAGCCTGTTTGTGAAACGGAAGCACCAAACCGGCATTGATGGCAGCCCCGGCAAGAAACGCGATGGCAAAAAGAGGCGCCGATTGATCAGCCGCGGCAAGCCATCCGAGCACCACACATCCCGATACGGTCAGAGCCTGAAACGCGGCGGTCGCAACACTCATCCGGCGAATAGGTGCGATTGGCGCAGCGCCGGAGAGCTTTTGCGGAACCCCCCTGAGATAGCCACAATCCACGATTTCCCCGACGAGCGACAGCATGACAGCGGCGAAACCGATAACAGGACCACTTACGATCGTGAGGATTGATGCCCCAAGCAGGGTCACGAGTTGCCGGCTGAGCAGATACCTGACGCGCCCCCGGGCATAGCGCACCAAAAGTGCCCGCTCGCCAAACTGGGCGCGGGCATCCGCCATCACATCCGGGGTATCGGTCGGTTCATCTTGGTGCAAATACCGGGTCCTCCTGACCATCCCGGGAGAAAGGAATAGCCGGAGGAACCTTAAGAATTTGCAACTATTCGAAAATCTGCACGCCGGCCTGACGCATGCCCTCAAGTGCTGTCTCAAGCGACCCGTCAAGATCGATGGCCCGGCACGCGCTCAGGTCGACATGGACGTCAAAGCCGAGCCGCGCCGCATCAACCGCCGAGTAGTTGACACAAAAGTCCGTCGCCAGTCCGACCAGCGTCAGCGCGTTTATGGACCGGGTCCGCAGATACCCCTCCAAACCGGTTGGGGTGGTCCGGTCATTCTCGAAGAATGCGGAATAGCTGTCGATCCCAGCGCGAAACCCTTTACGGATAATCAGATCACCATCAGCCCGCAGATCGGGGTGGAACGCCGCCCCCTCCGTCCCCTGGATACAATGATCCGGCCAGAGCACCTGATCCCCGTAGGACATGCTGATCAACTCATAGGGCGCCTTTCCCTCGTGACTTGACGCAAAAGAGGAATGACCAGTCGGATGCCAGTCCTGCGTCAGGATGACCGTATCCGCCTCCTCCATCAGTGCGTTGATGCGCGGTACGATCGCGTCGCCGTCCGGCACCGCAAGCGCGCCACCAGGGCAGAAATCGTTCTGGACGTCGATCACGAGAAGGGCACGGGTCATGAGAAGCCTCCTTTGCTGCGCCTCAGGGCTAGGATGCAAGGGCGTCTGCGTCAATCTCGTTCATGAACGAAACGATCCTGGGCCAGACGGTCCGTTCCGCCGCACGCGAGCGCCAGAGACGGGCATGGCTGAAATCCTCTGCGTCGCCGTTATCCCGGCAGCAAAGATGGAAGCGCCCGTTTTGCCCGAAGGCACGGGCAAGCGCGCGACATCCTTCGGCGGGGGCGATATGGCGATCTGCGGCACCCGCCAGAACCAGCGCCGGGAGGGACAATTCGGCCAGCCGGGGCAACACGCTGCGCCCTGACCGGTCAACGAGATCCCGTGCCGCGTTCATGTCCAGCCAATCCCGCAGAACCTGCGCGGCCTCATCGCTGTCTCCCAGCCGAAGCAGCCGGTTCGGCCAGCGCCCTGTCAACCTGCCCTGTGCGGAGAGCACGCGGAGGGCAAGGCGAAACGGCAAAGGCGCCAGGTGAAGATGAGTGGCCTGTGTCCCCAAGGTCGTCAGGCTGCGCACCTGGTCGCGGATCTGCGCCGCATGCGCAATGGCGAGGATCATGGCAAGCCCACCGCCCGAATGGGCCATGATGTGAACAGGCGCGCTTGCGGCATCCGCGACATGGGCGATGGCCTGGCTCATCTCGCCGTCAGCCAGATCGTGAAGGCCGAACGCCATCTTCGCGCGCACCCCATGCGAGCGGCCGCGCCATTCGATAATGTAAACGGACCGATGGCGCGCCAGGGCAACGGCAACTGGCAAACAGGTTCTGGCCGAGGAGAACGTGCCATGCGTCAGCAGAACCGGGGGAGGTCCGACCGGGCCTTCAACATGATAAAGGGCGCCGGGCCCGACATAGTCGGTCAGACGTCGAAGCGGAGCGAGCATGGGCCGAACGTGACGGCAGTCCGGCGATTTCGTCAAATCTTTCGTTGCGGCAGCGCCCCCTTGCGCCGGTCGGGGGCGCGGCGTATTTCGGCCATATGTATGTGATCGCGGCACTTTATCATTTCACACGGTTTGACGATCCCGCGGCCCTCAAGCCGGGGCTTGCCCGGCAATGCTGCAGTCATGATGTGAAAGGCACGCTGCTTTTGGCGCCGGAAGGCATCAATGGCACGATTGCCGGGTCGCGCGCCGGGATAGACGCCGCTTTGGCCTACATCCGCGGCCTGCCGGATTGCGCGGATCTGGAGTGGAAGGAAAGCCAGAGCGACACGCCCCCTTTCGGCAAACTTAAGGTCCGCCTCAAGCGTGAGATCGTGACGATGCGCCAGCCTGACATCGACCCGAGGGCACGGGTCGGTCATTATGTCGAGCCGGAGGACTGGAACGCACTGATCCAACAGCCCGATGTCGCCGTCATAGACACGCGCAACGATTATGAAGTGGCGATAGGAACCTTCGAAGGCGCCATCGATCCGCAAACACAGTCTTTCGGAGAGTTCCCGGACTGGTGGGAGCGTCACAAATCGCAGTTCGAAGGCAAGCGGATCGCGATGTTCTGCACCGGCGGTATTCGTTGCGAAAAATCGACCAACTTTCTGCTGGGACAGGGTGTTGAAGAGGTATTCCACCTTAGAGGCGGCATTCTGAAATATCTCGAAGACGTCCCGAAGGACGAGAGCACGTGGCAAGGCTCCTGCTTTGTTTTTGACAATCGTGTCAGCGTCGATCACGGGCTTGTCGAAGGCCCTCATCTGCTTTGCCATGGGTGCCGCCGACCGATCCTGCCGGAAGACACAAGGCGCCCTGAATACGAGGCCGGGGTGGCCTGCCATCATTGCGAGGCAGAGACGAGCAGCGCCGACAAGGCGCGCTTTCGCGAGCGGCAGAAGCAAATGCGCCTGACACGGGAGCGGCAGAACCGCATCGCGGGCTGACGAAAGGCTTTTCGGCAGTCCGCCGCCTCCGACCGCGCATTTGCCTTTTGCATTTCAAAGCAAAAACCGTCTATTCACCCGAAAACATCAACGCAGCGGCGGCGCGCATCCGCGCATCCGCGCATCCGCTGACAGGTAAGGTGAAGTCGAGCGTGAAAGCCGTCATTCTAGCCGGGGGACTTGGCACCCGCATCAGCGAGGAGAGCCATCTCAAACCCAAGCCGATGATCGAAATCGGTGGCAAGCCGATCATCTGGCACATCATGAAAAGCTATGGAGCGCATGGCATCCATGATTTCGTGATCTGCTGCGGTTACAAGGGCTATGTGATCAAGGAATACTTCGCGAATTACTTCCTGCATATGTCCGACGTGACATTTGACCTGTCGAACAATGACATGGAGGTGCACCACCGCAATGCCGAGCCCTGGCGCATCACGCTGATTGATACCGGTGAACTGACCCAGACGGGCGGGCGGATCAAGAGGATCGGCGCCTATCTGGACGGGACCTTTTGCCTGACCTACGGCGATGGCGTGAGCGACGTCGACATCACATCGCTTGTCGACTTTCACAAAACGCAAGGATGCGAGGCGACGGTGACCGCCATCCAGCCGGCCGGGCGTTTCGGCGCGATCCGACTGAACGGGGATCGTGTGACATCGTTCTTCGAAAAGCCCCAGGGCGACGGGCGCTGGATCAGCGGCGGGTTTTTCGTGTGCGAGCCTTCGGTTCTTGAACGCATTGCAGGCGACGAGACGGTGTTTGAGCAAGAACCGCTCACCGGCCTCGCCTCGGACGAACAACTGGCGGTTTGGCGGCATTCGGGCTTTTGGTCTGCCATGGATACGATGCGCGACAAGAAGCAGCTTGAAGAATTGTGGAGTACGGGTGCCGCCCCGTGGAAGACGTGGGAATGACGGGTTTCTGGGCCGGCAAACGGGTCCTGGTAACCGGCCATACCGGGTTCAAGGGATCGTGGCTGTCTCTCTGGCTCAGACATCTGGGAGCGAAAGTCTATGGCCTGGCCCTGGCGCCCGATACTCAACCGAGCCTCTTCGAACAGCTCTCTCTCGAAGGAGATCTGGACCACCGGATCGGGGACATCCGCGACACGACCCTCGTGGCCGCACGGGTTGCCGAGGCGGATCCCGATATCGTTTTCCACCTCGCGGCGCAGCCTTTGGTTCTGGCCTCATATCGCGACCCGCTCACGACTTGGGCCACCAATGTGATGGGCTCTGCCCATGTGCTGGAGGCGCTGCGCCCCCGGTCCAAGGTCTGCGCGGTGGTGATGGTGACAACGGACAAGGTCTATCAGAACCACGAATGGCATCACCCTTACCGCGAAACCGATCCCCTTGGGGGGCACGATCCCTATAGCGCCAGCAAGGCCGCGATGGAGATTGCAGTCGACAGTTGGCGCAAGTCCTTTTTGGGCACGGAAAGCCCGGTGCGCGTGGCATCAGCGCGGGCCGGGAACGTGATCGGCGGCGGCGACTGGGCCGCTAACCGGCTGTTGCCGGACATCATGCGTGCCCTGGCCAAGGGTGCGCCGATCGCGGTGCGCAATCCCGGTGCGGTTCGTCCCTGGCAGCACGTCCTGGAACCCTTGGCGGGGTATCTCAAGCTGGCCGAGCATCTCTGGAACGATGCCGACCCTGGGCTTCAGGACTGCTTCAACTTCGGGCCGGAGGCGCGCGATATCCGATCTGCCGAGGCGCTTGTGAATGCCGTCCTGCACCATTGGCCCGGGACATGGGACGACCGCTCTGACCCCAATGCGCCGCACGAGGCCGGCCTTCTCAGCCTGTCGGTCGAAAAGGCCCGTGCCGTGTTGAACGTCGCCCCGCGCTGGGACTTTGACCGAACCGTCAAGCACACGGTGCAATGGTATCGCGATGTCGCCGATGGCGCGCAGGCGCGGGATGTGTCGCTGTCGCAGATCGAAGCGTTTGGCGCACCATGATCTTCCGGTCTCTCCCCCTTGATAGCGCGATGGAGGTCACCCTTCAACGGCGTGGGGATGCCCGCGGCTTTTTCGCCCGCACTTTTTGTGAGGACGAATTCGCATCCCAAGGGCTCAACACGCGTTGGGTGCAAATGAATATCTCTCTAAGCGCCGAACAAGGCACTGTCCGTGGCCTTCACTTCCAGCGCCCGCCATCGGCCGAGGTGAAGCTTGTGCGCTGCCTGCGCGGACGGGCCTTGGATGTCATTGTGGATCTGCGGAAAAGCTCGGCGACGTTCGGGCATCACTGCGCGCTGGAACTGGATGCCGAGGCCCGCAATGCGATCTACATTCCAGAAGGCTTTGCGCATGGATTTCAAACCCTTACGGACGAAACCGAGCTGCAATACATGCACTCCCACCGCTATGCGCCGCAAGACGAGGGCGGGATTAACCCTTTGGACAAGAGCCTTTCCATCGACTGGCCCCTTCCAATTTCGCAACTTTCGGATCGTGACGCCGCCCTGCCTGGACTGAAGGAGTGTGAACCGCTGTGACCCCAAGCTGTCGCCATTGCGCCTCCCCGCTGACGCAGGACTTTCTTGATCTTGGGCATGCCCCGCCTTCGAACGCCTATCTGTCGGTCGAGGATCTCGACCGACCGGAAGTCACGTTTCCGCTGAAGCTTAAGGTCTGCCGGAGTTGTCGGTTGGTTCAGACCGAAGACTTCGCCGCGGCGGATGAGCTTTTTACCCGTGACTATGCCTACTTTTCGTCAACCTCGCGCAGCTGGCTTGAACATGCCGCCCGCTATGTGGAGATGATCTGTGATCGTTTGTCCCTGGGCGCGGACAGTCACGTGATCGAGGTGGCCTCGAACGACGGCTATCTTCTGAAGAACTTTCTGCCTCGGGGCATACCCTGTCTTGGGATCGAGCCTACCGAAAGCACGGCCAAGGCGGCAGAGGCCCTGGGTGTTCCGGTTCTGCAGGCCTTCTTTGGAGAGACCTGCGCGCGGGACGTGCCGAAATCCGACCTCATCATCGGAAACAACGTCTATGCGCATGTTCCCGATATCAACGACTTCACAAGGGGGCTGGCGCGCGCCCTGAAGCCCGAAGGCGTCGTGACGCTCGAATTCCCTCACGTGATGCGGCTGGTCGAATTCGGCCAGTTCGACACGGTCTATCACGAACACTTTTCCTATCTGTCTTTGCTGACGGTGGAGCGCATCTTTGCGTCGGCCGGTCTGCGGGTTTGGGACGTCGAGGAGTTGCCGACCCATGGCGGCAGCCTGCGTGTCTATGGATGCCTGAGATCTGCCTCGCGCCTCGAAACGCCGAACGTGGCGCGCCTCCGCGCGGTCGAGGCGGAACGCGGTATGGGCGATGATCTGTTTTACGATGCCTTTCAGGAGACGGCGAACCGGATAAAGGATGATGTGCTCCGCTTTCTGATGGACGCGAAGGCCAATGGAAACTCGGTCGCCGGCTATGGCGCAGCGGCGAAGGGCAATACGCTGATGAATTACGCCGGGATCCGGCACGATTTGATGCCGTTTGTTTGCGACGCGGCGCCTTCGAAGATTGGGAAGTACCTGCCGGGAAGCCATATCCCGATCCTGTCACCGGATCTGCTGCGCGAGAACCGGCCCGACTATCTGATGATCTTTCCTTGGAACATCGCGGCGGAGATCCGGGCGCAAAACGCGGACCTCGCAGAGGCCGGGACCCGTTTTGTCACGGCGGTTCCCCGGCTTGAGGTCACCGGATGACGCGCGTTCTTCTGACAGGAGCAACAGGCTTCGTCGGCCATGCGGTTCTTCAGGCGCTACAAGCCGAGGGATTGCCGACCCGGTGCGTCATTCGCAAAGGCAGCACCGATCGGCTGGAACGTCTAACGGACCGGGACGAGGTCATAGAGACCCCCGACCTTTTCGCCGAAAGCGCCGACTGGTGGACGCAGATCTGTCACGGTGTGGACATGGTGGTGCATGTCGCCTGGTACGCGGAGCCCGGGAAATACCTGATGTCTTCCCGCAATCTTGACTGTCTCTCGGGCACGCTGGCTCTGGCCCAGGGTGCGGTCGCGGCGCGGGTCAGACGGTTTGTCGGTGTCGGAACCTGCTTTGAATATGATCTGACCGCGGGGGATCTCTATTTGGACACACCGCTTGACCCGCAGACGCCTTACGCGGCAGCCAAAGCCGGTGCTTACATCGCCTTGTCGCGGTTCCTGCCGTCTGCCGATGTCTCCTTCCTCTGGGGCAGGCTCTTTTACCTCTATGGCCCACGCGAAGATGCCCGGCGGCTGATCCCCTATCTCCACCAACAAATGCAAGCCGGGCGTGCCGCCGACATGACCAGCGGGACACAGATCCGCGACTACATGGATGTCCACGACGCGGCGCGCCTGCTTGTGGCCGATGCAATGGGATCGCAGACAGGCGCCTCGAACATCTGCAGCGGCTCGCGCCGCACGGTGCGAGAGCTTGCCGAAGAGATTGCGGATCTTTATGGCCGTCGGGACCTTCTGAATTTCGGGGCACGCCCGGATAACATCACCGATCCGGCCGTCGTCGTCGGACACCGCACTTGACCGCTTCGGGGGAGCCTGGATGAGCCAGTTCAAAGACGAAATGAAATCGCGCATTGCCGATATGGCAGCCAATGACGGTCTAAAGGACAGTGCGTTGGCGTTCCTGCAAGCCTCTGTCCAGCCTCAATATTCCTACAATTTCCATTGGATGAACCGGCCTATCATCCAATACCCGCAAGACATCGTCGCGATGCAGGAGCTGATCTTTGAGATCAAACCGGATCTGATCATCGAAACCGGTATCGCCCATGGTGGATCATTGATCTTTTCGGCCTCCATGCTTGCCTTGCTGGACATGTCCGAAGCCATCGAGGCGGGAACACAGCTGGATCCGGCCCGGTCGAACCGCAAGGTTCTGGGCGTCGATATCGATATCCGCACGCATAACCGGGCCGCGATCAACGCGCATCCCATGGCGTCACGGATCGAGATGATAGAGGGGTCCAGCATCGCGGAAGACGTGATCACGCAAGTGCGTGAGATCGCGTCCGCCCATACGCGCATTCTGGTCTGTCTGGACAGCAACCACACGCATGATCATGTGCGCCAGGAATTGGAACTCTACGCACCTCTGACATCGGTTGGTAGCTATTGCGTGGTGTTTGACACATTGATCGAAGACATGCCCGCCGATGCCTATCCCAACCGGGACTGGGGACCCGGAAACAACCCGAAAACCGCTGTCTGGGACTACGTCAAGACGCATCCTGAATTTGAGATTGATCGCGCCATATCCGACAAGTTGCTGGTCAGCGTTGCAGATGACGGGTTTCTGCGGCGGATCTCATAGCTCACGCTTGAAGTTTCGGCTGCGCTGCTTAGCGGCGCGCCACGCTTTGTCCCGCGACAGCGTGTTGTCCAACACCGCGCCAAGGTCATTTGCCAGGATTTCGTCATAGACCCGCGCCGCGGTCAAAATTGTATTTTCGCCGTCTTTTTCCGCCGACACCCGCAGGCTGTTGATCTGGGACCGGATGCGGGCCACGCGCTCTCCAAGCGTTTTCTTGCGTTTTGCGGGCAGATCATAGGCCTGAGCCAGTTCGGCGGTTGTTCCAGTTTCTTCGGCATATGCCTTCAGGATGGCCTCCACATTTTCGGAAACCTCCGGTTTGTTGCGGGCGCCACTGACCACCATGTGATACCAGGCCTTGAAATCCGGGCGGCGCGCGTCCCCCATGCGCCTGCGTAATGTTTCCAGGGTGGAGAATAGCACCAATGGAACGAAACGGGCATTGTCCATCACGTCCTGATACGTATCCGCCCGATTTTCCGCATCGAATTGCTGGGCCGGCTTGCTGCGCGGATCATCCGCCTTAAAGCCCTTTTGCGCGCCCCCATTGCTGGCCGGACTGTGCCCGTTGATCGAAAAGGGGTGATCACAGTGAAGAAACGCCCCGCCCACAAGTGCGGCGCGATATTCGAAATTCACGTCCGGAATGGCGCCGTCAAAGAACACGCCGGAAGAAGGCGCCACACGTTCCAGATAAGCCTTGGCAACACAGCCGTGATAGATGTTGGCGCTTGGAACCATCTTGGCGAGATCGCAGCTTAGCAGAGCCCGCTCATTCCGGGACGGATCATAGGGTTGCGGCGCACCAAAGGTGCCGTCCCGGTAAAACCGAATGCCGCCCGTCTTTTGGCCGAAACCGGGAATGGGCCACCCATAGGTCGCCCTTGTCCAGCTCAGCCCGTCTGGACGATGACGCTCGAGGACATCGCGCAAATGCCTGAATTGTCCCGGCAGGATCCCGTCATCATCCCCGAAAACAACGACGTAATCTCCGGTCGCGTTCGTCACGGCCTGGTTGAAATTCTCGCGCATCGCCACGCGTTGGCCGGTGTTGAAATATCTCAGCCGCGGATCCTCAATGGCCCGAACGACGTCTTCCGTGCCGTCCTGACTTGCATTGTCATTGACCACCACCTCGATATCGGGATCGTCGATATCCAACGCGGTCTGAATGGACGCGGGCAGATAGGCAATCCGCTCGCGCGTTGGAATGACGATGCTGATTTTCACCGGTTCGTCCTATAAGGCCTAGAAGTCCAGGTTCTCGACGCTCAACGCGTTCTGCTGAATGAATTCCCGCCTTGGTTCCACCACATCCCCCATCAGCTTTGTAAAAAGGTCATCGGCTTCGACCATATCGTCGACCTTGACCTGCAGCAGCGTGCGGGCATCCGGGTCCAGCGTGGTTTCCCACAACTGATCGGGGTTCATCTCTCCCAGCCCTTTATAGCGCTGCAGGGACAAGCCCTTTTCACCCTCTTCCAGGATCGCCTTGAGCAGCCCAAGCGGACCGTAAATCACCTGACTGCGATCCTTTCGGTTCAGCGAGGCGGTGGTGGCATAAACATCCTGCAAGCTTTGCGTGAAGCTGCCTGTCTTGCGAGCTTCGCCCGAGCGCAGCATCGGGCCGTCCAATGTGCGCACTTCTTCAACGCCGCGCAGGATACGTGCCAGCCGGATCCCCTTGTCCTGGGTAATACGCCCCTGCCAGCCCCGCTCGTATTCCAGGGCGATCAAATCCAATCGCGCGGCAACTTTGTCGGCAACGCCCTGCAGATCGGCATCTACGGCGCCCGGAACGAACGCGCCTGCAATCGCGGCTTGCTCCAGAATATGGCGCGGGTAATGCGTGGGGAACGCGTCAAGCACACGTTTGAGCTGTCGCGCTTCGTCCACCACGCGGGACAGATCCTGCCCGACAATCTCTTCCCCCGATCCCAGGCGCAAAACCGCGCCCTCGATCCCCTGAGCGATCAGGTAGTCATCAAGCGCGGCCTGGTCTTTGAGATAGACCTCCGACTTGCCCCGGCTGACCTTGTAAAGTGGCGGCTGCGCGATGTAGAGGTATCCGCCTTCGATCAGCTCCGGCATCTGCCGGTAGAAGAAGGTCAGCAGCAACGTGCGGATATGGGCGCCATCAACGTCAGCATCCGTCATGATCACGATTTTATGGTAGCGCAGCTTGGAGATGTCGAACTCGTCCCGCCCGATCCCGGTGCCAAGCGCCATCACGAGATTGCCGATCTCCTGGCTCGACAACATTCGGTCAAAGCGGGCCCGCTCCACATTCAAAATCTTGCCGCGAAGCGGCAAGACGGCCTGTGTCCGCCGGTCCCGACCCGTCTGCGCCGATCCGCCGGCGCTGTCGCCCTCCACCAGAAAAACCTCGGTTTTCGACGGATCTTTTTCCGAACAGTCTTTCAGCTTGCCCGCAAGGTAATTCACGTCCATCGCCGTCTTGCGCCGGGTCAACTCGCGGGCCTTACGCGCCGCCTCGCGGGCCAGGGCAGCCTCGATGATTTTGCCAACGATGATCTTTGCCTCGCTGGGATGCTCTTCGAACCACTCGGCCAGCTTTTCGTTGACCAGACCTTCGACCGCGGGACGCACCTCCGAACTGACAAGCTTGTCCTTGGTTTGAGAGCTGAACTTCGGGTCAGGAACCTTCACCGACAGAACGCAGGTCAGTCCCTCGCGTGCGTCGTCGCCGGTAAAATTCACCTTTTCCTTCTTCGCGATCCCAGAGGCCTGCGCGTAATTGTTAATGGTGCGGGTCAATGCACCGCGGAAACCAGCCAAATGGGTTCCACCGTCCCGCTGTGGAATGTTGTTGGTGAACGGCAGAACCGTCTCGTGATAGCTGTCATTCCACCACATGGCCACTTCGACACCGATCTCGTCCCGCTCTCCGGTGATAAAGATCGGCTCTGCCATGACCGAGGATTTCGAGCGGTCGAGATACTTCACGAACTCTTTCACCCCGCCTTCATAGAAAAGCTCCGAGCGCAGGTGCTCGACAGGGCGTTCGTCGATCAGGATGATGCGCACGCCGGAATTCAGGAAGGCCAGTTCCCGCAGACGTTTTTCGAGCGTGTCGAAGGAGTATTCGAGGTTGCTGAACGTATCGGTGGACGCCAGAAACCGCACCTCGGTCCCGGTCTTGCCCTCTGCGTCGCCGATCACTTCCAGATGCTTCACGGTCTCACCATGTTCGAACCGCGCGACATGTTCTTTTCCATCGCGCCAGATACGCAATTCCAACCAGACAGACAGCGCGTTGACGACCGACACGCCGACCCCGTGCAGACCGCCCGATACTTTGTAGGAATTGCTGTCGAACTTCC
Source organism: Thalassococcus sp. S3 (assembly GCF_004216475.1). Lineage (GTDB taxonomy): Bacteria > Pseudomonadota > Alphaproteobacteria > Rhodobacterales > Rhodobacteraceae. Next base: position 195,571 of record NZ_CP022303.1, on the reverse strand, counting down.
CGCCTGCATGAAGCTGCGTCATGATAACCTCGGCGGCCGAGACGCCCTCTTCCTCGTGGATCCCGACGGGAATTCCACGCCCGTTATCACTCACCGAAACGCTGGAATCGGCGTGGATCCTTACGGTCACCGCATCGGCATGGCCGGCCAGGGCTTCATCGATGCCGTTGTCGACAACCTCATAGACCATATGGTGCAGACCGCTGCCGTCGTCCGTGTCGCCGATATACATGCCGGGACGTTTCCGAACAGCCTCCAAGCCCTTGAGAACCTTAATGGAATCGGCGCCGTATTCTTCGGGTGCCTGCGCGTCTTCGGACATCCGAAAACTCCTTCTTATTTTCGGGATTTTATACGATTTCTTGGGGGGAATGTCACGCACCTGCCCCAGATTTTGTGGCTCAATCCTGCGCCGTGACGGATGACGTCCCCGCCTCCTCCGTCACCTCCAGATACTGGGCACGCGCGCCCAGTTCCGCGAAAAGCTCCGGCCCGGTTCCCGTCATCCAGGCCTGTGCGCCAAGCATGCAGATCTCGTCATAAAGCGCCGACCTGCGGGATTGGTCGAGATGTGCTGCCACCTCGTCAAGCAGCAGGATCGGGGCGGCCCCGTCGCCTGCCAATGCTCGGGCGTTGGCCAGGATCAAAGAGACCAGGAGCGCCTTTTGCTCTCCGGTAGAGCAGTCCTTGGCAGGCACCCCCTTGGCCGCAAAGGTTCCATGAAGGTCGGCCCGATGAGGGCCGACCAGGGTGCGCCCGGCAGCCAGATCACGAAACCGGCTTTCGGCCAGCGCATCGCGCAGGTCATCGGCCGTTTCCGGCATCGCGCCTTCCGTCTGCACAAGATCCAGTTCCGCGGTGGGAAAAGCCGTCTCGACCTGGGCCTGTGCACTCCGCAAGTGGTCAAGCGTGTTCTGGCGCCCGACATGCACACGGTGTCCGGCCTCCGCCATCTGCGCTTCTAGAGCGGCATACCAATGGGCATCGCGCATCTGGTTCTTCAGCAGTCGGTTGCGCTCCCGCATGGCCTTTTCATACGTCAACGAAGCCTCTGCGTGATTTGGATCGAAGCTCAGGGCCATGCGATCCAGAAATCGCCGCCGTCCTTCCGCGCCCTCGATCCAGAGCCGGTCCATCGAGGGAATCAGCCACAACACCCGCGTGACGGACCCCAGCGCCAACTGGCTCGCCGACTTGCCATCGATCCGCACCGACCGGGCCGCGCCCCGTTCTGACCAGGTCTCGATCTCTCGTGGCTGAGACGGGGTTTCTACGATGCCGGTCAGCTTCCAGCCCAGCGCTTCGGGCCGGCGGGTCATCTCTTCGGCGCTCGATCGTCGAAAGCCGCGGCCCGGAGAGAACAGCGACACGGCCTCCAGAATATTGGTCTTGCCCGCACCATTGGGGCCGTAGATCCCGATCGGACGACCGTCGGCTTCAATCCGGGCCTGTTTGTGCGACCGGAAGTGCGAAAGCGTCAGGGTCGCAAGGAAGAGCTCAGACATCTTCGGGGGCCGTTTTCTGCGACAGAAAACGTGTCAGAAAATGTTTCATTTTCCGATCCGGAATTTGTGACAAATTCCGGCGCGCGTCACACACGCATTGGCATGACGACATAGACCGCGCTCTGATCTGTCCCTTCGCGCATCAGCGTGGGATCGCCGGCGGAGTTGAACATGAAGACCGCGTTTTCACGGTCCACCTGACTGGCGATCTCCAAAAGATACTTCGCGTTGAACCCGATCTCCAGCCGCTCATCACCGTAAGCCACGGCAAGCTCTTCCTCTGCCGCGCCGCTGTCTGGCGCGTTCACCGACAGGATCAGCCGATCTTCGTCAAGTTGCAGCTTCACCGCGCGGGACCGTTCGGAACTGACCGTCGCGACACGGTCTACCGCCTGGGCGAACTCCGAGGCATCGACTTCGAGCTTGCGGGTGTTGTTGTGCGGAATGACACGGGTGTAATCCGGAAACGTGCCGTCAATCACCTTTGAGGTCAGCGTGATATCCGGGGTCGCAAACCTGACCTTGGTCTCGCTGACGGAAACGGCAATTTGCATATCGTCGTCATCCAGCAGCTTGCGAAGCTCCCCGACGGTCTTGCGTGGTACGATCACGCCCGGCATTTCAACCGCTCCCTCCGGCAGGTCCGCGTCAATCCGGGCCAGGCGGTGGCCGTCCGTGGCCACGCAACGCAAGCTCTTGCCGTCTTCGGCATCCGCCACATGCATGTAAACGCCGTTGAGATAGTACCGCGTTTCTTCCGTCGAAATGGCGAACTTGGACTTGTCGAACAGGCGCCTGAGCACGGGCGCGGGCGCGCTGAAATTTGAATGATATTCCGACGACGCCATGACCGGAAAGTCTTCCTTGGGGAGCGTCGCAAGCGAGAAGTTGGATCGCCCCGCATCCACGGTGAGCCGCCCCGCCGCGCTATCGGCGGTCAGGGTCACGAGGGCCCCGTCCGGCAATTTGCGCACGATCTCATGCAGTGTCGTGGCGGCCACAGTGGTCGCGCCTGCCCGTTCCACCTGAGCCGGCGCTTTGTCCACGACTTCGATATCGAGGTCGGTGGCCCGGAACTGCACCATCTCTCCTTCCGCTTCGATGAGGACGTTGGCCAGAATGGGGATGGTGTTGCGCCGTTCCACGACAGATTGCGCCTGTGCCACGGCCTTGAGCAGCGTGCCGCGTTCAATGCTGATCTTCATGTGCCATCCCCTGTGATGCGCCGGGACTGGCAAAGTACCGCTTTGCCGTCACCGCTCAAGCATTTTTTGACCGAGTGTTATGGGTTTGTGAGGCGCTTTGAAGACAGCGTCAAGCCATGCTGGCCCTTCGCGACGGCGCTGGTGCATTCCAGCCATGTGGAACGAAAAAGGCGCGGGTGGGCCCCGCGCCCTTTCTTAAGTTGTCCGCGGATCACGCTTCCAGAGCGCGGCGGAGCATTTCAACATCTTCGGCAATCTGCCCATCGGTCAGCTTGAGTTCTTCGATCCTCTTGACCCCGTGCATAACCGTTGTGTGGTCACGTCCGCCAAAGCGCCGGCCGATCTCTGGCAGGGACCGGCTTGTCAATTGCTTGCAGAGATACATCGCCACCTGACGCGGACGCGCGAAGGTGCGCAGCCGCTTGGGGCCGATGATATCGCTCATCCGGATGTTGTAGTAATCCGAGACCTGGCGCTGGATTTCCTCGACGGTGATTTTCCGTTCGGACATCCGCAGCACGTCCGCCAGACAGTCCTGCGTCAGTTCCATGTCGATCTCGCGCCCGACAAGGGACGCAAAGGCAAAGAGCCGTGTCAGCGCCCCTTCCAGAACGCGCACGTTGGTAGAGATCCGCTGAGCGAGGAACTCCAGAACACCGTCTGCCAGATGCAGGCCGGGATATGTCGCGCGGTATTGCTCGACCTTGGTCTGCAGGATGCCCAGACGCAATTCGTAATCGGTCGGGTGCAAATCCACGATCAGGCCGCATTGCAGCCGCGACTGGACCCGATCCTCAAGGTCCTTGATCTCATTGGGTGCGCGGTCCGCCGAGATGATGATCTGCTTGTGTTGATCGACCAGCGCATTGAAGGTGTGGAAGAATTCTTCCTGCGTGCTGTCCTTGCCCGCGATGAACTGGACGTCATCCACCATCAGCACATCGACTGAGCGGAAAAGATGTTTGAAATCCATCATCTTGCGCTCGCGCAACGCCTGAACGAAGCGGTACATGAACTGCTCGGCCGAAAGATAAAGGACATTCAACTCGGGCTGCCGCGCACGTAACTCCCAGGCGATCGCGTGCATCAGGTGGGTCTTGCCCAGTCCGACACCGCCATAAAGAAAGAGCGGATTGAACGTGACCGGCCCCCCTTCGCTCACCCGCCTTGCTGCGGCATGGGCGAGCTCGTTCGGCTTGCCTACGACGAAGGTGTCAAAGGTGAACCTGGCGTCGAGCGGTGCGGCTTGCAACTCTCCGACCGCGTCGATCTGTTTGCTCTGCACTGGTTTTGGCGTCGGGTTCGCGGGTGGCGTCGGCCTTTCCACGGAATTGGCCGAGACCTTGAATGTCAGCCGCTGTACGGCTTCGCCCGCATTGTTCAACTCATAAAGGATCAGATCTGCAAAATTCTGACTGACATAATTTCCGAAGAAATTCGTCGGCACCTTGAAAACCGCGACCCCGTCCCGCAGGACCGAGAATTCCAGAGGTTCAATCCATGTTGTGTAGTTGTTTTGACCGACTGTCTTGAGCAGTCGTTGCCGCAACTGCCCCCATTTTTCTTGTGTCATCCGTGCCTCACACGTCCCATTTTTGTTGAGATCTCGCGATCCCGGTGCCCAGATCCGGTTCCCCAACCGGCACGATTTAAACACAAGGGACCTGGCGCTTCCCCACAGAAAGCGACAACCCCGAAGGGCCACACAGCAAGGCAAAACCAATGTTTCTCCGGAACAAAGGTTCCAAAGTCGATGGCCGCACAACAGCTGCGCAGTTATGTTTGACAGGGCCGACGACCGGCAGACCACCAGCCTCGGCATAAGCCGACGTTTCGTCGTGATGTCACGACGCGCCCACAAACGTTCCTCTCAGAGATCGCTCGATCATGTTCCGAGTGAAACGGCCTGTCCCCCCAAGCGAATGAATCGCAGGACTATAGGTAGCAAGTTCGCGCGCGACGCGGCAATCAAACTCTAAACTTGACTCGGGATTTTGGGCAGAGAATCTCTGACCCGGCGAACGGCGTTTGACCAAAGAAAAAGCGCCGCCCGAGGCAGCGCTTTGAATTCACGTATAAATCTGATCTCCGGTCAGCCAATGACCGATGTGTCATCAGCCAAGCGCTTTTACGCGCGCAGACAGACGCGACATTTTCCGGGAGGCGGTGTTCTTGTGGAAGACGCCTTTGGTGACGCCACGCATCAGCTCTGGCTGAGCGGCGCGCAGGGCGGTTTCCGCGGCCGACTTGTCTCCGGACGCGATAGCCTCTTCGACCTTGCGCAGGTAGGTGCGGATGCGCGAGCGGCGCGCTTTGTTCACTGCGAAGCGTTTTTCGTTCTGACGGGCCCGCTTCTTGGCCTGAGGCGAATTTGCCATGATTATCTCGTCCCAATATGTGATCGGTGCGGTAGTTTTATGTGCCCTAAAGCACGTGAAGCCGCGCTGATACGCGCGGCCCCACCCCGAGTCAACAGCCGCTTTACTTGTCGCGGAACTGAGCGGTGCGTTTTTCCATAAAGGCGGCCATGCCTTCCTTCTGATCCTCGGTCGCGAACATCCCGTGAAAGACACGCCGCTCAAAGAGCACGCCTTCGGTCAGCGTCGTCTCGTAAGAGCGGTTGACGCTTTCCTTGATCGCAAGCGTCGCGATCATCGACTTCTCGGCAATTTTCTGGGCCGCGCCCATCGCCTCTTCCATCAGCTTCTTGGCCGGCACCACACGGCTGACCAGCCCCGCACGCTCCGCCTCGTCCGCCGGCATGAAGCGACCGGTCAGGTTCATGTCCATCGACTTCGACTTGCCCACATAGCGGGTCAGTCTTTGGGTACCGCCCATGCCCGGGATGACGCCCAGATTGACCTCGGGCTGACCGAACTTGGCCGTGTCGGCGGCGATGATGAAATCGCAGGCCATCGCCAGCTCACACCCGCCGCCCAGCGCATAGCCCGCCACGGCGGCGATGATCGGCTTGCGGATGCCCATGATGCGGTCGCTCGCATCGGCAAAAAGGTTGGTGGTGAAGACGTCCACATAGGACATCTCCGACATTTCCTTGATGTCGGCACCAGCGGCAAAGGCTTTTTCCGAACCGGTGATGACGATGCAGCGCACCTTGTCGTTGCCATCGGCCTCCTCCAACGCGGTGCAGAGCTCACCCAGCAAATGCTGGTTGAGCGCGTTCAGGGCATCGGGGCGGTTCAGTTTGATCAGGGCAACGTGGTCTTCAACTTCGACGATAATCGTCTCAAAGGCCATGGAGAGTGCTTTCGGTTGTTCCGTTCAAATCCGATTCCCTAACACGCTGGGGCAGCGGTTCAAGTTATCTTTGGCATTGCACGCAGTAGAACGACGACCGTCCCGACTGCACGATTCGCCCCACATGACCCGAACACTCGGGCGTGCGGCACGGTTCCCCCTCGCGTCCGTAGACATCGAAACTGTGCTGAAAATAGCCCAATTCCCCGTCCGCCTGCCGGTAGTCGCGCAGGCTCGACCCGCCCGCCTCGATCGCATCCGCCAGCACCTGTCGGATGATCGGTACCAGTGCCGCCACCCGCGCCGCCCCGATGCGCCCGGCCTTGCGGCGGGGAGAGATGCGCGCGCGGTAAAGCGCCTCGCAGACATAGATATTGCCCAGGCCCGCCACGATGCGCTGATCCAGAAGCGCCGCCTTGACCGGCGTGTTTTTGCCCCGAAAGGCATCAATCAGGTGCTGTTCGTGAAAGTCGTTGCCCAAGGGCTCCGGCCCCAGAACTGCGAGCAGCTTATGCACCTCGGCACCTTCGGTCGGCATCAGGTCCATTGCTCCGAACCGCCTGGCGTCGTTAAAGGTGATCCGCGCGCCGCTTTTCATATGCAGCACCACATGATCGTGCTTTTCCGGCATCGGATGCGTATGCACGAACTGCCCCAGCGGATCGCCCGACGCCGTCATGCGACCCGTCATGCCCAGATGGATAAGCAGCGTCTCACCTCCGCTGAGATCGGCAAGGATATATTTCGACCGCCGTCTCAGCCGCAGCACCTGCTGGCCGGTCAGACGCTCTGCCATCCGCTCCGGGAAAGGCCAGCGCAGGTCGGGCCGGTTCACGTCGGCCCGTGCGATCACATCGCCCTCCATCACCGGGGCCAGCCCGCGACGGACCGTCTCAACCTCTGGCAATTCGGGCATGGCGTCCTTTCTCATCCAAAGGGGCGCATTGTGCCTCCCCCGCAGCGCTCTATAACAAGGGCGAAATCAGACAGACGGCAAGGCCTCATGACCGACAGCGACGACAAAACCACCCATTTCGGGTTCGAAACCGTACCCGAGGGCGAAAAGGCCGGACGGGTGCAGGGGGTCTTCAACTCCGTCGCGAACAGATACGACGTCATGAACGACGTGATGAGCGTCGGCATCCACCGCCTCTGGAAAGACGCGATGATGGATTGGCTTGCCCCCCGTGCGGGCCAGCGACTTCTCGATGTGGCGGGCGGAACCGGCGATATCTCCTTTCGCTTTCTCAAACGGGCCGGCCATGGTCACGCCACCGTGCTCGACCTGACCGAGCCGATGCTGATCGAAGGGCGCAAGCGCGCCGAAGCGGCAAAGATGGCTGACAGCCTCGACTGGGTGGCCGGCGATGCGATGGCGCTGCCATTCGAGAACAATAGCTTCGATGTCTACACGATCAGCTTCGGCATCCGGAACGTCACCCGCCCCCTCGACGCGCTGAAGGAGGCGTATCGCGTGCTGCGCCCCGGCGGCCGGCTGATGGTGCTTGAATTCAGCCAGTTGCCCAATCCGGGCATGCAGACGCTTTACGATCTCTACAGCTTCAACGTGATCCCCCGCATGGGCCAGATGATCGCCGGAGACCGCGACAGCTATCAGTATCTGGTCGAGTCGATCCGGCAGTTTCCCGATCAGGACACCTTCCTTGCGATGATCCGCGAGGCCGGCTTCGGCAACGCGAAGTACCGCAACCTGTCGATGGGCATCGCCGCTTTGCATTCCGGCTGGAAGCTCTGACATGCGCGGCCCTCACAACATCTGGCGTCTGATCCAGACAGGCGCCACGTTGGAGCGTACGGGCGCGATGAATGTCGTCCTCGACGCGTTCGAGGCGCCCGCGCTTCTGCGGTTCGTTGCGCATGCCCTCGGCAAGCCGTTCATGTGGCTGGGCTACAAGGGCGATCCATCCATGCCGCCCGCCACCCGTGCCCTGACCGTGCTGGGTCCCGCCTACATCAAGTTCGGGCAGATCCTCTCCACGCGCCCTGACGTGGTTGGCGACAAGCTGGCGGTGGAGCTGCGCGTGCTGCAGGACAAGCTGCCGCCCTTCTCCAAGGACGTGGCAAAGGCCGAGGTCGAGAAAGAGCTTGGCCGGCCCGTCGACCAGATGTTTGATGAATTCAGCGAGCCCATTGCGGCAGCCTCCATCGCGCAGGTGCACAAGGCCCGGATCGCCGATACCGGAGAGCAAGTGGCCGTTAAGGTCCTTCGCCCCGACATCGAACGGGCCTTCCGCAAGGACGTCGATGCCTTCTATCTCGCCGCCTCGATTATCGACCTCTTTGCGCCCGCCGCACGTCGGCTGCGTCCCCTGGATGTGATCGAGCATTTCGACGGCGTCGTGCAGGGAGAGCTTGATCTGCGCCTCGAAAGCTCCGCTGCCAGCGAATTCGCCGACAATACAAGCCAGGATAAGGGCTTCACCCTGCCCCGTATCATCTGGCCCTATTCTGCGCGCCGGGTCATGACGCTCGGCTGGGCCGATGGCCTGCCTCTGGGGGATAATGTCGCGCTTGACGCTGCCGGGCATGACCGACGCGTTTTGGGAGAGCGGGTGTTGACCCTCTTTCTTCTGCACGCCCTGCGGGACGGCTATTTCCACGCCGACATGCATCAGGGCAACCTCAAGGTCGCCGCCAATGGCGATATCATCGCCTATGATTTCGGGATCATGGGCCATATCGACGAATACACACGTCGCGTCTATGCCGAGATCCTTTTTGGGTTCATCCGGCGGGATTACAAGCGCGTCGCCGAGGTGCATTTCGAGGCAGGCTACGTTCCCGCCGACCGCGACGTCGATGAATTTGCCCGCGCCCTGCGCGCGGTGGGAGAGCCGATCTTCGGCATGGATGCCACCCGCATCTCCATGGGCAAGCTGCTGGCCTATCTTTTTGAAGTGACCGAACGCTTCGGCATGGAAACCCGCACCGAACTGATCCTCCTACAACGCACCATGGTCGTCGTCGAAGGCGTCGCCCGCTCGCTCAACCCCCAGATCAATATCTGGGAAGTCGCGAAACCCGTGGTCGAGGACTACATCAAGCAGTCCATCGGCCCCCGCGCGGTCATCAAGGATCTGACCCAGACCGCGCGCGTGATGAGCCGCTTCGGCCCCCGCCTGCCCGGCCTCGTCGAACAAGTGCTCATCGCCCAAAGCAATGGAAGCGCGCCTGCCCGCCGCCCCTTCTGGCGCTGGATCACGCTCGCCGTCCTCACAGGCTCAGTCGCTACCATACTCCTGATCGCCGGGATCGACACCCTCTCCTAAGCGCTCGGTCCATCCCTTCTTTGGGTCAAAAATATCCTCGGGGGGAGGCCGCAGGCCGGGGGGCAGACAGCCCCCCTCCCCGCTCTCAACTCAGAGCCGCTCCAGGGCCAGCGCGATCCCCTGCCCGCCACCGATGCACATCGTCACCAGCGCCTTCGACCCTCCGGTCCGCTCCAACTCATAAAGCGCCTTCAGCGTGATGATCGCTCCGGTCGCACCCACGGGGTGACCCAGCGCAATCGCGCCGCCGTTGGGGTTTACCCGCTCCGGATCCAGCCCCAGTTCTTTCGTCACCGCCAGCGCCTGCGACGCGAAGGCTTCGTTGCTTTCGATCACATCGAAATCCGACGCCACGAGCCCCGTCTTCTCCATCAGCTTGCGCACCGCGGGGATGGGACCCACGCCCATCACCTCGGGCCTGACGCCCGCATGGGCATAGCCAAGCACCCGCGCCTTGGCTGTCAGCCCGGCCTTCTGCGCAGCCTCCGCCCGGGCCAGCACGATCGCCGCCGCCCCATCGTTGATGCCGGATGCGTTGCCCGCCGTGACCGTTCCGTCCTTCTGAAAGACGGGGCGCAGCCCCGCCAGCGCCTCGGCGGAGGTCGCCTTTGGGTGCTCATCCACCTTGAACGCCACCTTCTCGCGCTTCACCATCACGTCTACCGGTGCGATCTGGCTTTCGAAATGGCCCGCCTCAATGGCTGTCGCCGCGCGGGTCTGGCTGGTCATGGCAAAGGCGTCCTGATCGGCGCGCGTGATCTGGTGCTCGGCCGCGACGTTTTCCGCCGTCACACCCATATGCCCCGTCCCGAACGGGCAGTTCAGCGCACCCAGCATCATATCCAGAGTCTTCACATCGCCCATCTTAGCCCCCCAACGCTGTTGCGGAATGATGAACGGGCTGCGCGACATGCTCTCCGCCCCGCCGGCGACCGCGAAATCCGCGTCCCCCAGCATGAGTGCCTGCGTCGCGGACACCACCGCCTGCGCGCCGGAGCCGCAGAGCCGGTTCACGTTCATCGCTGGCGTGCTTTCCGGGATCCCCGCCTGCATCGCCGCGACCCGGCTGAGATACATGTCGCGGGGTTCGGTGTTGATGACATGACCAAAGACCACGTGCCCGACCTGCCCGCCCTCGACGCCCGACCGCTCCAGCGCGGCCTCCGTCGCGACCGTTGCCAGATCGATGGGGGCCGTGCTTGCCAAGGCTCCACCGAAGGTGCCGATGGCCGTGCGTGCCCCGTCCAGAATGACGATATCCGTCATGAAATCCCTCCTCGCTGATTTGGCCGCCACTATGAAAGTGGGCATCCGCGCCTGCCAGTGCAAACGTGGCGGCACGTTGACAAGTGGGCCGCGTTCGGTTCATTAATCCGCTATGACGGACGATGCCGACGATATCCTGAACCGACTGCCCGCGCGCCTGAAAGAAGCGCGTGCCGCGCAAGGCCTGTCTCTTGACGCTGTGGCCAAGCTCTCCGGCGTATCTCGGTCGATGGTCAGCCAGATCGAACGGGGCGAAAGCAGCCCGACCATCGCCACGCTCTGGAACCTGACCCGCGCGTTGCAGGTGGATTTCGCCGGCCTTCTGGACGAGGACGCGCCCGACACCCGTATCGACGTTCTGCGCAACGATGCGGTGCCGACCATCGACAATATGGGCGAAGGGTGCCGCATCCGCATTCTCTCACCCCCGGAAGATGCCGGTTCATACGAGGTCTATGAGCTGCGTTTCGCCCCCGGCGGTCGGCTAGACAGCCAGCCCCACCGCCGCGGTGCGCACGAATCTTTGACCGTTATCGAAGGACAGGTCGTCGTTACCTCGGGCGATGCGCAGGACCGTTTGGGCGCGGGGGACACTGCCCGCTATGCCGCCGACCAGACCCACAGCATTGCTTCCGCCGACGGGTCGGCAAGGGCTATCCTGATGGTCCGCGACGCGTAACCTCCGGGATTACGGACGCAATTCCGATATTGTGGATCCCTTTCCGTTATGGCAGACTTCATCTGAAAGGAGCCTGCCATGACCGATGCCTTCCTCTCCCACCTCACCGACACGCTCACCCAGATCGACGCCGAAGGGCTGATGAAACGCGAACGGCTCATCACCTCACCTCAAGCGGGGTCCGTGACAGTGGACGGGCGTGAGGTCATCAACCTCTGCGCCAACAACTACCTGGGCCTTGCCGATCACCCCGACCTTATCGCAGCGGCACAGGATACAATGCAGGATCACGGCTTGGGCATGGCAAGCGTGCGCTTCATCTGCGGCACGCAGGACCTGCACCGCGCGCTGGAACAGGAGCTGGCCGCTTTTCTGTGTCAGGACGACGCGATCCTCTATGCCGCCTGCTTTGATGCCAATGGCGGGCTGTTCGAACCGTTGCTGGGACCAGAGGACGCCATTATCTCCGACGCGCTGAACCACGCTTCGATCATCGACGGCATCCGCCTCTGCAAGGCCAAGCGCTATCGCTATGCCAATTCGGATATGGAGAGCCTCGAAAAGCAGCTGCGCGATGCCCGCGCCGACGGCGCGCGGCACATCATGATCGCGACCGATGGCGTCTTCAGCATGGACGGCTATCTTGCCAGACTGCCCGCGATCCGTGCGCTGGCCGATCAATACGGCGCGCTTTTGATGGTCGACGACTGCCATGCGACGGGCTTCATGGGTCCCAAGGGCGCCGGTACGCCCGCACATTTCGGGGTGCGGGCGGATATCCTGACCGGCACGCTGGGCAAGGCCCTGGGCGGCAGTATCGGTGGATACACGGCCGGTCCACAGCCCGTCATCGACCTTTTGCGCCAGCGCTCTCGCCCCTATCTCTTTTCCAACTCGCTTCCGCCCGCCATCGTGGGCGCCGGGCGGGCCGCCCTCAAACTGGTGGCAGAGGGAGATGCGTTGCGTGCACAGCTTTTCGAGAACGCCACCTATTGGCGCGCCGGGCTGGAGCGGCTGGGCTTTGATCTTCTGCCAGGGGAGCATCCCATCATACCCGTGATGCTGGGCGAGGCCCCGCTGGCACAGGAGATGGCTGCCCGCCTCGATGCCGAGGGCGTCTATGTATCGGGCTTTTTCTTTCCGGTCGTGCCCCGCGGGCAGGCGCGCATCCGGACGCAGATGAACGCGGCCCTGACGCGCGACCAACTGGACCGCGCGCTGGCCGCGTTCGAAACCGCAGGCAAGGCCGTTGGGGTGATCTGATGACGAACGAGATGAAAGCGCTGGTCAAAGCCCATCCGCGCGAGGGATTGTGGCTGCAAACCGCCCCTGTGCCGGAGATCGGTCCGGACGATGTGCTGATCCGCATCAACAAAACGGGCATTTGCGGAACGGATGTGCATATCTGGAACTGGGACGACTGGGCGCAGAAAACCGTGCCGGTGCCGCTGATCACCGGCCATGAATTCGCCGGTGAAATTGTTGAGATCGGGCGCGATGTCGAAGGTCTGCGTATCGGACAAAGGGTGAGCGGAGAGGGTCACCTGATCGGCAAACACTCCCGGCAGAGCCGCGCGGGCAAGTTTCATCTGGATCCCGAAACGCGTGGCATCGGCGTGAACGAACAGGGGGCCTTTGCCGAATACCTGCGCCTTCCAGCCTTCAACGTTGTCCCCCTTCCCGATGAGATCAGCGACGATATCGGCGCCATCCTCGATCCCTTGGGCAACGCCGTACATACCGCGCTGAGTTTCGATCTGGTGGGCGAGGACGTCTTGATCACCGGCGCCGGCCCGATCGGCATTATGGCCGCTGCCGTTGCCCGGCATGTCGGCGCCCGACATGTCGTTATAACCGACGTGAACCCGACGCGGTTGGCCCTTGCCGAGACGGTGGCGGATGTCACCGCCGTGAATGTGGCTGACGAGGATCTGAAAGACGTGACAACCCGTCTGAAAATGACCGAAGGCTTTGACGTGGGCCTTGAGATGTCGGGTAATCAGGTCGCACTTGACCAGATGGTCGAAGCGCTTGTGATGGGTGGGCGCGTGGCGCTTTTGGGCATCCCGCCGGGCAAAAGCCCCGTGGACTGGAGCCGGATCGTCTTCAAGGCCATCACGATCAAGGGTGTTTACGGTCGGGAAATATTCGAAACCTGGTACAAGATGATCGCCATGCTTCAGAACGGGTTGGATGTCTCGAAAGTGATCACACATCGCTTTGACGTCGAGGCGTTTGAGGCAGGCTTTGCCGCGATGAAGTCGGGGCAAAGCGGCAAGGTTGTGTTGGATTGGCGATGACAGCGGCAGCTTCCATCGTTGATGTGATCGGCGGCACACCGTCCGTCTGGCTTGACCGGTTGGTGGCCGAAGAAGGCGTCGAGGGACGGATCCTGGCCAAGCTCGACTATCTCAATCCCGGCCTGTCCAAGAAAGACCGTGCCGCGCGCGGCATCCTTGATGCGGCCGCTGCGGACGGCAGCCTGATGCCAGGTCAGACCGTGGTTGAACTGACCAGCGGCAACATGGGCACCGGTCTTGCCATCGTCTGTGCCGTGCGCGGCCATCCCTTTGTCGCGGTGATGTCACGCGGCAACTCTCCGGAACGCGCGCGGATGATGGCCGCTTTCGGGGCGGAAGTCGTGCTTGTCGACCAGGCAACCGGGAGCAAGGTGGGTGAGGTCAGCGGCGCGGATCTTGCGCTTGTCGAAGAGGCAGCGCAGCACCTTACGGCAGAGCGAAAGGCTTTCCGTGCCGATCAGTTTCGTCATGAAGGCAACGCCACCTCCCATTTCGATGGCACCGGACCGGAACTCTGGGCGGATAGTGGGGGCGCGCTTACGGCGTTTGTCGATTTCGCGGGATCAGGCGGAACCTATGCGGGGACGATCAAGGCGCTGAAGGCGGTCAAACCCGATCTGCGCGGCTATATCGTTGAACCCGCCGGAGCCGAGGCGCTGGCAGGCGGCCCGATTACGCACCCCGATCATCCGATCCAGGGTGGCGGCTATGCAATGGCGGACCTAAGCTTCCTGGCGCATGCGCCGGTCGATGGATATCGCGCCGTGACAGGAGACGCCGCGCGACGAACCGCGCAGCGCCTCGCGCGCGTGGAGGGGATCTTTGCAGGCTTTTCAGCGGGTGCGAATGCAGCTGCAGCGCTGGATCTGCTCAAAGGCCCGGAACGCGGCGGCTGCATAGCCATTGTGATGTGCGACAGCGGTCTGAAATATCTCTCGACCGATCTTTGGCCCACGCCCTGATGCGCAGCGGCGACCAAAAGCGGTACGCGCGGATGGCGATGAAGCGATAAATGCCCGGGGCCCGCCCGGCCCGCATCTGCGGTTACGGACAAGGCCACCGGGCGGTGGCAGGCGACGTGTCTTTACTCTTGATCAATGAATGCGAATGCATCTTGAGTACCCCTTCACATGTGGCCCCCAACCACATCATCCATCGTGAACAGAAAGCCTTACCAAGAGGTTGATCTCTTCTTGGAACATCATTCGCATTTGAGATTTCAGGGACGCAGCGCTTCGCGTCCATTGCAATTCAACAGCCAAGCATCGCCATCCTCGAAAACTGCGGGATAGAGCATGCGTCCGTAACCGGCACCGCCATCCAGATCGATGCGATTTCCAAAATGCTGCGGGTAGTCGAGCGCGGTATGGCCGTGGACCACGAGCCAGGGATGGGGTGCACTTTCCATCAGAAAAGGATCACGGATCCAGATCAGATCATCCTCGATCTGATCGGCGAGCGGCACGCCCGGCAGAATGCCGGCATGCACGAAGAGAAAGTTGTTTGTCTCCAGATATAGAGGGCGTTCCTCCAGAAAGGCGATATGGGCTTCGGGCACCGCACGGCGCACCTCCTCCAGCAGCGGCTCTACCGGGTCGTCTTCCGCAGCACTGACACCGTAGGATGCCAATGTATCGACACCGCCCAACCGCGGATGCAGCCATTCGAGACCGGATTTGATCCGCGCATCCCCCAGAATACCAGAGCGATAGAAACGGCAGAACATGCGATCGTGATTGCCGCGCAGAACATGCCAGTTACGGCCCGCCTGGATGCCGCTTGCAAGACAGTCGATGACGGCACGGCTGTCCGGTCCGCGATCTACGTAATCGCCCAGAAAAACGATCTCCGCATCCGCGCCCCCGTCAGCGGCGATCCACTCCAACGCTTGATCCAGAGCCTGCTTCTGGCCGTGAACGTCACCGATGGCGTAGATGGGATCGGTCATGGAAAGCCTCCGTTTCGGTGCATCCTGACAGCTAACGAAACACCGCCGCCCGACAAGGGGCAGCGGTTGCGTTCTTTAAAGATGTGGGGCTCAGGCCACTTCGAAAGCCAGGGGTTTGACCTGCTGGAAGAGACCTGTTGCTTCGAGCTGCTCCAAGACGGGCGCGGGGACCTGTGCATCGACGTATAGGAGGGCGATGGCTTCGCCCCCCGCCTCTGACCGGCCGAGGGTAAAGTTGGCGATATTGACCCCGTTCTCACCCATCGTCTGACCCAGGGTGCCGATGATGCCCGGTACATCCTCGTTGGTGGTATAGAGCATGTTGGCCCCGATCTCGGCATCGATATTGATCCCTTTGATCTGAATGAACCTTGGTTTGCCGTCGCTGAAGACAGTGCCGCCAATAGACCGCTCACGTTTTTCGGTCACCACGGTGACTTTGATGTATCCTTCGAATGCACCCGATTTTGCCTGATTGGTCGTCGAGATCTTGACCCCGCGTTCTGCCGCGATCACAGGGGCCGACACCATGTTCACATCGGGGTTTACCCGTTTCATGATACCCGCGATGACCGCACAATTCAGTGCCTCAAGGTTCATCTCGGCCACGGAACCGTCATAGAGGATATTGATCGCTTCAATCGGTTCGTCCGTCATCTGGCCGATGAAGGAGCCGAGATGCCCTGAGAGCTTGACCCACGGGCCCATCACCTTGGCTTCTTCGGCGGTGACAGACGGCATGTTGAGCGCGTTTTCAACAGCGCCGGTCAGCAGGTAGTTCGACATCTGCTCGGCCACCTGAAGGGCGACGTTTTCCTGTGCTTCGGTGGTCGCAGCGCCTAGATGAGGTGTGCACACAACATTGGGAAGGTTGAAGAGCGGGTTGTTCTCGGCCGGTTCGACACTGAAGACGTCAAAGGCGGCACCTGCAACATGCCCGGACTTCAAAAGATCGGCCAGCGCCTCTTCATCGACAAGCCCGCCGCGGGCGCAGTTGACGATGCGCACATCTTTCTTGGTCTTTTCCAGGTTTTCCCGGCTCAGAACGTTCTTGGTCTGATCGGTGAGCGGCACGTGGAGGGTAATGAAGTCGGCACGGGTGAGCAGATCGTCCAGCTCCACCTTTTCCACCTGCATGGCATTTGCCTTCTCCTCGCCGAGATAGGGATCGTAGGCCAGAACCTTCATTTTCAGCGCACGGGCCCGGTCACAGACGATCCCGCCGATATTGCCGGCGCCAATCACGCCAAGGGTCTTCCCGGTGAGTTCAACACCCATGAAACGGGATTTCTCCCATTTGCCGGCATGTGTGGAGGCACTGGCCTCGGGGATCTGGCGTGCAACGGCGAACATCATGGCAATGGCGTGTTCGGCGGTGGTGATCATGTTGCCAAAGGGCGTGTTCATGACGATCACACCCTTTTTGGAGGCCGCATCCTTGTCGATGTTGTCGGTTCCGATGCCAGCCCGACCAATGACCTTGAGGTTCTGCGCCTCGCGCAGGATGGTTTCGGTCACTTTGGTGGCCGAGCGTATGGCGAGGCCATCGTATTGCCCGATCACAGAGGCCAGTTTCTCCTTGTCCTTGCCGAGATCGGGTTCGAAGTCGACGTCTATGCCCCGATCCCGAAAGATCTGAACGGCAGTAGGGGAAAGCTTGTCGGAAACGAGTACTTTGGGAGCCATATCTCTGGTCCTTTTTAGAAGTCAGGGGGGGGTGCTCATCAGTCCCTTGCAGGCCTTCTTCGCGAAGACGCCCGCAAGGGCGGATGAGCAACTATGCTGCGAGCTGTTGCGAAATCTCGGTCTCAAACGCCCAGGCAAGCCATGGAAGCATCGCGCTGATATCCGCCGTTTCCACCGTACCACCGCACCAGATCCTCAGGCCCGGAGGCGCGTCCCGATAAGCGCCAACATCAAGTGCGACACCTTCGTCCGCCAATCGTTTTGCAACAGCCTTGGCAAAGCTGGCGCCATCGGCGATCCGCGTATCCGTGAACTTCAAACACACCGACGTGTTGGACCGCGTCGCCGGGTCAGATGCCAGAAAATCGATCCAATCATGAGAACCCACAAAATCCGCAATCGCCCCCGCATTTGCGTCCGCGCGTGCGATCAGGCCCGTCAAGCCGCCAACACTCCGCGCCCAGGCAAGACATTGCAAATAGTCCTCAACGGCCAACATGGAGGGCGTATTGATCGTCTCACCCCGGAATACACCCTCGATAAGTGCGCCACCCTTGGTAAGCCGGAAAATCTTTGGCAGCGGCCAGGGCGGTGCATAGCGTTCCAGCCGTTCCACCGCACGCGGGCTCAGGATCAGCATGCCGTGTGCGGCCTCTCCGCCCAGAACTTTCTGCCAGCTGAATGTCGTCACATCCAGCTTGTCCCAGGGGAGGTCCATCGCAAACGCAGCAGATGTCGCATCGCAGAGCGTCAACCCCGCCCGATCCGCCGGTATCACATCTCCATCTGGCACCCGCACACCCGAGGTTGTCCCGTTCCAGGTGAAGCAAACATCCCTGTCCCAATCGACCGAGGCCAGGTCCACGATCTCGCCATACTCGGCCGTCTTCACCTGCGCATCGAGTTTGAGTTGTTTGACCGCATCCGTGACCCAGCCCGCGCCAAAGCTCTCCCAGGCGAGCATGTCCACCGGACGCTCGCCCAGCAGGTTCCACATCGCCATCTCATAAGCACCGGTATCGGAGGCCGGGACGATCCCGATGCGATACTCTGCCGGCACGCCCAGCAGGTCGCGGGTCTCCTCGATCGCAGCCTTCAGCTTGTCCTTGCCGATCGCGGCGCGATGCGACCGGCCCAAAGCGGCATCTGAGAGTTGATCGAGTGTGAAGGTGGGGGGTTTGGCACAGGGGCCAGACGAAAAACGCGGATTGGCCGGCCGCGTTGCCGGTTGTTGCATAGCCATGGATGCTACCCTTCCAGATAAGCGCCCCTCGTTGGGGAGGGGTGTCCCACTTGCCGGGATACGGAGCCCTTCGATCTGGTGCAACCGCTAAAACGTCGCTATAGCGCCGGTTAAGCCACGTTTTGCGACATTCGCGTCTCTCATCGGAAACACCCCACACATGCTCGTTGCCACGCTTCTCACCGCCCCGGGGAAATCTTCCCTTGATCCAACCCTTGTTGAATCTCTGCGCAATGCCTGGGGTGGCGATGCCGTGGTTTGGCTCGCCCCGGATGAAGCAGCTGAATTCCGTCTTTCACACCGACCCGGCAATTTGTGGGATGTCTGGGCCAATCTGCAGAACCTCCATGTCGATCTGGCTGTGCAGGATGAGGGCGGTCGGCGGAAACGGATGCTTCTTGCAGATATGGACAGCACCGTGATCCAGCAGGAATGCATCGACGAACTCGCCGACGAAGCAGGCGTTGGAGAGCGGGTAAAAGACATCACCGCACGGGCTATGAACGGCGAGTTGGATTTCGAGGGCGCGCTTGTCGAGCGCGTGCGTCTTTTGGCCGGGCTGGATGTGCAGGTTATCGACAAGGTCCTGTCAGAGCGTATTTCCCATATGCCCGGAGGCGCGACTCTGATTGCCACGATGAAGGCAAACGGTGCCTATGCGGCCCTCGTATCCGGCGGGTTCACCGCTTTTACCAGCGCCGTGGCCGCAGCACTTGGATTTGATGAAAACCGCGCCAACACCTTGCTTGAGAAAGACGGCAAGCTGACCGGAGACGTTGCGCGACCGATCCTCGGTCGTGCGGCCAAGGTCGAGGCGATGGAAGACATCACCGCGCGGCTTGGGTTCAGTGAGACCGATGTAATCGCGGTCGGTGACGGAGCGAACGATCTGGGTATGCTCCACCGGGCCGGAACCGGTGTGGCGCTTCATGCAAAGCCTTCGGTTGCCGCTGAATGCGATATCCGCATCAATCACGGGGATCTGACCGCGCTTCTTTATGTTCAGGGATATGCGAAGACCGAATTCGTGCCAGTTCGCGCCTAGATCACCGACTTGATCCATCCTGTTTGCTCGCCCGCCCAGTTCAGAATCGGCGCATTGCGGCGTTTGAGCGCTTCCGGATGCCGCGGGTCCAGAACGCCGAGGCGCGCCAGGATTGCCGTGATCACACATTCACTCGCCCGGGTCGCGCCATCGGCGATTTTTAGCGCAATACCCAGCTTTTGTTCAGGCAGAATGCCCACAAAAACCCCCTCCGCCCCGGTTTTGAGCGCAGCCTTCCCTGCGACGGCGCGCATCAGCCCGGTGCAGGCACGTCCCTCACCGGCCACCAGTTCTGGATGCCGGATCATCGCAGTGCGCAGCTTCTCTTCCGCGCTACCTTCCGGAGCGGCCGCGAAATGCGCCATTGCGCGGGCCAGGCCGTAAACCGTCGTCTGGAAGTTTGGCGCGGAGCAGCCGTCGATTCCGTAGCCCGGGCTTGTCAGTCCCGTAACCCGCTCGAAGGCTTCAAGACAGGCAGACTGCACCGGATGCTCGATATCGACATAGTTCAGGTTGGCGTTCAAATGCCGGGCGAGGGTCAGAAAGCCCGTATGTTTGCCGGAACAATTGTTGTGATAGCGGCATGGCGCGGTGTCCGAACAGATAAGCGAATGGCTGTCCCTCGGATCTCGCGGCATCTGCGGTCCGCATTTCAGATCTGCGTCGGCCAGACCCAGATCGGCGAGCCAGGCCGTCACACGATCCACATGCATGGGCGCACCCTGATGTGACGCACATGCCAGCGCCAGGTGTTCGCTGGTCAGACCTGCACGATCGGCGGCTCCGCTCTCGACCAGCGGCAGGGCCTGGATCATCTTCGCCGAGCTGCGGGGATAGATGAACGCGTCCGGGTCGCCCCACACATCGACCACCTGCCCGCTCGCATCGCAGATCACGACGTGACCGAAGTGCACGCTCTCCACGAACTCCGCGCGCCAGATTTCGACCAATGGAGCGGCTTGGGTCACTGAGGGCCTCTTTTTCTTGGCAATTTCCCGCCAATCACCCTTTCGTTCATGGCGCAAGCTAAGCTACTGTGCTTGTGTCGAGATGCAATGGGCGGATTTCCGCAGATGGCTGAAAAGGTCACGTGCCGTCCGAATTGAGATTGAGGTCAAGGACAGTCTGGAGGCTGCAAAATGGGATCGACGGTCGCCCGTGTTTTGGGTGGGTTTTGTATGATGGGCATGGTAGCGACCAGCCTTGCCGCGCAAGAGCAGAGCACCAATCGCGTTGCTGCAAAGACGGATTGGAGCGTTTTTGTCGAAGATGAACCGACAGAATGCTGGAGCGTGTCGGCCCCCAAGGAAACAGTCAATACTCGCGACGGCCGCGTTGTTGCCGTTCGTCGGGGCGACATCCTTCTGTTTGTCTTTTATCGACCCGGCGCCAATGTGAAAGGCCAGGTCACCTTTACCGGCGGCTATCCCTTTGCAAGCGGCTCGACCGTCAACATGAATATCGGCGGAACAGAGTTTGAACTCTTTACCGAAGGCGAATGGGCCTGGCCGGCGAGCGAGGCGGACGATGCAAGAATCATCACCGCCATGAAGCGGGGCGCGGAAGCAGTGCTCACCGCCCGATCCTCCCGCGGGACACAAACGCAGGACAAGTTTTCCCTGCTTGGCTTTACCGCCGCGCTTGAGGATGCCGCTGCGCGCTGCGGCGACTAACGACCTAACCTGTTCGCTCCATCTTCCAGAGCTCCGGATATGACGTAACCAGACCGGCCTCGTTGATCTGCAGGTCCGATTCATAATCGTGTTCCGGCGAACGATAGCGATAAAGGTGATCCGACAGGCGCGTATAGCCCTGGGCGAGAGGTTTGATGTGCCAATCTGAGGTATCAAGCCACGCCGCAACCGTATCGGCCCTTGCGCCCAGGCCAAGCTGCATCCGCCGGATCGCCGATGTGTTTGTCGCCGGGGTGAAGCCCAGATCGATATCCTCGACACCATCAAGCCCGGAAAGCCACGTGCCGTTCAACGACCATTGATCTTCTATCCGCGCAAGCTGGATCTGGATGTCCCGATCACCAGCCCACCCGCGTACCTGCGCCGACAGACTTCGCCATAATGCGTCGCATTGCACCCTGTAGTCCAACCGCGCGACGTCCCGACCTTCCAGGAAAAGCGCTGTCCCCGACAAGGACCATCCTGTTTCGGATTTGCTGATCCGGCAGGCATCATGGCCGGGTACATCCAACCGACGCCAGAGAACGATGTCATCCCTCATGTTTAACATCTATCGGCTCAACGCTGGCTTAGACGGCAGCGCGCCGCGGACGCGCAAAACAATATCCTCATGCTTTCTGCCTCCTCTCCCAGTCAGACCTTTCCGTCACAACCTCTTGAAATCAAGCCCCTCTTTTAACCTGTAAATCTGGGAATGCAGGATCCGAAGAAGGCAGGTTGACAGCTTGGGCAGGTGGGAAAACAGCAAATGTACCCCTGCCACATCCATACATATCGAGCGTTGATCTTTCCGCGCCAACGGAGCAGGGTCGCGCCATGGCGCAATCGTTAACATCGCACAGACCAGGCCTTGCCATCGGTCTGAAACTCAGCGCCGTGTTTCTCTTCATGGTGATGGCCGCGCTGATCAAGGCGACTGCAGATACCGTTCCACCGGGGCAAGCCGTGTTCTTCCGGTCGTTCTTTGCCATTCCCGTGATCGTGGTATGGATCGCCCTGCGGGGCGAGTTACGCACCGGCTTTACGGTCAGGAACCCGATGGGCCACGTCCTGCGCGGCATCGTGGGCACGTCAGCCATGGGCCTGACCTTTGCGGGCCTGGGGCTTTTGCCTTTGCCAGAGGTCACCGCGATTGGCTATGCCACGCCGATCTTTACTGTCATCCTGGCCGCTTTCACGCTTGGTGAGCGCATTCGGGCAGTGCGCATCACCGCCGTCGGGCTGGGCCTTGTCGGTGTCTTGATCATGCTTTGGCCACGCCTGGGCAGCGACCTTCAGGACACCGCGACATTGGGCGCTATCCTGATCCTTCTTGCGACGCTGGCGCGCTCTGTTGTGCAGATCCAGATCCGGAAACTGGTCCAGACGGACCACACGGCCGCCATCGTCTTCTATTTCTCCGCCACGGCATCCCTGATCTCCCTGCTCACGCTTCCCTTCGGCTGGATCACGCCGGATGCTTCAACGCTGCTTTTGCTGATCGGGGCGGGTCTGCTGGGCGGGGTCGCGCAGATCCTTGTGACGGCGTCATATCGCTATGGCCCGGCTTCGATGCTGGCCCCATACGATTACGCCTCCATGATTTTCGCGATCCTGATCGGGTATGTGTGGTTTTCGGAATTGCCAACGGCGGTGATGTTGATCGGGGCGGGTCTTGTGGTCGCTGGCAACATCCTCGTGATCTGGCGCGAACGTCAACTTGGCCTTGAACGGGGACGGGCACGGTCGGTCACCGATCCCAAGGGGTAGACGCCGCACGCCGCTCCGCTAGTCTGCGCGAACCGGAGCAGGAGGTAGGACATGTCGGAGACCGAAAGCCACAAGGAAAAGATGAAAGCGCAGCAGGCCAAACACCGGGCCAAGGTTGCAAAGGCTGAGGACCCCGGCAGAGGACTTGTGCTGGTGCATACAGGGAAAGGCAAGGGCAAGTCGTCCTCTGCCTTCGGCGTGGTCATCCGGGCCTTGGGATGGAAGCAAAGCGTGGGCGTGGTTCAATTCATAAAGGGGAACTGGATCACCGGCGAACGGCAGTTTTTCGAACGGCTGGGCGGCGTGACATGGCACACGATGGGCGAAGGCTTCACTTGGGACACCCAAGACCGCGACCGGGACATCGCTGCAGCAGAAGCGGCTTTTGCAAAGGCCTGCGAAATGATGGAGAGCGGCGACTTTGATCTTGTCGTGCTCGACGAAATCAACATCGCGATGCGGTATGATTACCTTAGCACCGAAACGG
This sequence comes from Thalassococcus sp. S3, assembly GCF_004216475.1. Classification (GTDB taxonomy): domain Bacteria; phylum Pseudomonadota; class Alphaproteobacteria; order Rhodobacterales; family Rhodobacteraceae. The sequence continues at coordinate 172,216 of NZ_CP022303.1, read as the reverse complement.
TCCTGGACGGTCTCAAGGCGCGCTCTGATCGGACAAGCGTCATTCTGACGGGTCGTGACGCCAAGCCGGAGCTGTGCGACTATGCCGATCTTGTCAGCGAAATGACGGAGGTTAAACACCCCTATGCCGCCGGCATCAAGGCGCAGCGCGGAGTTGATTTCTAAGCGATCAGATTTGGCGCGCTCATCGGACGTGAAAAAGCCGCGCTACAATGCCCGGCTCTTTGACCTTTCGCCTTAGACCGGAGGTCTTCCTCGGACAGCGCGCGCAATCATTGCGACGACGAACAGCACCAGGAAGATCACAAACAGGATCTGCGCTATCCCGGCGGATGCACCTGCGATACCGCCAAAGCCAAGAAGCGCGGCGATCAGGGCAATGATCAGAAATGTAACGGCCCAACCCAACATGGTCTTTCTCCTTCAACATAGCTCTGTGTTGCCTTGGAGAATTAACCACCGAAGCCCAAAAAGGTTCCCGGGGGCGTCTACCGACTACTCGGCGGCACGTTTTGGAAGGATCCAGTCGGGCCGCGGGAAATGGCAGGTATAGCCGTTCGGAAAGCGTTCTAGATAGTCCTGATGCTCCGGCTCGGCCTCCCAGAAATCGCCAACGGGTTCCACTTCGGTGACGACGCGGCCCGGCCAGATACCCGAAGCATTCACATCGGCAATCGTATCTAGGGCCACGTTCTTCTGCGCTTCGTCGACATAGTAAATGGCCGACCGGTAGCTGAGGCCGACATCGTTGCCTTGCCGGTTCAGCGTGGTCGGGTCGTGGATCTGAAAGAAGAACTCCAGCAATTGCCGAAACGTGATTTTGGCGGGATCATAGATAATCTCGATCCCCTCGGCATGGGTGCCGTGGTTTCGATAGGTCGCGTTTGGCACATCACCACCGGTATAGCCAACGCGGGTCGTCTCGACACCGGGGAGTTTGCGGATGAGATCCTGCATCCCCCAGAAACACCCTCCTGCAAGTACCGCGCGATCACTCATGCTGCATCCTCCACCTGATCAAGATAGGCACCATAGCCTTCCGCCTCCATGTCATCGCGATGGATGAACCTTAACGAGGCTGAATTTATGCAATACCGAAGTCCACCGCGATCCGTTGGCCCATCCGGGAATACGTGGCCCAGATGGCTGTCACCATGGGTAGATCGGACTTCGGTCCGCACCATGCCCAGCGAGCGGTCCACCAGTTCCTGAATATGGGCAGGTTCGATTGGTTTGGTGAAACTCGGCCAGCCACAGCCGCTTTCGTATTTGTCAGCCGACGCAAAGAGCGGTTCGCCAGACACAATGTCCACGTAGATACCGGGCTCCTTGTTATAAAGGAGTTTTCCGGTGCCGGGTCGCTCTGTCCCGCTTTGTTGGGTGACATAAAATTCCTCCGCAGACAAAGCAGAGATCACGTCGGGGTTCTTGGTGTATCGGGTCAAACTATCCTCCCCACGGTTATGTTAAGCTCATAGATGGGGCATGGGCCGAAAATTGAAAGGGTGATCCGCGCCGCGGGGCGGAACGTAAAACAGAAAGTTCGAGGGAGGTGTTATGATGATCCGATTTTTGTTTGCCGCAGTGTTGATTTTGTCAGCTCAGGCTGGTTTGGCCAAAGGCATCAGTGGCACGTTTCCGTCGATTGATGGCGGAACCCTGTCGGTCGAGGCGTGGCGCGGGCAGCCGGTCCTGGTCGTCAACACGGCCTCGCAATGTGGCTTCACCCCTCAATATGCAGCCCTTCAGACCGTTTGGGACAGATATCGCGATGCCGGCCTCGTGGTGCTTGCCATCCCGTCGGACGACTTCAATCAAGAGCTGGCCAGCGCCGCAGAGGTTAAAGAGTTCTGCGATCTCAATTACGGGCTCGACATGCCGATGACGGATATCACGCATGTGAAAGGGTCAAAAGCGCATGATTTCTATCGCCAGGTCCGCGCAGAGACGGGGTTTGTTCCGCGCTGGAATTTCAACAAGGTGCTGATCGCGCCCGATGGCAGCGTGGCAGAGACCTGGGGCTCGTCGGTAAAGCCCGATTCACGGCAGATCACGCGGGCGATTGAAGCCTACTTGAATTGAACCGGCGCGCAAGCGTACCGGCTGCATCGGGCGTTGTCCGCAGCGCAAGCCCCCCCTGCTCGATCACCCAGATCTCGTCCATCATGGCGGCAATATCCATGTCGTGGGTAATCAGCAGCGTTGTCGCGCCGGTGCCGAATACCAGGTTTTCGACCAGCCGCGCACCATCCTGATCCAGGGCGTCATCGGGTTCATCAAGCAAAAGAAGACGCGGCCGGGACAGCGCTGCGCGCGTCAGCAAAACCCGCCGGATCTCACCAGCGGAGAGGTTGCGCCCGGCCTCGGATACCTTTCCGTCAAGGCCCCCAATACGCTCCAGAACCGCGTCCAGCCCATAGACCGAGGCTTGCGACAAGATTGCCTCATCCGCCGGTTTCTCTTCGATCCCCATGGTCAGGGCGCGCCGCAAACTTCCAGACAGAATGGGGGAGCGTGTGCCAACGAACGCGATCAGCCGGCGCCGCTCGGTCGCGGTCAGGGTGGTTGCCTTGCGGTCGCCGATGGTCACATTCCCCTCGCGCGGCTTTTCAAGGCCCGCGGCAAGAGACAACAATGTGGACTTGCCAGCGCCATTCGGACCGACAATTGCGATTTTCCGGCCCGGCGCGGCGACGACATCGATGCCAGAGAGGGCACCGGCGGAGACATCGCGAAACGAGAGTTTTGGAGGGGTGTCGGCCAGCTTTTGCTTTTCGGTCCGGGCAACGCCGGTTGTCTTTGGCAGACGCAACAGGCGGGCGCATTTATCACGCGCCACGCACCAGGCGCGATGGCGGTCCCAGACCCCGGCCAGATCCCGCATCGGCTGGATCATCAGGCCCACCGCGGCCAGCGCACCCGCCGCCTCGGCGCCCGGCGCGCCGGTGCTGAGCGCCACGAGGAACAAGGAGGCCGCTGCTATCCCGGAAACCGCATCGGGGATGGTCCGGAGGATCGCCGCGCCCCGGGCGCGTTCCAAAGCGGCCTCGATCAGCTTTTCGGTCCGCGCGCTCAGATGATCCGTCTCAATCTTGATCCGCCCCAGCAGGCGCAGCTCAGGTGCGTGCGGAATGCGTTCGCTCATATCAGCGGCCAGGCTCGCTCGTCGGTTCCTGAGGCGTCGATGCGCAGGGCCAAGACGTGGGCCCAGCAAGGTCAGCGTGATCAGCCCCAGGCCGATAGGGACAGCCGCCGCAAAACCAAGGTTCGGGTTCAACAGGAAAAGCGCTGCGGTTGCTGCCGGCAGAACCACCAAGGCCGAGATCATGCGGGACAGTCCCAGACTGACCCAGCCCCGAACTGCGGCGAGGTCGCCCACGAAACGGAGCGAAAGGGCGCCGCTGCGCATGGCTTGCAGATCCCGTGCCGACACGCGGGCCATGTGCCGGAAAAGCGTCAGACGCAGCGCCGCCGCGAAATCCTGCCCGACCCCCTCGGCCACCACACGCTCGGCATATCGCAACGCTGCGATCATCAGCCCCGAAGCCGCGACTACACCAAGCGCAAGTAACGGCAGGTCCGGTGACAGATCGCGAAAGGCCGCAAAGACATCACGGGTGGCAAAAGCCGCCAGCCCGGCCGCAGCCGCCTGCCCCAGCGCGAAAAGCACCACAAGGGCAATGCCGCGGAGCCGGCGGCCCCCTGTTATACTAGGCAGAGACGACATAACCCGGGCGCGGCAAGGCTGGACCTTGTGCAAGCGCGGACGGCGCGTCGGCCAGAAGAATCCGGTCCAAACCGCCGCGTGTGACACAGGTGGCAAATTGATGCCCGCAATCCGGCAGGGCGTGAAAGTCGATCAGCGTTTCCAGCCCACGGGCGCGACCGATCTGGCGCAGCGCGCCGGCCCAACGGGCTGCGCGGGCCAGCCGGTGGCGCCCCTGTTGCGCGTCGATTTCGGGACCGCTGCGGGTGAAGGACGTGGGAACGCAATCCTCATCCCCCACACAGACATCGATCGGCAGGCTCAGAAAGGCCTCCAGATGATCGGACAGGCCGCCAGGCAGGCTGCGGCTTGGCGAAAGGCCATAGGGATAGGTTGCGTCGTCCGGAAATGTGTACCAGCCCGCCGAACAGGTGATCAGGCGGGAAATCAGATTGGGATAGAGCATCGCAAACCGGTGTGCGAATTGTGCGCCACCCGAGAAGCCCGAGATTTCAAATCGTTTTGAGGACCAAAGTCCGTCCTGTTTGAGAGCGGAAATGAGGCGCAACAGCGCCAGATCGGCGCGTTTTCCGATGACAACGCGCTGGTATTTGGGCCAGCGCTGCTTGTCAAAAAGCGGAGCGATGACGATACGGCCCATCTGTGTGGCCCGTTCCGCCAGCAACTCCGCCTGTTGGCTGGCACGTCGCTGTATTCCATGAACCGCGATATGCGGGACCGCTTCGGGATCCAGATGATCGGGGATCACCAGCCAGCTCTCCAGCCCGTAAGGTCCGTTGGCTGGGCGGCGCGTGATCTTGTAGCCGCGCGCCGCATCCTGAAGCGAGCCAAAACTGCTCGACATAAGGGTCGTCCTTTTAATGGGTCAGGCCGCAGTGCCGAACACTTCTTCGGCGCGATGTGCGGGCAACATGTCAAAGATGATGTGAATGCGATCCTGATCGCCGTCATTCATCGCTTCGTGCATCTGGTCGTTATCAAACCACCAGAGTTCCCCTTCCTTCATGCGGACCTCTTCATCACCGGCTTTCATCCAGGACCCGTCCGTCGATCTCAGCACGAAGTGATAGCGGTTGCGCACGCGATAATAATCGCCCCGGTCGATATGCGGATAGACGCGTTTTCCGGCAGGCAGAGCGACGATCTTGGCCCGGCCAAGAATGGAGTCTTGCTCTTCCGCGAACTGCTCGAGAAATTCGCGAACCTTGACGAAGGGTTGCGATCCCGTGGTCCAGCGGCTTTCGTGCACGTCGCGGCGGGCGCGATCGCCAATCGCCGATTTGCGCAGACCCCGGATCGGAATAGCCTTGGCTTCGCGCTGCACCTTGATCTTGTCTTGCCGTCCGGTGGACATGTCCCAAGCACCGTCGATGGAGGCGATTTCATCCAGGAAGGGCTTTGGGTCTAGGTTTGGTTTCAGGCACTTGAAGTACTTCATTGCGGTCACCTTTTTTCTGGCGCGGGTTATGAACCGATGTTGTTTCACATTCAGGTGCGGCGTTCCCTGCGCTTGCTGAAGATCGCCGCGTGCACCAATACCTAGGCCAACAGACAAGAGATTTAAGCTAAAATATTGATATTAATATCTAATTTACGCCACCTTCACTCGACATTCATCTACTGTTCATATTCGGGACAGAGTGTTTTCATCTTCGGCAGACCGCTGGATTCGCAGCGTTCGGATCAGCCGCCGGCCCACACAAACTCCTGCCCTGCCGCATCCAGACTGGGCGACACACCAAAGGCTTTTGGGTAGCTTTTCGAGAAGTGAGAGGCCGAGTTGAAACCGCAGGACAGGCAGATTTCGGTCACCGACATATCGGTCTGACGCAAGAGATGCCGGGCCTTTTCCAGCCGCATGCGCAGGTAGTGACGCTTGGGCGATGTTGCCATGTAGCGCGCAAAGAGACGTTCCAGCTGTCTGGTGGACAAAGAGACCACCGCCGCGATCTCATCCGGGCTCAGCGGATCCTCGATATTGTTTTGCATGACCTGAAGCGCCAATGACAGCTTGGCGTGCCGGGGCTCTCCCGACACCCGTAACGAGAGCCTTTGCCCATGATGCTCGGCCCGGGGCGCGGTATAGACCATCTGGTCGGCGACCCAGGTTGCCAGTTCGATGCCGTACTCAGCATGGACACGGTGCAACATCAGATCCATGGAGGCCGCACCCCCAGCACATGTGAAAACCCGCCCATCCACGGCGAAAATACCGCTTTCGACGATCACGTCAGGCAGCAACTCGGACAGGGCATTGTGATATTCCCAATGTGTGGTGACCCGTTTGCCGTCGATAAGACCAGCAAGGGCAAGGGTATAGCTGCCGCGCGACAATGCGCCGAAATCCATCCCCTTGCGCGTTTCCTTCCGCAACCAGTTGAGGACGTTCGGGCTGCTGACGTTGCCTGCATCCTCCCCCGCGCAGACCACGATAACTTCGTCCCGCTCAAGAGATGGCAAGGCAGCCTCGACCGCTGCGGTCACACCGTTATAGGCAGGCACGGGCATGCCCGTTTCGCCAATCAGACGCCATTGGTAATAGGCCTGGCCAGACGGATGGCGGTTCGCGAGCGACAAGGCCTCGACCGCGCAGGCAAAGCCAAGCTGCGAGTAACCTGGCAAAAGCAGAAAGGCGTAGCGTTTTGGTGTTTGGGTCATGCCGTGGGCTGCAATCGGATCTGATCGTGAAGCCTAGACCAGTCCGGTTGACCCGATCAACTCGCCCGCGCGGCCTCCAGCGTTTTGTCGAGGAATGCCTTGATACGACGTTCGTCTATTTCAGCTTCCAGCCGACCAATCTCTCCCTTGCCTTGCAGGGCGATCAGCGTGGAATGCCGCTGGATCTTGAGCCGCTGGGCCATCTGCGACGGGCCGTATGTGTCCCAGTCGATATCGATGAACGTGATGTAAGAGCTGTATTGAGGATTGTTTGCCTTCAGCGCACCGATGGTATCCCGCTTGATCTGGCTGGTCAGGGACCATGACGCGTTGAAATTCAGGATGAAGGCGTTTCCGGTCTCACGCATCTCCATCAACAGGCCCGTTCGATAGGGCGTGGCGTGATAGGCAGCCTGGGCCGCAAGCGGAAACAGACTGGCAGCAGCGGAAAAAGTCAGAAACTGGCGACGATCCATAAACGTCTCTCTCACGGTCGGTTGCCTGACCTAGATAGCCTAATCCGCGTACCCTGCAGCAGTAAAACACGTGCCCGATCCAGTATGTGATGCGATCGCCACAGGTTTCACGCGCGCCCCTGTCGCGCCAGCTGCACGGCAAGGATGCTCACCGTGACGATGGCGACACCCAGAACGTCCAATGCGCCCAAGGCCTCGTTCAGAAGGAGCGCGGCAATCGCCACGCCGAAGAAGGGGTTCAGGAAATGGAACGTCGCCGCCCTGACAGCGCCGATCCGGTCCACGAGGCGCACCCAGACATAGGTGGCGGCCAGACCGGGGACGAGCGTTGTGTAGGCAAACGCCGCCCCCCAGACATGGGAATAGCGCAGAAAGGGCTCCTCCAGCAGAGCGGCCATGGGGAATAGCGCAGCGCTGCCCACCAGCATCTGCAAACCGACGATCATCATGAAGTTCCCGCCAGAGGTCGCCCCACGCAGGGCCAACGTGGCGTAGGTCAGCGCGATCACGCCAAGAACGCAGAGGAAAAGGCCAAAAAGATCCACACCAGCCTCAAGGCGCGCACCCATGATCAGAACAACGCCGAAAAGACCCGCGATCAGGCCGGCGATGGCCAGAGGGCGCAGACGCTCGCGAAAGATCAGCCAGCCTGCCAACGCGACCAGCAGCGGCAAGCTGGACGCCACAATCGCGGCAAGAGAGGCCTGAACCGTCTGCATCGCCACGAAGTTGAACCCCAGATAAAGCGCGTTCTGGCAAATTCCAAAGAGGATCGTTGCCCGCCACTGCGCCGGTGTCAGGCGCCAGCTTTGCCCCAGGAAAAGCGCGATCAAAACGCCGATCAGACCAGAGATGAGGAAGCGAACCGCAAGCGCATAAATGGGCGCTGCATCGGCGACGATGATCCGCGCCGAACTGAACGCCGACGACCACATCAACGCAAAGGCAAGCCCCATGAAAATCGCACGGATATCCATGCCGCCCCCTTCTGGTGTCTTCGTCTCTCCGCGACCATTTCTTAAATTCCGGAGCGGCGCAAGCGATGGCCGGAAAGGTCAGGCCGGCACCGCCATGATCTTCAAACGGTTACCTGCGGGATCGCTCACCTCAAGGCTTTGCGATCCGTCCGCATTGTCGTGAAGTGCTGCATCCTTTGACAGCGGAGACAGCCGCGCCAAAAGGTCTTTGAGGTCGGGATGGCCGAGATGAAAATCGGTGTCATGCCCCGACACGCCATCGCCGCCGCCCATGCCGGGCACATAAAGCGCCAGATCATCGGTCAGTTGCACCCACCCATACTCCACCGCTTCGAATTGCGGAGACCCGCCAATCAAGGCGCGATAGAAAGGCAGGACCGTCTCAAGATCCGGGACCGGGATTTTCGCCATCAGAAGGATCGGAACGGTCATGTCTTCACCTCGCGCAGAATGGTGAGAAGTCGAGCCTTGGCACACCCGTCACAGTACCATGGCCAACAAAAAAAGGGCCGCCTTTAAGCGACCCTTGCGAAAGCCATGTGCGGCACAGGCTCAGCCGTTCACGCTGTCCTTCAGCGCTTTGGCAATGGTCATTTTGACCACCTTGTCCGCTTCCTTCTTGAACTGCTCACCGGTGGCCGGGTTGCGAACCATACGCTCGGGGCGTTCGCGGCAATAGATCTTGCCAACGCCCGGCAGGGTTACCGCGCCGCCAGCTGCCACTTCGCGGGTGATCAGCGAGGTCATTGCATCAAGCGCTGCGCTTGCGCCTTTCTTGTCCGTGCCCATTTCTTCGGCCAGTGCGGCGACGAGTTGGGTTTTGGTCATGGGTTTTGCCATCTTTTTTTCTCCTTCGTCTGCCCGATGTCTTGGGCCTCATCCGCAGATAGTAACGGAATATTGTGCATCAACACAACGAATAGTGGTGCTCTGCAAGCAAAAATATGGGGGTTTTTGCTGATTTTTGCTTGGTCAGAGGAATGCCGTCTCGTCAAAGGAGCGCAATTTTCGACTGTGGAGACGTTCAAGCGGCATGCCGCGCAAAGCCTCCATCGCCTGGATGCCGATCCGCAGGTGCCGGGAGACCTGCGTCTTATAGAAATCAGACGCCATGCCGGGCAATTTCAACTCTCCGTGCAAGGGTTTATCAGACACGCAAAGCAAAGTTCCATAGGGCACGCGAAAGCGATAGCCATTGGCGGCGATCGTGGCACTTTCCATGTCCAGCGCGACCGCGCGCGATTGGCTGAGACGCTGGACAGGACCGGATTGATCCCGCAATTCCCAGTTTCGGTTGTCGATCGTCGCAACCGTGCCTGTGCGCATCACCCGTTTCAGGTCATAGCCCTGCAATTCGGTGACGTTGGCAACCGCCTGCTCCAGCGCGATCTGGATTTCGGCAAGCGCGGGAATCGGCACCCAGACGGGAAGATCGTCATCCAGCACGTGATCCTCGCGCAAGTAAGCATGCGCCAGAACATAATCGCCCAGCGCCTGAGTGTTGCGAAGGCCTGCACAATGGCCAACCATCAGCCACGCATGAGGCCGCAGCACCGCGATATGATCGGTGGCCGTCTTTGCGTTTGACGGCCCCACACCGATATTGACCAGCGTGATGCCGGACCCATCCGGTCTTTTGAGGTGATAGGTGGGCATTTGCGGCAGTTTCAGCGGCGGGGTCAGCGGCGCCTCGGCATCGGTGATGATCTCGTTTCCCGTCGCCACAAAAGCGGTATAGCCGCTGCTGGGATCGGCAAGGGCTCCCCTGGCATAGGCCTCGAATTCCTCGACGTAGAACTGATAGTTGGTAAACAGAACGTGGTTCTGAAAATGCGCCGGATCGGTCGCGGTATAATGGCTGAGCCGGGCAAGGGAATAGTCAACGCGCTGCGCCGTGAAGGGCGCAAGGGGTCCGGTGCCATCCTCCGCCTGATATGTACCGTTCACGATATCATCGTTGGTCGTGCTGAGATCGGGCACGTCGAAGACATCGCGCAACGTAAAGTCCGCAGCACCTTCCTGCGGGACGGTGATGCTGTCATCGACCGATACGGCAAAATGAATGGGCATCGGGGTTTTTGAGGCCCCAATGGTCACCGGCTGCGCGTGATTTTCGATCAAAAGACCGATCTGCTGGCACAGATAATTCCGGAACAGATCAGGCCGGGTGATCGTCGCGGCATGGGTGCCGGGGGCCGAGACATGGCCAAAGCTGAGCCGACTGTCGACCTGCGCATAGGTTGTGGTGGTGATGCGGATCTCAGGGTAGAAGGCCCGGATCCGCGCGTTGGGCGCCCCGTTTTCAAGCGCTTCGGAGAAGCGGGAACACAGGAATTCGGTAGACGCGTCGTAGAGCGCGCATAGTCTGGATACTGCGGCGCTGGCATCGGTGAATGCGGTCGCGGCAGGAAGATCGGGCGTATGAATTTGGGTCATGAAAGGGGCTCGAAAACTGGGATTTCTTGGAAGGTACGGACGTCGATAAGACCCTTGTCCGAAATGCGGAGTTCAGGGATCACCACGAGGGCCAGAAGGGAGTGCTGCATATAGGCGTTGTTAAGCTGACATCCACAGGCCTGCATCGCCGCGACCATGGCGTCGGCCTTGGCCGAAACCTCGTGTGCGGGACGATCCGACATCAGCCCGGCAATCGGCAGCTCGACCAGGGCCAACTCCTTACCCTCCCGAAAGATGACCACGCCCCCACCCACCTGCTGCAGGCGATTTGCGGCAAGCGCCATTTGCGCGCGATCCGTGCCGACCACGATCATATGGTGGCTGTCATGGGCCACGGTGGACGCCATGGCCATCGCACCCTCATACCCGAACCCGGAAACAAATGCGTTGGTCACCTCCCCGGTGGCGCGATGACGTTCGACGAGAGAGATATGGCAAATGTCACCCGGCGCCTCAATCGGCTCGACATATCCTTCGCGGATTGGCAGATCGGCCTGCAAAGCCTTGGTCGGCGCCTGATTTTCCACCACGCCGATCACATTGGCCCGCACGGCATTCGCCCCTGAAGGCGCAGGAACGGCAAAGTCCATCGCGGACAGCTCTTGCTTGACGTGAACGGTCTGGCGCGCCTTGCCCGGCCAGTCGTAATGCGGACACTCCACCAGACACTTGCCGTTCTCCGCGATCTTTTGGCCCCTCGCCCAGACAGCCTCGATCGGGAGGCTCGTCAGATCGGATGTCAGGATCAGATCGGCCCGCCGGCCCGGGGTCAACGACCCCAGCTCCCGTTCCAGCCCGAAATGGGTCGCGGTGTTCAATGTGGCCATCTGCAAGGCGACAAGCGGATCGCATCCACAGGCGATGGCATGCCGCACCACCCGGTTCATATGCCCGTCATTCACCAGCGTGCCCGAATGGCAGTCGTCGGTGCAGAGGATGAAGTTACGAGGATCCAGACCTTTTTCGGTGACCGCGCTGATCTGCGCCTCCACGTCGTACCAGGCACTGCCCAGGCGCATCATGGACCGCATGCCCAAACGAACCCTTGCGATTGCATCGGCCTCGCAGGTTCCCTCGTGATCATCGGCGGGTCCGCCCGCGACATAGGCTGCGAAATCCGGGCCCAGATCGGGAGAGGCATAGTGGCCACCAACCGTCTTTCCTGCGCGCTGGGTCGCCGCGATCTCCGCCAGCATCTTTGGATCGGCATTTGAGACCCCTGGGAAATTCATCATCTCTCCTAGCCCGATGATACCGGGCCATGTCATCGCCTCGGCCACATCCTCTGGCGTGATCTCGTATCCCGTGGTCTCCAGTCCCGGCGCGGACGGCGCGCACGAGGGCATCTGCGTGAAGATGTTCAGCGGCTGCATCAGCGCTTCGTCATGCATCATCCGCACACCGTCGAGCCCCAGCACATTGGCAATCTCGTGCGGATCGGTGAACATCGTGGTCGTACCATGGGGGATCACGGCCCGGGCAAACTCCGCCGGGGTAAGCATGCCGCTTTCGATATGCATGTGCCCGTCGCAGAGGCCCGGGATCATGTACCGGCCCTTGGCGTCGACGACCTCGGTTTCCGGGCCGATGAGAGGTGAAAGATCCGGTGCGATCGTGGCGATCCGCCCTGCGACCACTGCGATGTCGTGAGCCGGCAACGCCTCTCTGGTGTGCACGTTGACCCAAATGCCTTGACGAAACACAAGGTCCGCCGGCGCACGGCCAGAGGCGGTTTCGATCAGACGGGGGGCGATATCGGGCCAGGACGGGAAAGGGTCGTGTTCCATGTCCCAATTGTTCAAAAGCGCGGGCCGGGCGCAAGTCCCGTTGACCCGTGTTCTTGAAACTGTCGCAAAAGATGGCCAAGCCTTGCGCATGGACATCGTCATTCATCACAACCCCGCCTGTGGCACATCTCGAAATGTTCTGAAGATCATCCGCGACGCTGGCTATGATCCTGTGGTGGTGGAATATCTGGAAACCGGCTGGACCCGGCCCCAGCTTCAGGCCCTCTTTGCCGCCGCCAACCTGACCCCAAGGTCGGCATTGCGCACCACCAAAAGCCCCGCGGAGGAGTTGGGTTTGCTGGACCCAGAGGTGCCGGAGGCCGACCTGCTCGACGCGATGCTTGATCATCCGGTTCTGGTGAACCGACCGATAGTTGCCTGCAGGACCGGTGTGCGCCTCTGCCGACCGTCAGGCAAGGTTCTCGATCTGTTGCCCCATTGGCCAGAGGGACCGTATTACAAGGAAGACGGCACGCTGTTGATCGACGAGACCGGCAAGCGCCATGCGGATTGACTTGACGAGTTGCGGGCTCATCCGCCAAGCCAGCATATGGACTATGACAACATTGATGCGGATGCACTTGGCCGGGGGCTGAGCGGGTTAGGTTTGAACCTTCTTGTTCGGGACGTCAAAAGCCAGGCGCTCTTTCTGACGACCGTTTTTGACATGACCTGCCATCAGGTGACCGCCGACTTCGCCATCGTGCGCTATGGCACGCAAGTCTTCCAGCTTCACAGCGACGGCACGTATCATGCAAACCCCTTGCTCAGCCTTCTGCCAGAGACACCGCCACGCGGCGCCGGTATCGAGCTTCGCCTCTATGACACAGATCCCGAAGTTGCGGTCGAACGGGCCAAGGCGGTCGGCGCCACGATCCTGCAGAAGCCGACGGACAAGCCACATGGCCTGCGCGAAGCCTATATTCTTTGCAAAAATGGCTATGCCTGGGTCCCGTCACGACCCAAATCCTAGGTCAACCCGCTCTTTGATCGTCAACGGCCATCTCGTCCTTCAGCCAGGACACGAAGCGCCGGGCCGGCTCTGACTGCTCACCCTCGGGCGACAGGATCAGATAATAGGCTTCCGGCATCTGGGCGCGATATTCGAACGGAGCGGTCAGCCGCCCCTCTTCGATCAGATGTTTGGCGATCAGATCATGCGCAAGCGCCAAGCCACCCCCGGATGCGGCGATTGCCATCGTGACGGAAAATGTCGTGGCATAGGTGACAGGCGGGTCAGTCCAGTCGAGCGCCTGCTCTTCCGCCCATTGGGACCAGTTGCCCAGAAGGTTGGTGCAGTGAAACAGCGGGTGTTCCGCAAGTGTTTCCAACGTGGCCCGATAACCCGGCGCGCAAACAGGGTAGTAGTGCCCGCGGTGGATACATTCAGCCCGGAGGCCATCTGGTGGCCGCAACCCATATCGAATTTCCACTTCCGCGCCCTCGGCCATCAACCGGGGCTCCCACAACTCGGTCGAGATGTTCAGTCTGACATCCGGATGCGCGCGGCGCAGCCTCGAACGCGCGCAGCCAGCCGAGCGGGGGCAAACCCTGGTCCAATTGCATAACCTTTTCATTAGCTCAGCTTATGCAATGCCCCCGATTTTTTCGTTGGTCAATCAGACAGACGACAGGCAACCTTGGCCTAGGAGGACCCGATGACAGAGCAACGACCCAACCTGGATCACTGGCCTCAAAGAGTGGATCTGGCCGCAGCATTCCGATGGACGGCACGGCTGAACATGCACGAGGCTGTGGCAAACCATTTCTCTCTCGCCATCAACGACGATGGCACGCGGTTCCTGATGAACCCGAACCAGATGCATTTCGCCCGCATCAAGGCCAGCGATCTTATAGTGGTTGATGCAAACGATCCCTCGACCCTCGAAGGACCAGATGCACCGGATCCCACGGCTTGGGGACTGCACGGCGGGCTTCATCGTCATTGTTCGCATGCTCGCTGTGCCATGCACGTGCATTCGCCCTATGCAACCGCGCTTGCCGCCCTTGCCGACAGCCGCCTTCCGCCCGTCGATCAGAACGCGTGCACCTTTTTCAATCGCTATGTCGTTGACGACAGTTATGGCGGGCTGGCCTTCGAAGAAGAGGGAGAGCGCTGCGCGCGCCTTTTCGATGATCCCAAAAAGAAGGTGATGATCATGGGCAATCACGGCGTGATGGTGATCGGGGACACGGTCGCGGATACGTTCAATCGGCTCTACTATTTCGAGAGGGCCTGCCAGACTTACATCCTTGCCCTTCAAACCGGCCAACCCTTGCGCCTCCTTTCGGACGAGATCGCCGAGAAGACGGCGCAAGAGCTTGAAACCTACCCAGAGCAGGATGCACGGCATCTGACCGAGCTGAAGGCCATCCTTGATGAGGAGGGATCAAGTTATGCGCAGTAAGGCGGATCATCCGGAACCCGGATGCGTTCTCTGAGCTCGCCCGCATTCATTTTGCAGCGCGCCTGATGGCTGAAAGAAAGATCTGACCCTCATGCAATATGGACTGAGTGACGAACAGGAGATGATCGTCTCCACCGTGCGAAGTTTTGTGGAAAAGGAGATTTACCCGCACGAAGACCTGGTTGAGCGAACCGGTGCCGTTCCAAAAGAAATCGCGCAAGAAATCAAACGCAAGACGATTGAGCTGGGGTTTTACGCCTGTAATTTCCCCGAAAGCGTGGGCTGCGCCGGGTTGAGCCATCTGGAATTCGCGCTGGTGGAGCGGGAACTGGGGCGTGGGTCCATGGCGCTTAACCATTTCTTCGGGCGACCTCAGAACATCCTGATGGCCTGTGAAGGGGAGCAGGTGGACCGCTACCTGATGCCAGCCGTGCACGGCGAGAAGATGGATGCGTTGGCGATGACCGAACCGGGCGCGGGTTCGGATGTCAGGGGCATGAAATGCGCGGCCATCCGGGATGGCGGCGACTGGGTTGTGAACGGAACCAAGCACTTCATCTCGGGCGCGGAACATGCCGACTTCGTCATTGTGTTCATCGCAACCGGGGAAGATCAGACACCGAAAGGACCCAAAAAACGGATCACGGCGTTTCTGGTGGATCGCGGCACACCGGGCTTCACGATCCGGGATGGTTATAAATCAGTCAGTCATCGGGGCTATCAGAACATGATCCTCGAATTCGACGATTGCCGATTGCCGGATACGCAGGTGCTGGGCGAGGTCGATGGCGGGTTCGAGGTTATGAACACCTGGCTTTATGCCACGCGGATCACGGTTGCGGCCATGTGCGTCGGGCGGGCGCGCAGGACATTTGACTATGCCCTGGATTACGCGGCCACGCGGGAACAGTTCGGTCAGAAGATCGGAAAGTTCCAGGGGGTCAGTTTTCAGCTCGCCGATATGGTGACCGAAATCGATGCAGCGGATCTGCTGACGCTTGCATCAGCCGATCGGCTGGACCGGGCGCTGCCCGCCAACCGGGAGATTGCATCGGCCAAGCTTTATGCTTCTGAAATGCTGGCGCGGGTAACGGATGCGGCGATCCAGCTGCATGGCGGCATGGGTCTGATGGATGATTATCCGCTTGAGCGGTTCTGGCGCGATGCAAGGGTTGAAAGGATCTGGGACGGCACGTCGGAAATTCAGCGCCATATCATCTCACGCGACCTGTTGCGGGCATTGGGCGCATGAACCTGTTTCGAATGGGCTGCGCCCATCCGACCGATGCGAGGGGCCAGCCCCTCGCGCTCCCCGGGATATTTTTGACCCAAAGAAGAACGGGATGCGTTAGCGAAAGCTCAACCAAATTCCACGAGAAGAGAACACGCGGTACAGGCGGGGACGCCGATGGCCGCACCCGAATAAGCCCCGCGTCTGCCATGGGCGGCGCGGGGTGGATCGGAAAAATGATCTCCTGCTTCTTTGGGTCGGAGATATCCCCGCCGGAGGCAAGAAAACCAAAAGCAAGCACGTTTCATGCAGCGTGACCTGTCCCGCCTTTTGCGTCCGCGGCATCTGGCGGTGGTCGGCGGCGGCGCCTGGTGCAGGTCGGTCATCGCGCAGGCGGAACGGTTCGGCTTTGAGGGTGCACTCTGGCCCGTGCATCCGAAGGCGGATGCGATTGCAGGTCACCCGGCTTTCCCGTCGGTCGAGGCGCTTCCCGAGGGCCCGGATGCGGCCTTTATCGGCGTCAACCGGCAGGCCACACCGGATATCGCGCAGGGGCTGGCAAGGCGGGGCGGAGGCGGAGCGGTCTGTTTCGCGTCCGGTTTCTCCGAAGCGCAAGCCGAAGACGCCGAAGGCGCGGGCCTGCAGGCCCGGCTTGTCGCGGCCGCCGGGGCCATGCCAGTGCTGGGACCGAATTGCTATGGGTTTATCAATGCACTCGACGGCGCGCTGATCTGGCCCGATCAACATGGCTGCAAACGGGTGGAGCGTGGGGTGGCCATCCTTGCGCAATCGTCAAATATCGCGATCAATCTGACCATGCAGCGTCGGGCACTTCCCATCGGCTATGTCGTGACCTGCGGAAACATGGCGCAAACCAGTCAGGCTGAGATCGCGCGGGCGCTGCTCGACGATCCACGCGTCACGGCGCTGGGTCTTCATGTCGAGGGGTTTGGTGATCTGCGGCAATGGGAAGATCTGGCTAGGGCCGCGCGGGGACGGAATGTGCCCGTTGTCGTGCTCAAGGTTGGTACGTCGGAAGAAGCGCGGGTGGCAACGGTCTCGCATACCGCCTCCCTTGCGGGAAGCGATGCCGGGGCGCAGGCGCTGCTTGACCGACTGGGCTTTGCGCGGGTCGCGGATTTGCCCGCGTTTCTGGAAACGCTGAAGCTGTTGCACGTGACAGGCCCTCTGGCGGCGCGGGGTATCGCGTCGATCAGTTGTTCGGGTGGAGAGGCGAGCCTGGCTGCGGACATGGCGCAGGAGGTCGGCCTGCCTTTTCCGCCGGTCTCGGACGCGCAGAAGCAGGTGCTGCGGGACACTCTGGGACCAATGGTGGCGCTGGCCAATCCGCTTGACTACCACACCTATATCTGGCGCGACACGGAACGGATGGCGCGGGCCTGGGGTGCGATGACCGGGCCCGAGATCGGTTTGACGATGAGCATTGTCGATTATCCCCATACCGACCCCACCGACTGGGCCTGTGCGACCGAAGCCGCGATCCGGGCGCGGCAAGAGACGGGCGCACCCTTTGCAGTCGTGGCCTCCCTGCCGGAACTGATGCCGGAAGGAACGGCAGAGGCGCTGATGGCGAAAGGCGTGGCCCCGCTTTGCGGGCTGCGCGAAGCGTTGGCGGCGGCCTCCGCCGCGGGCAAGCCTACGACGGACGAGAGAGAGCCGCTTCTATTGCCGCACAGGCTGGAACCTGGCGCTGTTTTGAGTGAGGTGGAGGCCAAGAACCGGTTGGCTTCGGCTGATGTCGATGTTCCGATATCGCAAGTGGCGAAAAGCCCGGAGGAGGCCGTCACTGCGGCAGCAAAGATCGGAGGGCCGGTTGCGTTGAAAGGGTTGGGACTGGCCCATAAGTCCGAAGCCGGCGCGGTCCGGCTGGGGCTCGGTCCTCATGAGATCGCGGAGGCGGCAAGGAAGATGCCGGTGCCCGACACTCTGGTGGAGGAGATGATCGAGGGCGGTGTCGCGGAATTGCTGGTCGGCGTCACCTGCGATCCGGCACATGGCTTTGTCCTGACGCTTGGCGCCGGCGGTGTGCTGACGGAGCTTCTGCAGGACAGCGTCTCTCTCTTGATCCCCGCCACGCGTCAGGACATTGCGAACGCTTTGGACCGCCTGCGCTGCAGCTTGTTGCTGAACGGCTACCGTGGTCGGCCCGCGGCAGATCGGGCGGCTGTCCTGGATGCGGTGGAGGCGCTGCAACATTGGGTGATCGCCCATGCAGACGAGATATGCGAGGTCGAGATCAATCCGCTGATCTGCACGCCCGAGCGGGCGGTGGCGGCTGATGCGCTGATCCGGCTGACACAGGAGGAGACCAAGAGATGAGTGATCCCAATCCGATCCGAACGCAAAGGGACGGGGCCGTGCTGGAGGTCACGCTGGATCGGCCCAAGGCCAATGCGATCGACCTGAAAACCTCGCGGATTATGGGAGATATCTTCGCTGAATTCCGGGATGACCCGGACCTCCGCGTGGCGCTCCTGACTGCGGAGGGAGAGAAGTTCTTTTGCCCCGGTTGGGACTTGAAGGCTGCAGCAGAAAGTGACGCAGTGGACGGCGACTACGGCGTGGGAGGCTTTGGCGGACTGCAGGAATTGCGGGACATGAACAAGCCGGTGATCGTGGCGGTCAACGGGATTGCCTGTGGCGGCGGGTTGGAGCTGGCGTTGAGCGGGGACATGATCCTTGCTGCGGATCACGCCAGCTTTGCCCTACCGGAGATCCGATCCGGCACCGTGGCAGACGCGGCAAGCGTAAAGCTGCCCAAGCGCATCCCCTATCACATCGCTATGGAGCTATTGCTGACCGGGCGCTGGTTCGATGCCGAAGAGGCCCATCGCTGGGGCCTGGTGAACGAGGTTGTCTCCGCCGCGAACCTGATGAACCGGGCACGCGAGCTTGCGCAGTTAATCGCGAGTGGTCCGCCACTTGTCTACGCGGCGATAAAGGAAATCGTGCGGGATGCGGAAGACGCCAAGTTTCAGGACGCAATGAACCGGATCACGCAAAGGAAGCTGCGCACGGTGGATGTGCTTTATGCCAGCGAAGATCAGCTGGAGGGCGCCCGGGCCTTTGCCGAGAAACGGGACCCCGTTTGGAAAGGGCGATGAGTGCTAGGGGGCCAGCCCCCATCCGCCGTTGGCGGATTCCCCCAGGGTATTTTTGACCCAAAGAAGATCAGCGCTTGCGAAAGCATGCTACGTAAGCCGTGTCGCTCCGATGCGGTCCGCTGGCCTTGGGGCCATAGATGGGGCATTCGGACAGGGATATGTCGGCCAGCTCGTCTGACAACGCGTCCAGCTTGGCAGCAAAACCGGCCGCATCGAAATGCCGGGTATTGATCGACAAAGCGAACTGCGCACCGGGGCGGGCAACGCGGAGAAGCTCGTCAAAAACCTCCGGGCCGACATGCCCGGTGGTGAAGGTGCCAGAGGAGGTAAGACCGGCATAGCCATTGTCGGGAAACGGAAGTCCCTGGGTCAGGTCAGCCTCGATCAGGTCACGGTAGATATCCTTGCGCGCGGCTTCGGCAAGCATCTCGGCACTGATATCAGTGGCGTCGATTGGGCTTATGCCATGCGCCGCCAAGGCAGCACCACAGAGGCCAGTGCCCGCTCCGACATCAAGGATGGGGCCGGTTGCGCCGGTCTTGGCAAAAAGGCGGGCGGTATGCAGGTGAAGCTGGTAATCTTCGGCATCAGCGAACCCCTGATCGTAGTCAGTGGCCCAATCGGCATAGAGCTTTCGCGAACCTGCTGGCGTTCGCAACGCGTAGGCGGCAGAGAGATCCGGTCTGTCTTTGGACATAGCCGTAGCAAATCGCATTCGAGCGGGACGATCAAGCCGCGTCGAAATCCAGCACCAGCGTTTCGGATGTGGGCCGGGCCTGACAGGCGAGGGTAAAGCCGGCCTCCATCTCCCATGGTTCGAGCGAGTAGTTCACGGCCATCTCGGCGCTGCCTTCGGCCACCTTGCAGCGGCAGGTACAGCACATGCCGCCCTTGCAGGAAAACGGCAGTTCCAGACCCTGGCGCGCGGCAGCGTCGAGAACGGTGTCGTCCTGGGCCTCCACCTGAAATTGGCGCCGGGCGCCGTCGAGTACCACCGTGACCGCCACGCCGCTTTGTGCGGCAATCTCGGCCTCGGCCGATTTCGGGGCACGCGGGGTCTCTCCCGCCTGGGTGAAACGCTCGAAATGCACCTTGTCAGAGTTGATGTCGACGTTGGCCAAAGCGGCACTGACATCATCGATCATCTCCCCCGGACCGCAAAGGAAGATACCGTCGGCACCGTCCAGATCGACTGCGCCAGCACGGGCAAGGGTGGTTACCTTCTCGCCGCTCACCCGGCCATTCAGCAGCGCAACATCCTGGGGTTCGCGGCTTAGCACATGGATCAGGGTGAACCGCTCCAGATAGCGATCCTTCAGCGCGTCCAGCGTGTCGCGGAACATGATGCTGCCAGTGGTCCGATTGCCATAGATCAGGGTCACCTCGGCCCCCCGGACCAGCGCGTCCGACGCAATGGAGATTATCGGCGTGATACCCGATCCCGCAGCGATCAAGACCAGCTTTTCCTCGTCCTTGGTGACAAAGCGCCCCTCCGGCGGCATCACCTGTAGGGTCTCACCCGGCTTCAGGCTTTGTGCAAAGGGAGAGAACGCACCCCCCTCCACCGCCTTAACCCCGACGCACAGCGCTTCCCCCGGAAGGCTGGCGATGGAATAGGACCGGCGCATGTCCTCCCCCCCGACATCTGCCCGCAGGGTGAGGTATTGGCCGGGCTCGTAAGCGAAAGTGTCTGCCAAAGCATCCGGCACATCAAAGCGAAGGGCCACGGCATCATCAGTCAAACGGTCAACGGCAGAGAGGGTCAGAGCGTGGAACATCAAGATTGTCCTTCCGGCGGATCGGCATGGAACAGCTTGGACGTAATCAGCCACCCATCCTTGGTCTTCACGAAATGGAAATCGTTGACGAAGGACATCCCGAAAAGGTTGCTCTCCGCCACACGCGCACAGGCTGTCATACCAGTGACCTCCACGCTCAGCAGGGCGCTTTGATAATCCGGCGACACTTCGTTGGCACTCAGATGGTCGTAGAACGGCTCAGGACCGCCGACCATGAGATCGGGACCGAGATAGCCGCTCATCACCGCATTTTCGTGGAAAAGCTGTTTGAGCCCCGCGACATCGCGATTGCGCGTGGCCACGGTATAGGCTGTAGCTACTTGTGCAACAGCGACGGCTTCTGTGATGCGATCAACCATGTTTCGTCCTCAAATGCATTTGAAGTAATCAAACGGCTCCGCACAGGCGGTGCAGCGATACTGCGCCTTGCATGCGGTGGAGCCAAACTCGCTCAGCTTCTCTGTCGCGGTGCTGGCGCAGCGGGGGCAGGGCACCGTCGTTTCGCCGAACAACGCCATTTTCGACCCGCTTGTCTGCTCAGGCGGGGCGATGCCGTAGGCGCGCAGCTTTTCCCGGCCAGCCGCGGTGATCCAATCGGTGGTCCAGGGCGGCGACATCACACGCTCGATCCGGGCGTCGAACCCTGCGTCCCGCAAGGCGGCTTCGATCGCCATTTCGATGGCCAGAACCGCAGGGCATCCGGAATAGGTGGGCGTGACACCCGCCACGGCCACACCGTTTTCCATCCTGAGCCAGCGCAGGATGCCCAGATCCTCCACCGTGACACAGGGCACTTCCGGATCGGGAACACGCGCCGCCGCCGCCCAGGCCCGCGCTTCTTCGAGCGATTGAACCGCTGCTACCATGTCGCGCCCGGATGCGCGCGATGCACCGATTGCATCACCGCCAACATGTGGCCCAGCCCTTCGCCGTGTACGCCCTTGCGCCCTCCGGTCTGCGGATACTGCACCACCGGACGACTGAGCATCGCGTCATCAAACACCCGGTCGATCGTCGCCTCCCATGTGGGTTGCAGAGCCGTGCGATCTGGAAGAGCATGCGTCTCCGCCCCCGGCTCAAAGAGCTCTCCTGTATAAAGATGCAGCGCTTCGACGGCGTTTTTCATGCGTTGCGCGCTGTCCTCCGTCCCGTCGCCCAGCCGGATCACCCATTCCCCGGCATGGCGGATGTGATAGGCCATTTCCTTCACCGCTTTACCCGCGATCCCGACAATAACCTCGTCAGAACTCTTCAAGGCGGCTTGCCAGTACGGCTGCATGAACGCGGCGAAATAAAGTTGCCTCAAAACGGTATGCGCGAAATCCTCATTTGGTCGCTCGCAAAGCAGGAGATTGCGATACTCCCGCTCCCCGCGCAGATAGGCTAGGTCATCCTCATCCCGGCCTGCGCCTTCCAGCTTGCCCGCGTATTCATAAAGGCTGCGCGCCGTACCGATCAGGTCCAGCGCCATATTGGGCAGCGCCAGGTCCTCCTCCAGCATCGGCGCATGGCCGCACCACTCGCTTATCCGGTGGCCCAGAACCAGATGATCGTCGGCCAGCTCCAATACGCCTTCGAAGAGAGACATCACATATGCCCCACGTCTTCAGGAATGTCGTAAAAAGTCGGGTGTCGGTAAATCTTCTCTCCCGTTGGATCGAAGTTCTCCGCGGCCTGATCCGGATCGCTGGCCGTGATCGCGGCCGACGGCACGACCCAGATCGAATTGCCCTCACCGCGCCGGGTATAGACATCCCGCGCCGCCTGCAGGGCCATTACCTCGTCGGTGGCGTGGATCGACCCCACATGTTTGTGTGCCAGCCCGTTTCGGGGCCGGATGAATACTTCCCACAAAGGCACTTCACCGGACATCTCATGCCCTTTCTTCTTTGGGTTAAAAATATCCCGGGGAGCGCGAGGGGCTGGCCCCTCGCTCCCGCAGTCGGATTTTACTCTGCGGCCATTTTTCGCGCGCGCCGTTTCTCTGCATGGGCCAATGCGGCCTCGCGCACCCAGGCGCCGTCATCCCAGGCTTCCTTGCGGGCCTTGATGCGATCCTTGGCCATGGGTCCGTGACCTTTCACAACGCGCCAAAACTCGTCCCAATCGATCGGGCCGTGATCGTAGCCACCCTTTTCATCGTTCCAGCGAAGGTCGGGATCCGGGATCGTCAGGTCCAGATACTCCGCCTGCGGCACCGTCGCGTCGATGAATTTCTGGCGCAACTCGTCATTGGTAAACCGCTTGATCTTCCAGGCCATCGACTGGTCCGAATGCTGGCTGTCCGCGTCATGCGGTCCAAACATCATGATCGAAGGCCACCACCAGCGGTTCAGCGCATCCTGCGCCATTTTCTTTTGCTCCGGCGTGCCCTGCGCCAGTGTCATGACGATTTCATAGCCCTGACGCTGGTGAAAACTCTCTTCCTTGCAAACCCGGATCATCGCTCGTGCGTAGGGTCCGTATGAGCATCGGCAGAGGGGGATCTGGTTCATGATCGCCGCGCCATCAACCAGCCAGCCAATCGTGCCGATATCGGCCCAGGTCAGCGTGGGATAGTTGAAGATCGACGAATATTTCGCCCGCCCATCCAGAAGCTCCTCGGTCATCTGCTCGCGGCTCACGCCCAGCGTTTCCGCCGCCGCGTAGAGGTATAGACCATGCCCGCCCTCATCCTGCACCTTGGCCAGCAACGCCGCCTTGCGCTTCAGGCTTGGTGCACGGGTGATCCAGTTGCCCTCGGGCAGCATGCCCACGATCTCCGAATGGGCATGCTGCCCGATCTGACGAACCAGAGTGCGACGATAGCCTTCGGGCATCGCATCGTTGGGTTCGATTTTTTCCTCAGCGTCGATGCGCTTCTGAAACGCTTCAAGAAATTCCGGCGTCTCTTCCGTGCGCCCGTCGGCGCCGATCAGGCCTTGCGAATACATGGGCTGGGCTCCTCCAAAACCGTTATCGGGAGTATATGTTACGAATATTCATAAGACAACGATTTTTTGTAACACTTGTAATCCCTCTCGTCAGAACCCATCAAAGAGGTATGCATAAAGTGCTGTTCTCATTCGGCCATGGCTATTCGGCTCAGGCATTGTCGCGGTTGCTGCTGCCACGCGGATGGCGTGTGATCGGGACCACGCGGAGCATGGAAAAGGCCGAAGCGTTGCGCAAAACAGGCGTCCGGCCCGTCCTTTTTCCCTCGGTCGACAGCCCCCACGCGCTATACGATGCGACGCACCTGCTTATCTCGGCCGGCCCGACCGAAGCCGGTGACCCGGTTCTGAACGAGGTGCGTGACCATATCATCACCCTCGCCCCGCGCCTGGAATGGGTCGGATATCTCAGCACAACCGGCGTCTACGGCGACCACGACGGGGGTTGGGTGGACGAAAAGACCCCTCTTACCCCCTCCACAAGGCGTGGAAAGTGGCGGAAAGCCGCCGAGGAAGACTGGGCTTCGATCCCCGATTTACCGCTTCACATCTTCCGCCTGGCGGGCATCTACGGGCCGGGGCGCGGGCCGTTTTCCAAAGTGCGCAGGGGCACTGCGCGGCGGATCATCAAACCCGGTCAGGTCTTTTCGCGCATTCATGTTGACGACATCGCCCAGGTTCTCGATGCCTCGATCGCCCGCCCAAATCCCGGCGCGGCCTATAATCTGTGCGACGATGATCCGGCCCCACCGCAGGATGTCATCGCCCATGCCGCAGAGCTTCTTGGCCTGCCCCTGCCCCCGGCAGCGCCTTATGAAGCGGCCGAAATGACGCCCATGGCACGCAGTTTCTATGCTGAGAACAAGCGCGTGAGGAACAACCGCATCAAGGATGAGCTTGGCGTGAAGCTCCTCTATCCAAGCTATCGCGATGGGTTACCCGCCCTTCTGAAGTCCGAGCTGACCGAGGTCGATGAGCACTGACATCGCGCCGCGGTCGCTGAACGATATCCTGGACGCGCTGGATCAGGCTGCGGCAGGAGAGCGCGTGACCGTCGCCGACATACTCGGCGAAGTGGGTGAACGCTCTTTCACGCCCATCATTCTGACCATCTCGGTGATCCTGATTTCCCCGATCTCGGGCATTCCAGGCATGCCGACCTTATCCGCGTTGCTGATCCTTCTGATCGGGGCCCAGGCGCTGATCGGGCGGCGTCACATCTGGTTGCCCGATACCATTCGCCGCCGGAGTGTGAACGCCAAGCGATTGCGCGGCGCGGTCGATTGGCTGCGCAAACCGTGTGCCTGGCTCGATCGCAACGCCCATCGCAGGTTCAGATTGCTGACCCAACAGCCGATGCGGAGTGTCAACTTTGCCGTTTGCGTCGCCATCCCGATGACATGGCCCCTTCTTGAGATCCTGCCAATGGTCACCTCGGTTGGCGCGGCGACGGTTGCCTTGATCTCCTTTGGTCTGTTGACACGCGACGGTCTCTTCGTTGTGCTCGGCTATGCGTGCGCCGGAGCTGTTGCCTTGCTGGTCAGCGGACTGATCTAGACGGCTTCGCGGCAGATCGTTCGAACGCCCAATGCCTCTTCAAGCGCGGCGGTATCTTCGAAGAACCGATAATGCGATATCCGACCGTCCCGAAACTGGGCAAACAGAGCCCATCGACTGCGAAAAAGCGCACCGGTGCGTTTGACCCGATGCTCAAAGCGGCCAGTCGCAAAGCCTTCTGTCGGGTTTTCGTGGACCATGTCGATTTCGAAAAGCTGGGTGTCGAAGGCATCCTTCAAGGCCCCGACAAATCGCATCATTCCATCGTGACCACGGAACGTGCCGTAGATTGGCAAATTCACATCCGGATGCTCCCGAACACCAACAAAGATCGCGTCGGGATCAACAAAGGCTTTCGCCTTCTCCAAATCGCCGAGGTTGCTGAAGAAAGCCGAGATTATGTGGGTCATATGCGTGCTCCGTTTTTGAGGACGCATTCCCTATAGCGGCTGGATCACGCTACAGCTCAACCCGGTTTTTTGGCCTCAAGCGCGTTTTTCGCCGATTGACGCGACACCCAGAACCGAAAGCACCTTTGCTTCGATCTGTTCCGCGCTCATTCCGGCCACGGCGTACATGTCCGCGGGACTGGCCTGATCGATGAAGATATCCGGCAGCACCATGGATCGGTATTTGAGACCCTGATCGAACACCCTTTCATCGGCCAGAAGCTGGGCCACATGGCTGCCGAAACCGCCCACGGCCCCTTCCTCGATGGTGATAAGCGCCTCATGCTCGGCTGCAAGTTGCAGGATCAGGTCGCGATCCAAGGGTTTGGCGAACCTCGCATCCGCCACCGTGGGTGTGATCCCCCGCGCGCCCAGCGCCTCGCAGGCTGTCAGCACCTCTGCCAGACGGGTTCCGAAGGATAAGATCGCCACGCGACCGCCTTCCTGGATCATTCGGCCCTTGCCGATCTCCAGCACTTCGCCCTTCTCCGGCATCTCCACGCCCACGCCTTCCCCGCGGGGAAAGCGGAAGGCAATGGGACCGTCATCATGCGCCGCCGCGGTTGCCACCATATGCACCAGTTCGGCCTCGTCGGCGGCGGCCATCACGGTAAAGCCCGGCAGGTTGGCCAGATAAGCCACGTCATAGCTGCCCGCATGGGTCGCCCCGTCCGCGCCGACAAGCCCAGCACGGTCAATCGGAAACCGCACCGGCAGGCGCTGGATGGCCACGTCGTGAACCACCTGGTCATAGCCCCGCTGCAGGAAGGTCGAATAAAGCGCGCAAAAGGGTTTCATCCCCGCCGCCGCCAGGCCCGCGCTGAAGGTCACGGCGTGCTGTTCGGCAATGCCCACATCGAAACACCGGCTCGGATATCGCTCTGCAAAGAGGTTCAGGCCCGTGCCATCCGGCATCGCCGCTGTGATGGCGCAGACCCTATCGTCTTCCGCGGCCTCTTTCAGCAGGGTATCCGCAAAGACCTTGGTGTAGCTTGGCGCATTCGACGGCGCTTTCTTCTGCTTGCCCGTCACAACATTGAATTTTGCGGTCGCGTGTCCACCATCGCGGGCATGCTCGGCCGGCGCATAACCCTTGCCCTTCTTGGTGATAACATGGATCAGGATCGGCCCCGTCGCCCGCGCCTTCACCGTCCGCAGCACCGGCAGTAGCTGGCCCATATCGTGCCCGTCAATCGGCCCGAGATAGGAAAAACCCAGCTCTTCGAAGAGCGTGCCGCCCACGGCCATGCCTTTCAACATCTCCTTGGCGCGCTTCGCCCCTTCGCGGAACGGCTCTGGCAAAAGCGAAACGGCCCCTTTCGCCGCCGCCTTCAGGTCCTGAAACGGCTGCTCTGCGTAAAGGCGAGATAGATAGGTCGACATCGCCCCTACCGGCGGCGCAATGGACATCTCATTGTCGTTCAGGATCACGATCAGGCGTTTGCCCAGATGCCCGGCATTGTTCATCGCCTCATAGGCCATGCCTGCGCTCATCGCGCCGTCGCCGATCACCGCAATGGCGTCGCCCAGCCCTTCCGGCACTACACCGCCCAGATCGCGGCCCACCGCAAAGCCCAAAGCCGCGCTGATCGAGGTCGAACTATGCGCCGCGCCAAACGGGTCGTAGGGGCTTTCGGAGCGTTTGGTGAACCCGCTCAGCCCGTCCTTCTGACGGATCGTGCGGATCCGGTCACGCCGCCCGGTCAGGATCTTGTGCGGATAGCATTGGTGACTGACATCCCAGATCAGCTTGTCGCGTGGCGTGTCGAAGACCGCGTGCAATGCCACGGTCAACTCCACCACGCCCAGGCCCGCGCCCAGATGCCCTCCCGTTTCGGACACGGCCGAGATCGTTTCGGTCCGCAACTCATGCGCCACCTGTTCAAGCTGCTTGTCCGACAATTGCTTGAGATCTGCGGGCTTCTGGATCATGTCGAGGAGAGGGGTCTTCGGGCGGTCGGTCATCTGCGCCTCCTTCCGGGGCGGTTAGGCATCGCGGGAGATGATAAAGCGCGCCGTGTCCCGCAACGTATCGGCATCAGCGCCGTAAGGGTCCAGCGCGGCGCAGGCCTCGTCCACCAGTTCGGTGGCCTTGCTGCGCGCGCCATCCAGACCCAACAGCGACACGAAGGTGGCTTTGCCCGCATCCGCGTCTTTCTGCAAGCGTTTGCCCGCCTTTTCCGCGTCGCCTTCGACATCCAAGATGTCGTCGGCAATCTGGAAGGCAAGGCCGATGGCCTGCGCATATCGGCGCAGGGGTGCGATGTCAGCCTGCGCCAGACGCGCACCGGCACAGGCCGCCCAGTCGATCAGCGCGCCGGTCTTTCCCGCTTGCAGCGCCGTGATCTGATCCAATGTCAGAGGCGCCTCCGCCGTCTCCGCCGCGATATCCAGCGCCTGACCCAGCACCATTCCCTGTGCACCGCTTGCCTGTGCAAGGCTCAGCGCCAGATCAGCGCGCACATCCGCTCCGCCCACCTCAGGCCGGGCGGAGAGTTCGAATGCAAGGGTTTGCAACGCATCCCCGGCCAGCACGGCCGTGCACTCGTCCCATTCGACATGCACCGTGGGCCGCCCGCGCCTCAGATCGTCATCATCCATGCAGGGCAGATCGTCATGGACCAACGAATAGGCATGCATCGCCTCGATCCCGCAGGCCGGCCAGATCGCGCGTTCAAGGGCGATCCCATGCAACGCAGCACCCTCCAGCACCAGAAAACCGCGCAGGCGTTTGCCGCCTTCGGTAGCATATCGCATCGCGTGGATCACCGGCTCATCCGCCAGCCCTTTCAGGACGTGATCGAAATGCTCCTGAATGCGGCGCGCCGCGTCCGTCAGCCGCTCTTGAAACATGACTTCAAAGCCCGTCGACAGGCTTTGTTCCCGTGGGCTGCCCTTCGGCATCCAGCGTGATCGCAGCAACCTTCTCCTCGGCGCGCTTCAGCTCTTCCTCGCACCGCTTCTTGAGTGCCGCCCCGCGTTCGTAAAGCGCAATAGAGGCGTCCAGCGCGACATCGCCGCGCTCCAGCTGGTCAACAACGCCTTCCAACTCGCGCATCGCCTCTTCAAAACTCATCTCGGATACGGGGCGATCGGTCATCACGCGGCCTTTATCAGTTCTTCTACATGCGCCCGCGCTGATGCGGACAGGGCGTTCAGATCATAGCCGCCCTCCAAAGTCGAGACCACCCGCCCCTCGCACAACTCCGCCGCCAGCTTGCAAAGCTCCGCTGTGACCCAGGCAAAGTCCTCCGTCTCCCAGTTGAGCTGCGCCAACGGATCATCGCGATGTGCGTCAAAGCCCGCCGAAATGATCAGCAATTCCGGTCGGAACGACCGCAGACGCGGGAAAACCTGCGTCTGGTATGCCGCGCGCATCTCCGCGCTTCCGCTCTCTGGCGCGAGCGGAATGTTCAGCACATTGCCATGCGCGCCCGTCTCGTCGGGCCGACCGGAACCGGGCCAGAGCGGCATCTGCTGCGACGTGATGACCAACGCGCGCGGCTCGTTCCAGAGCAGGTCTTGCGTGCCGTTTCCATGATGCACGTCGAAATCCACAACCGCCACCCGGTCAAGCTCGTGAAACTCCAGTGCATGCTTGGCCGCCAAGGCTGCATTTCCAAAGAGGCAAAAGCCCATCGCCGTATCCGTCTCGGCATGGTGTCCCGGCGGACGCACAGCGGCAAAAGCATTCGGCACCTCACCGCCAAGCACCATATCCACGGCCTTCACCGCCGCCCCCGCCGCGCGAAAGGCAGCATCGAGCGAACCTGGTGACATCCACGTATCCGCGTCGATCTGGGCAAAGCGGTTTTCCGGCAGCCGCTTGCGCAAACCGTCAAGATAGCTCTGCGGGTGGATGCGAAGGATATCGTCATCCGCCGCCATCGGAGCGGTCACCTTCTTCAAATTCAACGGCTCCAATGCGTGCAGGACATGTTCAAGGCGCGCCACCCGTTCGGGATGTCCGTCCGGCGTGACGTGACGCAGACAATCTGCGTGCGTGATCAAAGCTGTTGCCATGTCCCCCTCCTTCTTCTCGATAAAAATACGGAAAATCCGACCGAAAAGGCTAGGCGCCTCGTCCTGTTAGTCTGGCGCCAGCATATATCCCGCGCCGCGCACGGTTTGCAGATAGCGGGGCTGCTTTGGATTGCTCTCGATCTTCCTGCGCAACCGCGTGATCTGCACGTCGACCGCGCGCTCCTGCGCCTGGCCCCTGTCGCGGCCCAGGTCCTCCACCAGCTTAGTGCGGCTCACCGGCTCTCCCGGACAGGCGCTGAAGATGCGCATCAGTTGGCTTTCGGTTGCGGTCAGGCGCACGATCTCCTCGCCCTGCCACATCTCTCCCCGCTCGATGTCATAGCGGATGGGCCCCAGATGCAGGATCTTGGGCACGGTCTCCGCCTCCGGCACCTCGGGCATACGGCGCAGGATTGCGTTGATGCGCAGCAACAACTCCTTGGGCTCGAACGGCTTGGCCAGGTAGTCATCAGCCCCTGCTTCCAGCCCCTGAATCCTGTCTTCGGTATCCCCTTTGGCCGTCAGCAGAAGGATCGGCGTCTCGTGCGTTTCGCGCAAGGCGCGGGTCAGCGACACGCCGTCCTCGCCCGGCATCATCACGTCGAGCACGATCAGATCGAAATCCAGTCCGCTGAGGATGCGTCTGGCATGCTCCGCATCGCGCGCCACGCTCACCAGAAAGCCGTTGCGCATCAGGAACTTGCGCAGCAGGTCGCGGATACGCTCGTCGTCATCGACAATCAGCAGATGCGCGTCGAGATCGCTCATGACGTGCTGTCTTTCAGCCGGACGTAAGCGCGCCGCATATCGGTATCCATCATCGCCTCCAACACCTGACGGAACCCCGCCACTGCCTCCGGTCCCACGTCGCGATAGGCCGCCCGCATCCGGGCGCGCTGTGCATCCGAAAGACGGCTTTCCAGCGCCTCGCCCTTTTCCGTCAGGAACAGATGACGCTCGCGCTTGTCCGCCGTGCCCACGCGACTTTCGACCAGCCCGTCGCTGATCAGCGTTCGCAGAACCCGGTTCAAGGATTGCTTGGTTACACCCAGAATGGAAAGCAGATTGTTAACAGTGGTGCCCGGCGCGCGGTTGATGAAATGGATCGCCCGGTGATGCGCCCGGCCATAGCTGAGGTCCGCCAGGATGCGGTCAGGATCAGCCGTAAAGCCGCGATAGGCGAAAAACATCGCCTCGATCCCCTGCCTTAGCTGTTCGTCCGTGAGATAAAGCAGGCTCTCGCCGCTATAGGTCCCGCCTGTGCGCCCCTCCGACATGGCTGCCCTCGTCACTTGATCTGTCCGTCGCATCTCAGCTTACGTCAGCGTTGTTGACATTCCAACAGTGAAAAGGTATCGAATCACGATTTTGACGCAATATTGTGACCGCTCCGGCCATATCTGCGCAATAAATGAAAAGCCAAAAGGGCGGAAGGAGAGAATATGTCTGGATATGACGATCGCGACGGCCTGATCTGGATGGACGGGAAAATGGTGAACTGGCGCGATGCCAACGTCCATATTCTGACCCATGCGATGCATTACGCCTCCTCCGTGTTCGAGGGCGAGCGCGCCTATAACGGCAAGATCTTCGAGTCCCGCAAACACTCCGAGCGCCTGAAGAAATCCGCGGAACTGATCGATTTCGAGATCCCGTGGAGCGTCGATGAGATCGAAGCCGCTAAACAAGACGTGATGACCGCGTCAGGTCTGTCGGACGCCTATGTCCGCGCCGTCGCCTGGCGCGGTGCGGGCGACGACATGGGTGTCGCCTCCGCCCGCAACCCGGTGCGCATGGCCATCGCGGCCTGGGAATGGGGCGCGTATTACGGCGACTCGAAATACAAAGGCGCCAAGCTCGACATCTCGCAATGGAAACGTCCCAGCCCCGAGACGATCCCCTGCCATGCCAAGGCGGCGGGTCTCTACATGATCTGCACCATGTCCAAACATGCCGCCGAGGCCAAGGGCTGCGCGGATGCCATGATGTTCGACTATCGCGGCTACGTGGCCGAGGCGACGGGCGCCAACATCTTCTTCGTCAAGGACGGTGAGGTGCACACCCCTGACCCCGACTGCTTCCTCAACGGTATCACCCGACAGACTGTGATCGGCATGCTGAAGGACCGCCAGATCAAGGTGCACGAACGCCACATCATGCCGGAAGAGCTGGAAAGCTTCGAACAATGCTGGCTGACCGGCACCGCCGCCGAGGTAACACCGGTGGGTCAGATCGGTGACTGGAACTTCGAAGTGGGCGCACTGACGCAGGACATCGCGGAAGGGTACGAGAAGCTGGTGCGGAGCTAGCTCTTTCTGAGTTGCATCGCCGTCCATGCTGCAAAAGCGCGCCTGTCACTGATCGGCGCGCTTCGAAAGTCCTTTATGGCAGTCTCTGCGGCATCAATGTGCTCGATTGTTTCCGTTCGGGTGAACCTACTGGAGGGATCATAGTCGGCTAAATGACGCTCTTCCTGTAGGGTTCTGAAGAGATTTGCGAAATCTTCGATATCCTTCGGAAATTTTGGCGTCACGGTCTTATTGCCGCACTGCTTCTTGGCATATCCGTGATCTACTGATCTGTAAGCTTGCCGCCATGCGGGTGCGCTTCTCGCTGAGCCTGCAGTCCCAATCAAGCAGTCTGCGCAATTTTGGCAGAGTGTATGGAACATCGCATAATAGGCACTACTCACGGCACGTTTCAGGTCGGACTGTCGTGGCTTTCGTGATGACGTTGGTCCGGCCAGTCGCCTTGCTGTCTTAATCAGGTCAAGCGGCTTCACCGTCAAATTCTTCTTTGGTCATATAAGACGTGATGGGAAAGCGGTCTTCGCCGATCTCCGCAAGTGGCTCGCGAAGATGACGGATCATGCTTTTCACCTTTTTCGGATCAAGACGGTTATCCTCTGTCTCGAACACAAACTTGATACGCAAGATCGGGTCGCCATCGTGATCCAAGTCTTCGCGCACTTCAAACTCCGCGAGTTTAACACCTTCAAAGTGGCTCTCGAACACGTTTCGAATGGTTTCGCGAAGCTCATTCATGTCTATTCGGCCTCCTATGACTGTGTTAAGCTACAAAATAGTTACTGATTTGTGAATCCCCATCCGGCTGAACAGATGTAGTCGCTCAGCGCATCTCCGCCCGTCACAAAACCTTCGCTCCCCTGATCGCGCAGCGTCACAGAATCGCGTTTCCCTAGCGTCACTCCTCGCCCGCCATTCAGGGCCAGCCACAGGGACATCTCATGACGCTCATCACACCCACCCGTCGGGCCGTTCTGGCATCCGGTGCTGCCTTCCTCGCCATGCCGTCGCTCTCCCGCGCCTCTGCGCGCCCGTCCTTCACGCACGGCGTGCAATCCGGCGATGTCGACATCACCTCCGGCATGATCTGGACGCGGACCGACCGGCCATCGCGCGTCATGATGGAGGTGTCGACGACCGAAAGCTTCTCCAACGCCCGTGCCCTGGCGCCGATGGACGCGACGCCCTATAGCGATTTCGCGATCAAGCGGCTCATCGACGGCCTGCCCTCCGATCAGGACATCTTCTTCCGCTTCACCGCAGCCGATCTTTACGATCTGAACGCCGTCTCCGAGCCTATGGTCGGTCGGTTCAGGACCGCGCCCATGTCGCGCCGCTCCATCCGCTTTGCCTGGTCCGGCGACACGGCGGGCCAAGGCTGGGGCATAAACGAAGATGGCATGGCGACCTATGCCACCATGGCGCGGCATGAACCCGACTTCTTCATCCATTCCGGCGACACGATCTATGCCGACAACGCGATGGAGGACGAGGTCACCAAGGATGGCGAGGTCATCTGGCGCAACACCACGCTGATCGACGAAAAGCGCAAGGTGGCCGAAACGCTCGACGAGTTCCGCGCGCAGTGGAAATACAACATGATGGACGACCATGTCCGCACCATGAACGCCTCCGTCCCCACCTTCTTTCAGTGGGACGACCACGAAGTCGTCAACAACTGGTCTGCCAGCAAGGACCTGACCGACGACGACCGCTATACCGAGAAATCGGTTGAGATCCTGACGGCCCGCGCCGGCCGTGCCTTTCATGAAATGACGCCGCTGCGGATCACGCCGGCGGAACCGGGCCGGGTCTATCGCAAGGTCAATTACGGCCCGATGCTCGATGTCTTCTTCCTTGACCTGCGCAGCTATCGTGGCCCCAACACAGCGCCACAGACCGAAGAGTTGACCGATGAGGCCCGCGTTATGGGGGCCGAGCAGATGGCCTGGCTCAAGCGGGAACTGGCCGCGTCGGATGCCACATGGAAGGTCATCGCCTCCGACCAGCCCATCGGGCTGATCGTGTGGGACAATTTCCGCGAGCAATCGGGCTCCGAAGGCATCGCGGATGGCGTGAACGGCCCGGCGATGGGGCGGGAGCTGGAAGTGGCGGAGCTTTTGCGCTTCATCAAGACCGCGAATATCCACAACACGGTGTGGTTCACGGCGGATGTGCATTACACCGCTGCGCATTACTACGACCCGAACAAGGCGCAGTTCAGCGATTTCAATCCGTTCTGGGAATTCGTTTCCGGCCCGCTTCATGCCGGCACATTCGGCCCCAACGCGCTGGACGCGACCTTTGGCCCGGAGGTGCGCTATGTCAAAGCGCCGACGGAAGAACAGGGCGTCAACCTGCCGCCCAGCGCCGGCCTGCAATTCTTTGGCCTGGTGGATATCGACGGGGCCACACAGCAGATGAGAGTGCGCCTGATGGATCGCGACGATACCGAGCTTTACGCTGTCACGCTAGATCCCGAAGGGACGTCGATCTGAGACGCTGAGCACGTTGCAAAGGCCGGATCCGATGCATGCGCTCAGGATCCGGCCCATATCTGGGCTTGGCCTTTGCATTGCAGACGTTCCTCGCGCGACCGCATTCCCGCGCAGATCTTCGCCCGTTTAGCTGGGATCAGGCCCGTCTGTGCCGTATTCCAGCCATGCACGCTCGCTGGGTGTCAGGTAGGCATCCATCATCTTGTCGTAGGCCTCAAGCTCCCGGTCCGTAAGCTGACCGACCCACTTATTGCTGGTGCCGCTGTCGAAAAAATCCGTGTCCGACTTCATGAAACCCGTGCCGCCACCGGGCGCGAAACGTGCGGCCTGCGCCCGCATATTGTCGAAATGCGCAGTCTCAACCAGTTGATCCATCACCTGCGCAGAATGCGTGATGCCCAGCAATTCAGCCAGCCGGGCGAAGGTGCCTGGCAGATCCCGAGTCATATCCGCGTAGTGAAACATCGACACGTTGGGCCGATCCGCGAGGGCCAAGGCCGCTTGGTAGTGCCGGATGATATGGTCGAGCGGCATGGCATCCCCGTCGAACCCCTCCGCCCCGCCATCCAGAAAGCGCCGGAAGGTGACGCCATCGACATCGTCCTCCGGATACCACAGGCCGAACCACGGCATGGGAATATTACGCAGGTGTTTGCGATATGAGAAATGGGCATCGAGCGGATGGCGAAATACGCAGATGTACTGTGCGTGATCATCCAAAGGTACGCCGTCCATGGGCGTATGACTTTTCATACAGCGCCGATGGGTCATTGCCTCAAGCCGCGCGGCGACGTCCGGCATCTCGCGCACGCGAATGTCGATCCAGGGCATTTTGACGGAAAGCTCCGCTTCGACAGCAGGGTCGCCCGTGAAAAGCAGCGCCACGATGGTTTGCACCCAGGTCGTACCGGATTTCGGCGGGGTGACGACAAATACATCATCCGGGCGAATGTGGACCATGTCCCACCGTCTGTTGTCGGTGAGCGGGCCAAGATAAAGCTTGCGTCCGGTCAAATCTACCATCCGAAATAAAATGCAATATCGCCAAGGAAGACCGAAGAGGCCCCAAAAGCAAACGATAAAGCGGTCAAAGACGGCGTGTCGGGTGAGCGGGCCGGACTGTACAGCAAACGCGTACCCATCCTAGGTCGCGCCAATGCGACCGGTTTTTGATCTGCTTTCTGCCTAGTAAACAGTCCGCATACGCCCGGTTTATGAGGCAGCGACACCTTCCCGCCGTGTCATCTCTGGCTTGGCGGAGGAGAGGTGCAGCTCAGGATCCAGAAGCGGGGCTTTGAGAAACAGCTTGCGGTCCTCATCGTAGCTTTGCGTGTGGACCCACGGGGCGCGATCTCCCTGCTTGGGAAAGACGTGGTTGCCACGGGCAAGGTAGCCGGAAGAAAAGCCATCGATCCAGGGACGTGGCACCATATCCGCGTCTTTGGGGTCCAGAACCGGTGTAAACGCATCTGCGCCGTCGGCATCGAGCCGTTTGATCAAGCGGCAGATGTATTCCGCGATCAGTTCAACCCGCATGGTCCAGGATGCGTTGAAGTATCCAAAACTGGAGATCATGTTCGGCACGCCGGAATATCCGACCCCCTTGTAGCTCCATGTCTCGTTGAAGCGCACGCGTTGGCCGTCGACCTCTACCGCGATCCCGCCAAGGTGTTCCAGCTCAAGCCCCGTCGCGGTGACGATCATGTCCGCCTCAAGCTGCGCGCCGGATGCCAGCGCGATCCCCGTTTGCGTAAACCTGTCGATGTCGTCCGTCACCACCGAGGCCGAGCCATCATTCAGCGCGTTAAAAAGATCGTTGTCCGGGATCAGGCACAGGCGCTGTTCCCACGGATTGTAGGAGGGCGTGAAATGAGCGTCGAGGATATCGGTGCTCACGACATTGCTCGCCAGTTTGCGCAGATGGGCCTTGATCGCATCCGGCTCTTCACGGGCCTTGCGGAAGAAATATTGCTGAAGGCGGACATTTCGATACCGGGCGAGGCGGCTGGCCAAGCCTTTCGGCAGGATGCGATTGAGCACTTTCGCCAAAGGATCTTCTGCCGGGCGGGAGACCACGTAGGTGGGAGAGCGCTGCAACATCGTCACATGCGCCGCTCTTCCGGCCATCTCGGGGACGATCGACATGGCTGTTGCACCAGACCCGATCACAACGACACGTTTACCGGAATAGTCCAGATCCGCGGGCCAGGTCTGCGGATGCACGATTTGGCCAGCATAGTCATCCTGCCCTTTGAAATCAGGAGTATAACCACCGCGATAGCTGTAATATCCAGTACCCATGAAGAGGTATTGCGCGATAAAGCTGTGGGGCGTGCCCGTATCCTGATCAATCGCGGTAACGGTCCATCTTGCCGATTGGCTCGACCAACTGACATCGGTGACTTTCAGGCGAAACCGGATCTTTGGATAGATCCCGTTTTCGTGCGCGGCCTCTTCGACATAGTCACGGATTGTCGCGCCATCGACGATAACGCGGTCCTTGTCCCAAGGTTTGAAGGTAAACCCCAGCGTATGCATGTCGCTATCGGACCGGATGCCCGGATAGCGAAACAGATCCCACGTTCCTCCGATGGCATCCCGACCCTCCAGAATCGTAAACGATTTTTCCGGGCAGCGTTTCTGCAGGTAGTAAGCCAGACCGATACCCGAAATACCGGCACCAATGATCAGAACGTCGAATTTCGTTTTGGACATGATGGTTCAGCCTCCTCCCGCCAAACGCTCCGTCCCCCTAAGCAACACCTAAGCACGCCCCGCCGTCATGCGCCAAGGACCGAGGGCGCAGTCCTGACGTAGCGTTAAAGCGACCGCCGGCGCGGTGGAGAACTCTGGAACCGGCCCTCCTGCTGTCGAAACAGCCGCAGTCGCAACGTGATCGCGACACTGCCTTGCGCGTCTGGATCGCACGTCAACGCAGCGCGCCAGTGTAAGCCAAGGCAATTTCCGCTTGTTGTGATCCACGCGCGCTCGACAATGACGGGGCCGCGCGTTAGCACCGAAGGGCGATATGGGATGTGCCGGGGCACCGACTGATGAAAAAACTGATTTATGTCATGTCCTTGCTGACACTCTTGGTCGCCGGCTGCACGACGGTCCCCCCGGCCGACCGGCGGGTCGCTGAAAAAGCACAGATCACCGAACTCGCGGCCTCCATCCGCGCGCTCGGGCCAGAGGTCGACCCCGAAGAAGCCGAGCGCGCTGCACGGATCGCCTACAGCCATACGCATGAGTTGGCGATCCAATACCAGATCACCGATCCCCCGCTGATCCATAACACCAAGGTCAACATGGGTCTGCGCCCGCGCGGTCTGTGCTGGCATTGGGCGGAAGACATCGAAAACCGGCTGAAGCAGGAAAACTTTCAGACCCTCGACCTGCACAGGGCGATTGCCAATTCCGACAACCCGTTTCGGATCGAACACAGCACCGCCATAGTCAGCCGCAAGGGCGACTCGATGTTTGATGGGATCGTTCTGGACCCCTGGCGCAAGGGCGGCATCCTGCATTGGACACCGACGCGCACCGATACGGACTACAATTGGTTGCCGCGGCAGCAGGTTTTCGAAGCCAAGCGCGAACGGCTCAGAGCGCGCCAGCGGCTGTCGACGCAGGGCTGATCCGTCACTTTTTCAAATGGTAGGTCAGCGCGTGACGGATCAGCATGCCGTGACGCGCCGGGTCTATCTGGTCAACAGATCCGAAATGGACCGCGCGATTGCCCTCGATCTTGTCCTGGCCGGGAAATGTCTCGGCAAAGGTCGAGATAATGGACGAACCGCAATGCGCGTAGATCGCAAACCCGTCCCCGTCCTTGGGCACGCCAAGGCGCAGCGTTGAGCTGGACTTCGTCTCCGGCGTCAGATAGGCCGGCTGTCCCCACCGCAGGCTTTCTTCGATCCGGCCCGCTTCTGGCGTGTCTTCGGCAACGTCGAAGACAAGGTCACGCAACCGAAGAAGTCCCGGTTGCGCAGCCTTTGGATAGGCCAGAAAGGCATCGGCGACGGCTTTTGACGCGAAGGGCCGTTTCATGAGGGCAAGATCTCCGCCTGTACCCGGTCGATATAGCGAGAGAGTAGCAGGTCCTCGGCCACACGACGAGAGAGCGGTGTCTCCACCGGCGTTGACCGGGCGGCCGCGAGCATCGGCGCCATGCTCAGATCGGCAAGCGTGATCCTTTGCCCCATCAGGTAAGGCCCGCGCCACAGAAATGCCGACAGCGCTTCAAGGTCCTGCTCTAGCCGGCCCATCCGCTCGGCCGCTGTCAGCCGTCCAAGGCCCTGAGCGTCCATCGCCTTGAGTATGGTCTTGCGCAGGGCATGGGTTACCGGCTTGCGCAAAAGGCGCGGGATGGACTGGAAATAGGTCTCGCGGATCACCGGCCAGACATCCTCCCGCCCCCAGCGGTCAAGGACAAGCTGGAAGTAAATATGCTCTTCCGCCATCCGGATCAGCGCATGGCTTTGCGCCTTTTCGACGTCGCTCAGCCCCTCCTGAAAATCCGCGCCAAGCCCTTCAAGATAAAGCTGAATGTTATGGCTATCGGGGATCAGATGACCGTCCGCGGCGCGCAGGACCGGAAGCTTCTTGTAAGGCATCATCCGGGGGTCGTTTCGATCTTCTCGGGTCCAGGGCTGACCGGACAGGGCCAGCAGATATGCGGCTTTGACACAAAAGGGGCTGAGGCTGAACTGACCGAAGCCGCCGGGATAGGTAATCAGAGTAATCATCAGGGTGCTCCTCAAAATGGATGTTGCCTTTCTACGCCCCAATGCTGACAGTTTCTGGCAGTAGGTTTCGGCTAAGGTTGTCCAATGTCCCGCACTGCCCGCCTGTTCCAGATGATGCAATACCTGCGCCGCGCAGCCCCGCCCGTGACGGCGGAGCATCTTGCGCAGGATCTCGAAATCTCCCTGCGCACCGTTTACCGCGACATCGACGCGCTGCGGGGTCTCGGCGCGGTGATCGATGGAGAGGCGGGGTTTGGATACACCCTGATCGAGGACGCGGCTCTGCCGCCTTTGGGGTTTGAGGATG
Organism: Thalassococcus sp. S3; assembly: GCF_004216475.1. GTDB lineage: Bacteria > Pseudomonadota > Alphaproteobacteria > Rhodobacterales > Rhodobacteraceae. The sequence goes on along the minus strand of NZ_CP022303.1, from coordinate 132,751 downwards.
AGGAACTGGAGGCCCTTGTTCTGGGTCTTCGGGAAGTGGAACAGATCGGCGATGCGGATCTGGCCAAGGCGGCCGGGACCGCATTGTCGAAGCTGCAGGCCCGCCTTCCGGCCAGTCAGTCGAACCGCCTGAAACATGCCGTCCTGACGGCCAAGCGTTTCAAACGACCCGAAGCGGCGGGGATCAGCGTCAAGGCCTTGCGACAGGCGACGTGGGACGAGCGCACCATCGATTTTGACTATCGCGATGCAAAGGGGGCTGAGACGCATCGGCGGGTCGATCCGCTGGGCCTGTCTTATATGGACAATTCCACCGTTATGCTGGCCTGGTGCCATCTGCGCGAGGATTTCCGGGTGTTCCGGCTGGACCGGATGCAGGCCCTTACCGTGACCGAAGACAGCTTTCGCCCCCGCCGGGTGCCATTGCTGCGAGAGGCGGTCGAACATATCCGCCGCGAGGTCGCCGCGCTGGCGGAACGCCGCGGGCCGCAGGATTGATTGCTTTTGAAATAAGGCGATTTTGGGTATGATCTGCCTGAGCAGACATTGAGGCACAAAAAAATGCACAGTCTTTCCCTGGCCGTGGGCATCACGGTTCTTGCCGGGTTTGCCGCGGAAGCAGGCGCGGTGACATCCTCCTTGCGTCCTGAGATGCGCGTGCCGGCGGCATCTGCGAATGTTACGCTGGCTGAGGCCGAGGTGACCCGATCGATCCGTCCGAACCTGCGTCCGGAATTGATTACCGGCCAACCCGTCGCTGAGATTTCCCAGAAAAATCAGAGGTTTCAGAACTGGATCGGCGCGTTCAAACGGCGGGCGATGGCTCAGGGCATTGAACGCGCGGTACTGGACCGCGCGTTCCGGAGCGTGCGCTACGACGCCGACATCATCAAGAGAGATCGCAACCAGTCCGAGTTTACCAAGACGCTTTGGGATTACCTCGACAGCGCGGTGTCCGACACGAGAGTGAGAAACGGAAAGGCCGCCCTGAGAGAGCATGGCCGCACACTCGACGCGATCGAGGCGCGCTATGGCGTGGACAAGGACGTGGTCGTCGCGATCTGGGGTCTGGAGAGTGCCTATGGCGCGGTCCGGGGCAGCACGCCGATCATCGAGGCGATGGCGACGCTGGCCTTTGACGGGCGGCGTGGGGCCTTCTTTGAAGAGCAGCTCATCGCGGCGCTGAGGATCCTGCAAAACGGCGACACCACGCCGGACAACATGACCGGGAGCTGGGCCGGGGCGATGGGGCACACGCAATTCATGCCGACCTCGTTTCTCAGCTATGCCGTTGATTTCACAGGGGATGGGCGCCGCGATATCTGGTCGGACGATCCCACGGATGCGCTGGCCTCCACCGCGGCCTATCTGAAAAATTTCGGTTGGATCAAAGGCCAGCCCTGGGGGGTGGAGGTGCGCCTGCCCTCTGGGTTTGACTATCGGCTCGCGAACCGGGAGACCAAGAAAATGCCCAGCGACTGGGCGCGGTTGGGCGTGACGGATATGGGCGGGCGCGCGGTGCCGGATCACGGGTCGGCTTCGGTCCTGCTGCCGGCGGGAGGGGACGGTGCGGCGTTCCTGATCTTCAAGAATTTCGCCGTGATCGAGCGCTATAATACGGCGGATGCCTATGTGATCGGGGTCGGGCATCTGAGCGACCGGATCACCGGGGGACCACCCATTCAGAGCGACTGGCCCCGCGGGGACAGGGCGCTGACCTTTTCGGAGCGCAAGGAGATGCAGACCCGGCTGACGCGCGCGGGGTTCGACACCCAGGGCGTCGACGGGCGGATCGGACCCAAGACGATCAACGCGGTGCGCGCGTTTCAAAGTGCGAACGGATTGATGCCGGACGGGTATGCGTCGCTGAACCTCCTGAAGCAGTTGCGCTGAGAAGCGTACGGTCTGTTAACCGGACGAACATGAAGAGCCGGGGCGTGTTCGCGCGGCCCCGGACATTGTAATTTGGGTGGTTCGTACGGGATGTCGTACGAAACGGGCCTTTTGAAATGAAGGCCCTTCCGGCTTTTCGGGCAATATTGGGCGGTTTGTACGGATTTTCGTACGAAATCGCTTTTGGACGGGTCAGATTGGCACTGGAGACCTGAAAAGCAGTTAATTTCGGCGAATATGCCGCAGGAGAGGACCGCAAGACGCGTCGCGACGGAGGTCGAATAGACAGACGGCCCCCCGCCTGTCACGATATGCCATCTGGTCGGATTGGAAGGGCGCGCGACATGAGACGGTCAGGCAGGATATCGGCGGCGGCGCTGGCCTTGGCGCTGGCGGCGGGAGAGATGGCGCAGGCCTCGGACGATTGCACGCAGGATGCGATGGTGGTCTTTGACGGGTCGGGGTCGATGTCGGAGATGGGGTTCAATCTGCTCGACACACCCCGGATCTTCGAAGCCCGCCGGGCGGTGCGGGAGGCGATGCCACGGATCGCGCCGTTCCGAAATCTGGGCCTGATTGTCTACGGACCGGGAGCACGGGATGCCTGCAGCAATATCGACCTGAGATTTCTGCCAGAGCCGGATGCGGCGGAGCGGATCGTGTCGGAAGTGGATGCGCTGGAGCCTGCGGGCGACACCCCGCTGACGGCCGCGGTCATGCAGGCAGCGGAGGCGCTGGAATTCCGGGCGGAGCCGGGCGCCATCGTGCTGGTGACGGACGGAAAGGAGACCTGCGGCGGTGCGCCCTGTCAATTGGCGGCAGAACTGGCGGCGGACGCCTATGACCTGACGGTACATGTCATCGGCTTCAAGGTACGCGGGGAGCATTTCAGCTGGGGCGAGGCCGGAGAGGCGGAGTATCGCAACGGCACCACCGTGGCACGCTGTCTGGCGGATCGGACGGGCGGAACCTATGCCTCGGCCGAGACGGTGGAGGAGCTGGTCGACGCGCTGGATGACACGTTGGGGTGTCGGTTGATCGGCGCTTTGGAACGGCGGCGGGGATAGGGTTTCGCCGCGCGTGGCGCGTCGACCGACTGGGGGGCTAGCCCCGTCGCCACTGTCGCTCGGACCAATGGCGCATCCAATGGCGACACCCCTGGGATATTTTTGACCCAAAGAAGTACTGGACGGGTTTTCTTACATTACCCGGGGGACATGCCGCGCAGGCGTTCGGAGCGGCGGCGGAGGAGTTCGACGACCGTGAGGAGCGCGATGGAGATGACAACGAGGATCGTCGCGACGGCGAGGATCGTGGGGCTGATCTGTTCGCGCAGGCCGGTGAACATTTGCCAGGGGAGTGTCTTTTGGCCGGCGGAGCCGACGAAGAGGACGACGACAACCTCGTCAAAGGAGGTGATGAAGGCGAAGAGGCCGCCGGAGATCACACCCGGAAGGATCAGGGGCATCTGGACGCGAAAGAAGGTGGTGACGGGCCCGGCGCCCATATTGGCAGCGGCGCGGGTAAGCGAGCGGTCGAAGCCCACGAGCGTCGCGGTTACGGTGATGATGACGAAGGGGATACCGAGGGCCGCATGGGCGAGCACGACGCCGAGATAGGTGCCCTGAAGGCCGATGCGGCTGTAGAAGAAGTACATGCCGGCAGCCGAGATGATCAGGGGCACGATCATCGGGGAGATGAGGATCGCCATGATGGCCTGACGGAAGGGCACATGGGGCTGGCTGAGGCCGATGGCGGCCAAAGTGCCGAAGGCGACCGACAGGAGCGTGGCAACGGGCGCGATCTGGAGAGAATTGCGCAGGGCGTTCTGCCAGTCTGAATTGGTGAAGAAGTCCTCGTAATGTTTCAGCGAATAGCCAGCCGGGTCGAAGCGGAGCATTTCGGGCGTGAAGGTGAAGAAGTTCTGGGCGTTGAAACTGAGCGGCATCACCACGAGGATCGGGGTGATCAGAAAGACGAGGATCGCGCCACAGAGCACGCGAAAGGCGTAGTGCCAGAGCACCTGGCCGGGGGTGAGGTAGGGCGGAAGTTTGGCACGGTAGCGGCCTTCGGCCAGCCAGAAGGTGAACCAGCCGAAGAAGAGACCCGCCGCGGCGCCGATGATGGCGCCGGGAAGGGCGCCCAGCGCATAGCCGGCAACGAGGAAGATGGCGACAAGCGCAAGCCGGGCAAGCCGTTCGTTGCCCAGGCGCGTGGAGATGAAGGCGCTGGCGGCGAGGATGACGGCCCCGGTCAGAGCGCCGACAAAGGCGCTGCCCTGAGCGGTGCCGACAAGGAGGCCAAGGCAGGTGCCCGCGGCGGCGACACAGGCAACAAAGAAGCGCGGCGGTGTCGGCTGGATCTGGGTGAGGACAGTCATGGATCAGCCTCCCAGCTTCACGTTGTCGATGCCGACGATGCGGTCATAGCACCAGTAAAGGAGCAGGACGACGCCAAGGAGGATCGCGCCCAAGGCGGCGGCAAGGCCCCAATTCAGCGACGTGGAGATGTGGTAGGCGATGCGGTTGGAGATGAAGGTGCCGGTGGTGCCGCCCACGATCTCGGGCGTGATGTAATAGCCGATGGCGAGGATGAAGACGAGGATGGACCCAGCGCCGATCCCGGGCACGGATTGGGGGAAGTAGACCCGCCAGAAGGCGGTCCAGTTGGTCGCGCCGAGGGATTTGGCGGCACGCAGATAGCTGGGTGGGATGGTCTGCATCACGGAATAGAGCGGAAGGATCATGAAGGGCAGAAGGATATGCGTCATCGCGATGATGGTGCCGAGCTGGTTGTTGATCATGATCAGTCGGGCGGCATCGTCGACGAGACCGAGCCAGACGAGGACATCGTTGATCACGCCCTGCTGCTGGAGCATGACTTTCCAGGCGGAGGTCCGCACGAGCAGGGACGTCCAGAACGGAAGGAGGACGAGGATCATCAGGAGGTTCGCGGTGCGCATGGGCAGGTTGGCGAGGAGCCACGCGACGGGGTAGCCGAGGAGGATGCAGGAGACCGTGATGATCAGCGACATGATGAGCGTACGCTGGAAGAGCATCAGGTAGATCTGCTGGCCCTGGGGGCGGAATTCGGGGCCATCGATGCTTTTCTGCATGTCGACGGAGTTCAGGAAATAGCCGGACGTGTAGGCGGGCGAATAGATCTGGAGGGTGCGCCACATCCTTGGGTCGAGCCAGTCTTCGTCGACGTCTTCGAAGGAGGCGGTGAGGGAGACGGTTTCAAAACCGGAGACATCGAGGCTGGAGAGGCGCGGGTCGGGGGGCTGGGCGCCGTTGCGCAGGTCGATGTAGAGGGTGGTGAAGAGGAAATCCTCGACGTCTTCGGAGGCGGGGTCGTCGTCCTGGGCCAAGAGGTAGGCGGACCAGCGGTCCCAGGTGCGGGAGGTCAGGGGCAGGGCGTCGCGGGTGGCGGGGTCGTCCAGCATCTGGACCCAGGCGGAGGGTTCGGAGAGGGCCGGAGAGGCGGCGGTGATCTGGTCGGTGTAGATGTCGGTGTCGAAGCGGGCGACCCGGCGACCGGATTTGCGGAAGAGGGAGGAGGCGCCGGTCTGTTCGTAGTTGAGGCGGGTGCCGAGGCGGGTGTGAAGCTTTTGCTCCTGCGCAAGGAAGATGTCGATGTAGAGCGCCTCGAACACGGGCTCGGAGGGGGGTGTGTCAGAGGTGGCGTCCCAGTCGGAGAGGGCGACGACGGTTTCGGGGAGGGTTTCCTGAACGATCTGGTTTTCGACCGAGCGGAAGAGCATGTCGGCGATGGGCGCGATGAAGGTGACGAGGACGAAGATCAGGAGCGGTGCGATGAGCATCAGGGCGCGGATCTTCTGCATCCGGAGCGCACGGGCGAGGCTGCGCTTGAGCGGGGTGCCGTCGGCAGCGAGCATGGGGCCATCTGTCGCCGCGGAGGCGCTTTGGGGACGGGTGACGGGGGCGGGGCCGGCTGCGGTGTCGCTCATGTCGGTGTCTCTTGAGGGGGGCCGCTCCGCCAGCCCGTGCGGGCTGTTGTCGCGGCGGGTGCGGGCGGCTGACGCCGCCCGCAGGAGGGGTTATTGGGCGAGCCAGGCCTGGAATTTCGCGTCGATGTCGTCGCGATAGTCGGCCCAGAACTCGTAGTTGAAGAGGAACGTGTTCTCGGCATTGGCCGGATCGGTCGGCATGTGCGGCGCCATGTCGATGCCGAGGGTCGCGTGCTGACCCACCAGAGGCGCGGAGGATTGGCGCGCGGGGCCGTAGGAGATGTATTTCGCCTGATCCGCGAGACGCTGGGTGTCGGTGGCGAAATAGACGTAGTCAAGCGCACGGGCCTGACGTTCGGGGCTGAGACCGGTGGGGATGATCCAGCCGTCCAGATCGAACATCTGCCAGTCCCAGAGCATGGCGACGGGCTGGTCCTGCTCCTCGATCACTGAAAAGAGGCGTCCGTTGTAGGTGGAGCCCATCACGACCTCGCCATCGGCCAGAAGCTGGGGCGTGTCGGCGCCGGCGGTCCACCAGATCACGTCGTCCTTGATGGTGTCGAGCTTGGCGAGGGCACGTTCCTGACCCTCTTCGGTTTCGAGCACGTCATAAACCTCGTCGATGCCCACGCCGTCGCAGATCAGCGCCCATTCCATGTTGGCGATGGGGCGACGTTCGAGGCTGCGCTTGCCGGGATAGGCTTCGGTGTCGAAGACGTCGCAGACGGTGGAGGGCGGCGTGTCACCGACCAGATCGGTGCGGTAGCCGAAGGTGGTGGAATAGACGATCTGAGGGATGAAGCAGTCGGACACGATCAGATCACCGAAATCCTCGGTCGCGGGTGTGCCGTCGGGGGCCGGGGCCAGTTGCTCGTCAAAGTCGATCTCCATCGCGAGGCCTTCGTCGCAAAGGCGGATCGCGTCGGCGGCCACGACGTCGACCACGTCCCAGGTGACGTTGCCGGCCTCGTTCATGGCGCGCAGTTTGGCCACCGCTTCGGCGGAGCTTTCATCGTTGATGATCTGGACGCCGGTCATTTCCATATAGGGGTCGTGATAGGCGTTCTGCTGGGAGGCGGAGTAGGCGCCGCCCCAGCTGACGATCGTCATTTCGCTGGCCATCTCCTCGGCGCTTGTCATGCCGGCGGCCAGAGTGAGGGCCGAAGTGGCAAGCAGGGTCTTTGTGAGGTTCATCTTTCTGGGTCTCCCGTTTTTGATGAAGGGGGTCCGTTGGGACCTTTTTGCCGGGCGGTCTTGGTGCCGCCCCTGGATCCGTCAGCCGGCAGGACGCGCATGTGGCCCTGCAAAGGTCTGACGGCATGAAGAGGTCGGGCGATCACGCATCGAGCGCCCGGCAATCCTGCGGCAGCCAGCCGATGTCGATCTGCTGGCCGGGCTGGAGGCGCACCTGATCGGGCGCGTTGCGTGTCTTGATGATGAAATCGTCGGTGCCGGCGACGCGCAGGCGGGTGCGGAAGATATCGCCCATATAGATGAATTCCAGCACTTCGGCCTTGAGCGTATGGGCGTCCGCGCCGAGCCGGTCTGCGTTCATCTCGACCCGTTCGGGACGGATGGAGACGCGGGTGCGTTCGCCGGGTTTGGAGACGTTCACGGGTTTGGCGTCAATAAGCTCTCCATCGTCGAGCTGGACCAGGGCGACGCCTTGCTTGATCTCTTTGATCACGCCTTCGAGCGTATTGTTTTCGCCGATGAACTGGGCGACGAAGCTGTTCTCGGGCTCTTCATAGAGCGCATCGGGGGAGGCGAGTTGCTGGATCACACCGTCGTTGAAGACCGCGACCCGGTCGGACATGGTCAGCGCCTCGGTCTGGTCGTGGGTGACGTAAACGACGGTGATGCCGAGATTGTCGGCGATGTGCTTGATTTCAAATTGCATGTGTTCGCGCAATTGCTTGTCGAGGGCGCCGAGGGGTTCGTCCATCAGAACGAGATCGGCTTCGAAGACGAGGGCACGGGCCAGCGCGATACGCTGTTGCTGGCCACCGGAGAGTTGCGAGGGCCGACGACCGCCGAAATCACCCATCTGGACCATGTCGAGGGCGCGTTTGACTTTCTCTTCGCGCTCGGACCGGCCCATTTTGCGGACCTCCAGAGGGAAGGAGAGGTTTTCAGCCACGGTCATATGCGGAAAGAGGGCGTAGTTCTGGAACACCATCCCGATACCGCGTTTATGGGGCGGGATGTTGTTGATCGACACGCCGTCGAGGCGGATATCGCCATGGGTGGCTGTCTCAAACCCGGCGAGCATCATCAGGCAGGTGGTCTTGCCGGAGCCGGAGGGGCCGAGCATGGTCAGAAACTCGCCCTTGGGCATGACGAGGTTGAGGTCTTTGACGACGAGGGTTTCGCCATCATAACTCTTCTGCACGCGTTCGAATTCGACGAACGCGCCGGAGGTGGATGTGTCGGCCAAACGAGGCTCCCCTTGGACTTCGTGGCAGTTGATCTGCCTTGTTCCGCGTTGAGTCTAAGCACAAACGGCGTTTGAGGTGCAAGCTCATCCCGGTTTAAGGGAATTCGAGCGTGGAATTGCCGGGCCTGCCGGGCGGGGAGCGACCAGATTTGGGGCATTTGCGGTGTAACCGGCCTGCTCGTCCAGCCCTTGCGGGCTGTCCTCGCCTTAGTGGGCGGGGGTGAGGAGATTCTGGTCTTTGAGCGCGGTGTAGGTTTCGTCAAGGGCCGCGCGGGCCCGGGAGACGAGGATGTCGATCTCGTCGGGCTGGATGACCAGAGGGGGGGAGATCACCATCCGGTCGCCGACATGGCGCATCACGAGGCTGTTGGCAAAGCAGCGTTCCCGGCAGATGAGGCCAACCGTGCCAACCTCGGCCGCGAATTTGGCGCGGGTGGCCTTGTCGGGGGTCAGTGCGATGGAGCCCATGAGGCCGACGATACTGGCTTCGCCCACAAGAGGGTGGTCGGTGAGAGCCTGCCATTTCTTCTCGAGGTAGGGGGCGGCGGTGGTGCGGACATGGCCGACGATATCCTCTTCTTCGAGGATGCGCAGGTTTTCGAGGGCCACGGCGGAGGCCACGGGGTGGCCCGAATAGGTGTAGCCGTGGTTGAATTCGGCGGAGGCGATGACGGAGGCGACCTCATCACAGACAACAGAGCCGCCGATGGGCTGGTAGCCGGAGGAGAGCCCCTTGGCGATGGTCATGATATGGGGGCGGATGTTCAGGGTCTGGGAGCCGAACCAGGAGCCGGTGCGGCCGAAGCCACAGATCACCTCGTCCGCGATCAAGAGGATGTCGTAGGCGTCGCAGATGCGCTGGATTTCGGGCCAGTAGGTGGAGGGCGGGACGATGACGCCGCCGGCGCCCTGGATGGGTTCAGCGATGAAGGCGGCGATGCGGTCCTCGCCATGGGCGAGGATGGCCTGTTCCAGTTCCTGCGCACGGGCGAGGCCGAAGTCTTCGGGCGTCATGTCGCCGCCCTCGGCCCACCAGTTGGGCTGGTTGATGTGGTGGATGTCGGGGATGGGCAGGCCGCCCTGCGCGTGCATCGGGGCCATACCGCCCAGAGAGCCTGAGCCGACGGAGGAGCCGTGATAGGCATTCTTGCGGCTGAGGATCACGGATTTCGAGGGTTTGCCCTTGAGCGCCCAATAGGTGCGGACCAGGCGGATATTGGTGTCGTTCGCCTCGGACCCGGAGCCTGCGAAGAAGACGTGGTTCAGATCGCCGGGGGCGAGGGCGGCGATGCGGTCGGCCAGAGCGATGGCGGGCACGTGGGTCGTCTGAAAGAAGGTGTTGTAATAGGGCAGTTCCCGCATCTGGCGGGCGGCAGCCTCGGCCAGTTCGGGGCGACCGTAGCCGATGTTCACGCACCAGAGGCCAGCCATGCCGTCGAGGATTTGGTTGCCTTCGCTGTCGGTCAGCCAGACGCCCTTGGCCCGCGTGATGACGCGCGCGCCCTTGGCCGCCAGCTCACCACCGGCAGTGAAGGGGTGCATGTGGTGGGCGGCATCCAGCGCCTGCAATTCGGCGGTGGGCATGTGGTTGGTGATGGCGGGCATGGGCGGCTCCTGTGAAGGTGCCGCAAGAATATGATCAAATTATGCGCTGTCAATCGAATCGGAGGGGCCGGAGAGCATCTGGGCGATCTGGTCCATGCCCTGGGTGACATCGTACGCCATCGCGGTTGCCGCAGCGTCAGCGTCACGGGCAGAGAGGGCGGCGAGCATGTCCTTGTGGCGGTCGGGCAGACTTTCGGTGCCGAAGCGACCGCAGACCACACGGAGGGAGGGGCCGAAGCGGAGCCAGAGGCGGTCGGCGAGGCCAGCCATGATGGGGGCGTCGGCCTGGGCGTAGAGGAGCGCGTGGAAGTCGTAGTTGCGGGCGAGATAACCTTGCACATCGCCGGCGCGGATGGCGGTATCGAGAGCAGTGTCGATGTCGGTGAGCTCGGCGATGATGGGGTCGGCGATGCGGGTGGCGGCGCGGTGGGCAAGCTGGCTTTCTATGGTTTTACGCACGAAAACCAGTTCCTCGACGTCGGCGCGGGTGAGGACGGGAACGCTGACGCGGCGGTTGCCCTGGAAGGTGAGCGCGCCGTCGGAGATGAGCCGACGGATCGCCTCGCGCACCGGCGTCATGCCGGCCTCGAGCACTGTGGCGAGGCCCTGAATCGTGACCGCCTCGCCGGGGGCGAGATCGCCGAAGAGAATGCGGGCGCGCAGGCGGGTATAGACGACCTCATGCGCGGGGGTGCCGGGCGCCTCTATTTTCATCATCTGCATGGCTTTTACCCTCCCCTTCCACAACCTCTCTTGCGCGATGCGGTGCTGCGTGGAAACATATCCTTTGTTGCCGGAAGAGGCAAAACTTGATCAAATTGGTGGCAACGGACGCGGGATGATCCGGGACAACACCAAATGGGGAGATTTTCATGACAGTCAAATCGCTGACGCTGACCGCTGTTGTCACGCTGGCCACATCGGCGGCTTTTGCCGATGAGGTGCGCGTTTACAACTGGTCGGATTACATCGACGAGGACCTGCTGGCGAAGTTCGAGGAAGAGACCGGGATCGAGCTGATCTATGACGTCTTCGATTCCAACGAGGTGCTGGAGACCAAGATGCTGGCGGGTGGGTCAGGCTATGACGTGGTGGTGCCGACGGGCACCTTCCTGCAGCGCCAGATCCAGGCGGGGGCGTTTCAGGAACTGGACATGTCCAAGCTGCCCAACATCGAGAACATGTGGAGCGTGGTCGAAGAACGCACAGCACAATACGACCCCGGCAACGCCTATTCGATCAACTACATGTGGGGCACCACGGGGATCGGCGTGAATGTTGGCAAGGTGACGGAGATTCTGGGCGAGGACGCCCCGATCAACAGCCTTGAGCTGGTACTGAACCCCGACAACATGTCCCAGTTGGCGTCCTGCGGGGTGCATTTTCTGGACGCTCCGACAGAGATGATCCCGATGGCGCTGAAATATCTGGGCGAGGACCCGGACAGCCACGACCCGGACGTCATTGCCAAGACCGAAGAAGTTCTGATGGGCGTGCGGCCCTACATCCAGAAATTCCATTCGTCGGAATACATCAACGCGCTGGCCAATGGCGATATCTGCGTCGCGGTGGGCTGGTCGGGTGACATCCTGCAGGCCCGCGACCGCGCGGCGGAGGCCGACAATGGTGTGGAGATCGCCTATAACGCCCCTGTCGAAGGGGCGCAGATGTGGTTCGACCAGATGGCCATTCCGGTGGACGCGCCCAACCCAGAGGCCGCGCATACCTTCCTGAATTTCATCATGGAAGCGCAGAACATGGCGGCGGCGTCGAACTATGTTTACTACGCCAACGGCAACGAAGCGTCCAAAGAGTTTCTGGAGGCGGACGTGATCGAAGACCCCGCGATCTATCCGGATGAGGCGACGCTGGAGAACCTCTTTACCACGACGCCCTATCCGCCGCGCGTGCAGCGGACTGTGACGCGCCTGTGGACCAAGATCAAATCCGGCGTTTGACCCGGATCGGGGGGCCAAGCGCCCCCCAATTCAGGATAGGGACAGAGTTTGCCTGAATGCGTTTTCGCCCCCTGGGATGATCCGGATGAAAAGCCGCTCATCCGGTTTCGCAATGTCACCAAACGGTTCGGCGATTTCACCGCCATCGACGACCTGACGCTGGATATTTTCGAGCGGGAATTCTTTGCGCTGCTGGGCCCGTCGGGCTGCGGCAAGACAACGATGATGCGGATGCTGGGCGGGTTCGAGACGCCCACCGAAGGGCATATCGAACTGGCCGGGCAAGATATCGACCGAGTGCCGCCGAACAAGCGGGCGGTCAACATGATGTTCCAGTCCTACGCGCTGTTTCCGCATCTGAGCGTGTGGGACAACATCGCATTCGGCCTACGGCGCGAGACGAAGGACAAGGAGCGTATCGCGGCCCGGGTCGAGGAGATGCTCAAGCTGACGCGGCTGGAGAAGTTTGCGCGGCGCAAGCCCCATCAGATCTCGGGCGGGCAGAGGCAGAGGGTGGCGCTGGCACGCTCGCTCGCCAAGGCGCCGAAACTTTTGTTACTGGACGAGCCGCTGGGCGCGCTGGACAAGAAGCTGCGGCAGGACACGCAGTTCGAGCTGATGGACATTCAGGAGAAGACGGGTACGACCTTTGTCATCGTCACCCACGATCAGGAGGAGGCGATGACGGTCGCCTCTCGCGTGGCGGTGATGGATGAGGGGCGGTTGATGCAGGTGGCCACGCCCGACCGGATCTACGAGGCGCCGGAATCGGTCTATGTGGCTGATTTCATTGGCGATGTGAATATCATCGAAGGCCGGGCCAGGGCCGGGGATGAGGGGTATCGCATCGACTGGGCCGAGGGGCAGCACCCGCTGACGGTGGTGTCGGAGACGCATTTTGAGGACGGGCAGAAATGCCATCTGGCGATCCGGCCCGAGAAGGTATCGATCAGTGCGGAACGTCCGTCCGCGGCCAATGCGGTGCAGGGCAAGGTGCTGGACATCGCCTATCTGGGCAACCTGTCGACCTATCACGTGGAATTGCCCAGCGGTGTGGTGATGAAGGCGCAGACGGCGAACACACGGCGCCTGTCGGCGCGGAGTTTTACCTGGGAAGACCCGGTCTGGCTGTCCTGGACGGCCACGGCGGGGGTGCTGCTGGAGCGGTAGGGTGCGGAAAGCGGCACTCATCATCGTCCCCTATCTGTGGCTGCTGGCGCTGTTCCTGATCCCGTTTGCCATCGTCTTCAAGATCGCGCTGTCGGATATCGCGCTGGCACGCCCGCCCTACATGCCGCAATTCAGCTGGGACGAGGGGATCTGGGCGCTGATCGGCCAGCTTGATTTCGAGAATTTCGTCTTTTTGACAACCGACGATCTCTATTGGCGGGCCTATCTGAGCTCGCTTCGGATCGCGTTTTTGTCGACACTTCTGGCGCTCGCCGTGGGTTATCCCATCGCTTACGCGATGGCCCGCGCGCCGGAGGAGTGGCGCCCGACGCTGATGATGCTGGTGATCCTGCCGTTCTGGACGTCGTTCCTGATCCGCGTCTATGCGTGGATGGGGATTTTGAGCAATGAAGGGTTTCTCAACCAGTTCCTGATAGGGCTGGGCCTGATCGACACGCCGCTGACGATCCTGAACACGAATACGGCGGTCTATATCGGGATCGTCTATACCTATCTGCCGTTCATGATCCTGCCGATCTACGCCGCTTTGGACCGGCTGGACGGGTCGCTGATCGAGGCGGCGGAGGATCTGGGATGCTCGCGCCTGCAGGCGTTTTGGCTGGTGACGGTGCCGCTGTCGAAGAACGGGATCGTCGCGGGGTGTTTCCTGGTTTTCATCCCGGCCTTGGGAGAATTCGTCATCCCCTCACTTTTGGGCGGGTCGGGCACGCTGATGATCGGCAAGGTGTTGTGGGAGGAGTTCTTCTCCAACCGCGACTGGCCGGTGGCGTCGGCGGTGGCGATCGTGCTTTTGCTGATCCTGGTCATTCCCATCGTCCTCTTCCAGCGCAACCAGCAGCGGGTGTCGGAGGAATGATGCGGCTGAGCTGGTTCAACGTGGTGTCGCTGACGCTGGGGTTTGCGTTTCTTTACCTGCCGATGCTGATCCTGATCACCTACAGCTTTAACGAAAGCCGGCTGGTCACCGTCTGGGCGGGGTTTTCGACGCGCTGGTACGGGGAGCTGTTCCAGAACGAGGCGTTTCTGGATGCGGCCTGGGTGACGCTGAAAGTGGCGGTGTTCTCGTCCACGCTCGCCACGGTGCTGGGCACGATGGCGGCGTACGTGCTGGTCCGCGGTGGGCGGTTCGCGGGACGGACGCTGTTTTCGGGGATGATCTATGCGCCGCTGGTGATGCCGGAGGTGATCACGGGGCTGTCGCTGCTCTTGCTCTTCATCGGGATCGGGCTGGACCGGGGGGTGCTGACCATCGTGCTGGCGCATACGACGTTTTCGATGTGCTATGTTTCGGTCGTCGTGTCGTCGCGGCTGGTGACCTTCGACCGGTCGCTGGAGGAGGCGGCGCTGGATCTGGGCTGCTCTCCGCTGGAGGCGTTCCGGCTGGTGACGCTGCCGATCATCGCACCGGCGGTGATTTCGGGCTGGCTGCTGGCCTTCACCCTGTCGCTGGACGATCTGGTGATCGCGTCCTTCACGGCGGGTCCGGCGGCGACGACACTGCCGATCAAGATCTTCTCGGCGGTGAGGCTGGGGGTGAGCCCGGAGATCAACGCGCTCTCGACCATCCTGATCGGGATCGTGGCGCTGGGCGTGATCAGCGCCTCGCTGGTGTCGAAACGCAATGCCATACGCCAGCAGCGGGAGGAACGCGCCGCCGAAAGGACGACATGAGGCGGCTTTACGGAGCCTATGCCTATGGGCCGGGCCCCCGCAACGGATGCTGGTGGGATGAGACCGTGCCCCGGCGGGACTGGCCGGTCTTCGAGGGTGGCGAGGCCGATGTGGGCATCGTGGGCGCGGGCTTTACGGGGCTGTCGGCGGCCCTGGCGCTGGCGGAGGCGGGCGCATCGGTCACGGTGCTGGAGGCCGAGACGCCGGGCTGGGGCGCGTCCGGGCGCAATGGTGGGTTCTGTTGCCTGGGTGGGGCGAAGATCAGCGCAACACGGCTGGCGCACCGCTATGGCGCGGAGGATGCAGAAGCTTATTGGCAGGCAGAACGGGACGCGGTGACACATGTGGCGGACCTTTTGGAGCGGCTGGGCATCGACGCCGATATGCATTCGCAAGGAGAGACCCAGCTTGCGCATAACCCGCGCGCGATGGCGCGGCTGAGGGCGGATGCCTCGCCGGAGGCGCGGGTGATCGAGGCGAAGGATCTCGCGGGAGAGGGTTTGGCGGGGCCGTTTTTCGGCGCCGTGACCGAACCCTACGGCTTTGCGCTCAATCCGCGGAAATACCTGCACGGGCTGGCCAGCGCGGCGGAGCGGGCAGGCGCCCGGATCTTTGCGGGAAGCCCCGTGACCGACGCGCAAAAGCGGCGGCTGCAGACCGCAACGGGTATCTTGCGCTGCGACCGGGTGATCTGGGCCACGAACGGGTATTCGAGCGAGGAGGGACCGGGCTGGATGGCCGGGCGCTATCTGCCGACACAATCGAATGTGATGGTCACCCGCCCGATAACCCCGCAGGAGCAGGAGGCCCAAGGCTGGACCAGCGGGCAGATGGCTTACGACACGCGCAATCTGCTCCACTACTTTCGGCTGATGCCGGATGGCCGGTTCCTCTTTGGTATGCGCGGAGGGATATTTTCCTCTCCCCGCGCGGAGGAACGGGCGCGGCGGCGGCTGCGCCGTGATTTCGAGCGGATGTTTCCGGCATGGCGACAGGTCGAGACCACACATCACTGGTCAGGTATGGTGTGCCTCTCGCCAAAGGCCCTGCCCTTTGCGGGCTCCGTGCCGGGGGCGCCCGATATCCTGGTGGGGCAGGCCTATCACGGCAACGGCGTTGCGATGGGGTCTTTCCTTGGCCATCAACTTGGGCAACGGTCCCTTGGACGCCCCGCAGCTATCCCGCGCCCCATCGCCGAGCCGCCACGGCAATTCCCGCTGGGCCGCTTTCGCCGGGCGCTGGTTCCGCCGCTTTATGCCGCTCTGGCGCTTCGGGATCTCTGATGCAACCCGGGCGGCCTCCATCGCATCTTCCAGCCGTTGGGTATGCCCTCGACGATCACGTGCCGGCTTGGCGCAGCGCGGTCACGTGGCTGGAGAGCACCGCGGTGCCACCTTCGAAGATCAGAACCGTCTCGCCGTTCAGCGCTTGCGCCTCGGTGATGCGGCCATAGACCTCTGCCGGGTCTGAGATGAGAAGTTCATCCTTGGCGAAGCTTTCCACCTTGAAGGAATAGGTGCCGAAGGGAAGCGTATCGCCGTCATTGTCCGTACCGTCCCATGTGACGGGATCACTGGATACGGGGATTTGCTTGCGCGCCACTTCCTCCCCCTCTGCATCGAGCACGACGAGATCGACGTTGTCGGAGATGGAGGCCGGGTTCGGCGAAATCGTGATCGGCTTGCCTTCAAACCGCATGGGCGCCACAGCGCGTGCTTCCATCCCGACCCATCCGGCCAGGGAGGCAATGTTGGAGGATCCAAGGGACGCGCCCAGCTCCCCTAACAGATCATTGGTGCGCACTTGCTGCTCCACCATGGAGAACTGGGCGAGTTGTGCGGAATATTCGGACGAGTCGATCGGCTCCAGCGGATCCTGATAGCGGGCCTGCGCCGTGAGCATCTGCAGGAACGTATCGAAATCGGATGCCAGCGACGTCGCGGACCCAGAGGTAGAGGCGGGTGCCGAGGACAGCCCGTTGGAGAGTGCGGGATTAAGTTCCATGTCGTGTTCCTATATCCGAATGTCGAGGCCGTCTGACGACAGCATGGCTGGCTCGGGCTGGGGATGATCACCCTCGTCCGCATGCAGGAAAGGGCCGTCTGAAGAGGCTGTCCCATCGGAGCCGGCCTGCCCCTGTCCACCCTGCTGGGCAAAATCAAAGGCGATGTCGGTATAACCCAGGTCACGGTATTCCTGGGCGAGCATGTCGATGTTCCGACGAAGGAGATCAATCGTTTCAGGGCGTTCGGCATGGATCGAAACGACGATGCCACTATCCTGGGACGTCACAGCAATCCGGACGCGGCCCAGCTCGTCGGGATTGAGGGAGATCTCCACCGGTTTGTCGGGCAAGCGCGGCAGGTTTTCCATGATCTGTTGCAAGATTGGCCGTGCCGCGACCGCTGGTTGAGACAGGACCGGAGCGTCGGCAGAGAAGGCAGGCGCCACCGACATGTCGGGCGCGTGGTCGATCATAACGGCATCGCCAAAGATGGGACGCACCGCATCGCCGGCCGGATTGGGAGGCGAGCCGACGGTCGGTGTCAGCGGTCGTGCGGTGCTGGGATCAGGCCGCACGGGACCGCTCCGCATCGCGGGTTTGGCGTCGGGCCAGATCACGTCCGAACGGATGGGAGGAGGCACATCTTCCTTTTTGGGCAACGCACCGGGGATCAGCGCCGAAAGCTGCGCGATTTGCTGTTGTGGCACAATACGGGGAGCGCTGTCAGACAGCGGCGCGGGGGCGGGGCTGGCGGGCGTCGTGTTCGGATCCGCCTTGGCAGGGATGGTCCCGTTCCGATGCGACGGCTCGGCGGAGGGCCGGACGGCGGTCGGAGCAGCGGCAGGCAGCGGCGTGGATGTGGAGGACGACGCGGAGATCGTCTGATCGGTGACAACCTTTCCCGGAGCCCGGATCGTTTCAAACCGCGTCGCGCCCTCGTGACGCTGAGGAAGAGGCGAGACCGCAACACCCTCGGTCGAGGCCACCGGCATGCCGGTGACCAGAGCTTTATGCGGTTGAGGCACCATATCGCGCACGTCCGGAGCGGGCAAAGGGTTTCGCGCATCAAAGCGGGGTCCGCTTTCCGTCGGGATCGGGGGCGTCACGGGATACGACGGCGCGGCGCGCACCACCGGGGCGGAAGGCGCATCCTGAGGCGGCCGATAGGAACCGTCAGCCGGACTTGCCGAAACTTGACCGTGCACAGCATGCGTCTGACCCTCCCGATTGAGAGCGATCGCCGCCCCGGTCGGTTTGGACTGCGTCGCTTCTTTCGGTGCAGATGCCGAAGGCGTTTGGGGCAAGGCGGGCGCTCCCTTTTCCGGAATGGGATTGTGAGCCGTTTCGCGATGGGAGAGAGCGGCCTTCGTTGGAGGACCATCGGGTGTCACAACGTCGCTGCGCGTGGCAGATGGCGAGGTAAGCGGGCCGATGCGGGCCGTCCCCGGCGATTGCTCTGACAGGGCGGCAGGCGCCTGATGGGGCCGATGATGTAAAACATCTCGTGACGGGGGCGGAACCGGTTTGCCGGGCTGCTCTGAATGGGTCCGCGTGCCCTCTGCGATATCGGGGCGAGGCGTCACAGGCGGTGGTTCATGCTGAGAGGACCGCGGCACCATCACGCCATCGCCAGCGGGCCCAGCACGCTGGAGCATGGTCATCGGACGAAGCGCGTCGTCAGATGTTGGAGCTTCCGCTGGCAAAGATGTGACCGAAGGCCTGTGGCTGGTCGGATTCGACGTGACAACAGGGGGCGGCACTGCTTGTGACGGTGCAGCAGCGATCCGCTGCGCGGTCGTGCCGTCCGAAATCAGCGCCTCACCGCGAGGTTGAGGCGACGGCGCGTCTGGACTGCTGTTTTTTCCTGGCTCCCCAAGTCGGTTGGATCGGTCGGTCGGATGGGGATCAGGGATCGAGCGGTCTGCGGATATACGCCTTTCACCCACGGGCAGACCTGACGGATCCGCCGGAGACATCTCGCCCGATGCAGTCCTGCCGCCGGCATGCTCCATTGGTGCTGTCAAACGGGTGAACTGCGAAGAGGTTCCCTCTGCCGATGCGGGCTTGACCGTCCGACGCTTGTTCTCGGGCGGGACTGCGTCAGCCGGTTGCGCCAACGCCCTATCGCCCTGGGTTGGCACCCATGCTGCGGTTTGGGACGGTTTCACCTCCTGATCAGCCACGGGGCTTGCAGCGCCCCGATCGATCTGGTCCTCCGATGTCGGCTCCTCGCTGGTGGGCGTCTGATCCACCTCCCCGGTGGGGGATTTGTCGGGCTCCGGGTCCGGGGCGGACGCCGATAGCACCTCTGCGAAAGACGGGCCGTCCCTGCCCGTCGATACAGGTCCTTCAGCCAGCGCGATGCGCGCGGCTTCTGTCAGCGTGAGGTGAATGTGCATGTCGTCTCCCGGGATTCTTCCGCAGTGCACCGACTATGCGCATCTCTGGTTACCGCTTCTTTACCGCTTTGCCCCCATAGTCAGGAAAATCATTCGAATTGGAGCGAATAGATGGACGCAGTTACATCTGTCAGCACGTCAACGACCCCTCGCGACGCCGCGCTGCGCAAGGCAGCCGTGGATCTGGAGGCGGCATTCCTGGCGGAAATGCTGAAATCCGCAGGGCTGGGGCAGAGCCCGGACAGTTTTGGCGGAGCCGCTGGAGAGGATCAGTTCAGCTCCTTTCTGGTGGAGGCACAAGCGCAGAAAATGGCGGAAACCGGGGGGATCGGGCTGGCCGAATCCCTTTTTGAAGCCCTGAAAGAGAGAGCCGATGACTGATGACCACCCGCAGATGCTGATCGACGCGCTGGACGATCTGCTTGAAGAGGAACGCGCGGCCCTGCTGGCAGGGGAGTTGGACCGGGTGGCCCGGCTTGCCGAACAGAAGGAGGGGCTTGTCGAGACACTCAATCGTCTGAACGACGCACCTGCCGACCGTATGGGGCCGGTTCATGGCAAGCTGACCCGAAATCAGGCGCTCTTGAACAGCGCGCTGGAGGGGATACGCGCGGTCGCAGGGCGCATGGCCCATATCCGAAAGGCACGCCGATCCCTTGAGACCTACGACCAGTACGGCAACAAGCAAAGCATCGTGACACCCGATGCACCAAAGGTCGAAAAACGGGCCTGACGGCGGATTTATGTCAAATCCTAAGCAGATGCCGGGCACCGTTTAGCACTCCGTTAGCACTTCACGGCGCATGGTGTTCCTGCATCCGACATCGGGTGGCGCGGCGCCAGAGGGCTGGCAATCGCACAAGTCAGAAAGACGTTTGGTCCGTCCTCCGGGGGCGGGGATGAAACTGGGCGAAATGGCCCAATGACTAAAGGAACATACATATGTCCAGCATTCTGACAAATAACGGCGCAATGGTTGCGCTGCAGACCCTGAAATCCATCAATTCCGATCTGGATAAGACCCAGAACGCCATTTCGACGGGTAAGGATATCGCAACGGCCAAGGATGGCTCGGCCATTTGGGGTATCTCCAAGGTGATGGAATCGGACGTCGCCGGTTTTGAAGCCGTATCCGACGCGCTGTCGCTGGGCGAATCCACGGTTGCCGTTGCATCCGCCGGTGCAGAGCGGGTCGTCGAGGTCCTGAAAGAGATCAAGGAGCTCGCGATTTCCGCCAACAGCGAAAACGTCGACTTCACCAAGATCCAGGCCGACATCTCGGAACGGTCCGCACAGGTGGCGTCGATCATCAGCGCGGCGCAGTTCAACGGCGCGAACCTCCTGGCCACTGACGTGGACGGCAACGGGGCCACGTCGCTGGGCGTTCTGTCCTCGATCGACCGCGTTGGCACCGCCGCGCCTACGCCGGCTTCGATCACCGTGAACTCCGTCGATTTTGAAGCCAATATCGACCTCGTTGCGGACCTGACCGCGATCACCGACACCGCGACGGCAGCAACCGCGCTCGCGGAGGTCGAGGTGTTCCTTCAAACCGCGATCGATGGCGCGTCCAGCCTTGGTGCTTCGGCGGCCCGGATCCGCGATCAGAACGAATTCGTTGGCAAGCTGACGGATGCAATGAAGTCGGGAATCGGATCGTTGGTGGACGCGGACATGGAGGCGACCTCCGCCAAGCTCCAGGCCCTGCAGACGCAACAGCAGTTGGGTGTTCAAGCCCTCTCCATCGCGAACCAGGCGCCGCAGACCATCCTGTCGCTCTTCCGGTAACACATTGGGCCGGGGCGTGAACATGCCCCGGCCCGTATGACCCCCTTTTTCAAACCAGCCGAGGTTTACACGTGAATGCCACGATGAAAGCGCGCCGCGCCTATTCCGCGGCGGCTGTTCCGACGCGAACGCCGCGCAGCCTGGAATACGAAGTCGTCGCGCAAGTGACGCATCGGATCAAAGCCGCTGCCCAAAGAGGAACAGCCGGTTTTTCTGACCTCGCCCAGGCTCTGCACGACAATAAAAGGCTTTGGACGCTCTTTGCCCGGGATTTGTCGGACCCCGAAAACGGCCTGCCAGCGGAGCTGAAAGCACGGCTTTTCTATCTGGCGGAGTTCACGTTCCAGCACACCAGCAAGGTTCTGGCACGGGAGGACAACGTCGTACCGCTGCTTGAAGTCAACGCGGCGATCCTGCGCGGCCTTAAGGCAAGGAAACACTGAGATGAGCGGACTTGTCCTGAAACTGAGCCCGAAAGAACGCGTTCTGATCAACGGTGCTGTCATAGAAAACGGGGACAAGCGCAGCCGATTGTCCATCATGACGCCAGATGCCCATATCCTGAGGCTGCGTGACGCCATTCATCCCGAAGAGGCCAACACGCCGGTGCGACGCATCTGCTATGCAGCGCAACTCGTTCTGTCGGGGGACACAGCCCCGGACGAAGCGCGGCTGCCCTTGCTGCGGCATATCGAGGAACTGAGCCAGGTTTTCACCGATCAGGACAGCCGCACGGCCCTGGCCGCGGCGACACAGGCCCTTTTGAACGAACGCTACTATCAGTGTCTCAAGGCCCTTCGCACCCTGTTGCAAAGAGAGGACCGGCTGCTTGCCGTTCAGCCGAGATGAGTTTTCAGCCCGTCATCCCGACCCAGGGCATCGCCGGTTGGCGGTTCCTGCAGCGCACCTACGACCAGCAATTCGAGGCATTCAATCAGGGCGCCCAGATCAAGAGAGATGCGGAATACTTCGAGGAGAAGATCGGAGAGGTAAGAACGGCTGAGGATCTCGTCTCTGACCGCCGTCTTCTTGGTGTCGCGCTGGGCGCCTTTGGGCTTCAGGACGACATAAACAACCGATTCTTCGTGCAAAAAATCCTCGAGGACGGAACGGCGAGCGATGACGCACTTGCAAACCGCCTTGCCGATGAACGCTACAAAAGGTTCAGCGAGGCATTGGGCTTCGGGCCCGGTCAGGTTCCACAGACTTTGACGACCGGTTTTGCCGATCAAATACTCGAACAATTCCGCGCACAATCGTTCGAAATCGCCGTGGGCGAGCAGGATGAAACCATGCGGATCGGCCTGTTTGCCGAGCGGGAACTGACGATCCTGGCGGAGAGCGGGAAAAGCGATCGGGCGCAGTGGTATTCCATGATGAGCCTCGCGCCTTTGCGCAAGATGTTCGAGACCGCGATGGGTCTTCCCGAAGCGTTCGGGCAATTGGACATCGACAAGCAGCTTGAGATCTTTCAGGACAAGGCCGGACGTGAGTTCGGAGCGGAGACGCTGGCGGATTTTCTGCAACCGGACATTCAGGAAAAGCTGCTGAATACATACCTGGCCCGGTCACAGCTGAACGCATTCAACTCGGCCTCTTCGGGCGCATCGGTTGCCTCGACCCTGCTACAGAATGCGGTGGTCTGATCCGGACCTGAAGCTATTAGGTCGGACCATGCGTCCCCTGCCGACTGCGCCGGAGGATCAGACCAAGTTTGTCGAAGCTGATTCCAACCTCAGTCTCGTGCGAGCGTGACAGGAACTCGTCAAGATCGGACCACACACGAATGGCGCGATCGACCAGGGGATCTGACCCCTCGACATAGAGACCGGCCTTGATCATGACCTGCGACTGTTCATAGGCGCCCAACAGGCGCCGGGTTTCCGTCAGCATCGCGTTTTCGGGCTCTGTCGCGGCTTCGGGCAAGCTCCGCGAGACGGAGCGGAGGACATTGATCGCCGGATAGCGGCCACGCTCCGCAATTTCGCGGTCCAAGACGATATGTCCGTCCAGAACGCCGCGCAGGATATCGGCGATCGGTTCATCCATGTCGGATCCCGCCACCAGAACGCTGAAGATCGCGGTGATGAACCCCTGATTAATGGTGCCAGGCCCCGCCCGTTCGCAGAGTGACATGATCATGTGAGAGGTCGAGGGCGGGTATCCACGCAGCGCGGGCGGCTCTCCCGCGACACTGGCAATCTCGCGGTGTGCCTCGGCGAAGCGGGTCACCGAATCGGCCAGGAAAAGCACGTTGAGGCCCTGGTCCCGAAAATGTTCTGCGGTGGCCATGGCGGTCCAGGCACATCGACGGCGCACCAAAGGGGACTGATCGGAGGTCGCGGCAACGATCACGGAACGCGCCAATCCCTCGGCCCCCAGTGTCTTGTCGACGAAGTGGCGTACCTCGCGCCCACGCTCTCCGATCATCGCGATGACGACGACATCGGCTTCCATATTCTGCGCCAGCCGGGCCAGCAGGCGGGATTTGCCCACGCCGGACCCCGCAAAGAGCCCGATCCGCTGACCCGCCGTGATCGGCAAAAGCGTGTTGGTCACCGCAAGCCCGGTCTGCATACGCGCGCCCAGCGCCAGACGCTCTGCCGCGGGCGGGGGATTCGCCATCAGCCGCCGCGGCGCCGCCCCGGGCATGAGCGGCGCCCCATCGAGAGGATTGCCGTAAGGATCAATAATGCGCCCGATCCAGGCGTCGCCCGGCGTGACTTCTGCCCCGCCCGGGATCAGGGTGGCGGCATCCCCCAAAGCCACGCCATGAGGGGCATGCTGCGGCAGCATCACAACCGCATCCCGCGTGATCTGAACAACTTCGCCGTCAAGCAGCGTCGCATCCGACAGCCGCAAGGCGATCCTGTCCCCGATGCACGCATGATCCAGAAGACCACCAAGTTGAACCGCCGCCCCCTCAACCGCGACAACGCGCCCAACGGGGCGCACGCGGTCGCAATTGCGGATCAGATCGGCACATCCCTGGATTTCAAGTGTCATGATCGATGTTCTCCTTTTGCCCCTGACAACGGTTTCTAAAGGAATCGGGGTTAAGGCTTGATTGAAATAGATCGAGGGAGAAGCCCCGGTGTTCAAAAATCTGAACGTTTTCAAGATGGCCCATGCCATGGCAACCCATGCCGGCGCCCGTCAGGCCGTTGTGGCCCAGAACATCGCGCATGCCGACACACCCGGTTACCGCGCGAAAGACATCGTTCCGTTTTCACAACTCTATGAAAAGCGTGAGGTCTTCGCCGGGCAGCACGCCACGCGCAAGACGCATCTTCTGGGCACCCGCGATGTCAGCGCTCAGATCATCGTATCGGAAAAAGCAGGCAGCGATCCGAACGAGAACAGCGTCTCGATCGAGGAGCAGATGCTGAACGCGGTTGAAGTCAAGCGACAGCATGATCGCGCCGTGTCGATCTATAAATCGGCGCTTGGGATCCTGCGCACAAGCATCCGGCATCAGTGAGGACGTGTGATGAGCGAGTTTTCCAAATCCCTTTCGGTCTCTTCCAGCGCATTGCGCGCACAAGCGGCCCGGCTGCGTCACGTGTCCGAGAACATCTCGAATGCGGACACGCCCGGTTATCGCCGCAAGACGGTGCCGTTCGAAAGTCTGACCGATCCGACCAGCCAGATCAGCGAAGTGAAAACCGGGCGCGTGAACCTCGACCGCACAGAGCTGGAGCGCATCTTTGACCCGGCACATCCGCTGGCCGACGAGAGTGGCCATTATGAGGGTACGAATGTCGATCTGATGATCGAACTGGCCGACGCGCGTGAAGCACAGCGCAGTTACGAAGCAAACCTCAAGATGTTCGAGCAGGCCCGGCAAATGTCGTCGAGCCTGACGGAATTACTACGAAAATAAAGGAGATCCAGAATGGATATTCGCGCGATTCAAGCGGCCGGCAAATATGCCGAGTCGCGGCCCGCAACCGAACCGCAGACCGGCGCGGAAAGCGCGGGCGCACGGTTTCAGACCATGGCGCAGGACTTTGCCGCGACGCTGCGCGACACCGAGGCCACGGCCCAGGCGGCGATGGTCGGCGACGCTGATCCACATGCTCTGGTTCAGGCTCTGGCCCAGACGGAACTGGCGGTGGAAACCGCGGTGACCGTGCGCAACAAGGTTGTCGAGGCCTATCAGGAAATCCTGAGAATGCCGGTCTAAGATGCTCTCGGAGGCCATCTTTTTCGACACGCTGCGCCAGGGGCTTTGGGTCGCTGTGGTGATCTCGATCCCGATCCTTTCGGTGGCCCTGATCGCCGGGTTGATTGTCGGTCTTTTCCAGGCGTTGACGTCGATCCAAGAGATGACGCTGACCTTCGTGCCCAAACTGGGCGCCATCGTGATCGTTTTCTGGATTTCCATGGGTTTCATGACACAGACGCTGGTCTCCTTTTTTCAGGGCCAGATCGTTCCCCTTATCGTCGGAGGTTAAATTGGGCTCCACCGGATATGTAACACTCGCCCGTCAATCGGGCCTGATGCGAGAAATGCAGGTCGTGGCGAACAACATCGCCAATTCGGCCACGACGGGATACCGGCAAGAAGGGCTGATCTTTTCTGAATTCGTTCGGCAGTCCGAGAATGCGCCGTCTGTCTCCATGGGCCACGCGAACGGTCGAAAAACCTCTATGGCGCAAGGCGCGTTGGACCAGACCGGAGGGACCTTCGATCTTGCGATCGAGGGCGATGGCTTTTTTCTGATCGAAACGCCCAGCGGAGAGCGGCTGACCCGAGCCGGAGCGTTTTCGCCCAACGCCGAGGGCGATCTGGTCACGCCGGACGGGTTTCGCGTTCTCGATCCCGGCGGCACACCGGTCTTTATTCCACCGAACACGCCGGGTCTGAAGATCGCGCCGGACGGCACCGTCAGCGCCGGGGGACAACCGCTGGGCCAGGTAGGGCTTTACAAACCCATCGACGTGACCGGCCTGCGCCGGGAGGATGGCGTGATGTTCGAAAGTATCGACGGGGTGGAGGCCGCACCGGATGCGAGGGTCCTTCAGGGGTTTCTCGAAGCCTCAAACGTCGATCCGGTTACCCAGATCGCACGCATGATCGAAGTCCAGCGCGCTTACGAGCTGGGGCAAAGCTTTCTTACCGCCGAGGACGAGCGTATCCGCGCGGCGGTCAAATCACTTACGAAATAAGGGAGGGATATCGCCATGCGTGCCCTTAAGATTGCCGCCACCGGCATGAGTGCCCAGCAGATGCGGGTCGAAACGATCTCCAACAACCTCGCGAATATGAGCACGACGGGATATAACGCCCGGCGCGCCGAATTCGCCGATCTGCATTATCAGCAGATCGCGCGGGCCGGCACGATCAACGCCGCCGACGGGACGGTGCTGCCCACCGGCGTTCAGCTGGGTCTTGGCGTGCGTCCGGCGGCGGTCACGGTGCACCTTGCGCAGGGCTCCCTGTCGGCCACCGGCGCGGATCTCGACGTGGCCATCGAAGGCGAGGGATATCTCGAAATCACGCTGCCATCGGGCCAGTCCGGTTATACGCGTGACGGCAGTCTGAAACGCTCTGCCGAAGGGCAGATCGTCACATCCGATGGCTTTCCGGTCGCACCGGAGATCGTCATTCCTGCCGATGCGCGCAGTATCTCGATCAATGCCGCCGGTGAGGTTTACGCCTATTTCCAGGACAACGCCGAAGGGCAGCTTCTTGGTCAAATCACCCTTGCCGGCTTTACCAATCCAAAGGGGCTGGAAGCGTTGGGGTCGAACCTCTTTGCCGAAACAGAGGCGTCAGGGCCTGCCCTGGTGTCAACCCCGGGCGAGGATGGGCTTGGCACGCTGCGACAGGGATATCTCGAAGACAGCTCTGTCGATGCGGTGCGTGAGATCACGGAATTGATCGAGGCGCAGCGCGGCTATGAAATGAACGCCAAAGTGATCTCTGCCGCCGATCAGATGATGGGCGCGACCACGCAGGTCCGCTGATGCGGTGGGCTTTGGCATTTCTGCTGATCGCAGCGCAAGCGGTTCAGGCCGATATCCTCGTCCCGGCCCGTACGATCCGTGCCGGCAGCGTCATCGGCCCGGAAGACCTTGTGATCAAGCAGGTGTCGATTGCCGGAGCCCTTTCGGATCCGTCCGAGGTGATCGGACAGGAAGCGCGCATCGCGCTTTATCCCGGACGACCGATGCGACCGGGCGATATCGGGCCGCCAGCCATCGTGGAGCGCAACCAGATGGTTCCGCTGATCTACGCACGCGCTGGCCTTCGGATTTCAACCGCGGGGCGGGCGCTTGGACGGGGTGCTGACGGGGACATGATCCGCGTCATGAACCTCTCCTCCCGCAATATCTTGTTTGGCCTGATCCGCGCGGACGGGTCGGTTCACGTAGAATAAGGACATTTCGCCATGGCACTCAGAACGCTTCTTCTTGCAGCATCAGCCACGGCCTTGCTGGGCGCTTGCGCGCGTCTCGACCACCTGGGCCGGGCGCCGACTTTCTCTCCCGCAACCGAAACGCGGGAGCATGTCGCGATGCTCTCTCCAGGCCTGCCGGTGACGCTGGACGCCGAAGCGCCAGCAGATGAGGCCTCGCTTTGGAGCGGCAACAGGCAATCCCTTTTCGGTGACCGGAGAGCGATGAAGCGCGGCGATATCATGACCGTCGTCATCGAGATCGACGAAAAGGCCGAGATCTCGAACGACACGGCCCGCGCGCGCAACGGATCAGAGAGCCTGCGCGTTCCACAGCTTCTGGGTCTGCCTCAACGCGCGGACGAAAAGCTGCCGGAGGGCGCAAGCCTGGCCGACGCGGTCTCGCTGGATTCCTCCAGCTCAAGCGGCGGCAGCGGCTCGGTCAAGCGTAAGGAGAAACTTGAGCTACGTGTCGCTGCAACCGTGGTGGATGTTCTGCCAAACGGTGTCTTGTCGATCATGGGCTCTCAGGAATTGCGGGTGAATTTCGAGTTGCGCGAATTGCTTGTCTCAGGCTTCGTCCGGCCGGAGGATGTGTCGCGCCAGAACGAGATTACCTACGACAAGATCGCGTCGGCGCGCGTCTCCTATGGCGGGCGCGGCCAGATCACCGATGTGCAGCAACCGCGGATCGGCCAACAGGTGCTCGACGCCGTTCTGCCATTCTAAGGAGGGTCCGATGCGCTTTTTGATCCCGATCCTCCTTCTTATTGTCGGTACGGGCGGCGGCATCGGTGCTGGGATGTTTCTTGTCGATCCGCCCGCCTCCGAAGAGGCGGCGCCGTCAGCTGACAATGCGAAAAAGGCGCCCGCCGAAAAGCCGGAAAAGGATCTGAGCAAAGAGTACGTGAAGCTGAACAACCAGTTTGTCGTGCCTGTCGTACGGGGTGATCGGGTTTCGGCAATGGTTGTTCTGTCCCTCAGCCTCGAGGTCGATGCGGGCACGAGCGAAGATGTCTTCTCCCAGGAGCCCAAGCTGAGAGACGCCTTTTTGCAAGTGCTGTTCGATCACGCGAATGTCGGAGGGTTCAGTGGCGCCTTTACCAGCGCGGGCAATATGAACGCATTGCGCAACGCGCTTTACGAAACCGCCAAACCGATTTTGAGAGATGCGGTGAGCGATGTTCTGATCGTCGATATCGCACGGCAGGACGTTTGAGCGGATCGGCTCCGGACCTGCCATTCGGGTCTCGGGGTTCTACCTAAAAACAGGCAGCGGCGCCTTGGGGGGGCGCGCTTCCGCTGATTTTGGAATACCGTTCGTTAAAGCTTCTCACCGGCAGTCCGGATGCGAGACACAGATCTGCTCCATCTTTCGGGCCGACTGAAAAAGCGCAGTGCCAGCTACCTCGCCTACGGCCTTCGCCGCGCGCTCCGTGCGGCTGGTCAGCCTGGCGACGACACCCTGTGTTCAAACTCCCGCGCCTTTCTTCGCGCATTTTCAGTGATCATGGCGCTGCGCAGATGATCCACGACGCAGGTTTTGCCAAAGGCCGACCGAACGCGATGGAGCAGCTCTGTTTTCTCTGCCATGACGTGGGCCAACTGCATATTGAGCGCGCGGCGCGTTCGCCCTTCCCAGGATTGCCAGGCCACATCCGCACCGCAGGGCCGCATGAGCGCGACACTCTCGGGATCTGTTCTGACACGGCGAACCTGTTCGTCGAGATGGGCAAGCGCACGACGGATGCGACCCTCTTCTGCCAGGATCGGCTGCAACTTTGCCTGCTCGCGTTGAAAGGCAAGCTCTGTGATATCGGCCAGGGCGGCCAGATCCGTTTGCTTCATGTCACACGTCCCTTTGCCCGCTGGCGCATCTGCTCGGCGAACCGGATTGCTGCGGCGACTGCGGGATAGTGAACCTCGTCAATCTCCTGTCCGATCTCCATGGTCGCGTAAAGCGCCCGGGCGGTCGGCGGGTCGTGATGGATCGGCACCGCGGCCTCTGTCGCGATCTCGCGGATCTTCGCCGCGATCTCATCCACGCCCTTGGCCACGCAGACCGGGGCCTCGCCGGCTTGCCGGCTCCATTTCAACGCGACCGCATAATGGGTCGGGTTGACGATAACGACGTCAGCGTCCGGCACCTCTGCCATCATCTGCGACCGGGCAATGGCCTGTCCCCGCTGCCGGCGTTCGCCCTTGAGATGGGGGTCGCCTTCGGCCTCCTTCGTCTCGTCCAGCAGCTCCTTGCGGGACATCCTGTTCTTGCGCAGATGCTCCTGAAACTGCCAGACCGCATCTATGCCGCCGATGACGAGGGCCACCAGCAAAACGATGGCAAGAAATTCGACGCAGAGCCGCATCATGTAGCTGGCGACGATTTCAGGGCTTGAATGAAGCGTGCTAACAATCTCGTCGGAGCGCGCGCGCAGGAAGAAGGTCAGGCAGATCGAATAGATCAAGAGCTTGATAAAACTCTTCGCGAATTCAAAGAGCCCGGACCGCCCGAACTTGTTCTTCGCATTCCCGATGAGGGATATGCGCGACAGCTTGGGCGCCAGTTTGGTGGGCGCGAAGACAAAGGCCCTTTGCGCGAATATCGCAAGGATCACCGCAAAAAACGGAATGCCGAAGATCGGCGAAAGCGGCAAAGCCAGACCAAGGAGGATACCGCCCATCGGCGCTGAGGCGGGCTCTCCAAAAACCAGGGCGGACAGGGCCGCGGATTGGTCGAGCAGCACCATCATCAGGGTACCGGCTTCGCTCACGGCATAGGCCCCCGACGCGAGCATGGCCAGGATCAGCCCGGCATAGCTTGCAGCGACAAGCAGGTCTGTCGATTTGGCGATCTCCCCTTTTTTTCGAGCTTTCTCAAGCTTTTGCGGGGTCGCCTCATGGGACTTTTCGGCCTCTTCGTCCTGTTGGCTCATCCGGGCGCGGCCATCGGATTGCGACTGAAGCCTATCAATGCATCAAGCCAGACCTGCAGAAGAACCGGTGCGGTGATCAACAACAGCGCCAATCCGCCAAATGTGATAACCGGCGCACCGACAAAGGCGACCATCAGCTGCGGCATCGCCCGATTGATCGCGCCGAGGGCGAGATTATAGACAAGAGAGGCGATCACAAACGGGGCTGCCAGCGTGAACGCCAGCGAGAATGCGCGCGCGGTCTGGGCCAATCCCCAAGACGATAGAATCTGCCCATCCGGAAACCGCCCGGCGGGAAAGAGTTCGTAGGTCAAAAGCAGGAGTTCAGCCGCCCGCACGTGAAGGCCTGCCATCACAGCGAGCGCGAGACCGGCGAGGACAAGGATGTATCCCATTGCCGGCAACGGATCGACGGCAGCTCCACCCAGGATCTGCGAAAGCGATGTCGATTGTGCGGCAATCGCGCCGGCCGTTTGCAAGGCGAGAATAAAGAGCCTCAAGCCCATGCCAAAGGCCAGACCGATCACGGTTTCGGTCAGCGCAAATCGGGAGAGTGTCGTGAGAGAGGTCGGTGGTTCAAAACCGGGCACGGCTGGAAAGATCACCAGCGCGAACATTATCGACAGGACCAGCTTGATCCGCACCGGGACCGATCGCTCGCCGAAGGCGGGCATGACGGAGATCAGCGCGGACACCCGCAGGAAGATCGCAGCAAAGAGCCACAAGCCATTCTCCAGCGTATCGAGAAAAGCGACGGGCACCGAAATCATGCGGCAATCACTCCAACCAGTGCTGGCTTGGCTTCAAGTCCGATTTCTTCGAACGAAAGAACGGGATTGTTCATGCCCTTCGTTTTCATGACCGTCCTGAGAAAACGCCGGCGCCGCGTAGAGGTAACGACAGCCGGAAAGAGACCACGCTCAGACATTTCAAAGAGCCTGTCGGACAATGCAGCGGCCAGTCTGTTGAACTCCTCGGGCGGTAGGGCAATGTCGACGCCGCCACGCTCGGTTTCGATCTGATAGCTCGCAAACATCTCCTCCCATTCCGAGGCAAGCTGGACGAGCGGTATGGTCCCGTCCTCACGCCGCATATCGGCCACCAGCTGGAAGCCCAGCTTCTGGCGCACCAATTCGCAGATCGCGTCGGGTTGGGTGGTCAGCATGCGCGCTTCGGCGGTGGCCTCGATGATGAGCGCCAGATTGCGGATGGAGACCTGTTCCTCCAGCAGCAGGCGGAGCACCGCATGCAGAACATCGATCGGAACCTTGTCGGGGATAAGCTCATCCAGGAATTTCCTGTTTGCATCGGCGCGGCGGGCATCGCTGACATTCACCATCTCGGTCAGGATCCTGCGCAGCGTCTTCAACGTCAGAAGGCGACTGAAATTACGTTTGATCACCTCAAGAAGATGGGTCGCGAGGATCTCTGTCGGTGTAACGATGGTCAGACCGGCCACCGCCGCATCCTCCTGATCCTTGGGATTGATCCAACGGGCCGGAGCACCATAAACGGGCTCGACGACATCTGTTCCGTTGGGCGCATCTTCGGCCTGATCCGAAAGGAGGGCCAGCACGAGATCAGGGTGCAAAACACCCCGCACCTGTTCGACGCCCTGAATGCGAATGAGATATGTGCCGATTGGCAGGCTCGGCTGGTCGGTCAGGCGGATTTCAGGCAGGATCAGACCAAAGACGGTTGCAACATGGGTGCGCATATTCGCAATCCGGGCATCGAGGCCCGTTCCCGGATCAAGCACCATGTTTACCAGATCGGACGAGAACTCCACATGGATGTCATCGAGGTCAAGCACGTCCCCGATCGGTTTCGAAACGGGCGCATCGGGCTGAACCTCTTCGCGGTCGGCGCGGTCGGCCGCTTCTCTTTCACGACGGAAGACCAGATATGCGGCCAGCCCAAGTACGAGCCCACCGCATAGAAACGGCACGAAGGGCAGGCCCGGGATAAGCGCGAACAGACCCATCAGGAGAGCCACCGTCGCCAGTGCGGCAGGGTGCTTGCCAAGCTGCGAAAGCAAGGCAAGATCGGTCGCGCCTTGCGCACCGCCCCGGGCGAGCAGAAGCGCCGACGCGATGGAAATGATCACGGCGGGGATCTGAGAAACGAGACCGTCACCAACGGTCAATATCGCGTAGGTTTCAAATGCAGAGCCGATTGGCATGTCGTGCACGACAATGCCCATGATCAGACCCATCACGAGGTTCATCAGAGTGATGAGAAGGCCGGCGATCGCGTCGCCCTTCACGAACTTCGATGCGCCGTCGAGCGATCCAAAAAAGGTCGTCTCTTGCTGTTCCGTTTCCCGACGCGCCTTGGCCTGCACATGGTCGATCGCGCCCGCTGACATATCACTGTCGATGGCAAGTTGCTTGCCCGGCATACCGTCCAACGCAAAACGGGCGCCGACCTCAGCCATCCGCGCAGCACCCTTCGTGATCACCATGAAATTCACGATCAGGAGCACGCCAAACGTCACCAGGCCGAGAAAGACACTGCCGCCCATGACGAATTGCGCGAACCCCTCGATGACATTGCCGGCCGCATCGGTGCCGGTATGCCCTTCTCCGATGATGAGTTTGGTCGAGGAGACGTTGAGAGAAAGACGCAACATCAAAGATGCCAGCAGCACGGTCGGAAACGCAGAGAAATCCAACGGCTTCTCGATAAAAAGCGTGACGGTAAAAATCAGGATGGCAAGAGCGAAGGATGCCGCCAGCCCAATGTCGAGGATCCAAGCCGGCATCGGAAGAACCATCATCACGATGACAGCCATCAAGGCCAGAGCAAGCAGAACGGTGGGGCTGAAAAAAGCCTGAGCGGAAAGGGTTTTCATGTCCTAGTTCCCGCGCCTGGAAGTGTGAAAGAGAGACAGCTGACCGGCATTGCGTTTCGGCGCCAGTCGAACCAGAGAACCGGGCGGACCGGCAGAGGTATTTGAGGGCGCAAAGGGGTCTGCAAGGGATGCCCCGCGAACCCGCGTGCCTTGAGGGGGTGCCGGATCAAGACGCGCACGGACCTGATCAAATTTCTTTGCGTATTTGCGTGCGTAAACAGGCGTGCGGGAATGGTATGCACCGGCGGCCTTTGACCAGTCGCCGAATTCGACAAAGAGCGATCTCAGGAATTCTGCGGCATAGGTCGCGTTGATCTCCGGATCGAACATCTCGTCGATCGAGCGAAATGCCTGATGATGCCACTTGTAGTTGATCTGGAAGCAGCCGACATCAAAGCTGCGCGCGCCGTTTTTGAAGTGCCGAAAGACATAGGCACGCGCTTCGTCTTCGGTCGCAAACCAGCGCCCTTCACCCTCCATATTGACCGTCCAAGGCCAGGGCACCACTGCCTCGTTACGGGATCGTCCGGTTTCGACCCGGGTGATCGTCCTCATCACATCGACAGGAACGTCTTGATCCCGAGCGGCCCGAATGGCGGCGTGGTCACAGATGTTTTCGGTATCCGTTCTTGCCAGCCCGACATTTGCCGATGCAGACCCCACCACAATCGCAAGGATTGCGCTGAGCCTGTGTATTTGCGCCGCGCAAGTGCGTCTCGCTCGGGCAAGGCACGCATGTTTCATGGGCTGTTTCTTAGGCATTCTGCCAACCAAACTTATCGATCCGAGGTCCAGTGACAGACTAAATCGTGAACATTTACATTTCGTAATCAGCTGCGTGTTCGCCTCAGCGATCCTGTAGAACCGAGTGCGTCTTCAACAGATCATTCAATTGCAGACGCAGATCGGCACTACTGGCCAGCAATGTACTGGAGTGCGAAAGTGACCGTTCGCGTTCGACGTCAATTGGATTGCTCGGTTGCGGAAGAGCTGGGGTTTGGTAGGGACTGCCTTCTTCCGCGGCAATGCCCCCATCACGACCGAGATGCCAGGCCGCCCGCCGCAAGACGTCGCTTTCTGGCGCAATCCCCTCCAATGCAAGAATTTCTTCAAAGTCCCCGGCCTGTTCAAGAGCTTCAGCGCGCAGCGAATGAGCCTCTTCGGTTTCGAGCCCGAGAAGATGAAGCTCTGCCTGCCGGGGCCGTCCCAGCGACAAAGCAGCACGGGCCATCGTGATCCGTTGGTCAGGCAAAGGTCGTTCTGATTTTGCCAGTACGTCCATGGCCCGTTGGGCAAAGCCCAACGCGACCAACCTGTCAGCCAACTTCGTTCTGGACGCGTCCGACAATGTTGCCACGTCGTTCTTCAAGCCATCGAACACGATATCCAGGAATGTGACATCATTGGCCGTTTCAGTCAGAGCATCGGCAAAATCACCGACAAGGTCCTGGGTATCTTCGTTGGGATGATCTGACCGAAACAGCGACAACGCTTTGAATGCAGCCGGGAAGTCCCCGAGGATCGCATAGGCTCTCACCAACGCATCCTTGAGGGAGATCGACACGTCTGTTCCGTCGAGCTCGGAGATATAGGATTCGATCAGCAAGGGCGTTTCGGGGTCGAGCCCGAGACCACGCTGTTCAGCGTATCGGACGCGTTTGAGAAGGGCCAAAGGCGCGAGGTCCGATCCACTCTCTACCACCTCTTCAAGCATGGCGTTCGCCTTGTCCGTCTCGCCGGCTTTTTCGGAAATCTCGGACTGCACAAGAATGCTCTCATCACTCGCCCGTTTCGATCCTCGCTCAACGAACCTCAATATGGTTTTGGCCGTTTCATGATAGGCTGCATCATTCAGGTAAGATGCCAATCGCGGTCCAAGTTGGCCGCGCAGATGAGGTGGAAGATCAGATATCGTGCGTTGCAAAGCCTCCAGTTTGATCGGCGCGCCCTTTTCGATACGACCCGCGGCCAGGACCGACCACATTGCCGCATCGCCCTGACAGTCCATCTGACCCGCGAAGGGAGACGGTCGCGGGCTTGGAAGACCGTCCAGGATCTTGGCCATGGCGAACAGGGTATCGAACTCCTCCCCACGCGACGGAGACAGCGAAAGCGAATGGATCGCTTCGGTGCCAAATCCGAAATGGAGATATGTCTTGGCAAGCGACAGAACGGATGACGGCGAAATCGCGTCAAATTCACCGTAAAGCGCGAGACGCAGATCTCCTATCTGCTGATGAAAGGGGCGCCCATCGCCCCATGAGGCGAGGTCCAGTGCCGTGTCAGGCAAACACGCCTGACCATCGCCCGACGTGAAAGCCTCGCCCAGAACGGCGGCCAATTCCTGATCGATACTGGATGTCGCCTTGATGCTCACCTGGCCGTTTCGGGTTGTCCTCGGAGAGGACCTTGGCGCCGGATCCTGAGGTATTTCAGCTGAGTCTACGGGAGGATTTCTCCGATCAGATGACGCCTTGATCTGATCGAGATTGGGCGCCCGCGTTTCAAGAAGACCCTGGGTCGCCGCGCGACCGATTTGTTCAAGAAGGCGCCTTTCGGACGCGTTGACGTTGCGCGTACGCGCGGCGGCATCGTCCAGCAGGCGATTGGCATCCCAAGACCCGTCGATATCTTCGTTAGCTTTGTCCTCGTCAGAGGGGAGCACGGGTCTTTTGATGAGTTGATCGTTGGCAACGGCGGAAAACCGATAGGGCGTTACCGAGTTGCTGAAGTCCAAAAAGGAGGCGCGTGTCTTTGAAGTCTCTGCGGTCTCCGCCTGGTCAGAGACATCGACGACCAAAAGCGTGTCCGACGCCTTGAAAGCCTGAACGTCGCAGTCGCATGCCAAGTCAATAAGGACATTGTTTCGTCCCGCACGCGGGCGGACGTCACGAACCCGGTTGCGATCAATCCTTGAGAAAACCCCGCTGATGTCGAAAGAGAAAGGGCCACCGGCAAGGGAAAGAGAGACCGTCGAGCGATCGGTCTCCAGCGTCCAGCGCGCATTGGTCGGCACGGTGAACACGAGACGCGTGAACGTGGGGTGATCCCCCGAACGTATTGTCACTGTCTGCGCATAGGCGCTGAATGCCGTGAAGACGAAGAGAAACGAAAGCAAGTAATGTCGCATTAAGCCGCGTCCTGCTTGAGACCTTTCAACGCTTCTTCGAGTTCGGTGAAGGAAGGGCGGAATTGCGCGGGGGTATTCTGTCTACCAACCTCAATGCAAATGTTGGTCGCGTGATTGTGCAGATTGGCGACGAGCACTTCGCGGATAAGCTGGTAAAAATGCCCATCCTCCTCGGTCACGGTTTTTACCTTGGCGGCAAATGGACCGACCAGGCCATAGGCGAGAAAAACGCCTAGGAAAGTTCCCACAAGGGCCCCGCCGATAAGCTTGCCAAGAATTTCGGGCGGCTGGTCAATGGACGCCATTGTTTTGATCACGCCGAGGACGGCAGCAACGATCCCAAGGGCGGGAAGCCCGTCGGCCACGGTCTGGAGCGCATGGCTGGAATGCATTGCATGATGCATGTTAGTTTCCATGCGCTTTTCCAGCACCTCTTCGACCTGATGCGGGTCGTCATAGTTCATGGATGCCGATCGCATCGTATCGCAGATCAACTCGACGGCTTCCTTGTCCGCCTGGATCTTGGGGTACTTCCCGAAAACCGAAGACTCTGATGGGTTTTCGACATGCTCTTCAACGGCGACGGGGTTCTGCCGGGCGATCCGGATCAATTCGAAAAGGAGGCAAAGAAGGTCGCGGTAATCCTCGGGCTTCCATTTTGGTCCCTTGAACACCTTGCCGATGTCCTTGACGGTGTGTTTGACAGCGGCAAAATCGTTGCTGATCAGAAAAGCTCCGACTGCCGCCCCGCCGATCATGGTAATCTCGAACGGGAGAGACTTCATGATGATGCCCATCTTCCCACCGGCCGCCAGATAGCCACCGAACACCATGACGAAGATCACGACGATCCCTACGATACCAATCATCTCAATGCTCCACGTCTGATGGCTCGCCACCATTTTGGCAGGCCCCGGTTAAGAAAAACTGACGAGCGGTGTGAAAACTCACTCTTTCGGGACATCTGCATTGCGGCTGGCCAGATAAACGCTGATCGCATAGGCCGTTTCGGCGGACAGACCTGCCATGATGCCGGCAGCGGCGTCCGGGCGCATGCGCCCCAGGAAGCCGGCTGCGAATTCGGGGGCCATTTCTTCGAAAAGAGCGACTGCATCCTTCGGCTTCATGTTCTCGTAGACCGTTGTCAGACGCGCGAGATCATTCTCTGCGGCGCCATCCGCCAAGGCGAGCGTTTCGCGGAGGCGCTCTTCTGCATCGACAAGAGCGGCCAGCTTCTGATCCACCGCATCCTCCGCCATCGAGAGAGCTTTCATGCGGTCCTGGATCTGCCGCTCGCGCGCGTCCAAGGCTGCTTCCCGCGCTTGTAGCGCTTCAAGGAGCGGCGATATATCGGCCTTCCGTTCAGGCACCTGCGTTTCTTCGACATGAGGAGGGGGGGCAAACTCCCTTGCGATCGCAACGCCCGATCCGCTGCCAACGCGGATCACAGCCGAGCCCAGAAGCAAACCGACGATCACAGCGACCGCACCCCGGCCGGAACGCCATCTTCTAGCGCGCGCCATCTCAGCCTCCTGCCTGTGAACGGATGTGTCGAACGAACATCGGTTCGCCGGGTTTGGCGGCAGGTGGATCGTTGGGCGGACCCGCTGCCTGACCGTTTACCTGCGGAGCGTCGTCGGGCATATCGTGCATCGACGCCATCATCAGCTCCATCCGTTGTGACACCGCCTCCGCTCGGGCGGTCAAATCGGCCAGCGCGTCGCTTGACGTTCCCGCCGCTGTCTGTGCTGCGATCAGGGTCTTGTTGAGATCATCCACCTGCGCCGAAAGCACGGCGACCGCACCCCCGACCCCTTTTTCCAGATCGTTGAAGCGGCTCAACCGGCGCGCAAGAATGAAGCAATAGAGACCGGCGCCAATCGCGCCAGCACCCAAAAGAATATCGGCTATGAGTTCCACCACGTCCTCCTCAGCTCAAAACGAATTCCATGACGAGCAAGTCACGAACACGGCCTTCCCCGGTCACGATCTGGATGCGGCGCAGCATCTGCGCGCGCAGCCGGGTCAGGGCGAGAGGGTCCTGCAAATCCTCGATCCTGACCGCACGCAGATAGCTGTTGAGGACATCGGTCACCCTTGGCAGCACCGTCTCGACATCTGCGGCATATTTGGCCACGACCTCAAGCTGGGCACGAAACCTCAGATGCTGCATCTGCCCGCGTTCAGTCAAAGAAATGATCAAGGGATCGACGGGCACATACGCAATCTCGGGTAATGGATCGACGGTTGCCTCATTCGCGGTGCCCTTTTGCGATTCGCCTTTGAGTATCAGCCCGGAAGACACCGCAAAATAGCCGCCGCCGCCCCCCGCGATCGCGAGGGCGACCCCTAATATCAAGGGTAATTTGGACTTCTTGACCGGCTCTTCGGCATCTTCGGCTGTGGCGTCTGTCATGCTTGCACCCTTCTACATGCGCAAAAGCACCATAGACCGACAGGCACTAACCGATTGTTAAGGCAGATCGTTCAAAGATGCCTCCAAGGCCGTGCAGAAGGCGCGGTTCGATTGGAGGTTGACGTGCAGCAGATTAGAACGGTCTGGGCCGCTTTAGACAATCGCCGGCGTATCATCATTGCGCTGTCGACGATTGCCGTATTCGCCGGAGTATTGGCGCTGTCTCGAATGGCTTCCGCGCCATCGATGACCCTGCTCTATGCCGGTCTGGAAAGCGGGGCGGCAGGCGATGTCGTGCGGGCGTTGGAACAGCGTGCTGCTGTCTTTGACGTGCGTGGAGGGTCTATCTTTGTGGATTCGTCCCAGAGAGACGAGCTGCGCATGACCCTGGCCAGCGAGGGATTGCCGGCAAACGGAGGGCGTGGATACGAACTTCTGGACACGTTGAACGGCTTTGGCACGACCTCGCAGATGTTTGACGCAGCCTATTGGCGCGCCAAAGAGGGGGAGCTTGCCCGCACTATTGTGGCCAGCCGTCACATCTCACAGGCGCGCGTCCATATTGCGAACAGCGGCGCAAATCCGTTCTCCCGCAGCGCGCAGCCCACCGCTTCGGTTTCCGTGACCCCGACCGGCGGACCTCTGAACGCGGCACAGGCAGAGGCGTTGCGTCACCTCGTGGCGTCTGCCGTGGCAGGCCTCGCAGTGGAGGATGTTGCCATCATCGATGCCAACGGCGCACTTCTGGGCGTCGCCGAAGAAGCCAACCCGGGACCGATGGCCAAGGACCGGGCCCAGGTTCTTAGGGACCGTGTCCAGCGCTTGATCGAGGCTCGGGTCGGCCAGGGAAACGCCGTCGTGGAGGTCAGCGTTGATACGGTAACGGAACGCGAATCGATCCGTGAGCGGCGCTTCGATCCGGAAAGCCGTGTCGCGATCAGCACCGATACCGAAGAGCGCAGCAACACCTCCTCTGATCGCGGAGGGGACGTGACGGTTGCGTCGAACCTTCCTGATGGCGATGCCGCAGCGGACGGCGCCAGCTCTGCGGAGACAAGCGAAAGCCGGGAGCGGGTCAACTACGAAGTATCGGAAACCGAACGCGAAATCGTTCGCGCACCAGGTGCGATCCGGCGGCTGACGGTCGCAGTGCTCGTCAACGGGCTTGAAACGAACGGGGCAGACGGCACTGCCGGTTTTGTCGAACGCCCGGCGGGAGAGCTTGAAGCACTTCGAGAGCTTGTTGCATCGGCTGTGGGCTTCGATGATGCGCGAGGGGACATCATCACAATCAAGAGCATGGAGCTTCCGTCGGTCGCACCACTTGGAACGGAGGCGAACACATCGCTCTTGGGGAATGTGCATCTGGATGCGATGTCCTTGATCCAAATGGCTGTTCTGGCCGTCGTCACCCTGGCACTTGCCCTCTTTGTGATTCGCCCCATCCTGAGCCGCCCGCCGGATCTGCCAGTGGCAGCCCCAGCCGCCCTTCCACCCGTGGCGCCGTCTGATCCCAATGAAACGACCGGTCGCTCCGACGCGCTGACCGGAGAGATTGCGGAGGCGGGCACAGATGATTTCACCTCCCTGCCCGCATCGACCCAAGCGGGGGAGGCGACCGGGGATCCGGTGGCGCGACTGCGCAACCTCATTGGCGAACGGCAGGAAGAAACGGTTGAGATCTTACGCAGCTGGCTTGAGGACGAAGAGGAAACAGCGTGATGCCGATCACCCATCTCCTGGAAGATTTCAGCAGCACGGCGCTGGCCGTCGGCGAAACGGACACGTCGGACGAGCTTCAGCTGGAAACCGAAAGGCTGGCCGCGTTCGAGCAGGGCTACAGCGCCGGATGGGAGGACGCGATCAAGGCCCAGGCGCAGGATCAGACGAAGGTCAGCGCAACACTTGCACAAACGTTGGCGGATCTCACCTTCAC
The DNA here is from genome assembly GCF_004216475.1 of Thalassococcus sp. S3. Taxonomy (GTDB): domain Bacteria; phylum Pseudomonadota; class Alphaproteobacteria; order Rhodobacterales; family Rhodobacteraceae. The sequence continues at coordinate 92,162 of NZ_CP022303.1, read as the reverse complement.
GCACCGCGAGGCACATGTACAGATGCTGGCCGCCGTGACCCCGCTTCTCGAGGCGATCGTGGAGCAGATTATGCCTGAAACGCTGCAGCAAAGCCTTGGGCCGATCGTTGTCGAGGAATTGGAAAAGCTGGCAGCGGAGCATGGGGACGCGCCTCTCGAGCTCGTTTGCGCGCCCAACCATCTGCAGGCGCTCGAACCGATGCTCCCGAAGACATCCGACCTGCGGATTGCGACGGATGAAAGCCTGCCGGAGGGGCAGGTGTTTTTGCGGCTCGGCCGGGAAGAGCGGGACATCAATCTCAAGACGGTAACCGACACGATCCAAGCCGCGATTTCTGGCTTTGCGCATCAAATTCAAAAGGAACAGAAGCATGGCTGACCCCGAAGACCAACCCAGGCAGGCTGCGGAGGCCGGCAATCCGTTTACATCCGTGCCGATAGAAGTTGTGGTGTCGGTCGGTAAGGCCCGTCCGCTTGTACGCGAACTGGTTCAACTGGGTGAAAACGCGGTTTTGACCCTGGACAAGCGGGTCGAGGACCCAGTGGAGCTCTTTGTCGGCGACCGTCTGATTGCCCGTGGCGAATTGGAGGAGCTGGACGGGGAAAAACAGGGCCAGCTTGCCGTGCGATTAACCGAAATCGCCGATCTGCAGAACGGTCTCTGAGATGACACGGGTGTGGATGGCAGCCGCCACTCTTGTGCTGCTCGCATTCGGCTTTGCCTATCCCGCCCAGGCCCAGGATATCTCCATCTCTCTCGGCGAAGACGGTTCGCTGGCGGCCCGCTCCATCCAGCTGATCCTTCTGATCACGGTTCTCAGCCTGGCGCCGGGACTGGCGATCATGGTCACCTGTTTTCCGTTCATCGTGACGGTGCTTGCGATCCTGCGTCAGGCGATCGGGCTTCAGCAATCACCGCCGAATATGCTGATTGTCAGCCTTGCGCTCTTCCTGACCTATTTCGTGATGGAGCCGGTTTTCACCGCCGCCTGGGAAAACGGCATCTCGCCCCTTGTCGACGGTGCCATCGATGTCGAGACCGCAACACCCGAGATATTGGCGCCCTTTCGCGATTTCATGTCTGGTCGCGTCGACCCGGAAACTTTCCTGTCGATGGCCGAACTGAGATCAGAAAGCGTGGACATCGCGCTGACCCCCGACGCCCCCCTTTCTGTTCTTGTTCCCAGTTTTCTTCTGTCCGAAATCTCTCGCGCCTTTCAGATTGGCTTTCTCATCTTTCTGCCGTTCCTGATCATCGATCTGGTTGTGGCCGCCGTCTTGATGTCCATGGGTATGATGATGGTGCCCCCTGCCATCGTGTCCTTGCCGTTCAAACTTGCCTTCTTCGTGATGGCAGATGGATGGAACCTCATCGCAGGATCGCTTGTGCGAAGTTATTTCTGAATGGAGCACTTCCACATCGGCCAATCTCTAATATCGCAAGCATTTTAGCCATTAACGCCGCCTTAACAGCCCGCCTGCTACCAATGAGGTGGGTGAGAAAAGGTGGTGGAAATGGGTGCGTCTTCGAATGCCGCGCCAGTCATCATCAAACGAAAGAAAGTCGTTGGCGGCGACGGGCACCATGGTGGTGCCTGGAAGGTCGCATACGCGGACTTTGTGACCGCGATGATGGCTTTCTTTATGTTGATGTGGCTGCTGAACGCGACGACGGAACAACAACGCAAGGGTATTGCGGATTACTTTTCGCCGACGATTCCGATCAATCGGATCTCGGGCGGAGGGGATGGCGCCTTTGGCGGAGACAACGTGTTCTCTGAACAAACGCTGCCGCAAAATGGCACGGGGGCCAGCCTGCACAGACCGACCGAAGCGCACAGCGCACGCGGCTCCTCCGGGCTTGATTCGCAAGGGGCCGAGACCGGCTCACAGGACGAAGAGCTGGAACTGATCGAGGACGCTCTCTTCGGAAAAGGCGGCGAAAGCATGGTGACCCAAAACGCCTTGCGCCATGTCATCACGCGAGTGACCGACGAAGGTTTGGTGATCGAGCTTTTCTCTTTGGAGGATGCGCCCCTGTTCGAAGAGGGAACGGATCGACCAACCCAATTGCTTCGCGACCTTGCGCAAATGCTCGGTCGGGTCACCGATCTGGTCACGAATCCCATCGCAATTGGGGGACATGTCAGCGCGCAACCGATTGTTCTGGCGGAAAACCCGGTTTGGGAGCTCTCATCCGCCCGCGCGGAACGGATGCGTCAACTCTTCGGCCGGACACAGTTGGACCCGGAGCGCATCAGGCGAGTTACCGGACATGCGGATCGCACACCTGTGGTGCAGAACACCATGGCGGTAAGAAACAACCGGATTGAAGTCACGCTCTTGCGGAGCAAGGGGTAGAAGTAGCGCGCATTTTAGCTGTTAGCGTGGTGTTAAGAGCCCGCCTGCTAGCTGTTGCATCAGCAGAATTTGATGCAGCAGAAAGGCGTATCCATGACCATCTCCTCCTCGCTCAACGCGGGTGTTGCCGGGCTTACGGCGAATGCTTCCCGTCTGGCGTCCATTTCAGACAACATCGCCAATTCCTCCACCTATGGTTACAAGCGGGTGCAGACCGATTTTCATTCCATGGTCACCGGTACATCCGGCGGCAACTATGCCGCCGGCGGGGTTCGCTCTTCCACTCAGCGCCTGGTAGACGAGCGGGGGTCGCTGGTCTCTACCTCGAATGCAACCGATCTTGCTGTGCGGGGCCGCGGCATGCTGCCGGTCACGACCACTTCCGCCGTGAACTCAAACAGCAACAGCACAGAGATGTTGTTGACGACGACCGGATCCTTCCGAACCGATTCCGAAGGGCGACTGACGACCGAATCCGGCCTTGTTCTCTTGGGATGGCCCGCTAACCCGGATGGCACGATCCCTACATACCCCCGCGATACCGCTGACGGGCTTGAGCCGATCCAGATCAACGTCAACGGGTTTTCCGGCGAACCCACGACCCAGATGCGCCTGGGCGTGAACCTGCCGGCAACGGAAACAGCGTCGGGCGCAGAGGGAAAGACGGAGCAGCTCTCGGTCGAATATTACGGCAACCTTGGAACCTCTGAAAACATCCAGATTGAGTTCGTTCCCACGGTCGCGGCAACTGGATCCTCGAACGAATGGACGATGATCCTGCGCGATTCCGCATCCGACAATGCCGTGATCGGGGAATACACACTCACATTCGATGACACGCGCGCCGCAGGCGGTACGCTTGCTAGCGTGAGCACGGTATCGGGGGGCGGCTATGACGCGGCCACCGGGACAATGGTCGTGAATGTTGCCGGCGGGCCGATGGAGATCGATATCGGCATGATCGGCCAGCAGGATGGCATCACGCAACTCTCAGATCGCTTCGCCCCCGTTTCAATTTCGAAAGACGGGCTGCCTGTCGGCAATATGACAAGCGTGGAGGTTGACGAGAACGGGTATGTCCATGCCTTTTTCGATACCGGGATAACACGAACGATCTATCAGGTTCCGCTGGTCGATTTACCCAATCCCAATGGCATGATCGCGCTGGATCAGCAGACATATATGCCGTCTCCCGATAGCGGATCCTATTTCCTCTGGAATGCAAGCGAGGGACCGACGGGTGATATCGTATCCTACGCCCGTGAGGAAAGCGCGACGGATGTTGCAAGCGAACTGACCAACATGATCCAGACGCAACGGTCCTATTCGTCAAATGCCAAGGTCATCCAGACCGTGGACGAGATGCTGCAGGAAACCACGAATATCAAACGGTGATAGGGCGCTGAGACGCTCGAAGGAAAGGATCGCTCATGTCACTTACATCAGCTTTGAATTCTGCATTCAGCGGATTAACGGCGGCCGGTCGGTCCTCTTCCCTCGTCTCCTCCAATATCGCGAACGCGCTAACCGACGGATATGCCCGACGCGACCTGGCTCTGGGTTCAGATACGACCAACGGGGGCGTCCGCATCCTGGGTACGCTGAGGCATGTCGACCTTGCAGTGTTGTCAAACCGGCGCGAAGCAGAGGCCGGACTACGTCAGGCAGAGACACTTTCCGGTTTCTTCAGCTCTTACGAAGCGGTTCTCGGTCAACCGGGAGAGGCGACATCCCTGACCGGGCGTCTTGCCGATTTTGAAGCGCGCCTCGTCTCTGCGGCAAGCCGGCCGGACGCGACCTCCCGTTTGGATGCTGTGGCGTCGTCAGGGCGCGATCTTGCATCGCAACTCAACGCGGCATCGCGGGAGATTGAAAGCCAACGGTCTGCGGCAGACCGTGCCATTGGTACGCAGGTCGAGACGCTCAACAAAAAACTTGAAACCATTCAGAAGCTCAACACACGCATCACAGCGATCGAGGCATCCGGGAAGGACACGACTGCACTTCAGGATCAGCGGCAGGCCCTGATCGACGACGTCAACGAAATCGTGCCCGTCCGTCGGGTCCAGCGGGATTTCGGGCAAGTTGCCCTTTATTCGACAGGCGGCGCGATCCTCCTCGATGGGAGCCCGGCCACGATTGAATTCACCCCGTCCAATACGGTTACCGCGGATATGCGGGTTGAAACGGGCCGCTTATCCGGTCTTTCGATCAATGGGATCGAGCTGGGCACAGATAGTGCGAGCAGTCCGCTGAGAGGCGGCACGCTCCTGGCGCAATTCGAAATTCGCGACGAAGCCGGCGTGGCCGCACAGGCCGATCTTGACGCGTTTGCCCGCGATCTGATCGAGCGGTTCCAGTCTCCTGGCGTCGATCCGACGCTGGGTCCTACGGATGCAGGCCTGTTCACCGATGCAGGCGACGCCTTCGACCCCGCCAACGAGGTGGGTCTGGCCGGACGGTTGTCGTTGAACGCCTTGGCGGATCCGAATGCGGGCGGGGAGAGTTGGCGGATCAGAGACGGCTTAGGCGCCACGGCACCGGGCAGCGTGGGGGACGCAACCATGTTGCGCACATTGAAGGACGCACTGACCTCGACCCGCCCGACACCCACCGGCCAAAAGTCAGCAGCGGACCATGGATCGGACCTATTGAGCAAGGTTGCACGCGGCCGTTCAGAACGCGACGAAGCCGTCAGTTACGCATCCAGCACATACAGCCAGATGCGGGAGATCGAGCTGGCGGACGGGGTCGACACCGACACAGAGATGCAACGTCTGCTTTTGATCGAACAGGCCTATGCCGCGAATGCGCGTGTGATCGAGACCGTCGATGAAATGATGAATACCCTACTGAGGATTTAAGCGATGTGTGCCTATTCGATCGGCGATCTTGCGAGCAGCTTCGCCACAATGAACCAAACAAGCAGAATTCGACACACGATCGAACGACTGACGGATGAACTGGCCTCCGGGCGCACTCAAGATGTTCTGGAGCGTCTGGGTGGCGATTATACAAGGCTATCAGACATCGAACACCGGATGACCATGCTTGACGGTTACCGGCTGAGCGCAGGGGAAACAGACGCCGTCTTTGCAACAGCCGAGGTGGTCATGGGTCGGTTGCAGGACGCGAGCGGAGGTCTTGGCAACACTTTGCTCTCTCTAGGGGGCGGCTCCACGGGACCGGGTTTCGACGCTATTGCGGAAGATGCACGGACTGCCCTCGATACAATGACATACGCCTTGAACAGTTCGGCAAGCGGTCGGTATCTCTTTGCCGGGACGCAGACAGACCGCGCGCCCATGGCCGACAGCGAAACGATATTGAGCGCGCTCAAGGCCGAAATCGCGGGCTTGACGAGTGCCGCTGACATCTCGCAGGCAGCTCAGGATTGGTTTGACGACCCCGGAGGTTTTCGGGCGCTGGCCTATTCGGGGTCCGACGTGCCCCTTGCGCCGGTGGAGATCGGCGAAGATACGCACGTGTCTTTCACATGGCGCGCTGATGATGAGGCTTTCCGGGACGCGATCCAGGCGACGGCTCTCGCTGCGCTGGCCGCGGGCGGTGAGACCGATCTGGATGCAGCAGAGCTCCGCGGATTTCTGACGGAAAGGGGGTCGTCCTTGAAGAATTCGGAAGACGATTTGACGGTAATACGCACTGAACTTGGCGCCGGGCAGTCCAGGCTTGCCGAAGTTTCAGCCAGAAATGCCGCTGAACGGACATCGCTTGACTACGCCAGAGGCGCCCTTTTGGAGGCGGATCCCTATGAAACAGCTGTCCGTCTTGAAGACGCGCAATTTCGCCTCGAAAGCCTTTACGCGGTGACCGTGCGCATGTCTCAGTTGTCATTGACGAGCTTTCTGAGATGAGACCCTTTCTGACAATCGTCCTGTTGACGCTTTTGCCGATCGTTGCGGTTGCGAATCCGATCCGCCTGAAGGATCTCGTGGAATTTGACGGGGTACGCGGGAATGATCTTGTTGGCTATGGCCTCGTTGTGGGGCTTAACGGCACCGGGGACGGGCTGCGAAACGCGCCCTTTACCGAAGAGATCATGACGAACACGCTGGAGCGTCTCGGCGTAAACGTGACCGGGGAACAGTTTCGCCCGAAAAACGTCGCAGCGGTTTTCGTGACCGGAAGCTTGCCGCCCTTTGCAAGAGCCGGGAGCCAGATCGACGTGACCGTCTCGGCGATCGGCGACGCAAAGAGCCTTTTGGGCGGCACCCTGATCATGACCCCCCTCAATGCCGCCGACGGGGAGATCTATGCCGTGGCGCAAGGTACAATCATTGCGGGTGGCGCATCAGCGGAGGGCGAGGCTGCAAGCGTTGTCCAGGGCGTGCCAACGTCTGGGGTCATCCCATCCGGGGCCCGGATCGAGCGAGAGGTGGATTTCGAATTTGCCTCCCTATCCTCTGTCCGCCTCGCCTTGCGCGAACCGGACTTCACCACGGCAAGCCGGATCGAGGCTGCCATCAACCGGGATTTCAGACGCGCCGTCGCGGTCATGCTGGATTCTGGAACGGTGGAAGTCAGTATCGAAGCCACCCGGATGGCATCCACCGCTCATGCGATCGGGCGAATTGAAAACATCAGGGTTGAGCCCGAGCGCCGTGCGCGGGTCGTTGTCGATCAGCGCTCCGGCACGATTGTGCTGGGCGAGGACGTGCGCATCTCGAGGGTTGCGGTCTCACAGGGCAACCTGACGCTTCGCATTGAGGAACAGCCTCTTGCTGTCCAGCCAAACCCGTTTGCCGATGGGGAAACGGTCGTGATCCCGAGAACAGCCGCCGAAATCGAGGAAGAAGACGGAATTGGCTTGGCCGAAGTGCCCGATGGTACATCACTCTCCGAAGTGATCGCGGGCCTGAACGCATTGGGTGTTTCCCCGCGCGACATGATCGACATTCTCAAAAGCATCAAGGCCGCAGGCGCCCTTCATGCCGAGTTTGTAGTCCGGTAACAGACAACAACCGATGTCTAGATCCCGCGCGCCAGCAGGTAGAGGGACTTTCGAAATGAAACATGAGCTCCGGGCGGAAGACCAGGACAGACAATCGCCCAACAGAGTTCTTTTGCCTGCCATAGACACGGAACGGGGCGCTAATTTCGGAGTTGGGAAGAGAGGATTGAACCCGTTTGGTGGATCTTGAGGGGCGTGCAGGATCAGTCGACCATAAGAACATGTTGCTCATCTGCATATTAGGTGAACAGGAAAGCCCATGGGCAAATACAAACATCAGAAAAGACGCGCGCCTGACGTATCAACGCGCCTCGACAAGAGCCGAGGCGTCGGTGGGGGGACTAAATAAGCCGTTTCCTCGTTCCTAGCGAAATATATAGGCGAAGCGCAGAACCACACCTGGTCCGTTTGCCCGCCTCAAACGGAGAGATCACGATCTGGGCGCGATCATATCACTCCCATCAAGACGGAGGTTGCCGAAGGTGTGCTTTAAGGGCTCAACTTGTCACCTTGCTCCGCGAAAGCTTTCGCGTGTCAGACGCGGACACGTCCTTGGAGGCGCCGAATTTCCGTGACCTCGTGCGCCATTCGCTGGGGTTGACGCCCGTGACACGCTGAAACTCCCGGTTGAAATTCGATTTGGTGGTGAACCCCACGGCAAAGACGATTTCAGTGACAGGCATGTCGGTTTCCTCGAGGATGCGACATGCGTCCTTGATACGGAATGTGTTGACATATTGCGGCACGTTCATCGCCCTGAGCGAATTGACGGCGCTCGACACCTGGCGAGCAGGCAAGCGGATCCGCCTGGCAATCTGATTGAGCGACAGGTTCTCGCTGCGGTAGAGATGGTTTTTCTCCATTTCCGCATCTAGAAGATCAAGGATTTCCTGGGCGGTGGGACCGTCATCATCTTCGCTGGACCCACCGGGCAGAGCTGGTTCCGGGACGGCAACCGAACGCGGCGGGCTCCCGACGCGAAAGAACATCAGAACAAGGATCAGGAGGAGCGTGAGGTTAGAATACCCCACCAGGGCGGAGGAAATCTGGCTGTCATTCAGGCGGATATCCACGGCCACCATCGCGTCGACCCCGGCCGAAATCAACAACAGCGCGCCGGTCAGAAAAAACGCCCGCTGGGTCGGAAGGACCGCGTGCAGGGGGCGGTTGGCCATCCAGTCAAGCTCCTGATGCCAGCCGAGCCAGACAAGATGAAGCCCGAAGAGCAGGTAGACGAGGATGCCCGCCAATTCGATCACAGTTGAAAGCTGAAAATAGAACGCGGCATTCAGCAAGATCAGCAACAGGACAGTGCCCACCAGAGACACAACCCGCACGCGTGCCGAGATACGGCCTGCGAGGGTGTTCAAGGTGAGCCAGGTCAACGGGGGGAGCACGATGGCCAGCGAGGCGATAATCGCGCGCGGGATATCCGCAAGACCCCAATGCACCCCCATCAAAACCGATTGCAAGGCATAGGCGCTGATTGTGATCAGTGCCAGATAGGGCAATCCGCGACCGACATGGCGTGCGACATAGAGCAGAATGAAAATCAGAAAAAACGCCGTCAGAAACGGGAGCGGAAATAGGAGCACCAAACCCTCCGATTACAAGTTTTGACGTGTCGCCGGCCGATCTCCGCGCAATTTACAATTCGGCCGCCAAACACTGTTCTCACTTCTTATTGATACAGGATTCTTTTGGGTCTGCACTGCGTTGCTCAACTATAGGAAGTTCTGGCAACCTTCTGCCTATTACTTATGATTGTAGCGGCTTTGCGATTTTGTGTGTTACAGAACAAGAGCTTGCGCCACGAATAGCCAGCGCTGCCCGATAGCCGGGACCAACGGGAAGCGTATCGAGCACCCAGTCGGCATCCCCCTGCCCCCGAACCAGCCTTGGGACCGTCCAGTCGATCGCGAAACTGTTAAGGGGACGCGCCAACCCTTCGCCGGTTGCTTTGATGAACGCCTCTTTCAAAGTCCAGAGTTCGGTGAAGGCCAAGGAAAAACAGGCAGGCTCCAACGCGGCGAGCGCGGTTCGCTCCTCCTCGGCGAAGAGCCGCTCCGCCAGGCGGGACGCGGAACGGCGGGGGCGCTGACGCTCGATATCGACACCGACATCGCCCTCGTCGCATATCGCGATGATCGCGCGACCTCCGGAATGGCTTAGGTTGAAACTGGGTCGCGCCCCTTCTGCCAGTTCCGGGCGACCGTTCCATCCTGCGACGATGGGGACACGGCGCGGCGCTATATCGAGCCGCTCCGCCAGTGCCCGGCGCAAGGTCTCATGTGCGGATATGTAGAGTGCCCTTGCGGCAGTGTTAGCGATACGCTTCGCATGGGCCCGCTCGGTCGCGGACAGACAGGTGCGGGCCAGATCCGGCTGGTCCGCACAAGCGACCACGTGCAGGACATCGACGGCCGTCATGCTCACAAGACGCTGGCCAGCCCGCGCCCGATCACATCGCGCATGATCTCGCTGGTTCCGCCCCAGACCGACTGGACCGCGCTGTCAACCATATCCTGAGTGGCGCGAGAGCCGCTTTCGCCGCTGATCCCGGCCGCACCACGATATTGCACGCCCAGCGCCGCGATCTGACGCAAGCAATCGGTCGCACGCAATTTGGCGATGCAGGCCCCTTTCGGATCGGGACGCCCGGCTTCGGCCACCTTGATGCAATTGTCGATAAAGGCGCGGTTCACGGCACAGGCGCTGTAGAGATCGGCCAGCGAAAACCGTGTGTTCTGAAAGTCGAGAACCGTCCCCTCCACCCCTTTGCGGGCGTCACAATCGGCGATGAGGTCGCGCAACATCCGTTCCGCGGAGGCCTGTGCGTAGATGGCCAGGGCCAATCGTTCGATCCCCAAAAACGTCATGAGATAGACAAACCCCATACCCTCGGCCCCCAAAAGGTTGCCGGAGGGAACTAGGCAATTGTCGAACGTGATCTCGCTGGTATCGAGCGCAGGCATGCCCGACTTGGCGATCCGCGTGCGGTTTATTCCCGGTCGCGCGGCTTCGGCAAGGATCAGGCTGATCGCGGGTTGTTGGCCGGGCGCCCCGTCATCGGCACGGGCGGCCACAATGATCACATCCGCAGCGGAACCGTTGGAGATATGGGTCTTTGTCCCATCCAGCAAAAGCCCCTCTCCGTGCCGCTGCGCGCGGGTTTTAAGCCCGCTGATATCGCTGCCGCCCTGCGGTTCGGTCATGGCGATGGCGCCCAGGGTCTCTCCCGAGCAGAAACCAGGTAGCCAATGTGCCTTCTGATCTTCGGACCCGAGCTTGAGGATGAAGGGCGCGACGATGTCGCTTTGCAGAAAACTCAGCAAACCCGAAATGCGGCGCTTGGCCAGTTCCTCGATGATGACGACAGAGTCGATAAAGCTGCCGCCCACCCCGCCATATTCGCGTGGCACGGTTCGGCACAACAGACCAGCGGCACCGGCCTTGCGCCACACTTCGCGTGGGATGTGACCTGACGCGGCCCAGTCATCGTGATGCGGAACGATTTCGGCTTCCAGAAAGGCGCCGACGTCTTCTCGCAACGCCTCATGTCCGGCCGAAAAGAGTTCGCGTTTGAACATATGTCCCAATCCTCTGTCAGGTTAGGCGGGTTGCACGACGGGCTGTGTCTGCACGCTGCTGCGGTGATATGCGGTCATGGCATGGGCCAGATCGTCCTGAGATTGCGGCACGTCGAGGATCAGGCACCGAAAGCCCAGCGCGGCATAGCGTCTGATATAGTCCGCAACCTCATCATAGCTGCCGACAAGATAGGGACAGAAGGTCCTGTAATTCTTGATCGGATAGAGCCAATAGGCCCCGTCACGCGCGTCGTGCAGGTCGTCCGCCAGTTCAGAGATCTCGTGATGCCAGACGGAATCGGTAACCCCCCGCGCCATCTTGTGCGCCATTTGCCCGCGCCGGTCCGCCGGAAAGCGGTCGCGTGCGATGGCCCAGGCTTCTTCTGCGTCAGGCCGGGCGATCACGCCGAACCGCAGGCCCAGCCGTCCCGCGCCGGGAAGGGGGGCCTTGGGCTCAAGATCGGCGGGCGGTTTGGTATAGCTGAACCGCGTCGCCTCTAACGTGGCGGCGGCGGCAAGGCAGGCATCGGATGCGCCGGAAAGATAGATATCGGGCATCAATTCCGGCGGCAGGGCTGGCGAAAGCTTGAGGTTGGACACCTGGTAATAGGCCCCGGAAAAGGTGACAGGCCCGCCCCGCAGCAGGGCCTGAAGGATCTGGGTATATTCAACCAGACGATCATAGCGCGCGTCGTGTTCGGTGGCGTCGCCCAATTGCTCAAGGTCCTTCTTGAACCCGCCGGCAACCATGTTCAGCGCCATCTTGCGTCCATAAAGAAAGGCCAGCGACGACACTTTGCGCGCCGCGGCCAGGGGCGACATATAGATCGGCTGAACCGCGACCAGAGGCACGAAACGCTCGGTCCCTTCCATCACGGCCTGCGCCACGCACCAGGGATCCATCAGGCTGTTGTCGGTATACATCAGCATCCCCTCGACGCCCGCGGCTTCGTTCCAACGGGCCAGGTCAGTGACTGCATCCAGATAAGTCTTGGGTGCGAACCGAACGGAGGGGGGCGCGGTTGTCAGGAGTTTCATGGGGCGTTCCTTTCGGGAGACTTGAGAGGGTCAGGTCGCAGAGACAGGTATCTGGTAGCGTTGGAAGCCGCCGGGAGGTCGGGAGGAGGGAGAGCACCTCCCGGCGGCAGATGTGACGGCGGTCACGGGAGGGGGACCGCTATCAGCTTCGTCCGGTCATGGCGCTCCGCAGGGGGACACGGGTTGCACGGAAGGCCGGGAGGCCCCCACCCAGAAACCCGACGCACAGCGCCATGATGCTGGCATTCACGACAATCGGCCAGGACAGGGCCAGTTCGAAGGCGAGTTGCGTATTGGCGCCGCCACGGGTCGATGCGCTCCAGCCATCGAGGCCGAGCCAGGCAATGGCCACCCCTACGGCGCATCCCAGAACCGTCAGCGCGACCGCTTCGACAAGGGTGCCCATAAAGGCCGCGCCCCGGGAATATCCGATCGCACGCACCGTCGCGATTTCGACCCGACGGTCCGAGACGGAGCTATACATCGTCGTCATCGCCCCTGCCGCGGCACCGATGGCCATCACGATGGCCAGAGGCCAGCCGAGAAACAGGATGATACGGCTCACATCGCTGGCTTGCGCAGCAAAGAATGCCTTTTCGGTATGGGCGGTCAGGCCCATATCCAGCTCATCCTCGACATAGGCGCGGAACTCTTCAAAACGTTCGGGGCCGGTCAGCTTCACACGCACGCTTTGGACGACGTTCTGACGGTCAAAGAGGGTCTGAACCATGCCGCGATCGGTCATCATTTCGGATTCGAACACACTGCCACCCGCGGTGAAGTGCCCGACGACCGTCCACTCCGAACGTCCAAAGGAGATCGTGTCGCCCACATCCATGTCCTGATATCTGCCGGCCAGCCGTTGACCGACGATAATCTCCGCCGCGCCGGGCTCGAACATGCGGCCAGAGGCGATGTCCACGTTGGCCCGCAACGCGAGCCCTTGCGGGCCAACGCCACGCAGAGAGAGGGTCGCGGCCTGGCCGTCGTCAACGCTGACCGCATCGACCGGCACCAGAAGCTCGGCCGACATAATGGGCTGGCCACTTTCTGTCCTTTCAATGCCGGGCGCTTCTTCGATCAGGTGAGTTTGACGGGTCGACAGGCTGCTCATCGCTTCGCCGATCGCGGCGCGGCTGACGACCATTCCGACATCGTCGGCCCCGGTCGCATCAAGCGTCTGACGGAACCCGTTGGCCATCGAAAGAAAGCCCAGCAGAACCACCACGACAAGGGCGACGGAGCACACCATGGAGAGAGAGATCCAGGCCCTGCGGTGTACGGACCGCAGATTGGTCAGGGACAGAGCAAGGGATTGATGCAGAAAACGGATCATGATGTCACCTCTGGGTCAGAGCCGCCACAATGGGCAGGCGCAGGGCTTTGAGGGCGGGAAGCGCACCGGTCAGCAGGGCAAAGAGCGCGGCAAATCCGGCAGCCGTCAGAATGACGCTGGGTGTCAGATAGAGGTCCGGTACAACGCTTTTGAGCGCGTCGCCCAGAACAGGGATGACAGCTGCGGTCAGCGCCAGTCCAAGAGCCAGCCCGGCGGCGAACAACACAAAGGTTTCCGCCAGAACGATCCGCATCACGCTGGAGCCGGAGAAGCCAAGAACCTTCAACACCCCAATTTCAAGCGTCCGCTCCCGAATGGCAAAGATCATGGTGTTGGCAACGATCATGAGAATGGTCGCAAAGGCCACCGACACGATCAGCCTGACGATAAGCGCGACATCGGCGAACTGTTCGAGGAAGGCGGACAGGAAGGCGGTTTCGGTCTGGGTGCGCGTCTGAGCTGCCGAGTTGGCGTAGGTTGCGTCAATCGCTTCGGTGATCCGGTCGACGTCGGCGCCCTGAACGGGCTTGATGCCGAACATGTTGACCCGGTCCTGACCAAAGGCGAGTGCGGCATTGAAATAATCGTACCGCACGATCAGAAAGCTGGTATCGACCGTGGGCTCGGCCCCGTCGAAAATCCCCGCGACAGTGAAGCTCCAGTTCCGGTTTCCGTCACCGTTCATATGAACAAAGCTTGTCAGATTAACACGGTCACCGACCTGCCAGCCCTCACGCTCTGCCAGACTGCGGCCGACCAGTGTTCCGGTCCTGTCGGCGTCGAATGCGGCCAGAAGATCGGAGCCGAGTGTATAGGTGTCGGCGTAGACTGCGGCATAGCTTTCGGGATCGACGGCGTTGGCGCCGATGATGTTGCGGGGATTGCCGGCGACAAAGGCCCGCAACCGGGTGACGTGGGTCACGGCCTCGACATTCTCGACGCCCTGAAGCGCTGTCAGGTAACTGAGCGGCAGCATCTCGTTACCGCCGATCTTCGAGGCGGTCACCAGGCGTTCGGATTGCGCCTCACTTCCTTCAAAGCCGGCGCGGAAGCTCGACAGGACACCGAAGACAAAGAAGGCGATGGCAATGCAGACGACCAACAACACACTGCGCGTCAGCTTGCGCGTCAGGTTTTGCCGAACCAGCATGGAGGCGTTCAGGCGCATTGTGACATCTCCCTGCTGACGAATTGGCCCTTGTCCAGAAACAGGGTCCGTTTGGCGACGCGGGTGGCACTGTCGTCATGGGTGACCATGACGATGGTCTTGCCCAGCTTGCGGTTCAGCATCTGCAGGATATCCAGGATCTCGTTCGCGGATTTGCGGTCCAGATCCCCTGTCGGTTCATCACAGAGCAGGATTTTCGGGTCCGTCGCCACGGCCCGGGCGATGCCAACACGCTGCTGCTGTCCGCCGGACAATTCCGACGGGCGGTGGCCTTGCCGTTCGCCCAGACCGACGATATCCAAGATCATCTGCACCCGCTCCTTGCGTTCGCGGCGCGACAGGGGCGTCAGCAAAAGGGGCAGTTCAACATTCTCCGCCGCAGTCAGCATCGGCATGAGGTTGTAGAACTGGAAGACAAATCCGACATTGGCGGATCGCCAGCGGGTCAGGGCGGCATCCCCCATCTTCTCAAGAACCGTGCCCCCGATGCTGACGGTCCCTGCATCGACCGTGTCGATCCCGCCGATCAGGTTCAGGATCGTCGATTTGCCCGATCCGGAGGGTCCCATGATGGCCAGGAAGTCGCCCTCGGGGATGGTGAGTGTCATATCCTCGAAGATCGCGATACGTGACTTACCAAGCGGGTAGCTTTTGCTCACGTTTCTGAGTTCGATATCGATTCCGGTGCTCATGAGCTCATTGCCTCCTGTAGATGTCCACGGCGGACAGTTCCAGTTGACGGTCGGCGGTGAAGGTCACCTTTGCGGCCATGTTGGCCAGCACGCCCGTCAGATCTGCTGTTTCGAGTTTCAGGCGCACGGTAACCGTCCCTTTTTCACGCGAGGCGCGCGGGTTGATAGAGACGACGCGCGCATCAAGTTTGCGGTCGGGATAGGCATCGAGCTGCGCCTCGGCGGGCATGTCTGCACGAATACCGGCTATGTTGCGCTCGGCCACATCGACGTCGATGAACATCTCGGACACATCCATCAGCGTCATCAACCCGGCGGCATCGGCCCCGCCATCCTCACCGGATGACAAAAGCATGCCGGGCGCGGCGGGACGCTCCACCACGACGGCGTCGAAGGGCGCGCGCAGAACGTGGCGATCAAGCGTTGCCCGGGCCTGCGCGACGCGAAGCTGCGCGGTATCCAGCTTGCGTTGCGCCACCGCAATCGCCTGGGCCAGATGCTGCGCCGACAGGCGGGCATCCGACAATTGCGCCGAGCTTGCCGTTCCGCGATCGACAAGCGTCTCAAGCCGCGCAATCGGCCCTTCGGCAGCGGCCAGTTCGGCCCGCGCCAGGTTCACTTCGGACCGGGCCAGCTCGACATCGGATTGCGCGATCTCAAGGGCCAGTTCCGCCTCTGTCGCATCAAGCCAGGCCACTACGTCGCCCTTCCGGACGATATCTCCGATGTCCACGCCCAGCCGGTCGACGCGGCCCGGTATCTCCGATTGGACGACGACTTCCTTTGGCGCGATCACGTGCCCCGATCCAACGATGTTGGGAACACTCCGGGCCGTCTGTATCGCTGGCCTCGGCGTCGGGGTCGGCGCCCGATCAGCCGTGCGAACCTCACCTGGCTTGGCCGAGGCCTTCACGACCGGATCAGCCTCCGACCACATGCCCGCGAACTGGCCAACCTGGTTGGTCACCGTGTCCGCAACCGAACCGCGAAGTCCCGGAAAGGCAACGGCACTTCCGGCTGCGGTCATCAGCAGGAGTGCGGCAACGGCGGGCCAGCGGCGCCGACGGGGTTTGCCGGCCGGCTCTTCCTTGCGCTCAATTGCCAGCGAGCGCAGCTTCTCTTCAAGATCGGCATTGTCCGTCATAGCGATTCCCTTTCCGGGTTCCGACATCCTTGGTCTGAGCCGAGATTAGGGGCGCTGATGCGGGTCCCGCGACCTAGAACACAAATTAGGACGTCCCAATTTCGCGTTTTCCCAATGTTTTCAGCGCCACGCGCAATCGAGGACCACTCAGAACCGGATCGAGGATGTCCGCAGATAAAGGACACGGAGCGTCCGGAGTCATGCGACCAATGCTTATGCATGTTCCGCAACCTCCGGCCGGTGTGCGGCCAGCAACGCGCGGCTGTCCAGCTTGCCGTTCACGGTGACAGGCAGACGGTCGACGAGGCGGATATCGCGCGGCACCATCGCCTGCGGCAGAGCCTCGTGCAGCGCATGGGCAACCCGCGCGTGATCCAGAACGGTCTGCTCTACCGGCTGAACGAAGAGGACGATATCCACCACCCGCCCGTTTTCCTTCACCGGAAGGCAGGCGCACTTATAGACACCCTCCACATCCTGTGCGGCGCGTTCGATTTCGTCCAACTCGATCCGGTTGCCGTTCCATTTCACCTGCCGGTCTATGCGGCCAAGGATGGTCAGGTGCCCTTTGGCGTCGACCTTGCCGAAATCGCCGGTCCGGTAGGTTCGCACCCCATCGCGCTGGATAAAGGCCCGATTGGCCGGGTGATCCTGGGGGATGTAACCGCAGACCACCTGAGGACCGGAAAGCTCCACCTCGCCGGGTTCGCCCGCAGCAACCTCACCACCGTCTTCGTCGACGATCCGCATATGCGTGGGCGACAAGACGGGGCCAAGGGGCAAGAGATCGGGCGCCTCCATATCCTGGGTCGTCAGGGTGTGGATATGGGTGACGCAGGTGACCTCGCTGGGGCCATAGGCATGACGGATATCCGCCTTCGGGAACCGCCGGGCAAGTTCACGGACGAGATCACGTTGCACAACCTCCCCACCGACAAAGAAGCATCGCAGATACGGCAGACGGCGCGCATCGAATTCGGGATCGACACACATGATCTGCAAAAGCGACGGCGTCGCGAACCAGGATCGCGCGCCGACATCCGACATGGTTGCTGTAAGCGCCTTGAGGTTGTTGCGCGGCACGACATTGTTGCGATGATCAAGCAGGAAGACCGGTCTGCCCAGCGACAGCACTGGCCAGAGGTCAAGCATCCCCATGTCGAATGACAGGCTGGCGTGATTGACATGCGCGCTTTGCGACGCGAGCAGCGTCCGGCCCGGCAGGGTGTCAAGCATCGGAACATACCAACTGCAGAACGCGGCGAAGTTCGCGCGGGTCACGGGCAGGCCCTTGGGCTCTCCGGTGCTGCCGGAGGTAAAGACGATGTAAAGAAATGTCTCCTCGTCAATCTCCGGCAGAGGTGACAGGCCAGAGGAAACCGGGGCAATATCGCTCAACATCACCTGCGCGACACCGTCGATGGCCGGCGTGGGCCGCGCGCAAAGCGCCCGCGATGCCCCCGCCGTCTGTGCGATCCGCGCCACCCGGTCGGCGGGGTTGGATTGATCCACGAAGACATAGGGCTGCCCTTCGAACATGCAGGCCAGCATCGCCGCGACGCCGTCGGTTTCCTTGTGACCGCAGATCAGCAGGGGTGTGGCATCTTTTCGCCCGGACAGCCAGCGGCGCACCGCCTCGACCCGCGCGGCAAGGGCGCCAAACGTCATGATCTGCCCGTCTTCGACCAAAGCGGGCGCATCGGGCGATCTGCTCATCGTTTTATGGATATCTTGGAGAAGTTTCATCGGCTGACCTTTCTCAGCAAGAGGTTCTGGCTTCAGGCCGTTTCCAGCACGGCGCCGGCGGTCTGGCAGGGCTGGACCCGCACCGGCACGGGCCCACGCGGCGCGAGTGTCGAACGCAGGAAGGGGCGCAGGCTGCCACGCGGACAATCGGGCGCAAGCGAGATGCGGCTGTGGGAGGCAACAGCCCGCAGCGCGGTCAACGTCTGACGTTGCATGAACCGCGCCCGGGTCTGGACACGCGGCCCGATTCCGAAGGGAAAGTAGGTGCACTTGTCCGCCAAGGGTGTCAGGAAGCGCTTGGCATCAAAGGTCTGGGGATCTTTCCAGTACCGCCCGTCCCGCTGGACCAGCCAGGGCGCGAACAGGATCAGGCTGCCCTTTGGGATATGATATCCCTCGACCGACAGATCCTGTCGGGCAAAGCGGTAAACCAGGGGCTGTTCAGGATAAAGCCTTTGGCTCTCCAGCACGAAGGCATTGCAGAGGGGCGTCTCGTCGGGCGCTGCGCGCAGCGGATCGACACCCGCCATTTCGTGGGCCATTGCCGCGCTCGCGTCGGGATCCATGGCCATATGCAGCAAGGCCCAGAACAGCCCCATCCCTTCGACATTCAGCTTTTCCAGAAGCATCTGACCCATTGTGGGCCGCAGCCATTCAATCTTTTCGTCCCGCGTCGCGTCCTGAGGTAGCTCGGCGGCGATATAGGCCAGAACCGTCTGATCCCCGGGCTTCAGCCTGTCGAGTGCGGTGCCCACGACCTTATCAAGAAAAGCGCGCGCGACCTGGAATTGCGGCATATCCTGCGGCAGCGTCTCGACACGCCCATTGGCGCTGCTGACGACGTAATAAAAGCGCTCCACCTCGGTGATACCAGCGGCCAACTCCTTTGCCGGAAGCGTATCGCCGAAGATGGCCGGAAAGACCGCGCGGACAGACCATTGGGCGCATAAAACACGCAGATCGACGCTGCCATCGACATCCGCAAGCTCTGCGCAGAGCTTGGTGGTCGCGCGCTCCAACGCGGCATCGGCCCAGCCATCCCAGACGCGTTGAACCTTTGAAAGCGCAGTGCGGGTGGCCTTGGCCATGGCTGCGTTTTCGGGTTTGTCCAGGGCATCGCCATGCAGAATGCGGGTAATGTCGGCCTGGGATTCGAAATCGTCCTTGGGTGTTTCCACAAGGAAATGCCCCGGCGTGTTTTTCCAGTAGCGCACGCTTTCGACGTTGGACAACAGGATCATCCCGTAGCCATGGCTGGTCTGGATGTTGACCACGTCGCCCACGCGACGTTTGCCTAATTCAACGACCTTGAGCGCGCCGAGATTGTCGTGAAACTCGGAATTCGCATCGAAGACCGGGACCTGTTTTGCAGTCATGAGTGTTCTCCCTGTCCGGATCAGGCTGTTGCGCGGGTCTGGGCGTGCACGTACCGGAAACCGGCCACCTTGGACGCTTCGGCCAGACGCGACCGATCGAGTTTTGAATTGTTGTTGAGGATCATGGCGAAGCCCGCGTACCAAAAGCGCGGAACAAGGTAGCTGGGCAATTCCGCCTCGAGCGTGCGCGCGATCTGGGCAAGGTCCGCCTCGCTTGCGGCCCCGATGACATAGGCGTCCAGGGCACGGGGTTCGCCCCGCAGCATGTAGGTGTCGACCACCACATCCTCGACACCCGGCTGACGACGTATATGCGCCTCGACATCGTTCAGGTCGATGCGAACGCCCTGAACCTTGACTTCGCGGTCCATACGACCACGGAAATGCCAAAGGCCATCCGCATCGACACGGCCCCAGTCGCCGGAGCGGTAAAGCTGCGGCTCGGGAAAGGCACGGGACTGTTTTTCGGGAAGGTTAAGGTATCCTTTGCCGACACTGTCCCCGGCGATCATGATCTCGCCGGTATCGCCGCCGTCGCGAGCAAACAAACGGGTGCCAGCGCGGGTATACCCGATCGGAAGATCGCCATGCGCCTCAAGATGTTCAGGCGTGATATCGACGGATGTAACCGCCACGGTGCACTCCGTCGGGCCGTAGGTGTTGACCACCCGGCATCCCGGAAAGCGCTTGAACAGCTCGGTCACGATGGGCTTTGTCAAAGGCTCACCGCAGAACACAAACGTGCGCAGATTGGTCAGAAACTCGCCGTTGAAACGATGGTTTTTCAAAAGCAGCCGGGTGATCGAAGGGGTCGAGACCCAAAGCCCGACACCGTCTTTCTGCAGGCGCTGCACATAGAACGTCGAAACCGCGAAATTTGCGTGGTCCAACGCTGTGATGGGCAGTTTGCGGGTCCACGAGGTCCAAAGCTCGAAGAGGGAGACGTCGAAGCAATGGCGAATATTGCCACTGACCGCCTGCATCGCCGGTTCGGGCAGCAGATTGTCAAGCCAGCCGACAAAGTCGATCAGGTTGGCATAGGTGACCTGAATACCCTTCGGCTGGCCCAGCGTGCCGGACGAGAACATGATGTAAGCCACATCCCGCGGATCGGGAACGGCAACGGGCACCGGACCGGTCGGCCTGGCCTCCGTATCAACGGTCAGAACCGTCAGCTCACTGTCCCGGAACGTCGCGGTCACATGGGTGATGTCATCCTCGGACCCGCTTGCGACCAGAACCGTAGAGGCACCGCAGGTCTGGGCGATCTGACGCATGCGTTCGCGCGGGGTTTCGGGTTCGACCGGAACCAGAGCCCGACCGCTGAGCAGGCAGGCCCAATACGCCACCGGATAGCGAAGATCCTTGTGACCCCAGATAAGAACTGGCGCCCGATCCTGTGCGTTCGGCACGGCGCGCAATTTTTCGGTCAGGGCAGCCGAGGCATCATGCAGCGCGGCAAAGGTCAGATCGCCGGTGTCGGTGCGATAGGCCGGGCGCGCATCCTGCGCAAAACTGGAATGAATGCGCGACAGGAAGACCTGCGCCGTGTCGGGGCATGTAAGGTCCACGCAGGTCATGCCGGAACCTTCTCTTTGGTGCAGGACTGGATCAGGGCGGCGAAGCTTTCGACGGTCGCGAATTGCTCGGGCCGCAATTCCGCAGGCTCGATTTCCAGGTCGGGCACCTGCTCTTCCAGCATCATGAACAGCTCAAGCAACAGGCCGCTATCGATGCCCAGATCGTCCTCGATCCGGGTCTTTGACGTGACGGCGCTGGCGTCATCCATATCGAGAAGCTCGACAATGGCAGAGATCACTTTCGTTTCGATTTCGGTGGTCATGTCAGTTTCCTCTCGGGAGTTTCATTCGGCGGGTTCAAGAACGGGCCCGGCGCGCAGCGCGGCGCGGTCGATCTTGCCGTTCTGGGTGCGGGGCAGATCGGCATGCACGACGATGCGGGCGGGCACGGCATGGGGGTCGAGGCGCGCACGGCACCAGGCGGACAGCGTGTCGGTATCGACAGTAGCGGCGACATAGGCCACGCAGATCTGGCCGTGCACCGGGTGATCCTCGCCCAGAACGCAGACCTCACGAACGTCAGGGTGAGCGACAAGAACGGCTTCGACTTCGGAGGGGGCGACCTTCTCACCGCCGATTTTCAGGATGTCATCCGACCGGCCCACGAAATAGAGATACCCGTCTTCGTCCAGACGGCAGGTATCGCCGGTGTAGAGCACCTGTTCGCCGGGAAACGGGCCGGGGCGCAGACGGCGCGCAGTGGCTTCGGGATTTTGCCAATAGCCCTTCATCACGGTGCTGCCACGGATCACCAGCTCTCCGGTGGCGGAATGCCGGTGCCGCTGACCTGCCTCGTCGACCACCCACATTTCGGTATTGGGGATGGCCAGTCCGACGCTGGTCTTGCGAGAGGCGAGTTGATCAGGCGGCAGGTACGTGCAGCGATGACACTCTGTCAGTCCATACATCGAAAAGACCGTAGCCTGCGGAAGCATCTCCTGGAGCTGGTCGATGACCTCGGCGTGCAACGCCGCCGCAGTCGAGGAAACAAGACGCAGTCCACTCAAATCAAACCGGTCGGCGAGCGGCGCGATCAGGGGCACCATCGTCGGCACCAGAGGGAAGACCGTCGCGCCACAATCCTGCATCCGCTTGAGCGCAAAGAACGGTTGGGCAAAGGACGGCTCCGCCTGGACCGACGCGCCTGTCAAAGCGGCCATCGTCAGTTGGTGAAGACCGTAATCAAAGGTCATCGGAACGGCGCAAAAGATGTGATCGTCGGACCGATAGCCGAGGTATTGTGCCACAGACCGGGCAGCGCTTGTCATGTTGAGATGCGACAGCATCACGCCCTTGGGCTCTCCGGTCGAGCCGGACGTATAGATGATCGTCGCCAGGTCCTGGTCGATAACGGCGGGAACCTTCAGGTCGGGTGCCGAGGCTTGCGGCGCGATCAGTTGGTCCAGCAAACCCGGTGCCGCGTCGCGACCGGTTTCCACGACGGGAAGGGACTGACCGGCCTCGGCCATCGCCGCGCGCACAGTCTGCGCCGTGACATCATCGGCAAGGACGGCGGCAGGGCGGCAATTGCCCAGAACGAATGCCAGTTTGGCGCATTTGGTTCCGGGGTTGAGCGGTACGGCGACCGCACCCGCCGACACGATGCCCCAGAAGGCGGCGCAGAACGCGGTGGAGTTCGGCATCGACAAGATGACCCGATCGCCCGGTTGAACACCGATCTCGGCAAGATGGGCGGCTATGCGGGCGGCGGCATCGGCCAGTTCACCATAGGTCAGTGCAAGATCGTCATCAGCGATGGCCGGGCTTTGCGGCGCGCGGGCGGCGGCATGGCTCAACAGATGGGTCAGCAAGGTGCGAGTTGCGTGCATGGGGCACTCTCCTTCTGGGTGATGTGGGAACGGCTCAGGGGCGTTGGGGCTGCGGCGCACGTGACCTTGCAGGCGCCGACATAGCCGCCCATGCCGACCGAAATCAGCGTGGGTTGCGCATGCGCGGTGGGGCCTTGCAGGCGTTCCTGGGCCAGCAAAAGGAAGGGGTCGCAGATGTAGCAATGTCCGATGTCCGGCAGCAGGCTCAGCCGGATGCGGTCGGTCTCGATACCGCTCTGCCGACAGAAATCCTGCCAGGCCAGACGGTTCACGTTATGGGGCAAAAGGGTGTCTTTGCCCGCCCAGTCAAACCCGGCATCGCATAGCGCTTCGCTCACGATGCGGGTATGGGCGGCGAAGAAGGCCCCCATCTCGGCGGCCGTGCCCGACCGGCCACGGGCGAATTCGGGATGGGTCCGAAGCGTGACCGGCGCGACCTGGTCGCCCTGGGCCTCCAGATCGACCACCATGCCGCAAAAGGCATCGCCCATCAGCGTGCAGCCCGGCACATAGCGGTCGCCCAAAGGCAAACCCGCATGGCAATCGCCGCCCAGGATCGCGACCGCACGGGCCAGCCCGGAGGCAAGAAGCGTCCGCGCCAGATCCAGAGCCCAGAACAGACCGCCGCAATTGTGCTGATCGACCTCGTACTGCCGCATGACGCCGCGCAGAAAGGGATGCTCCTGCGCGAGACGCGCCACGGGGGACTGGCCGCGAGGATATTGAACGGGTTGCCCCCTGACATAGATCAGCGCGTCGGGAAGCGTGCCGTCGTGCTCCGCTTCCAGCCCGATCACGATCCGCTCGAACTGATCGCTCAGCGTCTGATCCTCGGGCATGGCAGCGACGTGATCGACCCCGAACATCCTGCGGAACACCCGCGCCTCTGCCACGCTGCCATCCGCGGCGGCAACGATGTCCTCGGTGCTGATGCGGTCCGCGGGGATGTGGGTTGCAAGCACCGAAAGCCTCATACCACGCCCTCCGCGTTGCGAAAGAGAACGGCGCTCACCTCATCCGCATCCCGGGTCAAAAGCATCACGTTCCCGATGGTGGAGCCTGCTTCGGCAAGGGCGGCAAACGGGGCCGAGCAGAGCTTGCGCGGGGTCTGCTGGCGAACCGGGCCGTCCTTTGCCAGCGCCTCTGTCAGGTCGGGGTCCGCGATGACCGTGACGGCGGCACGGTCCAATCCGTATTCGGTGCAGATCTCAGCGACCGTGCGTGCCGTGTCCGCCGCGCCAATCCCGGTGCGCCTTTCATAACCGACATAGGCCAGACCGCCCTGCCCTGCCGCTTCAAGCACCATGACACTGCCGGAATTGGAGGGTTGAACGGCATCCACGACGTCAGAGCGGTAGAGCAGGTGCTTTTGATCCATGACCATCAAAAGCGCCTTTTTGCGGCCATCGCGCAGATACCGCGCGGCACATTGCAGCGCGAAGAGCGGCGCAGAGCGTCCACGATCCGAGATCGCAAAGCCGAACCCGTTCTCCAGACCCAGCTTATGCAGTGCGAAATTGGTCACCGACGTGCCCAGATGCACATCCGGCATCCAATGCGCCATCAACACCAGATCGACATCACCAAGATCGGCGCGACCCTGCAATTCGGTCAGCAGAACATCCGCCATCGCGGCGTATGGCGCCCGGTCAGGCGCGGTGAGCCAGGATTGAACGTTGCTGTGGCGATCCGGATGGTATTCGGCACCGTTCGACTGAAAGAAACGGGCGTTGAAATCCTCCCAATAATCATATTGGTCCAGCCATTCGGGCTGCGCTGGTTCCAGACACCCGAATTCACCTGAGACAAGCGTGCGCGGATCAAGGTGGAGGGTCATGCCGGAACCTCCGCCACATAGGCCCGAAACGCGTTCAGAAGATGGATGTTCGACGTGCCCTCCATGTATTCGAACGCCTTCGCGTCGCGCATCTTGCGGCGCAGCAGCGTGTCGGAGAGCATCGCGCCCGGAGCCTCGGCCGCGACGCGCATCACCAGCTCGTCCGAGAAGGCGATGGCCTGGAACTTCAGCTCACTGATGCGATGGCTGCGGGGCCGGCCATTCGCATAGTCTTCGAGCACGCGGGCCAGCCGGTTCAGAAGTGCCGTATAACGCGTCTGCATATCGGCAAAGCCGCCGCAGGCACTGGCCTTTTCCAAGCGGTCCAGAATGCCGCGCGCATTGCCCAATGCGAGGGCTGCCACGACGGGGCGGTAGCGTTCGAACACGCCGTTGATGGCCATGAACCCGTCACGCAAGGACCCGCCCCCGGATGACGCGGCACCCAACAACATGTCGTTGGTGACAGGTACGTCATGCATCTCCAGCCGGCACAGATCGGCACCGCAAAGACCGTTGGTCGGCAGTCTTTCGATGCTGATGTAGTCGGCGACCTCTTGAGGCTCGATCATCACCAGGGCTGCGCGGCCTGTCGTCTCCATCCGTGCAAAGACCAGACCGATGCGGGCCCGCGCGATCCCGCCCACCAGCATCTTGGTGCCGCTGAGGGTCATGCTGCCATCCGCCGCTTCACGCACGACCGTGCTGCCGTTCGAGGCGTCCGATCCGACATCCGGTTCGGTCACGGCAAAGAACGTACCCTGCGGTCCCGTGCGGTAGGGTGCGAAGAACCGCTCGATCTGCGCGGGATTACCCGCAGCCAGCACAGCACCGCCTGAAAGCGAGGGACCGGGAAGGGCCAGGATGCAGCTTGGATCAAAGCGGGCCAGCCGTTCGACAAGCGCCACGTGAAGGGCATGCGGGCAGTCCTCGATCCCCAGATCGGTTTGCGACAGCGGAAAGCCGTTATAGTCATCGGGAACACCGATCGTGGTCAGGGCGCGCACCGTGGGATTGGCCCAGAGATCGGCCCAGGCGCCGGGATCCGTCTCTAACCGGTTGCCCGTCATCTCAAAAAGCGGACGCAGGCCCGACAGACGATCAAGCGCGGGATGGTCGAACGGTGCAGCGGGCGCCGCGGCGATGCCAGTCATATCCATCGGAATGGCGCGCGGGGTCTGTGTGGCCAGCCGCGACTGCCAGTCCGGACGTTCCTTGGCAACCGTCAGCGTGTCGCCATCCGCCATCACTTCTGCCGGGGCACCGAAGCCAAGAAAGTCCACCGGCGAGGCCGAAGGCCCATAGCCGCCGGATTGATGGATGCAGATCAGATCGCCTTCCTGCGGCGCGGGGATCTCGATCGCTGAGGCGATGACATCCATCGGCGTGCAAAGCGGCCCGGTGAATGTCCACTTCTCTGCGGTCGCAGCATCGCGAGGACCGTTCGGCACCAGAGAAACCGGGAAATTGCGGCGCATGAACCCCTGCCCCGCAGCAGCACTATGGACGTTGGACCCGCCATCGCAGACAGCGAAATTCTCGCCTTTCGTGGTTTTGACACGGCGGATGCCAGCCACGAAAAGACCGGCCTCGGCCACCATGTAGCGGCCGAGTTCGATGGCCACGCGTGTCTGGCTGTTGCGGCTTCGAAACCCGTCGATAACCGGCCGCAGAACCGCGCCGACCTTGTCGAGATCAAGCGACTGCTCGTCCTCGTAATAGGGCACGCCGAAACCACCGCCGACATCGACGAAATCCAACGGCCAGGAGAGGTTTGGCATTAGCTCCTCGGCCAGGGCGAGAACCTGGCGCGTGTTCTGCTCCAGCGTTTCTTCGGACAGGATCCGGGTGCCCATGTAGATGTGCAGGCCCGCCAGGCGCAGATGCGGGAGGGTTTCCACACAGGCAACGGCACGCTGCAGATCGGACTGGTCGATGCCGAATTGCGTGGCCCGACCGCTCATGGCAAGACGCGCGCCGCTGACCTGGAAATCAGGATTGACCCTGAGCGCCACGCTCTGGATCCGGCCTTCGAACGCGGCAAGGCGGTCGATGTCGGCCAACTCCTCGATGGATTCCACGACGATTGCCTTGATCCCCAAGGACACCGCGCGTTCCAGCTCATCCGCGGACTTGCCGGGGCCAACCATCAGGATCCGCTCGGGGCGGGCGCCGGCGGCCAGGGCGGTTTCCAGCTCAAGGCGTGAGCTGACCTCCGCGCCGGTTCCGGCCGATGTCAGAACACCCACCACCGACAGGTTCGGATTGGCCTTGAGCGAATAGAAGAAATCCACATCCGGCAGCGCGGCCTTCAAGGCCGCGACGCGGTCCCGCAATGCCTGTGCGTCATAGACATAAAACGGGGTGCCGACCCGGTCCGCCACACTGCGCAGTCTTGCGGTTTCGGCGCTGTTCAACGAAAAACCAGCCATCTTCAGCTTGCCATCGCCTGAACACGGCGCCCTTCCAGAAAGTCCAAAATCGTTTCGACGGTCGAGAAGACGCCGGTTCCGCCCTGAAAGTTCTCCATGAAGTCAAAGGCATCTACGCCCGTCCGCTCGCTGAGCGCGGCCACGAATTGAACAAGCTCGATGGAGTTCAGAAGGCCACCCGTGCCAAAGAGGGTTTCACCCCCGGCGGCGCGGTCGATGCGCTGAGGACCAAGGCCGACGTCACGGAGGCTGTCCAGTACGGTTCCTTGAAGGTCGGTCATCATGTATCTCCTTGTCAGAGTTTGAAGGGGGCGTTGCGCAGCCATCAGGTCACGCGAAGCAGCGCACAGGAGGCGGTCGCCCCCAGTCCGATGCTGAACAAAAGCACCTGATCGGCGGGATCGAGATCGCCGCGCGCTGCGGTATCGGTCAGGTTGATGAAGGGATCGGCGCCAAAGCAGTGGCCGTATTGCCCGATGGTGGAGAGCTGAACCTTGTCGCGCCCAATGCCGGTCTCGCTTGCGATCTGGCACCAGGACGGGACGTTGACGTTGTGCGGCATGACATAGCGAATGTCGCCATGACGACGCCCGAAACGGTCCAATGCGCCTTCGAGACCCGCACAGGCGAACCCCATATAGGCGGTGTCGAACCCGGCGAGATAGTTTTCACCGCGCAAGCCGGTATTCTTCCAGAACTGCGGCGCATGCAGCGTGTGGGTATCCACAACCTCATAGCGGCCCGGACAGCGGCCCACGAGGATGGCGGCTGCCGCCTCGCCCATCACGGTGGTGTTTTCGATCACCCGCAATGCCGGGTGGAACGCCTTTTCCCCGATCAGGATAAGCCCCGTCTCGTTATCGCCAAGCAGGCGGTCGAAGACGCCCAGCATCGTCACACCGGTCGCGCAATGGTTCATCGTGGCCGAGAAGACTTCGACCCCGCGCGCGGCGTAGGGCTCAAGCACCGAAGAGGTGTGGCCGTTGAAGACGTTGGTGTTGAGCAGCGTGTGGCAATGGGTAACACAGCACAGGTGCGCGTTCTGCTGGGGATTGCGATCCAGAACCTCGGATGCCGCCTTGGCGATGAGGGTATCAAGCGGCTCTGCCGGATCGCATTGAAACGCCTCGAACCCGAAGAAACGATCATACATGCGCATCTGGTCCCGTGTCAGGTCCAGATCATCCGACAGGTCCTTCAACTGTTCCTGCCGGGCGGGATAGGCGACAGCGACGTCAAGAATGCTCAGCATGCCAGCCTCCGTTCGTCGGTCGGGGTCAGGACCGCATCCGATATGGCCGCGTGAAGGCGCGGATCTTCCAGGATCGTATGGTGATTGCAGTGATCGAGAACCAAGGGGGTGGCCCCGGTTACCGAAGCAATGTCAAACGCTTCCGCCAGTTTGACTTGCCAGTCGGTACGGGCGTGAACGATCAGGATCCGCCCGGTATAGGCCGCATAGACGGCAGGCCCGACCTGTTTCGGATCGCGATCTTCGCGACGGGCATGAAGATCGAGCACGGCATCCAGCAGCGGCTCGGGCGCGGCGATCCGGATGAGATAGGCATGCAGAAGCGTGGCCATCGAATAGGGCGCGCAGACGGTGATCATGCTGTCTGCCTGCAACCCCTGCTCAACTGCCTGGGCCGCGATCAGGCCACCGGCGGAATGACCGATGATGGCGTCAAAGCGGTCCCCCTCGTAATGCGCCGCCAGCCGACACGCCTTCTCGGCAAAGCTGAATGCACGGGCCGGGTTCGCCCCTTCCCCGGGCAGATCGGGAACCACGACATGTGCGCCCTGAGCTGCAAGCATCCGCGCCAAGGGCAGCATCATCGCGCTGTGCGCGTTCCACCCATGGAGCAAGAGCACACGTGGCCCGGTCGCAGGACCGAAGCACTGTTCGGCGAGGGCAGAGCCCTTGCGCGGAGCGATCCGAGGGCTTGGCGCATTCACCGGCCGCGCGGTCTCAAAGCGGCGAAGGGCGATGCGGGCGCCCGCACGGGGGCTGACGGCGGTCACCATAGCGATCTCGTGGCGGCGCATCCGCCCCTTGATCGCGCGAAAGGCGAAGGCGGGGCCGGGACGGGGCCGCCCGATGATCCGGCGCACCCCTTCGGCCAGGCAAAGGCCGGGATAGGCAAGCTCAAACAGCATCTTGGGCTCCCATCTTGCGCATCAGAAGCAGGAACTGGAGCGAGAAGAGCGCAAAGCTGAGCGCCGCGAAGCCGACGAGGATTTGCACCACCAGCGTAATGTCAGCGCCGTTCTGCATGGCCCAGATCATCGCGGCGCAGGTGCCTGCCTCGCAGATGATGGTGATCACGAGGACATGTACGCCGCGCCCAAGCTGTTCGAGGATGACCTGATACATCGCCGTGGCGGCCACCAGGAAGAAAGTGATCAGCAACTTGGCGAACATGAATTCGGTGGCCAGTCTCAGCGTCTCGGATTGGCTGGGAACAAGGACGTCGAGCGGCGCGCTCCATTTCGGCAAGGCAAAGGTGGCCGCGGCATAGAGGACAAGCATGATCGGCACCCCGATGGCGAGGTATCGGACCCGCGTGCGGCCTTGCCCCTCTTCCGTCGCCTGATTGACGAGGATTGCGATGGCCGAGCCGATCGCGATGGCGGGGATCATGAAGGCGATCCGGTAGCGCAGCACGACGAAGAAGGCCGATGCATTGTCCTGTCCAAGCTTGGCGAGAAGCGGGAATACGACTGAGGCGCTGACAAAGCCGACGACGATGGAGCTAAAGACTGGCAGGCCGACGCGCACCTGAAGCTGGCGCAGACGGATGCGGAAGGGCTCTGCCTCGACCTCTTCGCCCTTGGCCGTCTCGCGCCGGAGGAGCCAGATCATCACGGGCAGCATCAGGGCCGGACCTGCGAGATTACCCAGCAGCACAGCCTCGAACCCCCAACCGAGTTGGGTGACGAGCGCGTAGGTTACCGACAGGTCAATGACCACCAATGCCGCGAAAGGCAAAAGACCCAGCAGAACCTTTCCCTGTCCCCGCATCGCGCCGTAGTAGATGTCGAAGATCACGAAAAGGCCCATCGACAGCACGAAAAGAGGGAAATACTGCAATGTGGTCTGGATCGTGGGGTCGTTGATCGGTGCGTATTCGGAAAGGCCATAGCCAATCCCGGCGACGACCGCAAAAATGACAAGCCCGACGATGGAAAGCTGGCGAGAGGCGCGCAAGACGCCACGGGCCGGCCAGTTGTGACGCGATCTGGCGCTGAACACCTGGTTGGTGATCGCGAGCCCCTCCATGATCGCGAGGATCAGGATAAAGCTGGGTTGGAGCAGCGACAGGATGTGCAGCGCGCCGGTATCGGGCACGCGAGCCAGCATGGCGATCTTGCCGAGGTTCAGCGCCGAGGTCACGGCGGCCCCAACAGCGAAGGGAATGGCGAGCGTCAGGATCCGTCCCAGCGTCTGCAAAGCTGAGGGGGCTTCGGCGCGCATCCCGAGGTCAGGGCGCACGACGGCGGGGGCGTCAACAGATGACATCAAGGGCTCTCCTGAATAATGAAGTCTGGCACGCTGGGGTGCGGCGATGCGGGGATGTGGTGTTCGGCAAGCCGGGCATCACCCAGCAGGAGAAAGCGCAGCGGGGCGCGGTTTGGGGCACGGGTGGCCAGCCGTTCCGTCGGGTCGCTGAGCACGAGGGCAAGACCGGCTTGTGCTGCAAGACCCCGTGCCAGATCCAGCGCATCATGCAGGGCACGGCGGGTTTCAACGCGCAGCGCGTGGACCGGCCCCCGGTGATCGATGGTACGGAGCAGATGTTGCAGGATCGGGCTGCGCGGATCTGGTTGGTGACCCCGGTGCAGATAAACGAGCATGGGCGCCGGGACCCGACCGCAAACCGTTTTCCAGTCATCGCGCAGACCGGCGGCGTGCAGGGCCACGTCTTCAAGGTCATCCGCAAAGGACGCTTCCTCGATCACGATGTCGCTCTGAAGGCCCTGCATCCGACGCCACGCGTTCAGCCGGTCAGAGGCGGCCTGAGCGCAGGGCCTGCGCCGCGGGCGGTGCGGAAGTGCGCCCGAAGCCAGCAGGCGCACATGTGATATCGGGTGCGGACGCGGCATCGCTTAGCCTCCGACCTCGGGGGCGAGTGTGGCCCGGACAAGCGCGGACAGGTATTCCAGCCCGTTCAGCGCCCCGGCCCGAAAGCCGTGCCCGCCCATAAGCTTGGCGGCCTGGACCGTGTGCCGGTCGATCTCGGCATGCAGGCGCTGGGCATTGACGGGGCGATCCTGCGCCAGCGAAAGCTCCTCCCGCTGGCGGCTGAGCATCGCACCGGTTTCGGAGAACTGGGCCTTGACCAACTGATGGTGGGTCAGTTTCTGGCCAAAGCTTTCGCGGTGCTCCAGGTGGCCGAAAGCCCGATCGAGGATCCGGGCCAGAAGGCCCAGGCGAAGGGCCACGACCGTTGCCTCGAAGACCGGTGTCCGATGCGTCGGCGCACGGGCCGCGCAGCGGGACAGGGTCAGATCGAAGGGCGCAAGCGCGTGCTCCTGAAAGGTTTCCTGAACCACGACCTCGCTGTCCACGGATGCAGGATCGACAAGACGCGCTCCGGGGGCGTGCACCGCATGGTTTCCGATCACAAGGAAACCACTGGTGCCGGTGACGGTGCGACAGGCAAATTCCATCGCGTCGCGTGGCGTCTGTTCCCGGGCCGTTGCGAAGACGTGCCCGGACAGATCGTAGCCGGTGACATCAAGCATCTGCCATCTCCCCGGTCGCGGAGACCCGTCCGGCGATGTGATCTGCCAGGCTGCCCATGGTGTTGAACCCGGCCTGACCAATGGATTCCGGATCAAAGCGCAGGCCCGGAACCTTGTCTTCCAGCCCCAGGAGGAATTGCACGAACATGTAGCTGTCCAGGTCGAAATCGCGGTCAAAGCGCATGTCGGCCGTGACATTGGAAACCGGACGCTCGGTCACTTCGGACAATGCGGCGGCGATGGCGTCTGCGATCTTGGGATCCATGGGAAATATCCTCTTTCAGAGTTTGGGAGTGGGAATGCGGTCAAGCAGGCAGGTGGCGAAGGTCACACCGGTCCCTGCCGCCAGGATGAGAACCTGACGTTCGGGGCGCCCGGCAGCTTCAAAGGCCGCCAGGTTCATAAATCCGTCAGAGCAATAGGCATGGCCCGTCCGGGCCATATCGCCGTGGAAGCTGAGCGCCTCCCATCCGAAGTGGCGGATGATGACATCGGTCATCGGACGATTGAGGTTGTGGGGAAGAAACGCCATGTTGCGGGTAACGGCGGTGCCGTAGCGCGCCAGACTCTCCTCCATGAATGCGATAAGGGCATCGGCATAAACGGTCTGGAGCGCGCGGCGATCATCGGCGCTCATCGTATCGGGGTTTTGGTGGAACCGGGGCAGATGCCGGACCGACGTCCCCGCGACCCGCCAGCTTCCCTGCCCTGCGTTGAACACAGCCGCAGACGGCACCTCGGCCAACAATCCCACCGGCAAGCGACTCACCCAGGGGTGAAACGCCTTTTCTCCGGTCAGAACGATGAGCGGGCCGTCTGTTTCGCAAAGTTCGGCGACGTGCATCTGCACGAGGGCCGAGGTGCAGCTTGTCATCGACAGCGATGACACCTCCCAATGACCGAGGTCATGCGCATCGGCAAAGCGCCGCAGCCACGACAAGTCGGTCCGCGTGTTGTGGGTCTGGGTTTTGCAGTAGACAAGTTGCCCCGCCCGCTCGGACGCGTCCGGAACCTGCTCCAGCGCACGACCAAGCACGTCGCTCAACATCCGGTCCAGCGAACCTTCGTGACGGATAACAGCTTGCAATCCGTAAAACCTGTCATACGTCTGCGAAGCGCGACGGTTTAGGCCATGTGTGTCGTTCAGTTCAGAGAGCGGCACATGTGCATAGCCGTCCTGAGGAAGTGAAATGTGGCAAAGAACTGACATACGGAGCCCTTGAAATCGTTTGAACGAGCCGCTGCAGTCGATGGGAGGATGGGCGGCTTGACCTACCGATAGGCGAGGGCAGCGGTGCCACGCGTCCTAATTCATGATCGGGGTTGTCCAAATTCGCGAATTAGGACTTTGCGCAGAGCCTGGGAAACCGGTCACTATCCATACAAGCGTATGATATATAAGGATATAATCTTGGACATCTCCCCACGTACAGGGTGCGGACGAAAGCTGCGATAACCTCTGTCAGCAGAGGCAATAACGCTGAGAAGATCATGATAAAGAAGGATCGAGGCGACGTGCCCTATGAACAACGGCGCCAGAGGGATTGCGCCGGCGTCAATTCCGAAAGCTTTGCGGCCTGCGGGAGGGTGGTTGATGGCCCACTGCGTCGTATACCCAACAGCAATGTGGCACTGCGGCACCGATTGGGTCCCACAGATCTGGGACGCGGATCGCTGGACGAAACGCGATTCTCTTGCCAGTGAACGTGTCGTTCTGAAAGTGGCTTGAATTTAGGATTGTTCGCTGGCGTCTCTTGCCGCCTGGAACCTGCGCATGGTGCGTCTGTCCGTCAGCCAGGCGGGGCGCATGGCCAGCCACCAGATCTGAAGGGCAGACTTGCGCGGGAAACTGATCCGCGGGGCATTGCGGATCAGCCCATCCAGAATCAGATCCGCTGCCTGGTCCGCGGGCATGGGCGGTTCCGGCAGGGTCTTGCGGGTTCGTTCATCGATCATGGGTGTGTCGACGAAGCCGGGGCAGATCACGCTCACACCGACACCCTTGCTGGCAAGCTGCCCTCTCAGCGCCTCGCCATAAATCCTGACCCACGCCTTGCTTCCGGCATAGCTTCCCGGCCCGCCCAGAACGCGAAACGCCGCCAATGAGCTTAGCAACGCAATTTGCCCGGTGCCGCGTGCGATCAGGCCCGGTTCGACCGGGGCAATCGTGTTGATGACACCCAGCACGTTCGTTTCTACGGTCTGGCGCGCCGTATCGGGTGTTTCGCGCCCGAACGCCACACCGGCGCTGACAAACACGAGGTCGAAGCGTAACCGCTCGTCCGCCTCCGACAGGGTGGCGTGCATCGCATCTGCATCGGCGACGTCCACAAGATGGGTTTCAACCTTCGCACCGCGGGCGCGACACCGCTCGGCCACGGCGCTCAGCCGTTCGGCATTCCGACCGAGAAGGCAGAGAGACCGATCAGGCCCCGCCAGCTTGTCCGCCATCGCGGCGCCTAGACCGCTGCTGGCACCGGTGATCAGTGCCGACATGAATTGGGAAGACGAAGTCATGGCAGGCTGTCCTTGCATCGTTGCACCGAAAACTCTCCGTTACGCGAGGCTTGCCGTTACAACAAGACAAGCCCTGGCGCTCTGGCCTTGATCCAATCCGTCAGCAATCCCCGGGCTATCTTGCCGCTTTGCGTCATCGGCCATGCTTGGGTCGCGATAAAGTCGCGTGGAACCTTGTAGCGTGGCAGATACTTTGCACAAAACACGCCCAGCTCCTTGGCCGAAACGGGGCCGTCCTGCTGCTCGAACTCCAGAACGGCGACCAGTTTTTGGCCAAGATAGGCATCGGGAAGGCCCAGAATGCAGGCCGCGCGGATGGCGGGATGCTGTGTAAGGCAGGCAGCGACTTCTTCGGGGTAGACGTTGTATCCGCCCGTAATCACCATGCCGTCCGCACGTCCGATGACGGTAAGGGATCCATTCTCGCTCAACCGACCGATATCGCCCACGCTTGCCCATTCGCCGTCGCGTCGAAACCCACTTTGATCTTGCTGCCAAAGATAATCCTGAATGCTCAACGGGCTGCGCACATAGATAATGCCGCTATGGTCGTCACCTTCGCCGGTTGAGACGGGGCGCAATGCAATCTGCACCTCCGGAAAGGCACGACCGACGCCCGATGCGCTGGAGGCATAGCCCTCTTCATGGGGTATGTGATCGGCGGTGCTGACAAAGCCAAGCTCGGACGCGCCGTAGTATTCGGTGACAGTCGCAGATGGGGCGATTGCGCGCAACTTGGTCAAAAGGTGAGATTCCAGCCGCGCCCCGGCCGTTGTGATCTTTTGCAGATGCGCCGCGACATGTCCCGTCTCTGACCCGTGACGGACGAGGGCATCGAGGACCGATGGCACGCAGACAAGGCGGGCGATGGCGTGATTTTCGAAGCATTCAAAGATCTGTTCGGCGCCGAATTTCCGGCCCGAATGAAAAGACGCGCCAACATCTAGGGTTTCCGCAAAGGAATAAAGTGTCAACCCATGGGCCAAAGGCCCCGGAGAGCAGGTGTGCGCGGTCTCCGAAAGGCCAAAATGGCGTCGCCCCAGTTCGAGAGAGGCGCGCCATTCGGCCCGTTTGCGCAGGATGGCCTTGGGCTGGGACGTTGTTCCGGACGTAAAGGTAACCATGAACGGAGCTTCATCGGCACAAGCAGGCACTGTCAGCGTCACGTTGTCGGAAAGCGGTGGCTCGAACCCGGCCTCTTCGTCGACCACGACGACCGGGAATGGCAGATCTTCGGCACCAAACGCGTTGTCAGGACCAACGAACAGCACGTCGGGGGGAAGCCGATCCAGAATTCCAGAAACGACCTCCTGCGGCATCGCGGGATCCAGAAGGATCATGCAACATGGCGTGGACAAGGCGGCGGTGAGGAATTCCGCGGTATGAGGGTGGTTTCCCAGCATCACGCCAAAGACAGGGACATCACGAAGGATGTCCTGCTCGCGCGGCTGACGGGGCAGCGCGGCAATCCAGTGATACAGCCTCTGGACCTTGTTCCAAAGCAGACCGTAGCTTAACGCGCGGCCCGAAATGCGTGTTGCCATCCGGTCAGGATGAAGACGCGCGTGATCGGGCAGACTTTGGCTTAGCGGCATAAGGATCCTCAGCTTGTTTGCGACGCTTCCGGGCCACGGGATCGGACATGCATCCAGAAAAATCCAGCCATCAGGACAGCGAAGCCCGCCACAGGCACCATCATGGCAAATCCGGACACGCCGAACTGCCCCTGCCCCCAGCCGGCCAAAAGCGTGGCGCCGCTTATGAAGGGTCCCATCCCCAACAAGGTGAACATCGCAAAGGCGGTCACGCGGGTGTTTTCGGGCACGTATTGCCGGATCGCCGCGGCCAGCGCCATGGTCGTCAACGCAATCGTCGCCGCCTGACCAAGCTGGGCCAAAATCAGGACCGGCACATTGATAGAAAGCGCCATGGTCCCCCATCTGGCGGCCGTAAACAGCGCGGCCATGGTCAAAAGCGCTGGCGCGCTGATCCGCGCGGCCATTTTGGAGCCGAACCAGAAACCCGCCACTTCGGCACCAACACCGACAACCAGAATGGCAGAGATAAGGGCCGCCGAAAGTCCCGCCTGAGACCATTCGATCGGCGCCAAGGTATAGAGGTGCGCGTTGCTTGCGAGGATCAGGGCGGCCGCAATGAGCGGCGGCCAGATAAGCGGAAGGTCCAAGAGCGCACGCAGCGGCGCCTTTTCGGGCGGGGTCCATTGGCGTGTCATCGGTCCAAGCGCCCTGCGATAAAGCCCCAGTGCAATCAGACTTGCCGCGCCAAGGACGGCGACAAGCACGATAACCGGCGTCAGCCCAACACGCAGGGCCGCTTGCCCCGCCAGCACGGTGCCGACCGCAAAGCCGACTGAGCCCCACATGCGCAACCGCCCGAACCCCTCGGCGCTGGCGCCGCTGGCCTGAAGGATCAGCCGGTCAATGATCGGAAACACCGTCGGGGCAAGCGCGCTGGCCAGAACGACCAGTATCATAAGACCGCTTACCGAAAGGCCCGGCCACAGCAGGGTAGCATAGCAGAGGATCAGAAAGAGCGTGACCCAGAACGCGACCCTCTCGGGACGGCCGGACATGTCACAAAGATGGGCCACAACGGGATTGGTCACGACCTTTGCCATCAGCATGACCGCAAAGAGAAGCGGCAGCGCGGCCTCGGCGATACCTTGAGCCGCCAACCAGAGCCCGATGTAGGGAATCCACGCCCCCTGCGCCGCATAAAGCAACGCCGCGTAAGCAATCAGGGCGATCTTGATCAAAGGGTCACTCTGCCAGTGTCTGACGAAATTGCAGCGATTGAATGTGTTGCGGGCAAATCACCGAGGGGAGGCCCACCACTTACGCAACCAGCGTATCGCGCTCCCTCTCACTCATCAAGCCTGCGTTGAGCCAGCACGCCGTTCTTCGCGCATGAGGTGAGCACGCGGACCTTGACCGATCCCGTCAGCTCGGGTCTGGTGCAGCCGGACCCTATCAGAGAACCCGATCTTGAGCGCCACGACATCCATACCGCCGTTTGTCACCCATATCCCCTTTCGGGATATCGATATGCACGGGCATATGCACAACGCAGCTTATCTCAGCTACTTCGAAGGCGCGATCAGCGACTTCCTCAGACAGGTTGGTCTGTCGAGCGAATTTGCCCCTGATGGTGCGTTTGTCTATCACGTCCGGAAAGCCGGTGTGACCTTCGAGGCGCCAACACGCTATGAAGACAAGATCCAGATCTTCTGCGCACCCGGTCATCTTGGCCGATCCAGCCTCAGATTTGACGGCAGATTTCTTGGCGCCGATGGTGATCTGCGCGCGACAGCCGACGTTGTATGGATCTGTGTAGATCGCTCAACCGGCACGCCATGCAATCTGCCGGACATCGTGCGCGACGGTCTTGCCCCTTATCTTACGGCGTCCGGCCCGTCCTGAGCCCAAGGATCGCTCCTGCCCTTTGCGCCTGGCGCAGATTGTCCATTGTTAGTTCTGAAACCGCCGCGCCGTGCGTTTCTTCGATGTAGGCGTGCAGGCGGGATCGCGCGATCTTACCGGTGGAGGTTCGCGGAAGATCCGCCATCGCGATATGGACCTGCGGGCAGCGTTCAGGCGGAAGGACGGCCAGGCAGCTTTGC
Organism: Thalassococcus sp. S3; assembly: GCF_004216475.1. GTDB lineage: Bacteria > Pseudomonadota > Alphaproteobacteria > Rhodobacterales > Rhodobacteraceae. The sequence continues at coordinate 54,158 of NZ_CP022303.1, read as the reverse complement.
GCAATAAGCTGCGTCGGAACGTCGACAGGGCTGGACACGACGCAAACCACGTCGCCCCAAACAGGATTGCGCAGCCCCAGCACACAGGCCGCTTGCAGCCCGTCGACATTGGCCAATACGGTCTCGATTTCGGCAGGGTAAACCTTGTGGCCCCCGCTCACCATCAGATCGTTCTCTCGTCCGACAATGGTAAGCATACCGCGCGCGTCCTGCACACCGATATCGCCGACGGTTGCCCAGCCGTCCGACAGGTGCCGAAACCCGCCAGCATCGCGTTCCACAAGATAGCCGTTGGACACGTAGTGACTGCGGATATGGACCTGCCCGGCTTCTCCAACAGGGACCGCATGGCCCGTGTCAGGATCGCGCAAAGACAGCTCTACCCCGGACATCGCCCGGCCAACCGATGTGAGAGGCGGCGTCTCTGCCGGTTTGGATATCGAGATAAAACCGCTCTCTGCAGCGCCGTAATATTCTACGATATCGGCATTTGGCAGAACCTCCTGCAGAGCCTGCCGCGTTGTGACGGCAAGTTTCATGGCCGTGGATGTGACCTGTCTCACGGTGTCAAAGCTTCGCTGCGTTGTGTGTGCCGCATCGGCCATCCAATGCGCCATCGGCGGGATGAGCGCGATCTGGGTCACATCATGGCGATCCATGAGATCCAGCATCTCTGACGCGCCGGCGGCTGGCCCAGCCGGGCCAAAGCGGCGGGAGCACAGTGCCGTTGCCCCACGGGCCAGTGCATAAAGGACAGCGTAAAGGCCAAGAGTGTGTTTCATCAGACCGGGACACAGCAGGACGTCGTCAGCCCCGGTCGGGATCTCGGCATCACTGGCGGCAAAACTTGTGGCCCAGGACGACTGATCGCGTATGAATGCCTTGGGTTGCCCCGTCGATCCTGATGTGAAGCCAATCAAAAAGGGCGCGGTAGGCGCCACGTCCGGCCATGTCCGGAGCGCGCCCGCCTCTGCCGTCCAGCTCTTGAGCGACCTGACCGACCCCATGGCACCGCCATGCGAGAGAACCGGAAGAGGTGCGACGGCACGGGCCAGCGCCTCTGCCTTGTCAGCCTCGGCGATCAGGATGTCGAAACGAAGGTCCTCGATATTGCGCGCCAACGTCTCTGCCGGCCAATCCGGGTCTGCGATGGCAATGACGTGACCTGTACCGAGACAGGCCAACAGCACCTCGACAAACACCGCGCTGTCTTCGAGCGCGAGCGCCACGCGCAGCGGGCGCCTACCGGCCTCGGCCTGCAAGCGCCCGGCAATCGTCGCTGCGTTTCGTTCCAGTTCAGCAAAGCTTCGGCGATCGCCATCAACGATCAGCGCGGTCTTTTCCGGCACAAGCTGTGCCTGCTGGAATACCTGGGCGCTGATCGTCAGCATCCGGACCTACCCCCAACCTGGCTAGAGCGCGGGATACGCCCGGCGCACACCCCGCGCCACCAGCGCGGCAAGCACCACCTTGATCAGGTCGCCCGGCACGAAACCGATGGAGCCGGTAAAGGCTTGTGTCAAACTCAGCTCGGCGGCAAAGGCGATCCAGGGCACGCCGATCAGGTAGACCAGTCCGATCCCTCCGACCGCGAGATAGACAAGCGCCAGGGGCAAGGTCGGCTCCCCTTTATGTTTCTCGAAAAGCCATCCGATCAGGAAGGCGGCAATCGGCCAGGACAACAGAAAGCCACCGGACGGGCCAAGGAAAATACCGAAACCGCCGCGACCACCGGACAACAACGGCAATCCAATCGCAACCAGCACGATGAAGAGCAGAAGCGCAAGACCGCCGCGTTTCGATCCGGCGAGCGCGCCGGCCAGCATCACACCCATGGATTGCGCGGTGATGGGCACACCGATTGCCGGCAAGGTGATAGGCGGAAACAACCCCAAAGCTGCCGTCAGCGCGGCAAAAAGTGCGATATAGACGATATCACGGGTGGACATGCGATTTCCCTCTTCAGTTCCGTTTTTGTTTTAACGCGGTGCATATCCGCGCGCGTCGATTGCGTCTGAAATGTCATCGGACATGCGCAACATCCTGACGACCACAGGAATGGCAACCGCGATAATGCTGCGGTCCAGGCCGCGCACTTTCTGGGCCTCGCGCACCTCATTCGTCACGGTCGCCAGAACCGGGATGAACCGCAGGGCAAGCGACAGGGCCAGGCTGACTTTTGCCGGGCTGACCCCCACATATCGCAGCACCCAGAACCCACGCTCCATCGCCTCGATCATATCCGACGCGCGCGTGGTCAGTGTCAGAAGGCCCGCAAGGAGCAAAAGGCCCGCGAACCGAGCGATGATGAAAACCGCGGTTTCCCAACTGTTCAGAACCACCTGAGCGACAAAGAGAATGGCAAGGATCCATGCCGCCGGTCGCAATTGTGCCCATGCCGTCCTAAGCGAAAAGCCCACCGCCAGATAGAGGCCGACGGTCGTGACCAGAAAGGCCAGCATGATGACGATGCTGTCGAGCAGGAACAGCACGGTGCCACAGATCGCTAGGGACAGCAGTTTGACGCCCGGAGGCAGCCGGTGCAGGAACGATGAGCCTTCGCGATAAAGATCGAACATCAGCTCATCGCCTCGACATAGCGGGACAGCGCAATTCCGGGGCTATCGTCGGCAAAGACGCGGCCCTGATCAAAGACGATGACACGGTCGAAGTCGGCAATCAGGTCCAGATCATGCGAGACGACGATGGCCGTCTGTTCAAGCGCTTCAATCGCCTCGGCCACTCGCCGCTTGTTGCGCAGATCCAAAAGCGTGGTGGGCTCATCGAAAACGATATAAGTTGGGTCCATCACCAGCACGCCCGAAATCGCAAGAAGCTGCTTCTGCCCACCGCTCAATAAATGAGAGGGATGGGTACGATGCCCCGACAGATCGTATTTTTTCAAAACGTTTTCGGTCTTGGCGGCAATGGTCGCCTTGTCAAAGCCCAGGTTTTTCATCCCGAATGCGACGTCTTCCTCAACAACCGGAAAGACGATCTGATTGTCGGGGTTCTGAAAGACAAAGCCGACCTTTTGCCGGACGGCTTTGCCGTCTTTGCGTGTGTTCAGACCGTCCACGATCACATCGCCCGATGTCGGGACCTGCAAACCATTCAGTAGGCGCGCGAAGGTGCTTTTCCCACACCCGTTGCTTCCCACCACGGCAATGCGACGCTCTTCCAGTTTGAGATTGATGTCGGTGAGAACGGTCCGCTCTCCGTAAGAATGGGTGACTGACCGGATCTCGATCATATTTCCTCCAGACACGCCTACGCCAGATGACCGCACGCTTGGTAAAGTGGCGCACGGGCGGGCTCGCCGACAGACAACGCGGCCCTGCGCTATCGGCTCTGAATTCAAGATGCAAGAGAGACCCGTGTGTGTGAGCGCTAAAACTCAACCTTTGAGCGAACTATGTCCGATATCAGACCACTAGCGATACGCATTGACACGCGATCGGGCACCCCGGATACGCACACAGACGGAAAATTTCGCAGGAAGACCAGCTTGATATGGACAATACGGCGCTGATCTACGACCGGTTTGGCCCGCCTCTGGACACCCTTCGGCTGTGTCGATCGCAGATGTTGGACCGGAAGGAGGCCGACATTCGGGTCCGGATGCGTTTCGCGCCGATCAATCCCTCGGATCTGATCCCGATTACCGGAGCATATCGCCATCGCATCCAGCTGCCCCAGATCGCAGGCTACGAAGGTGTGGGTGAAGTGGTGGAGGCGCCTGAAAGCCATGACGACCTGATCGGAAGACGCGTCCTGCCGCTGAAGGGTTCCGGCACTTGGCAACATTATGTCGATTGCGATCCGGCCTGGGCCGTACCGGTCCCGAATGAGGTTCCGGATGACCTCGCCGCGCGGGCCTACATCAATCCAATGGCCGCCCGATTGATGTTGAAAACATGGCCCGTTGAGGGGAAGTCAGTGCTTTTGACGGCTGGTAGCTCAGATTGCGCCGGTCTACTTTTGACGTGGGCGATCGGCGCCGGAGCGTCCGACGTGACCGCGGTCTATCGGTCACCGCTGCGCTCTCAGGCTCTGCAACGGAAGGGGGCTGAACCGGTGGCGATGGACGATAGCACTTCCATCATTGCCCGCGCTCGCAAGGCCGATGTCGTCTTTGACGCCGTGGGCGGGGCTTTGGGAACGTCTATCCTGGAAGCGATGCGCGAGGGTGCGGATTTCGTGAGTTACGGATTGCTTTCAAATCGACCCGTCATACCAAGCAAACCGATTGTAGGGCGGCACCAACGGTTCCATCTGCGCGAGGCGCAAGCTGGCTTTGACGCCGCCCGATGGCAAGCGGAGTTCACAGCGCTTTGGGGCGCTTTGGATCTGGTCACCCGTCCTCCGATCAAGACCTTTTCCCTTCCGCAATGGCAAGAGGCGCTCAGGGCATTTTGGCAGCCGGGGAGGTCGGAAAAACCGATGCTCGACCTTAAAAAGGTTTAGTGGCGATTTTCAGGCACAGGAATTTTAAGGCGCAAATTTGCAAATAGATCCATGCATATTTCTGGGATTTCTCCATTATATCTTACCATGAAAAATTTGAATCTGTGACTTTCTAGGTCTATTTTTCAAACTCACCTTATCGATTTTCAAAACCCAAGTACCGGTCATTCTTTTCGGAGCTACCTCTTTGAGTTTTGATGTACCTGTTCGGTCGAGATATCTCCGGCAGGTTTGCAAAATAAAGTTGTCTTGACGAATAGTTCGCGCGCGATGACATCATTTGCAGCTTGAAAACCGGGCCGATCGTCCGAAGGTCAGGCCTGAAGCGGACATGCCGGTCCATCAATCCAGTGTCGGATAAGAAGTCTTTTGGGTCCGTCTGGCGCATCCTGATATGGCGTGCGGTTGTGAAGGATCCAGGAGTTGCTTGCGACCAGAAAGTCACCGCGGGCCAACCTCATGTCGACCCTGTTATCGGGCGACGAAACGATCGCCTCGAAACGATGAAGGAAGCGCTCAAGCGGGTCAGGGATGTCAAGACCGGCTTCCCGGTAGCCCCTGATCATATAAGGCATCTTGTACCTGACACTCAGCGCAGCATCTTCGATCTCAACGAACGGATAGATCCCAAAGGTCGGCTGCCCCGCATATTGCACGTGGCTGCGATAATACGGGTAGTGCGCAGCGAGAGGTGCAAGATCCTCGGGGTAGGTCTCGACATATTGCCGCAGAGCAGTATAGGCGCTGACAAGTATCGACGAACCACCTCTTTTTGCGGGGTGGAGACAAAAGAGGGAGATCGCTCCGGGCCGGTTATCCCCGTATGAGCAATCGGTGTGCAATGATGTGTCGCCTGCCGACATCGAAAGACGCCGCTCTCCATCGTGCTTGGACTCGCTTTTCGTCACCTCGAAAAAGGTTTGGCCGTCTTCGGTTTGGGTCATCAAATCTCCGACCATCGCGGCCAGACGGTGTGAAAACGCGGCGAGCTTCTCATCGGTATATTCTGATGCTGTCTTGAGGGAGATCACCCCAAAGCCATGCCCCTTCGAGAGCGCGTGGTGCACCGCCTCTTTGATCTCGGGGCCTTCCCGCTGAAGGGCTTCAATGCCATTGATCGATAATCTCACGACATCCTCTGGCGCGCTGAACTGCGCCGCTGTCCAGAACCGGCGAGGGTCGGCATCGTCGAGGTGCGAAAGAATTTCGCTTGCAGATGTAAGACATTCGGTCGGCATAGTCTTTCGCCTCCTTTTTGTTCAGGTTTCGATGATCCCCGTGCGTTTCATTGCATGGGCCATATTCTGCCACATCTATTTCGATTGCCTTTGCATATTCGAAGATATCTCCGAAACTATTTGGGGTATTCGTGGAGATACGAAATGATCATCACTATTGTCGGCGCGGACGGAACCGGTAAATCCACGCAAGTCCGTCGGCTTCATGCCTACCTTCGCCAATCCGGGGCTGCGGTAAGTCTGATTGACAAGTGGGATGTCCTTGACGCGGATCAAAATACCGAATGCAGGTTCATTCAATCCGATCGGTTGGATATTGCGCGGTGTATCGCTGAAATGCCAGACGACGCGCGGGCGTTCTTCCTTTTCTGGATGATGGGAATTGGGTTGAAAAGCGTCTCTGATGCTCCGGATCCGCGGACGATCCATCTGATCGATGGATACTGGCAAAAGCATGCGGTGTCCGAGATGGTCCTGGGCAGCCCGACCGAATGGGTGATGGGCTTGGTGTCCATCTTTCCGCAGAGCGACCTTGTCATCTTCCTCGACGCGCCGGTTGACGTTTCGGCGGTGCGTAAGGACGGAGATTATTCGCTTTATGAATGTGGCCTCGACCCCTCCCGCTCTGTCGCTGCGTTCAGGCGTCACCAATCCGGCATTCGGGCACGGCTGCAAGCCATGGCAGCGGACGAAGGCTGGCATAGGATTGATGCGAGCCGCTCTGCCGATGCGGTCGAACGCGATATTCGCGCGGTGGTCGATGACACGTTGCGCGGGCGCGCCGCGACACCCTCGTCCGCCGATTAGGCGATCACGCCGGCGGCAGATCCTGGCAGCTTTCATCACAACGCGCTCACACAAGCGCGTCCAGGTCGGCGCGCATGGAAGTCAGCGGAATAAGGATCTTCGGGATCGAGGCGGATATCGAGCAGGAAGCCACGCGTTTCGAAAAAGCGGGTGATCGCATCAAGCGCTATGGCACGGCTGGTCCAGTCGGTGCGGGTGGACATGCTCTGATCGGGCTTCAGAACAGCATTTGCAAAGGCGAGGAAGTCGGAGAAGTGCAGGTCGGTATGTATCTCGCCGATCACCTCGTGAACGCGGTCCCAGAAAGCGGCTGGCGTGGTTCGAAATGCCGCCCATTCAGCGCCCTGGCAGTCGAGTTTCAAAAGATCGACCGGTCTACCGTCGAACGCTTGCGCAAGGGTGGGAAGCGAGACGCTTGGTACGATAAAGTCGTGCGTGTTGTAGTGGGATACATCCGTTGCGACACGTGCGGCATCCCCCTCCATGGTTCCTGTTACCCCGACAAAGCGATTGTCCTCGGCATCCAGTGCGGCAAGCCGGCAGGAAACCGAATTCAACGCGCGGGTGTTCGTAGACAAGATCGCAAAGCTCTCGGGGCTTGGCTCAACGGCAACGACACTTTCCGCGCCGCGATGCGCCGCCTTGCACGAAAATGCACCGACATGCGCGCCGATATCCAGGATGCGCAGGCCCGTAAGATCGGCGAGATTATAGTGATCTCGCTCGAACACCTTGGTCCAGGTTCGCTTGTCATTCGTTTCGGCCCGCAAAAGGGGCATCTGCGGCTCGGTGTTCATGTGTCTTGCCTCCTTGGCGGAGGGCAGATCGACGCCTCAGACATCGCAGGCCACCCAGGCATATTTGGCCTGCGCCCGCCGCAATTCGTCATCGTTGGTGATGCGGAACACCTCATCGACCGAGGCCAGACTGCCTTCCACCACCGAGACCGAGCTGCGATCGTGGATCGCGTTACATGTCGCCTGCATGGCGTGAAGCGAGGCGCGGAAATTGTGATTGGCCCAGATGACCGTCGATACGCCCCAGTTCTGAAAGTCCTGTGTCGGGGTTTGCGCGTAGGTTGTTGGAACCACGATGATCGGGCAATCCCGGTTCCAGTGCCGCATGAACTCCCGAATTTCGCAGGCGGTGAGCTTTTTGGAGTGGACAAGGACGGCGTCGGCGCCGGAATCGCAGTAGACATTGGCCCTGCGAAGCGTCTCTTCCATGCCATAGCCGGCGATCAGTGCTTCAACACGCGCCACAACGCAGAATTCCTCATCCAGCTGGCTGTCCTTGCAGGCTTTGATCTTGCCCGTGAACTCTTCGATCGGAGTGAGTGGCTGCGCTGTTTCAATGAACGAATTCGTCTTCGGGAAAAGCTTATCCTCAAGGCAGACCCCCGCGATGCCGCGCTGGCAAAGCTTTTTCGTCAGTCGCCTGGCATTGTTGAAATCGCCATATCCGGTATCCCCATCAAGAAGGATCGGAACGTCCACGGCGTCGGCCATATACTCGACGATGTCGAGGACTTGCGTCCAGGACGCTTCGTTACTGTCGCGCAATCCAAGCGATGCCGAGATAGAGAGCCCGGAGGCCCAGATGCCTTTGAACCCGGCCTCCTGAACAACCATGGCGCTGATCGCGCTATGTGCTTCCATCAGGAAAGAAAGCTCTTGATCGACCAGTATGTCGCGCAATTTCGCGCTTGGTTTCGTAGTCGTCATCTTCATCTCCTTACTCACGCGGGGCGTGCTTTCAGATGGGGTCCTCCTGTCACCGACCGGAGTGATGGTGATTGGCCTGAAGCGCGGGAGGCGCGGATGTCATCGCGCTGGGCGAGCCGTAGCCAAAAGCTGCCCTGGCCGCTGACAGCGTGCCTTCCGCGACACCTTGTGCGGTCTGGGTACAGACCGATATCTTGTCGAAAACATCTTCCGGATGCGCCAGAAGCTCTTGGATGGATGTCCTGATCGGCTCCACAGTTTCGACGAGAAGATCCACCACAAAGGATTTCAACGCGCCGTATCCCTGACCGGCGAGCTGGTCCAAGACCTCATCCGGTGCGCTGTCTGTCAGGGCACAAATGATTTCGATGAGGTTCTGCACACCGGGTTGATCGCCAGAATACGCGATGCGGTTTTCGGAATCGGTCACCGCGCGCATGACCTTGGTCTTGATCGTATCGTTGTCGTCGGTCAGCATGATGACGCCGTTCCGTGCGGCCCGGTCCGATTTCGACATCTTTGACGTGGGCGCCTGCAGATTCATGACCCGGGCACCGACGGTCGGTACAACCGGCTGCGGGATCTTGAAAAGATCAGGCGAGCTGTCGTTACAGCGGGCCGCGATGTTGCGCGTCAATTCGATGTGCTGCACCTGGTCGTGACCGACCGGAACAAAGTCCGCCTGGTACAGAAGGATGTCTGCAGCCTGCAGGACAGGATAGGCAAAAAGATCCAGCGAGACGACATCCTGCTTGCCGCCGCCTTTCGACTTGAACTGCGTCATCCTTTGCAGCTCTCCGAAATATGCCTTGCTGCCCAAAAGCCAGTACATCTCGCAATGCGCGCGCACATCGCTTTGGAAAAAGAGCGTGACCTTATGGGGGTCAAGACCGCAGGCCAGCAGGCCCGCCATGGTTTCCAGCCGGTTTCGCCGCACCTCATCGGCGGGCATTTGAACGGTGATCGCATGAAGATCGGCCACCATGTAAAACGCATCTGTCTCATCGTTTTGCGAGGCCACCCAATTCTTGATCGCGCCGAGGTAGTTCCCGATATGCGGCGTTCCGGTCGCCTGAATGCCGGAGAGATAGCGTGGCTTCATTGATGTAACCTTTGGGCACGTGATTGGACGAAGGAGCGATTGCACCTCTGCCCCGGAGGACGGGTGCAGCTGGTGCATCGGTCACCCTGCGCCGCGGTAGCGTCTGAAACGCGATGAAAGACGCGCTCGACCGTGTCATCCAGCCGGTGCGTCTGGTTTTCCACGACCTCCCACCCAAGGGTCCGGGCAAGCTCTCCATAAAGATCGTTGACCCGCGACTGAAAGGTGACAAAGCCTTCGGGACTGCTGTCACCCAGCAGGGACAGATCCTCGACAAACCCAAAGCGGCGCCTGCTCAAACGGCGATCCCGTGCGGTGAGAGGGTCGACAACAACATGAAAGCAGAGGTCACAGCGACAGCTTTCGCCATAGATATGCCGAACCAGCGGCATGGCCTTGTCGATCAGGCTTCCGGCCTGCAGGCCGTCGGCCTGGGCCAGTTCAGCCAGTTGAAGAAGCTTGATCACCGGTTTGACGCCAAAGCTCTCCAGGATCACATCCTGCCCACGGCGGAGCGCTGCATCCACCGCGGTCTTGTGAAAATAAAGGTCCGCTGCAAGCTCCAGAAGAAATGCGGTCAAGAGAAAATCTGCATCATTTGCCGCAATTGGTGAGCGCTGTCCGGGTACGCCCAGCGCGGATGCGAAACGTGTTTGCAGATCTTCATTGCAGGGATCGGCGTTGTTGACGACGGCCTCCGCCCCTCTGAACCAACAGTCCTTCGATGCCGCGTGAAGCGTTTCGATGATGTCCGTGCCGGGATGGCTGGCTTCTTCTGAGACATGCTGCCGCCAGCTCAGCCGCTTCACGGTGCGACCGGTCGTTTCTTCCATCAAGGTCTGCAGACCAGCGGCGATGGCCGACTTGCCGGCACCATCCATTCCGACGAAGCCAATACAAATCGGCGCCGTCATTTGGCGATGATGTTTCATGTTTGCCTCCGCTGCGATGGGCGTCCGTTGTCGCTGCCCAGGAAGAGCATTACGGCAATCGCGCCTGCCGCAGCGCCGTAGACGATGGCAAGGTTAAGGCCCGCCATCGCTGCGCCGATAAGCAGCGTCGCCACAAGTCCTCCCAACATCTCACCAAAGGTTTGGCTGAGACTGAGAAGCGCATAGGGCGTGGCTGTGCCTGAACTGCTGCTGCGGTCCGCGATTTTCTGGTGCAGCGACGGCACCAGAATTGCCTCTGCCGCAGCGAGGACGGCCAGACCCGCGAACACGACCACAGGTGCATCACTGGACACGACCAGGGCGGCAACCATCGCGATGATCAACGCCGGTGTTTCATATCGTTCGTATCGGGCAAAGGCGGCGCGGATCAGTACAAGCTGGATGAGGATCAGGCAGATCGCCTGAAAAGCCAGTGCCGCACCGGAAAACCGTTCATCCGTCAAAACGAAGCTGAGCGCGATGGTCATCGCGCAACCCGCAAGCACCTGCCGGGCATAGACTGCGGACAGTTTGCCCTTGAGCGCCTTGGCCAGCTCAGCGGGGTGCGCGGCGGCTTTGCCCGTTGACTGACCCTCCGCGACCCTGAGCCAGCGGAAAGTCAGCGCTGCCATCAGAACCTCTGCCCCGATGAGAAGAGAGAACATCGCATCCACCTGATCCGCCAGGACACTCAGTTGGGCCACTGCGGGTCCACCGATCGCCGCCGCGTTCAGGACGACGCTTTGCCATGCAAAGATTTGCTGCGCCTCGCCGGTGCTTCGGATATTGGCGATGATGGCCTTCATCGCGGGCCGCGTGATCGACGTTCCGATCCCAAGCAATATGGCCGACGCAATAAAGGCCGAAGCGCTTTCGGTCGTGCAAGCGAGATAGAAACCTGCGGCCTTCGCGATGCAGGCCAACGGGATAAGCAGTTTTGTGGAATAGACATCGATCAACCGTCCCGCGGGGATCAACAAGATCATGATCGCGATCGAACGCACGGACAGGAACAGCGGCACGATAAGTAGGTCTTTACCGGCGGCGGTGTGAACCAGCAGGGGGAGGACCGCAAAAAGATCGAACGCGAACACCGCGGAAACCGACAGGGCAACAAGACCGTCTTTTCGTCCCGTGCCTGCGGGCAAATGTGTGCCCGCACCCGTCATAACCCGACCTCATTCGCACGCGCAGCTTGCCTTGCAACCGCGAGGTGAAGCGAATCCTTGACCACGATCACGATGTTATAGCCAAGGTGCAGCCCGATCGCCGGAAGGACCCCGCCAAAGGTGAAGACCAGGACCGTTGCGAGGATGGAAATCACGACGTGGCTTAGATAGGCACGGCGGTCAAAATCCCTGGCAGACCAGCGGTTCATGACATGTTCAAGAACGAATGTTGCCGTGCTGGCCATTGCGCAGGCAACGGGGCCATAGGGCATGACAATCAGAAGGATAAGCCCGCGATGCAGGAGTTCCTGACCAATTGCCGAAAGCACGATTGCGCCGTTATCCAGGGCGAAACGCGATGCGGACTTTGCCGGCAACAAACGCATGAAATCCAGGTCAAAGTGCTGCCGGACCGTGTTCGCATTGATCCCAAGAAAAAGAAGCGCCCCGAGAGGAAGCATCGCCACGGCGACAGGGATGTCAGCCAGCGGTATGTCCAAAAAACCGACAAGGGCGAGGCTTGGGGCGTGAGGCAGCAGGAAACCGGTGAGGTATCTCACATCCGCACCGACACCGGTCATGGTGCGCGACGCGGCAGAGACCACCGGTGCCAGCAGCTTGAGCGCCATGATGCCCAGGAATATCGCATATAACAGCCGATTTCCGGGGTCGATGAACACCATCAGTCCTGCGAGTAGCAGATAGACCCCCAGGCCCGTTCGGGTCACCAGGGGTGGCGGCGCTTTCATACGCGCCCGTGAGCGGCGATATGGTTCGAACCGAGACGGCATGTCCGGCACTCCCGTCAGGTGTTGGCGTAAAAGAAAACAAGCGAGACGCGTTCGCCGCGTTGCACCTGTTTGGTCCCGTGGGGAACATCCGGGCCCACCACGACGACACGGCCACGCATCGGCGGAACATCCAGGGTCTGGCCCTCGAACTCCACCTCCAGCTCCCCCGAGCAGGAGGGGTCCCAATCGGGCGAAAGGTAAAGGATCGCGGCCATTTGCTTGTCGGTGCCATCGACGTGCCGCACCACGCGATGCCCTATGTCATAGTGGAAGTAACGCGCATGACACACGGTCCATGGCACATGGGCAAAGCACGAAGCAGAGATACGCTGGGCCGCGACGCTCAGAGTGTCTGCGTCGGGCTCTTCATGACCGATCATGAAAGAGGTTGTCGACTTTGGCCTTTCCGCGCTCTGCGGCCACAGATCCATGACGACTTTGTCAGGAGCGTATTCTGTCACGGGCCTGTAGTGATCGGTGGGAAGGTCGAGGTTGGCCAGCTCTGGCTCGGAGAACAGGCCGTCATGGATGGCAAAGGTCATATTACGCGATCCTCCAACGATGTTGCGAAGGCTCTTATGGTGGCGAGGTAATCTTCGAGCGCACTGTCCTGGCGACCGCAGCATGTGATGCCTTCGGAGATCGCAAGATCGTGATAGACCTGGGTCTCGCCGCAGCGGTGCAGCTTTGCAAAGCGCCACTTCTCGAAACGGGTGTTGGTTTCGCTGTTCTTGGCCAACAGGACATCGACAAGGCTGCGTATACGAAGACGCTCGCACAGGATCGCGGTGTGCAGATCTCCCTTTCGGGCCGCGCCGATGCTGTCGGCCTTGTAGCTATTGGCGTTATCCAGTTTCGTAGCCGATATGTAATTCGAGAGGGCGGCCTTGCTTGGGCGCAGGCGCTGAGGCACCTCGTCAACGTTCAGCGGAACGGCAAAGCTCATTCGATGCAGGAACTCCAGCACTTCGGTATCGAACTTGGTCCGGGAATCGTCGAACTCATCAAAGCTGTTGAGCGCCAAGATGGCGCCATTTACCGCGTTGGACGGCATATAATTGACGTCGATCCGCGTCTTTCCAACAACGTTGGCACTTACGATGTCCGCGCCATCGAAGAACGGGCTTCGGACACCAGGGCGATGCGTGATATCGTCGGCAATCACGTAGACGTCGATGTCCGAGGTTTCGTTTCCAAATCCTTCCAGCAGCGATCCACTCCAGACGACAAGATCGTTGGGTCCCGGTGCGATCAGGGCCAATAGCGTTTCGATTGTGTGCGCCGTTCGATGGGCGAGCAGATCTTCCAGTTTGTTGGGCGGTGGTGCGACGGCAAGATCGGTCATGACAAAACCTCGCTCGGGGTTTGGATGAACCGCTCGAAGGCGCGGGTGTGGCTGACGAAATCGACCTTGTCGTGGCCAACGTCACGCTTGTGTCCAGGCAGGACCGGAATGTGGATGAAGGTGGTCTGGCGTGCCCTGATCGCATCGCTCAGCGCGTCTTTCAGGGCTGGGGGCGTGGTCACGGTTACCGCCGAAGGATAGCCGCAAGCAAGCGCAACCGAGGCAAAGCGGACCGTTGCAGCCGCGGTCGGTTGGCCGCCTGTCGATTCGTATTGCGCGTTATCGAACACGACATGGACAAGGTTCCCCGGCTGCAGCGCGCCTATCGTGCTCATGTTGCCGAGCTTCATAAGCGCTGCCCCGTCGCCGTCCAAAACCACGACCGTCTTTTCCGTCTGAAGCGCAATGCCAAGGCCAATCGCGCTCACACAGCCCATCGATCCCATCTGGTAGAAATCCGCGGCGCTCTGACGATGTTGCCGAAGTTCTTTCCAGCATCCCCCGGTCGTCGCAAGCAGCGCCGCCTCACCCTCGAAAAACTGCGTGATCGTCTCAATGAAATCAGCTCTTTGATACTGCGCTGCGTTGTGCCCATCGCCGTACAATGCCTCAAGGTCCCGCGGCCCGGCTGTCGATGGTTCCGCGGCGCTCGAAAGCAGGCCGCGCGTCACCAGAAGGGCGTGGGACTTCGACAGCTCCTGCATGTCCCGGCTCGCGGTGCGCATATCTCGCTCAAGCGCATTGAGGTCGTCCGTCAGAAGCGTGGACCGAATACCCATCAGGCTCAGCATTTGTTCGGAGATCCTGCCCATCGTCAGGTGCTCAAGGCTGTCGTTATCTGTCGCGCCGCCGCGCATGCCGACGACGAACAGAACGGGGATCTCCAGGGGGCAGGTCAGCGACGTCAATGGATTTACCGCATTACCGATGCCCGAGTTTTGCATGAACACAACCGGCTTGGTTCCCGAAAGCCGAAGCCCCGCCGCTATCGCGACCGCCTCCCCTTCGCTGGAGGCCGGAATATAGCTGCAGCGAGCGGATGTTCGGACCGCCGCGATCAACGGCTGCAAAAGCGAACAGGGCACACCCACAAAGTGCGAAAACCCGGCCCTATTCAAACTGTCGACAACGTTCTCTGGATCTAGCATCACTGACATGTCCCTCGTCATGACATGAACCGTCTTTGCGCCCACCATCTCGGCAGCGCGGAAAGGCACACGCCTTCCGATCACTCCTGAAGAGCGGCGAAACCAGGTTCAAATTTGTCCTTTATTCGTACGCGCCGTACGATTGAGACTTTTCTATTTTTCGAAAACGAGACCGTCGCGAATGAGATCGGAAAGAAAACCTTCTATGTCCGACCCAATCTCACCTTTGTCGGCGTCATAAAGACCACACATCGACTGAATGAGGTCACCTTGTGTCTTCTTGCCGTCGACCATACGCCAAACATCTTCGCCAACAGCATTGAGCTTATATAAGGTATCATCAAAAACGAGCGTAAGCTCACCATGATGCCGCCTTACGAGAACTTCATCGTTGCGTGCCAATATCATTATAATGCCCTCTCATGATTGAAAAAATACAAGCGAGACGGAACGTCCCGCTTGTATTTCCGATCATTAGCCAGGCCAGACCGCACCGATGATGCTGACTTTCTTGATCTTCGGGGCTTCGTATACTTTCACTTTCTTCATAGCTTATTCCTTTTCTGGAGTAAGTTAATTTGAAAAGCAGGGAACTGATTCCATTACCTGCATGTTAATTATGAGCATAGTCTCAAAATTGTTACAAAGAAAATCTATGAATAAGGATGCTGTATTCAAAAAAAATTTTGGAAATGGATAGAAATCGTTCATAATATTATATTTGAAATGAATCAATTTTTATAAATTATTTCTTCATCATGTCAGAACTCTAAAAAATCTTTGAAAACAGTCTTATAGACGATCTCTAGATCTCAATCTGGTGAAGATGAGCACTTATTGAGCAAGAGAGATTATCTCAATTGAAGTTTATTCGAAAAGACCAGTGGCATTGACTCTATAAGTGAACCAGGCACTTTATTGAGACTGATAAAGATTGAATGCGCATTGACTGGGTCTTTATTGATCCCAGATGATTTATGACGGATTGTCTTATCCGGCTGAAGGGATCAGGTCAGCTTCCCAAGATCTCTCGCCACATTCCCAAGATCGTCCGGAGAACAAGGACAAAGCCAAAGACAAGAATAAAAATTGAAGAGGCAGGATCGATATTCGCCAGGCTAGAGGAAAACTGAACTGTGAAGGCGCCGCAAACATAGAGAATAGAGAGCGCAACAGGCGCAAACAAACAGCTCAGGCATATTCTGGTAAACATGTTGATCTGTCCCTTTTACGGCCTTGTTCAGCCGTCGGATTGTTGTCTTTTTGGTAACCACCGACTCTCTACAACCCGCATTTTCCATAAGGCTGGCAAAGCTCCGATAGAAAATCAAAGGCGTCGAAGCGCGATGGCCAAGATGAGCACATCTTCGCCGAAAACGATCATCGAATACGCTCAAGTCGCGGGGGAATTGTATCGAAAATTGCAACATCAAACGCCGGTATGAGGATCGTCTCAGCCACTTGTCAAATCATCGCGCAGACAGACCGCGGATTAGCTTAATTATCTGTCAAAGCTTCACTTCTTGCCATGGACAGGGAGCGCACCGCTCTCGATCTTCGCTACAAAAATGTCGGGAGATCACGCTCAGGACAGCGTGACCGATTGCACGGATCGACAAGAAAGCCCAAAAAAGCGGCGTTGCACGCCCTTCAGCCTCGACAGCGAGATCCAGCGCCCGGATCGTGAATAAGAAACTGGTGCCGCTGAAGGGACTCGAACCCCCGACCCCATCATTACGAATGACGTGCTCTACCAGCTGAGCTACAGCGGCCCTGGTGCGCAGCGCTTTAGCACTCCGCTCAATCGGCGAAAAGGGCTATTTTGCGTCCTCTGGCTCTCTCACCTTCGCCGGGTCATCAGGCGCAGCGGTGTCCTCTGACAACACGGTTTCCGTATCACCCGGCGTGGTGTCTTCGGTGCTCTCTGCGTCTTCCTCGACGATTTCGACCTCCGGTGGGCTGTCTTCAGGGTTATCCTCGATCGAGCCGACAATCAGGGGAAGCATCTGCATTCCGGGTGCCGTCGACGTATCCACCGCGGGCGGGGTTCTCCACGACAGGGTGTCGAAGCTTTGGCAGTTCTCGCAGACAGGGGCCCAATCGCTGTGGATGTGATGGCAGTTGTCACAGACCCATTGAGATCCTCTCGGCGCGGTCAAAGCCCGTGCCAGCCAGCCTTTGACAACCGCATCAGAGGCGCCTTCACCTCTTTCAATCGCAGCCATGATGGTGAGAACACGTGCATCGGGCTGGGTTTCGACCAGATTGCCAAGGGTCCGTCTGGCCTCCGGAAAGTCCTCTGCAGCGATATGCAGTTCGGACAAGAGGAGACGGGATTCGGGGTGGTCGGGTTTAAGCCGTGTCAGCGTCGCGAACCGCTTGATCCGCGCCTGTGGTGTCTCGTTGGGCTCGATCTCGGCAAAGGCGGCGGCAAGATCGGGATGCGGCTGCGCTTCCCAGGCTTTCTTGAGAATACGCACCGCGTATTTCGGTTTTCCCTGTTTGATATGAGACTTGGCTGCCATGACCGCAGCAGGGATCAGGTCTGGTGACAAACGGTTGGCTTCGATGGCCGCTTCACGCGCCGCGATGGGCTTTTCGTCGTCCAGAACATCGCGCGCTTCGGACAGAGCAAGAACCGCGTCCCGGCGTTTGTGCACGTCGCGCGGCAGGCTGCCGTGTTTCAGCTTGGCACTCAGCGTTGCCCGAGCGCCGCTCCAATCCTCGTTTTGTGCCTGGAGCTTGAGCAAGACGTCCTGTGTCTCCTCATGTCGGGGCTTCAAGGCAAAGGCGCGTTCGGCCAATTTAAGGGCCGTATCTGTGTCACCTTCGGCCAGTTTCTGTTTCATGATGCCCCGAACACCGACAAACCGGGTCTGTTCGTTGGAGATCAGTTGCTTGTAGGTTTCGGCTGCTTTTTTCGTGTCACCGGACATCTCAGCGGCCTGAGCCGTCAGAAGCTGGGTCAGTTCCGGCTTTTCAAGATATTTCTCGGCTTTTGCTGCTTTTGCCATGGCAAGCCTGCCCTCACCAGACGCAAGCGCCATGAGCCCTTCTGAAAGCGCCTGAAATCCTTTTCGCTCGCGATTGCGATCGAAATACCTGGAAATCGCCGTTTCATCCCCGTTCAGGAAACGAAGAACCGCCACGAGCAGAGACAGCAGCTTGAGGAAGAGCCAGACAAGCACCACGACCATGACCGCCGCGATCACGGATTGTAGCGGGCCTAGTGTGAATTCGGTGCCCGCGACGGTGATCTGAACGCCGCCCTGGGATTCCAGCAGATAACCGGCCCCAAGCGTCAGACCCGCGACGATCGCGACAAACAAAAGTATTTTGATCAATGACCACAGCATCTGTGAGCCCCTTTAATTGGTCGTCAGGCTTTGAGCCAGATCATCGGCGGCAGCCTTCGCCGCCATACGCGTCTCGGCTTGCGAAACCCATCCGGACAATGCGTCCTGCGCGGACGCCGGCAATTCCAGCGCAAGCGACAAGGCGTCGGAAAGCTGGCCGTCGGCAACGGCTGCTTCCATTCGGGACAGGACCGCATCCGCGCTATCCCCATCCTGCGGTGTCACCGAACGCGCGCCCAGCTGCCGGGCGAGAAAGCTGCCCAGACCGCCATCATCCGATGCCCCGTCGGCCCGGGCCGCGGCCAAGGCTTCACGCGCGGCGGGCGGGAAGGCAGCGCGCAACGCGGGTAGGGAAACAACACCCTCCGCCGCATTTCCACTCAGGACATCCGGGATGGAGACACCGGCATCAGCGACCCCGGCAAGGGCAGCTTCGTAAGGTGCTCCGGTCTCGATCGCCGATTGCACCTGCGTCAGTGCCCCGCGTGCAGCGGTTATGCGGGCGGCTTCAGCAGCAGCGGCTTCCTTGGCTTCCGCGTCGGCAACCATAGCTTCGATCGCTTCACGCTCTTGGCTGAGACTGTTGCGGACATCGGCAAGCTCTTGTTCAAAAGCCGCCACCGCAGCATCCGAAAGGCCTTCGGATATCGGGCGTGCTTCGAGATCGGTCAGTCGCGCTTCCAAAGCGGAAAGCCGCTCCGCCACTCCGTCGATTTGTGGGGTCAAGTTTGACACCGCATCGGCGTTTTCGGAAACGCGGGCTTCAAGCGGTGCCAGATCGGGCGGCGCGAGTTCGCCAACCCGCGACGACAGATCGTCCATGGCAGCCGATTGCTCTGCCAGTTGCGTTTCAAGGGCCGCGATGGCCGGGGCTGGATCGGCAGGGCGCAAGCCTTCGGGAAGATACGGGGCCAGGATGTCCGTGCTGGCGACGAGAAATCCCAAAATGGCGGCTACGACACCGCCAATGAGTGCAGGAAAACCGCCGCCGCGACGTTCGACCACCCGCTCGACCACTTTCTCCGGGGCCCGAGGCTCTGCCTCGACTTCACCTGGTTCTGTATCCTCAACCTCGCGGGCCTCGACCTCCGGCTCCTCCGGTTGGGGAAGATCGGCGACCTTGTCATCCTGATCAAACGGTTGATCGGTGTTTCCCCACGGCCCTGCCGCGGCAGTGTCGGTTGTTTCGGGTTCGACAGTATCCGGCGTATCGGGCTTCCCCGCGTCCTCAGGATCAAGAATGTCCAACTTCGCCTCGTCGCTCAGCGGATCGGTATCGGCAGGCTCTTTCGGCTCTGGTTTCGGGTCCGGGTCGTTCTCATCTGTCACCGCCGTCTTGGTCTCAGGCGTGTCGCTTGACTGGTCTGGGAGGTCTTTCAACTCGTCCGGCTCAGGTTTCGGTGTTTGTTCCTTGGCCACCCCAGTGTCCTCTTCGAATCTGGCATCGAACCGCGTGATGCACCGTTGGACTTTAGTCCGCGCCCGGTCCGCTCTCAACCCGGCATGCTTGATTAACCATGTTTTCGACCACTTGGCGCATCTCGGACGCCGTTGGCGTAGGCGCGACGTCAATCCGTTGCGCGCGCAGGTCCAAAGGCTGCGCCACCGCATCGCTCATCGCCGCGACCCAGAATTGGGGATGTTGTGGAACCAAACGGGACAACAACGTCGCGCTGCGCGGCGAAAAGACCGGAGCAATCACGACGGGGGCAGCGGCGATGGCCGACAGTGCCACATCACTGAGGGGACGGGTTTCGGCGTCATAAAGGATCTGTTCAGTCGTGAAACATCCCGCAGCACTCAACCGGCTGGCGACGTTGCCTCTTGCATGACGACCGCGCAAATGGATCAGGGGACCTGCCAGATTTACTTCGACAAGGCGTGCGACGAGTTCCTCGGCATTCCGGCCTTTTGCAGAAGACACCCAACCCATATCAGCGGCAAGGTCCGCCGTTGCCCGGCCCACGCAATAGGCTGGCATTGGCCGAGGGGGCACGCCTGCTATCCGCACCGCATTAGAAGACGTGAAGATGACCCCGGCCGCGTCTTCAAGGCCGGTCGGTTTCCCGATCTGGACGATCTCAAGAAGCGGGGACATCACCAGATTGACGCGAGACAAAAGCCCCTCTCCCAACCGGTCCGCGAACGCCGCCGATGAACGGCGAGGACGGGTCAAAAGCAGCAGCGGTTTGGGTGATGTCATCAGGGGCGGGATTGTTTGCGCGATAGGACGGTGATACCTGCGAGGACACCGCGAGACAACGGGCATTGCAATGCACGAAACGCACATCATCCTAGGTATCGAGAGCAGCTGCGACGATACGGCGGCAGCCGTTTTACGGCAGACAGGCGATGGCCCTGCGGAAATCCTGTCCTCTGTCGTACATGGTCAAACTGATCTGCACAGCGCCTATGGCGGGGTCGTGCCAGAGATTGCGGCCCGCGCCCATGCCGAAAAGATCGACACCTGCATTCGTGAAAGCCTGAGCGTCGCGTCTGTCACGTTGGACGATCTTCATGCGATTGCCGTCACGGCGGGGCCGGGCCTGATCGGTGGCGTGATGGCCGGGGTTATGTGTGCAAAGGGACTCAGCGCTGCCACCGGGCGACCGTTGATCGGTGTAAACCATCTTGCGGGTCACGCGCTAACGCCACGGCTGACGGATGGCGTATCTTTTCCCTATCTGGTGCTTCTGGTGTCCGGCGGGCATTGTCAGTTTCTGATCGCACACGCGGCGGACCGATTTGACCGGCTGGGCGGGACGATTGACGATGCACCTGGCGAGGCGTTCGACAAGACGGCCCGGCTTTTGGGGCTGGCCCAGCCGGGTGGGCCGTCGGTGGAGCGTGAGGCTGAAGCCGGAGATCCCGAGCGCTTCCGCTTGCCGCGCCCGCTGACAGACCGCGCGGATTGCAACATGTCATTCTCCGGACTGAAGACCGCCATTTTACGCGCGCGGGATAAAATCGTCGCCGAAAAGGGCGGCCTGACGCGACAGGACCGCGCGGATTTGTGTGCGGGCTTTCAGGCCGCAATTACCGATGTCATCGTCCTCAAAACCCGGATCGCGTTGACGCTTTACCTCCAGAATGCTCCGGCGGAACCGGTTTTGGCCGTCGCAGGCGGCGTGGCGGCAAACAAAACCATTCGTGCGGCCTTGGAACGTCTCTGCGCGGAACGGGATGTGACCTTTGTGGCACCACCCCTATCGCTTTGCACCGACAATGCCGCGATGATCGCCTATGCCGGGCTGGAACGGTTTCGCGCCGGCGATGTGGACGATCTGTCTCTCACGGCGCGCCCCAGATGGCCCCTTGATACGTCCCGGCCCGCGCTTCTTGGAAGCGGTCGCAAGGGGGCCAAGGCATGAGCCTTGGGGTGCTCGGCGCAGGCGCGTTCGGAACTGCGCTGGCCATAGCGCTTTCGGAACGGCAAGAGATCTCTCTTTGGGCGCGGGATCCCGATCAGGCACAGGCAATGGCGCGCGCGCGCACGAACGAGCGCTATCTGCCAGAAATCGTTCTTCCAGCGCGGATCGCGATCACGGCCGAGATCCACGATCTGTCCCGGCATGATCTGCTTCTGCTCGCGGTGCCCATGCAGCGCCTGCGCAGCGTTTTGCGAGAACACCCAGAACTCTTCGCTCACAAAACCCTGATCGCATGCTGCAAGGGCATGGAATTGGGTACGACGATGGGTCCGGTTTCGATCCTCGAGGAATGCGCGCCGTCCTCAACCCCCGCCCTTCTGACCGGCCCCAGCTTTGCGCGGGACATTGCCGGTGGTCTCCCCACCGCCCTGACGCTTGCCTGTGCCGATCCAAAAGTGGGCGCCCGCCTGCAGGACAAACTGAGTACATCGACACTCCGGCCTTACCGCACACAGGATGTCATTGGCGCGGAGCTTGGCGGTGCAATGAAGAATGTCATCGCGATTGCATGCGGCGCGGTCATGGGTGCGGGCCTCGGGGACAGTGCCCGCGCGGCCCTGATGACACGCGGTTATGCCGAAATGGAGCGGCTTGCACGGGCGCAGGGGGGACAGCCCGAGACGCTGGCGGGCCTGTCCGGCCTTGGGGATCTGGCGCTAAGCTGTACCTCTGATCAGTCTCGCAACTACCGTCTGGGTCTTGCCTTGGGCCGGGGCGCGGATTTTGATCCGACCGTTACGGTCGAAGGTGCGGCAACGGCGCGGGCGATTGACGCCGGTGCCAAGAAAAACGGGCTTGATCTGCCCATCACTGCCGCTGTTGTCGATCTGCTGGACAAACAGGTGACGTTGGCTGATGTCATGAAACGGCTGTTATCGCGACCTTTGAAGGAAGAAGGACCATGCTGATTGCTCTGATCGCCCGCGACAAACCGGGCGCCCTCCAGATCCGCAAGGACACGCGCGCCGCGCATCTTGCCTATATCGACGAAACCGGTGTGGTCTATCAAGCGGGGCCACTACTGGAAAACGAAGAGATGATCGGCTCTCTCATCATTCTTGATGTGACGGATTTGGCCGATGCGCGTGCCTGGGCCGACGAAGACCCCTATGCCAAGGCGGGCCTGTTTCAATCGGTCGAGCTGATTGAGTGGAAAAAGGTGATAGGCTAATGGCGTATTGGCTGTTCAAGTCCGAACCGGACACCTGGAGCTGGGACCAGCAGGTGGCAAAAGGGGGAGATGGCGAAGAATGGGATGGCGTGCGCAACTATCAGGCCCGCAATTTCATGCGTGAGATGAAAATCGGGGATCGCGGTTTCTTTTACCATTCCCAGACCGAAAAGGCCGTTGTCGGTATCGTCGAGGTGATCGCAGAGGCCCATCCCGACAGCACGACCGACGATCCAAGGTGGGAGTGCGTGGATATCAAGGCGATCTCGCCTGTGCCCAAGGCCGTCACGCTCGAACAGATAAAGGCCGAGGAAGAGTTGGCTGACATGGTGCTGGTCAAGAACTCGCGCCTTTCCGTGCAACCGGTGAGGGACGCGGAATGGGCCCATATCTGCAGGATGAGCGGACTTTCCGACTAGTCACATCGACCCTTTTTCCGCCAGACTGACAGGAAAAAGGGAGGGACATATGGAAGTCTTGAACGTTCTTGCAGCCGCAACCGGATCATTTGCCTTTGGCGCCATCTGGTACACGGTTTTGGCCAAACCCTGGATGGCCGCATCGGGTGTAGAGGTCAATCCGGATACCGGTCAGCCTGCCAATGCCTCGGATCCGATCCCCTATGTAACCAGCTTTGTCTGCTGCATTCTGGTCGCAGGCATGATGCGCCACGTCTTCACGCTCAGCAATATCGACACGATCGGCGAAGGCCTCGTTTCGGGGTTCGGGGTTGGACTGTTCCTGGTCAGCCCTTGGATTGCGACCTTTTACGGCTTTGGCGGACGGCCACGGCAATTGACGTTGATTGATTGTGGATACGCGACGGGAGGTTGCACCATCATCGGGGCAATTCTGACGCTGTTCTAGACAGCCATGCCAAAGACGAAAAAGGGGTTCTAGCACCCAATGCCAGAACCCCCTGCACCCCACGTGCTCCCAAACTCACCACACGTGTTCGAATTTCGGTTCCGGTCGTTCTGGCCCGGTAACTATGAGATAGCAAAGACAAGGCGGTCTTACAAACTTCGAATATGTGCAATGAGAGCTAAAAGAAAAACGCCCGCTGCAATCGCGGGCGTGCAATTTTCTGGAAACTCAGAGGATTAGCCGTAGACGGCTTCCTTTTTGAAGTGCTTGGTGAGCATGTAATAGATCACCGCCCGATACTTGTTCCGTTCAGATTTTCCATAGGTTTCGATAGCAGAGTTGATCCCATCCATTAACTCTGGCCCGTCCGAAAGACCCAGCTTCTTGATCAGGAAGTTGTCCTTTACGGTTTCAAGCTCGCCCGGCTGCGAGCTCGCGACCGTTGACGCATCTGCGTTGTATATGGACGGACCGCAGCCGATGGTGACCTTTGTCAGCAGGTCCATATCCGGCTCCATTCCGCACTTGTTCTTCAGGTCGTCCGCGTAGCGCGCGATCAACTCGTCCCTTTTGCCCATCTTTTCCTCCCACCTGTTCTGGTTTGATTTCTGGTGATAACGGCGCAGACGGTAGACGCTAATTGTGCCAATACAAAGGATAATCTTTGTATTGAGCGGCGGGCTGTCGATGCGCTCGGCAAAAAACTGGCCAAACCTTTCAGAATTAACATGCATTTCTCTTGCATTATCTCTATCTGCGCCCATGTGAGCGGTGCGCATGGGGAAAGCGCTCATAAAAACAGGGAATGGTAGTATGGAACGAGTGATGATGGACACGTCCTTGGACGTGCTCCCAATGCCATGTGGCACCAAGATCGACCTGAAGCGGGCCAGATCCGCAGGTCCACTGACCACAGACCAGGTGGTGTTTTGCCGAAATGAAGGTGTGCCGCTTGCCTATGATCCTTTGCAGATCGGGTGGGTGCCTTTGTCATGCATCGATGACATTTCACCGGATGCCACAGACCTTCAGCCAGAGCCGGTAGAGACGTCTGAAACCCTCACGTTGCGACCTTGGCAATCCAGTGATCTCGATGTGTTTCACGACCTTTTGGACGATCCCAAGGTCTGGACCCACATGCCCCAACCTTATCCGGCGCCGCTGACCCGCGACGCGGCGGAGGCATTGCTGGACCTGTCCATTTCAAGCAACCATCACGAGGTGCGCGCCGTTTTGCACCAGGACCGCATCGTTGGGCAGGTTCGCCTGCAATTCGACGGCACGGACGATGCGCTGGGCGATGCTGAAATCAGCTATTGGCTCGGTCATGCCTTTTGGGGTCAAGGCATCGGTTCGATGATGGTATCCCAATTCACCCAACGCAGTTTTGTCGATCATCCCAGCCTGACGTCGATCTTTGCGCGGGTCATGAGCGATAACCACGCCTCACGGGCGGTTCTGCGCAAGGCCGGCTACCAAGAAAAAGGGCCGGACCCGAAGGACCCGGCCTGGATTGTGATGCAACGGCGCCGCTAGGGCGCCGGGCTCAGTACCGGTAGTGTTCAGGCTTGAAGGGGCCTTCCGGCGTCACGCCGATATAAGACGCTTGGTCTGAATTCAGCTCTGTCAGTTTCACGCCGATCCGTTTCAGATGCAGGCGCGCCACCTTCTCATCAAGGTGTTTGGGCAGGATGTAGACGTCGTTCTTGTATTCGTCGCCCTTCGTCCAAAGCTCGATCTGGGCCAGCACCTGGTTGGTGAAGGAGGCCGACATCACAAAGGAAGGATGACCGGTTGCGTTGCCCAGGTTCAACAAGCGTCCTTCGGACAGCAGAATGATACGACTGCCCGAAGGCATCTCGATCATATCCACCTGTTCCTTGATGTTGGTCCATTTGTGGTTTTTCAGGGCCGCGACCTGAATCTCATTGTCGAAGTGGCCGATATTGCCAACGATGGCCATGTCCTTCATCTCGCGCATATGCTCGATGCGGATGACGTCCTTGTTGCCGGTCGTGGTGATGAAGATATCCGCGCTGGCGACCTCATCCTCCAGCAGCACAACCTCGTACCCGTCCATCGCGGCCTGCAATGCGCAGATCGGGTCGACCTCGGTGACTTTTACGCGCGCGCCCGCGCCACGCAGCGAGGCGGCGGAGCCTTTGCCGACGTCGCCATAGCCGCAGACAACAGCGACCTTGCCGGCCATCATAGTATCGGTGGCACGGCGAATGCCGTCCACAAGGCTTTCCTTGCAGCCGTATTTGTTGTCGAACTTCGACTTGGTCACGCTGTCATTCACGTTGATCGCGGGGAAGGGTAGATGGCCGTCCTTGACCAGCTGATACAGGCGGTTGACGCCGGTGGTGGTTTCCTCGGACACACCCTGGATCTGGTCGCGCATCTTGGTGAACCAGCCCGGACTTGCTTCCATACGTTTCTTGATCTGCGCCTTGATCACCTCTTCTTCTTCCGAGGTCGGCACGGGGATGATCTCTTCACCGGCCTCGGCTCGTGCGCCCAATAGAATGTAGAGCGTCGCATCACCGCCATCATCCAAGATCATGTTCGGGCCTTCGTCGAAGAGGAACGACTTGTCCAGATAATCCCAGTGCTCTTCCAGGGTCTGACCCTTGATCGCAAAAACCGGAATGCCCGCCGCCGCGATTGTTGCTGCGGCGTGGTCCTGCGTCGAAAAGATGTTGCAAGAGGCCCAGCGCACCTCCGCACCCAGCGCGGCCAGTGTCTCAATCAGAACGGCGGTCTGAATGGTCATGTGAAGCGACCCGACAATCCGTGCGCCGGTCAGCGGCTTGCTCTCACCATACTCTTCCCGCAAGGCCATCAGGCCCGGCATCTCGGTTTCTGCGATGTCCAACTCTTTGCGACCGAACTCCGCAAGGTTGATGTCCTTCACAATGTAGTCTTTAGCCACCTGAGCACCTTTCGCACTGATGTTTCGCGCTTGCGCCTATCAGGTTCGGATGCCGGGCTCAATGTTGGATCAGCCGACGGGAAGAGCCTCTGAGTTGGCGAATTGATCAAATTCCGCACGAAAGTCCGCGCCTTGATCAATCACACAAGCGATGCCGTCGCGATAGACTTCCAGCTTTGTCCACGTGCCGGTGTGAACCGACACCCAAAGCTGCGTTTCGGTGATTGCGGTTTTTTGCAGCGTCGCGCGTGGCGCTTCGCTGTACCATTCGATCAATGTGGCCTGCATTTCGCCAACTGGCATACAAACCGAAGCCTCATCATCCGCTGTGGCCAATGCGGGAAAGGCCAATGCCGCTGCAAACGTCGCGGGGAAGATATGTTTCGTCATTTGCATTTTTGATCTCCTTTGCTTTCAAAAACACGGGACGACCCGGATGGGTTCCGACCCGATCGGAAAAAGCGGGATGCATGGCCAAGGTTGCAGCGACAGATCGTCGGTGACGTGCATTCTGTTCACGTCAGCAAAAATCGGAGGAATCTCATGTCGCTTCCCAAGACGATGAAGGCCGCCGTTGCGCCATCCCTCGGCCAACCCCTGGATATACGCGAAGTTCCCGTCCCCGAGGTTGGGGCCGGTCAAATCCTGATCCGCGTGCGCGCCTCGGGCGTGTGTCATACGGATTTGCATGCGGTAGACGGTGATTGGCCGGTGAAACCCACCGCCCCGTTCATTCCGGGACACGAAGGTGTCGGTGAGGTCGCAGCCGTCGGTGACGGGGTCACGCACCTGAAAGAGGGGGATCGCGTCGGCGCCCCATGGTTGCACACCGCATGCGGGCGCTGCCCTCATTGTGTCGGGGGTTGGGAAACACTTTGTGAAAGTCAGCAAAATACTGGCTATAGCGTGGATGGCGGCTATGCCGAATATGTACGGGCCGATGCGAACTATGTGGGTCGCTTGCCGGACGGCCTCGAATACGGACCGGCGGCGCCGATCCTCTGCGCGGGTGTGACGGTGTATAAGGCGCTCAAGGAGACAGAGACCAAGCCGGGCGATTGGGTCGCCATCTCCGGCATTGGCGGGCTGGGCCATCTTGCGGTGCAATATGCCAAGGCAATGGGCCTGCATGTCGCGGCTGTCGACATCAAGGATGACAAACTGAAGCTTGCCAAGGATCTGGGCGCTGACCTGACGTTCAACGCCGTGGATCAGGATCCGGTCGCCGAATTGCAAAGCCAGATCGGCGGCGTGCACGGCGCCGTGGTGGCGGCGGTTTCAAACGCGGCCTTCGGACAGGCGGTCGGGATGATGCGGCGCGGCGGCACATTGTCACTTGTCGGTCTGCCGCCCGGTGACTTTCCCCTGCCGATCTTTGAGATCGTGCTCAAGGGCATTACCGTGCGCGGCTCCATCGTGGGAACACGCAACGATCTGGCAGAATCGCTCAGCTTTGCGGCCGAGGGATCGGTGGCGTCGCACTTTGCCTGGGGCAAGCTGGAAAACATCAACGCGATTTTCGACAAGATGCGGGCGGGGGAGATCGACGGCCGAATCGTGATGGAGATCTGACCGCACCGTTTCTGTTTACCTTCGCATCCCGTCGTCCTATGCCAAAGATCTGACGATCAAGGCGAACGACAGAATGCCCAAATCACCACCTCGTGCCTGGCAACGCATGTTGTCAGGCCGCAGGCTTGACCTGCTCGACCCGACGCCCGTGGATATCGAGATCGAGGATATCGCCCACGGTCTTGCATTCGTTGCGCGCTGGAACGGCCAGACAGCCGGTGACTTCGCCTATACCGTGGCCGAACACTCGTTGCTGGTCGAAACGCTTTTGGGCCGTCTTGAGCCGGGGATCGATCAGAAGTGGCGTCTGGCTGCTTTGCTTCACGACGCGCCGGAATATGTCATCGGCGACATGATCTCGCCTGTGAAGGCCGCTGTCGGACCCGGCTATGGCGCCCTGGACGAACGGTTGACGGCAGCAATCCACATCCGCTTTGGATTGCCGGCCACCATTCCGGTGCGCGTCAAACGCAAGATCAAGAAGGCCGACAGGATCAGCGCCTGGATGGAAGCCACCCAAATCGCTGGCTTCACCGAGACGGAAGCCAGCAAATTCTTCGGCAGGCCGGATCCGGGGATGACGGATGGGCTGGTCATCATGTTACGCCCCCCCACAGAGACACGCAAAGCCTTCACCGAAAGGCACACGGAATTGATGGAGGCTTTGTCATGATCCAGGTCCGGCGCGCCATTTCGCTTGATGCAGCCCCCATGGCCCGGCTGCTGAACGCGATTATTGAAAAAGGCGGGACAACGGCCCTGACCAAGACCGTCAGCGGAGACGACATTGCGAACATGATGGCCGAGCAGCCGGATCGTTCGGCCTGGACCGTCGCGCTGGACGACCAGGAAGACGTTGTCGGTTTTCAGTGGATCGCACCGCATCCCAAATTACCGCCCGAGGCCTGTGATATTGCGACCTTCGTTCAGATTGGTCGCACCGGGCTTGGCATCGGTTCGAAGCTGTTTGCAGCCTCCTCGCAGGCGGCCAAGGATCTCGGATACATCTGGATCAACGCCACGATCCGTGCGGATAACACAGGCGGCCTGACCTATTACCAAAGCCGCGGATTTCGCGACTGGCATTTCGAGGAGAATGTGACGCTCGACAGCGGCCTTGTCGTGGACCGCGTCAGCAAGCGTTACGACATCTAGCGCGGGCTGCGCTTGGCCAGGATCCGTTGCAATGTGCGCCGATGCATGTTGAGCCGCCGCGCAGTTTCGGACACGTTCCGGTCGCACAACTCATAAACGCGCTGAATATGTTCCCACCGCACGCGGTCCGCGCTCATCGGATTTTCCGGCGGGGGCGGCAATTCATCGGTGCGGGCGAGCAGGGCATTCGTGATGTCGGTCGCATCCGCCGGCTTTGAAAGATAGTCGGTCGCGCCGATTTTGACCGCGGCGACGGCCGTGGCGATCGCGCCGTATCCCGTCAAGACAACGACACGGCTGTCCGGGCGTTTGTCACGCAAAACCTCCACCACATCGAGCCCGTTGCCGTCTTCCAGCCGAAGGTCGACAACCGCATATGCCGGAGGGCGGGCGGTGGCGATCGCGCGTCCTGCGGCGACAGACCCTGCCATTTCAATCTCGAAGCCGCGCTTTTCCATTGCCTTGGCGAGACGCCGCAGAAACGGCTCGTCATCATCCACAAGAAGAAGTGATTTGTCCGGTCCGATGTCGTTCATGGCTGGCTCGGCCATTATGTCCCCTCCGCGGTATTTACCGTGTTATGTTTCAGCAGAGTATGACCAGAGCAGCGTCAAACGTCAATTTTCTCGCGTTCGGTCAAGCGTTTGCAACAAAACATCCGATACGGTCTGCCATTTGCTCTGCGGGGATATCCCGCCGGAAAAACTCTACAAAGCCATGCTGAGGTAGGACCAGATAGCTAAAGGTCGAATGATCAACGAGGTAGAACTCATCCTCTGCCGGGTGCGCCTTGTAATAGGTCTTGTAGGCCTTGCTGGCCGCGTCCACCTGATCGGGGCTGCCGGTCAGACCGATCATCCGCTCATGCAGGTTAAAGGCAAAGTCACCCACGACTTCAGGCGTATCGCGTTGAGGATCCACGGAAATAAAGACAGGCGTCACCATGTGCCCCTTCTCTTCCAGCAGATCGACCGCATCGGCATTGCGTGCCACGTCGAAGGGGCAGACGTCCGGGCAGAAGGTGTAGCCGAAATATATCAGAGAAGGCTCTGTGATAACGTCCGCATCGGTCACCGTCTCCCCTTCTGCATTCACCAGCTCGAACGGCCCGCCAATGGCGTCGGTTCCTCCGGCAATCTGGCCTGCGCGGCAGCTTGCAAACTGATCGTCAGGTGCTGTCATCAAAGTATAGGCCCAGGTGCCCGCCAACGCGGCGACAAGGACGGCAACAGCAGCGATGGCGTAGATTCGGATCATAGTCTCACGAGGCTCCCTGACGGCTTGACAGTTGATTGGGCTCGGCTGGACACGTATCAAGTTATTCAGCCGCCACAAGACACTTAGGAAGCATATGACCGATTCCAATATCGGCTTTTTGTCGGATCGTGATCGCAGCAACTGGATCCGTCTTCGGACATTGATCCTGCTGCGCTGGGTCGCCATTGCGGGGCAATTGGCGGCAATAACCGTGGCCCAGCGCATGTATCATCTGCAGTTGGAACTTGGTCTCTGCTATCTCGCCGTGGGCGTATCGGTGATCGGCAATCTGATCGCGATCTTCGTCTTCCCGGAAAACAAGCGTCTTTCGGAGATGGAGAACTTCCTGATGGTTCTCTTCGATCTCCTGCAACTGGCTTTTCTGCTTTATCTCACCGGCGGTCTGAACAACCCCTTTGCCCTTCTGCTGCTTGGTCCCGTGACCGTGTCGGCGACCGTTATGACGTTGAGATCAACGACAATTATCGGCGGCGCGGCCATCATCCTCGTCACGCTGCTGGCCGAATTTCATTTGCCGCTGCGGACCGAACAGGGATTTATCCTGCGGCTGCCTGACGTGTTCATCTTCGGCAACTGGGCGGCGATCATCATCGCCACCATCTTCATGGGCGCCTATTCGCGTCGCGTTTCTTCCGAAATGCATTCGATGGCCGACGCGCTTGCGGCGACGCAGATGGCGCTGGCCCGTGAGCAAAAGCTTACGGATCTGGGGGGCGTCGTGGCTGCGGCCGCGCATGAAATGGGAACGCCGCTTGCGACAATTAAACTCACCAGCGCCGAGCTGATGGAAGAGCTTGGAGACCGGCCCGACCTGCGGGACGATGCGGCCTTGATCCGCGAACAGGCCGATCGCTGCCGCGATATCCTGCGCGACATGGGCCGCGCGGGCAAAGACGACCTGCATTTGCGCCAGGCTCCGTTAAGTGCGGTCGTTCAGGAAGCTGCCGAACCTCATATGCAGCGGGGCAAGACGATCCATTTCGAGGAAGGCCCGACGGACGGCGGCAGCGTTGTGCAACCCTCCATTCTTCGCAAACCCGAGGTCATCCATGGTCTGCGCAACCTCATTCAGAATGCCGTCGATTTCGCACGCTCGAATATCTGGATCGAATCCGTCTGGTCCGAGGGCGAAATCTCGGTGCGCATTCTGGACGACGGTCGCGGATACCCGCCGCAACTGATCGGGCGCATTGGTGATCCGTTCATGCGTAGCCGGAAAACGGAGACCGACCGCAGGGCGCGACCGGAATACGAGGGGATGGGGCTGGGCCTTTTTATCGCCAAGACCTTGCTTGAACGGTCGGGGGCCGAGCTTAGCTTTGCGAACGGATCGGACCCCTATCAAACGCTGTCGAACCAGCGCGAACGGCGGGGCGCCATTGTCGAAGTGGTTTGGCCCCGATCGAAAATCGACGCCCAACACGAACAGAACATCGTCCCCATGGGCCTGAACCAACCGATCAAGGTCTGACCCACGCGACCCCCGGCACGTTAAACGATCATTAACCTTTATAAACGACGTTCAACCTGTCGTTGTATGTGTTTCTCGACCGGGGGCGGCTTTGATTGTTTCGGAACTGATTATCATCTCTTTAGCCTCTGCCGTCACTGCGGCTTTGGCCGTGCTCTGGCTCATCGCGTCGCAGACGCGGGACACGCGGAATTGGCCCGATATCGCACGTGAGCCCGTGTTCCTCTTCGACGGTGCGGAACTGCTGGAGGCGAACGTCGCAGCGCAAAAGATGCTTCCAGACCGGGAAGAGCCGCTTGAATGGTCCGAGTTGGCCGCCATGTTGTCTCGCCGCTTTGCCGCGTTTCCCTCCGATCAACAGCACGTGCAGGCGTCGTCTCCGCTGATCCTGGAAGCCAAGGATCGACAGGACCGAAGCGAAGCGCATCTTGAATGGCTGGATGGCATCTACCGCGTTCATATTCGCAACCAGCACGCCAAGCTCAAAGGCAATACCTCGGATCTTACCGCACTCACACAGATGCGGCACGAACTCACAACCCTTCGCACAGCCACGCAGGGAACGCCCTACCCGGCATGGCAGATCGACGACGAAGGGAAGGTGAGTTGGTACAACCCGGCCTATGCCAAACTCTATAAAACCGTTTTCGATTCCACACCCGATCCCGACAAACGCTTGTTCCAAACCTCGCTTGAGGACCGTCCGACGGGCAGCAAGGTCCGGGCGTCGATTACCGTGCCAGGCCGGGAAAAGTTTTACTGGTACGATGTCTCTATCACCCGAACCGATCATCACAGAACCTTCTATGCCGTGGATGTCGACGCCGTCGTCAATGCTGAGATCGCCCAGCGCAACTTTGTTCAGACACTGGCGAAAACGTTCGCTCAACTCTCCATCGGCCTCGCCATCTTTGACCGCAACCGGCAATTGGCGCTCTTCAATCCGGCATTGATCGACCTGACCGCGCTACCGGCTGACTTTCTCAGCGCGCGGCCCAACCTTTTGTCCTTCTTCGACCGGCTTCGCGATGCACGCATGATGCCGGAGCCCAAGAATTATGGAAGCTGGCGCGATCAGATCGCGGAACTTGTGGCAGCCGCTTCCGACGGACGATACTCTGAAACGTGGACGCTTCCGTCGGGATCTACATACCGTGTGACGGGTCGCCCCCACCCAGATGGCGCCATTGCATTTCTCATCGAAGACATCACGGCGGAGATCACACTGACCCGGCGGTTCCGATCCGAACTGGAGTTGAGCCAATCGATCCTTGATCGTCTCGACGATGCAATCGTGGTCTTTTCCAGCACCGGGGTGGTCACGCTCACCAACCAGGCCTACCGGGATATGTGGGGGGTCGATCCAGACAGCAGCTTTGCCGATA
Organism: Thalassococcus sp. S3; assembly: GCF_004216475.1. Classification (GTDB taxonomy): domain Bacteria; phylum Pseudomonadota; class Alphaproteobacteria; order Rhodobacterales; family Rhodobacteraceae. The sequence continues at coordinate 20,814 of NZ_CP022303.1, read as the reverse complement.
TCTCTATCGTCGATGCCACCCGCCATTGGCAAAGCGCCTGCGCGCCTACGCCGGTATTGGGCGACTTGCGGGATTACATCCTGGGTTGCGAAAACCGATCTGACTGGACCGCCTCGATGGAGCTTAAATCCGGCGACGCCATTCTTTGCCAGGTTCATCCGGTTCAATCAGGCGCGACCATGGTGGTGTTCAAACGGCCAATCGGATCTGTGCTGCCGGAACTTGAGCGGATCACTTTGGAGCATTCAGCCACCTGATCCGACTTGCAGCAGCCCAAAGCGCCCGCCATTGTGCGCGCATGCAGTGCAGGCAACTTAAACGAACCTCCAAAAGCGAAAGCGACACGGCAGCGATTGCCCGCGTGATTGCGAAAGACCTCGCGCCCGGAGACACGATTCTTCTGGAAGGTGAGATCGGCGCGGGGAAAACGCATTTTGCGCGGGCGATGATCCAATCCCTTCTCGACATGCCAGAGGATGTTCCCTCGCCGACATTCACACTTGTTCAGACCTACGACACGACGAAGGGAGAGGTGTGGCATGCAGATCTCTACCGGATCACCTCGATGGATGAGCTCGAAGAACTTGGCCTGAACGGGGCGTTCGAGACAGCAATTTGCCTGGTGGAATGGCCGGACCGTATGGCCGACATGGCACCATCTGGCGCCCTGCATCTCAAGCTTGACGCGGATGCCACGGATGACGGCGTGCGGCATCTCACCTTCTGCTGGTCCGCCGCGCCCTGGACGGCTCGATTGAACGGGCTTACCGCATGAAAGATCGGTCAGCGCAAATCTCCGAATTCATCGCGGGTACGGACTGGGCCGCGGCACAGCGCGCACCGCTTGCGGGGGACGCATCCAATCGACGCTATGAGCGATTGCGGGACGCCAGCACAGGACGAAGCGCGGTTTTGATGGATGCACCGCCGGATCGCGGCGAGGATGTTCGCCCCTTCATCCACATTGCGGAATATCTGACGCTCCAGAAACTCAGCGCACCTCGCATCCTGGCACAGGATATCGAGGCCGGTTTGCTGATCATCGAAGATCTGGGGGATGACCTGTTCGCCCGTATCCTAGAGAAACAACCCGACCTTGAACCCCAGCTTTACAGGGCGGCAACCGACCTTCTGATTGCACTCGGCAGATCAGAGCCACCACCGCTTGACCGGTATACGCCCCAGCAGATGGCCGAATTTTCCGCACTGGCCTTCACGCGTTATGCGGATGCTTTGACCGATGTGGACAAGACCGTTGTATCGCGGTTCATCGACCGATTTTCCGATCTTCTCTATCAAACCACCGACGGACCCGCTGTTCTGATCCAGCGAGACTACCACGCCGAAAACCTGCTTTGGCTGCCCGACCGCGAGGACATTGCCAGGGTCGGTCTTCTGGACTTTCAGGATGCCCTTCTGGGTCACCCGGCTTATGATCTTGTCTCTCTCCTGCAGGATGCCCGGCGTGACGTGTCTGCGGGAACCGAGATGCGGATGATCGCACATTTCATCGAACAAACCGGTTCCGACGACCACGCGTTCCGCACCGCTTACGCGGCTTTGGGCGTTCAGCGCAACCTTCGCATCATCGGGGTTTTCGCGCGACTTGGGCTCGATCATGGTAAGCCACGCTACATCGATCTGATCCCTCGGGTCTGGGCGCATATGGTAAGCGACCTTGACCATCCGGCCCTCGCGGGGATCTCAGATCTTGTGCTGCAAACGTTGCCGCGACCGACAAAGGATGATTTGATCCGTTTGAAAGAAAAATGCGCGACGCCAACCCATCCCTGATGATCTTTGCCGCCGGGTTCGGAACCCGGATGGGCGATCTTGTGAAAGACCGGCCCAAACCCTTGCTTGAGGTTGCAGGCCGCCCGCTCATCGACCATGCCTTGGCTCTTACCGAGGACATCAACCTCTCCCGGATCGTGGTGAATACGCACTATCAGGCCGCCGTTCTGGAAAAACATCTGGCGTCAAAGGACGTCGAAATTTCGCGGGAAATGCCGGATATCCTCGACACCGGCGGGGGTCTCAAGGCGGCGCTGCCGCTGCTGGGACCTGCCCCCCTATTCACATTGAACAGCGATGCCGTCTGGTCCGGCCCCAACCCGCTTTCGCTTTTGCAAAGGGCCTGGGATCCCGCCCGGATGGACGCCTTGGTCATTTGCGTGCCGCTCCGGCAAGCCGTTGGTCGGATTGGAGCTGGCGATTTCAGTCTGGATGACGAGAACCGCATCTCTCGCGGCCCCGATGTCGTTTATGGTGGCGCGCAAATTCTGAAGACCGGCGACCTGTCCGACATCACGGACCCGGTCTTTTCTCTGAATCGGGTCTGGGACAAAATGCTGGCGCGCGGTCGTCTGTTTGGTCTGACCTATCCCGGCATGTGGTGTGATGTGGGACATCCGGCCGGGATACAACTGGCCGAGGAGCTTTTGGCGCGCGATGCTGTTTGAACCGTCAAAGACACCGCGCGTCTTTGCTCTCCCCCCCGGTGTCGATTTTCCCGCCTCGCTTGTTCACGGGCTGTCTGAGCGCATGCAGGGCATGCCGCCAACCGCCCTCGCCCAGGTCGAACTGATCGTGAACACACGTCGTATGGCCAGGCGCCTGAGAGAGATTTTCGACGATGGCCCGGCGCGGCTTTTGCCCCGCATCAAGCTCTTGAACGAGGTGGGAGAGATCGAGGATCGCATCGCTCTCCCCAATCCCGTGTCACCGCTGCGACGGCGGTTGGAGATTGCCCAGCTTGTCGACAGGTTGTTGCAACGGCAACCCGATCTGGCGCCGCGCGCATCCCTCTACGATCTGGCGGATGGATTGGCCGAGCTTCTTGACGAAATGCAAGGTGAAGGTGTCCTGCCGCAAGCCATTTCAGATCTCGATGTCACCGACCTTTCGGGGCACTGGTCCCGCGCACAGACCTTTATCGGGATCGTACAGGCCTTTTTTGACAATGAGGAGGCGGGTCTAGACGGGCAATCGCATCTGCGTCGCCTCACCGAGCATCTGGTCGACCGTTGGGACCGGGAACCGCCCCAGCATCCGGTGATCGTTGCCGGTTCCACCGGATCCCGCGGCACCACGATGATGCTTATGGAAGCAGTGTCACGTCTTCCTCAAGGCGCTTTGGTTCTACCGGGTTTCGATTTCGACCTGCCCTCGTCAATCTGGTCCGAACTCGCTGATCCGATGGTGTCCGAAGACCACCCCCAATACCGCTTTCGTGCGCTGATGGTAAACCTTGGGATCAAGGCCGCTGAGATCGCAAAGTGGCGCGATGACCAACCGTCCGCGCCGGCACGCAACCGGGTCGTTTCCCTTGCGCTCAGACCCGCCCCCGTAACGGATGCGTGGTTGGATGAAGGGCCGGATTTACCCAAGTTAGAGCCTGCTTTCGAACAGGTCACGTGGGTGGAGGCACCCTCTCCCCGTGATGAGGCGTTGGCAATCGCGTTACGCTTGCGCGAGGCTGCCGAGACGGGCCAGACGGCGGCCCTGATCACGCCGGACAGGATGTTGACGCGGCAGGTGACGGCGGCGCTGGACCGTTGGGATTTGCTGCCGGATGACAGCGCCGGCCAACCCCTGCAGCTTGCGCCACCGGGACGGTTCTTGCGGCATGTGGCAGGTTTGTTCTCGCGGCAACTGACGTCCGAGATGTTGCTGACCATCCTCAAGCATCCACTGTGTCATGACGGCGCGGACCGGAACGAACATCTTCTCCTGACGCGTGACTTCGAACTTCATGTCCGCAGCAAGGGCATTCCTTTCCCTGAACCCGAACCGCTGGCCGCCTGGGCCGAAGCCCATAACAATCCGATTGCAGCGCGGTGGGCCAAGTGGGTGACCGACGCCTTTTGCGATCGGATTGTAGATGGGGAGAAGCCTCTGACGCGCTGGGTCGCACATCTGCGGAACGTGGCCGAAGTCATAGCGCGGGGCAGTGGCGACGCACCGGATCTCACGCTTTGGGACAAGAACGCGGGCATAAAGGCGCTATCGGTCCTCGACGCGCTGGAGCAAGAGGCGGATCACGGCGGACAGATGGAGGCGCGTGTCTTCGCGGATCTTCTGGGTGCCCTGCTGTCACGGGAAGAGGTGCGAGACCGCGATGCACCCCACCCCGGCATCATGATCTGGGGCACCCTTGAGGCCCGCGTTCAGGGCGCCGACCTTTTGATCCTTGGCGGCCTGAACGAAGGCACCTGGCCGGAAGCCGCGAAACCCGATCCGTGGTTGAACCGCCAGATGCGCAAGGATGCCGGGCTCCTTCTGCCCGAGCGGCGCATCGGCCTGTCGGCGCACGATTTTCAGCAGGCCATCGCCGCGCGGGAGGTTTGGCTGACCCGGGCAATCCGATCTGACGACGCGCAAAGCGTTCCGTCCCGCTGGATCAACCGGCTCTCCAATCTTCTTGGCGGTCTTCCCGCGTTGAAAGGGCCCGAGACGCTGGCCGCGATGAAAGCACGCGGAGACACCTGGCTATCCTGGGCGGCAACGCTTGAAGAGGCGCCATTGACCGCGCCGGCGCCGCGTCCATCGCCCCGTCCTCCGGTCACGGCGCGCCCTCGCAAGATTTCGGTCACCGATGTCAAGCGCCTGATCCGGGATCCTTACGCAATCTATGCCAAACATGTGCTGCGCCTCAGACGGCTAGATCCGCTTGTTCAGGCGCCCGGTCCGCTACTGCGGGGGGTTGTCGTTCATGAAGTGCTCGAAGCGTTCATTCGCGCCACGCTGGAGGACCGAACCAGGCTGTCGCGGGACCACTTCCTTGCCTTGGCAGACACACAACTTCGGTCTCGGGTGCCCTGGCCTACGGCGCGGGTGATGTGGCAGGCCCGCCTTGGTCGGATTGCCGACATCTTTCTGCAGGCCGAAATCGAGCGCCAAACCGAAGCGCGCCCGTTTGCGTTCGAGCGGCGCGGACGGGTTGCGGTTTCGGACCCGGCATTCACCCTGGAAGGTGTGGCCGACCGCATCGACATGGATGCGTCGGGACGGCTTCGGATCTACGATTACAAGACCGGTACGCCTCCTTCAAAGAACGAGCAGAAATATTTTGACAAGCAACTGCTGCTGGAAGCCGCAATGGCTGAAAAGGGCGGTTTCTTTGACCTGGATCCGACGCCTGTCAGCCGCGCAGTTTACCTTGGTCTGGGGCCCGGAGCAGCCGAAAGCGCCGCACCGCTGGCGGATGAACCCGCCGAAAAGGTCTGGGCCCAGTTCATCGGACTGATCGGGGCGTATTTCGAGCCCAATCAAGGGTACACGTCCAGGCTCAAGATGCAGAAGGACACCGATATCGGCGACTACGATCAACTCGCCCGGTTTGGGGAATGGGATCTCACTGACCAGCCCGTTCCGGTGGACCTTGCATGAGCAGGCGTAACGCAGCGACCGAACGGCAGGTTCAGGCAGCGGACCCGCGCGCCTCGACCTGGCTGGCTGCGAATGCCGGATCCGGCAAGACAAGGGTGCTCACCGACCGGGTGGCACGGCTTCTTCTTGATGGAACGGAACCTCAGAGAATCCTGTGCTTGACCTATACCAAGGCAGCCGCGAGCGAGATGCAGAACCGCCTGTTCGCACGGCTTGGAAGCTGGGCCATGCTTGCGGACGACCCGCTGAAGGCAGAGCTGAGCGAGTTGGGGGTCGACGGCCCGCTGGACCCCCTGCGCCTGCGCGATGCGCGAACGCTTTTTGCCCGCGCAATCGAGACACCGGGCGGATTGAAGATCCAGACCATCCACTCGTTCTGCGCGTCTCTTCTGCGCCGTTTTCCACTTGAAGCCGGGGTAAGCCCGCAATTCAGAGAGATCGAAGACCGCGCGGCTGCGCTTTTGCGCAATGAGATCGTGGAAGACATGGCCCAAGGCACGGAGGCGCATCTTGTTCGAAAGGTCGCCGCCTATCTGGCGGGCGATGATCTTGAGACGTTTACCCAGTCCGTTGTCAGCAAAAGAACAAGCTTCGCCGACGTCTTGGACTGGCGAGGCATTGCAGGGCATTTTGGGCTGTCCCCATCCCTTACCGAAGACGCGCTTTCCGCCTCTGTTTTCGTCGGGGGGGAAGCTGACCTTCTTAACCCATTGGTCGCAGCACTTAAGACGGGGGGCACGACCGATCAGAAGGCCGCGGCAAAGCTGTCCGCTTTGTCAGCGCTCGATTTCAGCGCCCTTGAAACGTTGGAAGCGGTGTTTCTGACTGGCCCGACCGCCACCAATCCCTTTGCCGCGAAGATGGGGGAAGAGCGAAGCAAGTTTCCAACCGGTGCGGTGCGAAAGGCGCACCCGGATCTCATCCCGCCGCTCGAAGCGTGGATGGCCCGGGTTGAAGACGCCCGCGCCCAGCGCATCGCACTCGCCGCAGCCCGCAAGGCCGACGCTTTGCACGGTTTCGCCCACGCCTTTCTGCCCCGGTATGCTTTTCAGAAGCAGGCAAGGGGTTGGCTTGATTTCGACGATCTGATCCTGAAGGCCCGGCAATTGCTGAATGATCCGGCGGTGGCGGCCTGGGTGTTGTTCCGGCTGGATGGCGGAATTGACCACATCCTTGTAGACGAAGCGCAAGACACCAGCCCCGAACAATGGGACGTGATCGAAAAGCTTGCACAGGAGTTCACAAGCGGTCTGGGCGCGCGCCCGAATGTCGAGCGGACGATCTTTGTCGTTGGTGACAAGAAACAGTCGATCTATTCCTTTCAGGGTGCCGACGCCGCCGCGTTTGATCGCATGCAGGCAGAGTTCGGGCGCCGCCTTGAAGATAGCGGGACCAGCCTTCAGTCCTTGTCGCTGGAATTCTCATTCCGATCCGCCGAGGCGATCTTGCGGCTTGTCGATACCGTCTTTCGCGAGAGTTCCGAGGCCGGTTTTCATCTCGACAGCCAGCACCGCGCGTTCAAGGATGCGTTGCCCGGTCGCGTCGATCTTTGGCCTGTGATAGAGCCTAACAAGGAGGAAGATGACCGGGCTTGGGACAACCCGGTCGACCGGCGTAGCCCGCAGCATCATAACGTGACCTTGGCCACGCAGATCGCCGACCAGATCAGCACCTGGCTGGGTGAGGGCCACACAATCCCGGACGAACAGGACGGCCGTCTTGGAAAGCGCCCGATCCGGGCTGGCGACGTGCTGATCCTGGTGCAGCGCCGGTCGGACCTCTTTGCCGAAATCATTCGTGCGTGCAAGTCACGCGATATTCCGATCGCCGGGGCTGACCGGCTAAAGGTCGGCGCCGAACTGGCTGTCAGAGACCTTGCCGCGTTGCTTCGGTTTTTAGCCACACCCGAAGACAGTCTCTCTCTTGCCACGGTCCTGCGGTCACCGCTTTTCGGCTGGAGCGAGCAGGCGCTCTTTACCCTCGCGCATCATCGGGAAAACCCGTTTTTGTGGCAGGCTTTGCGTGAACGGACAGAGGAGCACGGACCGACCCTGGCCGTGCTCAATGACCTGCGGGCACAAACCGATTTTTTAAGGCCCTACGATCTGATCGAGCGGATGCTGACCCGCCATCTGGGCCGTCGCAACCTGCTGAGCCGGCTGGGGCGCGAGGCAGAAGATGGCATAAACGCACTTCTGGCCCAAGCGCTGGCTTACGAACGGAACGAAACGCCAAGCCTGACGGGCTTCCTGTCCTGGATGGAAACCGACGATCTGGAGATCAAGCGCCAGATTGATGCCGCCGGAGATCAGGTGAGGGTGATGACTGTGCATGGCTCCAAGGGTTTGGAAGCACCGATTGTGATCCTGCCCGATACATGCCGCCGGCGCGCGCCCGTGGACGACACGATCCTCATGGCCGGGGACATCCCGGTTTGGTCTGTCCCGAAAGCCCAGGCGCCCGACTTGATCCGGAACGCGCGCGAGGCCGCTCAAACCCGGCTCAAAAACGAAAGGCTGCGCCTGCTCTATGTGGCTCTGACACGTGCGGAAAAGTGGCTTATCGTAGCCGGTGCGGGGGAGCTTGACGCCAAAAGCGGCGATACCTGGTATCAAAGGGTCGAGGCCGGTCTCAAGACCAGCGGTGCCGAAACAATCTCTCTTCCCAATGGCGAAGGATTGCGGCTTAGCAACGGGGATTGGATCGACCTTCCCGACCTGTCGATGCCGGGCAAATCTTTAGCCGCAACCAAACCACCTGCATGGATTTCAAAAGCAGCACCAAAGGTCATTGATCCGTCACAAACCGTCAGCCCATCGGATCTGGGCGGTGCCAAGGCGCTTCCCGGCGAGGACGGGCGGAGCGAGGAGGAGGCAAAGATCCGGGGCACACGCATTCATCTTCTCTTTGAACATCTGCCGCGTCTGCCAAGAGCGTCGTGGCCGCAGGCCAGCCAGCGCCTTCTGGACCTGCCCAAGACGGAATGTGGCGCGCTTCTTGACGAGGCGACGCAGGTTCTCGTGCGGCCCGACCTCGATTGGCTTTTCGACGAAACCGCTTTGAGCGAGGTGCCGATCAGCGCTGATCTGGGTCCAGCGCGGCTTCATGGAACGATAGACCGGTTGCTCGTCTCCTCTGACCGGGTCCTGGCGGTGGATTTCAAGACCAATCGCGTTGTACCCGACGCGCCGGACCGATGTCCCGAAGGAGTGCTGCGCCAGATGGGCGCCTATTCACACGCGCTGGCCCAAATCTTTCCCGAGCAACGTATTGAAACCGCAATCCTTTGGACCCGAACGGCACACCTTATGATGCTCCAGCACAATCTTGTGATGGATTCTCTCTACCGAACCCCATATCTTGACGGTAAAGTTGTCGCTCCCTAATTTACGTCGCCTAACACTGCTCTCAGGAGATCCGATCATGTCCACCGTCGCCGTCACGGACGCTACCTTCGACACCGAAGTCAAAAACTCCGACATCCCCGTATTGGTGGATTTCTGGGCCGAGTGGTGTGGCCCTTGCAAGCAAATCGGCCCAGCGCTTGAAGAGCTGTCGTCGGAATATGAAGGCAAAGTCAAAATTGCCAAGGTCGACGTCGACAGCAATCCGAACGCCGCGGCGGCCATGGGTGTGCGCGGCATCCCGGCGCTTTTCATCTTCAAGAATGGCGAAGTTGTCTCGAACCGGGCAGGTGCTGCGTCCAAAGCGGCCCTTCAAGGCTGGATCGACGAGTCGATCTGAACGTTCAGAAGATCCGAATGAAAAGGGCGCCCTTGGTGGCGCTTTTTTTACATCGGCCAACCCGCTCGCTTCAAACGCATGCGGATCTGATCTTCGGCACCGGCATGCCCCGCGTTGATCGACATCACTTGCCAGAACCAATGCACGTAGCCGGCATAGTCCGGCGCCATTTCGGGGCCGTCGGTCAAGGCTGACCGGATACCCAATTCAGCGACATTCGCCGCGATGTGATGAAAATCGATCCGGGCAAACAAAACCGCCGGTTTTCCAAAGAAATAGCCGGCAAAGGCGGCGCTGGAATTCTGTGTCACGACATAGTCGCAGCCGCTCAGGCACTCTTCCATTCGGCCCGTCGTCACGGTGAGCCTTGGATAACGCTCTGCCAATTGCGACAGTTTTCGCCTTTCGCGGGCCGAGTAAACCTCCTTGGGATGAAGCGTTGCGATCACGGGTCGGGGATCGTGCTCCAAAACCGCCTTCAGCATGTCGATGGGGGCACAGGTTTGAAAGGACCTGTGGCGCAGCAATTTGCCCTGCAGAGGAACATAGACAAATCCGTCCCGAGAGGTGGAACAGGCCAAATCTCCAAAAAGACGGGTCTGCCAGCGCTCATAAAAAGCGTTCGCCTGCGGTCGCTGAACCATGCCCGGATCGAACGATGCCTGCGCCACGGACCAATGCCACCGCTCTGCCACCGGTTCGATGGCCCAAAACGGATAGTAATAAACACGCCGCATCGTCAAAGCGCGGTCATGCGGCGGCGCAACCATGTGGTAGAGCGCGTAGACTTGGGGATCGGGGCGGGCACCCAATGGCGCAAACCGGATGTCAAAACCGCTTTCGCGGCAGATATCGGCAACTTTTCCGATAAAGTTGTGCTGGCCCGCCTCGGCACTCTGACGCAAGCCATCTTCAAGATAAAAACAAAGCGTTGGCGGCCTGGTCATAGTCCGCAGGCTAGGCCGCAGGAGGCAGCGAAACAAGCGCCAGCCTTGCAGCAGGGTGTCCCGCGCGCCATATAGGCCGCCAGGACAGGAGACGGATATGGCGCGAGACGAGTTTCCCGGCTGGCACGGGACGACAATCATTGGCGTGAAGAAAGGCGGCGAAGTTGTAATCGCTGGCGATGGCCAGGTCTCGCTCGGTCAAACGGTGATCAAGGGCACCGCCCGCAAGGTGCGCCGTCTCAGCCCCGGAGGGTTTGATGTGGTGGCCGGTTTTGCCGGATCCACAGCGGATGCCTTTACCCTGCTCGAACGGCTTGAGACCAAACTGGAAGCCACGCCCGGCCAGCTGGCCCGGGCCTCCGTGGAACTGGCCAAGGACTGGCGCACCGACAAGTATCTGCAAAAGCTCGAGGCCATGCTGATCGTGTCGGACGGCGCAGAGCTTTTGGTGATCACCGGCGCGGGTGATGTGCTTGAGCCGGAACACGATGTCACGGCAATCGGATCGGGTGGAAATTACGCGCTGGCCGCCGCAAGGGGCATGATGGACGGTGATCGCAGCGCCGAACAGATCGCCCGTGATGCGATGGCGATTGCGGCCGATATCTGCGTCTACACCAATGGAAATCTGACTGTGGAGACCATCTCGAAATGACCGATCTGACCCCGCGCGAGATCGTCTCGGAACTTGACCGTTTCATCATCGGCCAAAAAGACGCCAAGCGCGCCGTGGCCGTGGCCCTGCGCAACCGCTGGCGGCGCAAGCAACTGAGCGACGAGCTGAGAGATGAGGTCTATCCCAAGAATATCCTGATGATCGGCCCCACCGGCGTCGGCAAAACGGAGATCAGCCGACGGTTGGCCAAACTGGCCCGCGCGCCGTTCATCAAGGTCGAGGCGACCAAGTTCACCGAAGTTGGATATGTGGGCCGGGATGTCGAACAGATCATCCGTGATCTGGTGGACAGCGCAATCGCTATGACGCGGGAATACATGCGGGAGGACGTCAAGGCGAACGCCCACGCCGCCGCCGAAGAGCGTGTGATCGAAGCGATTGCCGGTTCGGACGCGCGGGACGCAACCCGCGAGATGTTCCGCAAGAAACTGAAAGCCGGGGAGTTGGATGACACCGTGATCGAGCTGGACGTCGCTGACACATCCAATCCCATGCCCATGTTTGAGATCCCGGGCCAACCCGGATCCAACATGGGGATGATGAACCTGGGCGAAATGTTCGGAAAGGCTTTTGGCGGCCGAAAGGTGCGGCGCAAGATGACCGTCGCGGAAAGCTATGAGATCCTGATCGGAGAGGAAGCCGACAAGCTTTTGGACGATGAAAGCGTGACCCGCATCGCGTTGGAAGCGGTCGAGCAAAACGGAATTGTCTTCCTGGACGAGATCGACAAGGTCTGCGCGCGCAGCGACGCGCGGGGCGGCGATGTCAGCCGCGAAGGGGTGCAGCGGGATCTGTTGCCCCTGATCGAAGGCACGACCGTCAGCACCAAGCACGGACCCGTCAAAACGGACCACATCCTCTTCATCGCGTCGGGGGCTTTCCACATTGCCAAGCCCTCCGATCTTTTGCCGGAGCTTCAGGGGCGCCTTCCGATCCGCGTCGAGCTGCGCGCCCTCACCGAGGATGATTTCGTCCGAATTCTCACGGACACCGACAATGCCCTGACCTTGCAATATTCCGCCCTTATGGACACCGAAGAGGTAAAGGTGACCTTCACATCCGACGGGATCGCCGCGCTCGCGCGTATTGCTGCCGAGGTCAATCAATCGGTGGAGAATATCGGTGCGCGCAGGCTTTATACCGTCATGGAACGTGTTTTCGAGGAATTGTCGTTTTCCGCGCCGGACCGGGCAGGAGAGACGATCACCGTCGATGATGCCTTTGTCGAAGAGAACCTAGGCGGATTGGCGAAATCCGCAGATGTCAGCCGATACGTCCTCTAGCCTCAACCGGATTGACGCCTTACAAGGTGCAACTAAACCATTTGGTTCAGGGGTTGGTGCAATGCGGTCCGTCTTTGTGTGGTTCTGTATCCTGCTGCTTGCGGGATGCTCGTCGACGGACCGGTTCGCTGCGCCCATTGTCGCGTTTGCACCAACCACCGAACAGCCCCCACGCGAGACCGTCTTTTTCGGAACGACCCGCCTCAAACGCCCCGATGGGACATATGGCTTCGGACGCTCCGGCGCGCTTGAGCTTGGCCGTGTGACCGTGGCGATCCCGCCTTTGCGAGAGCCGGGCAGCGTCAGCAATGGCGGTGCGCAACCCGATCCACGCCGCGACTTCATGCTCACGGAGAAAACGGTTTACTCCGCCGAAAGCAGTTTCCAGACGGATCTGCGTCAACGCCTGCGGGACGCGCCGGCGGATCAGCGAGAGGTCACCGTGTTCGTGCACGGCTTTAACACAAGCTACACCGATGCAATGTTCCGGATGGCGCAGATCCGGCATGATCTGGATATTCCAGGTCAGGCCGTTGTCTATGCCTGGCCCAGCCGCGCGCATCCGCTTGGATATGAATACGACGATGAAAGCGCTCTTTTCGCGCGCGACGGGCTGGAGCAGTTGCTGGAAACGATCACCCGGTCCGGCGCCAGTCGCATCGTGGTCGTGGCCCATTCGATGGGATCTTATCTGGCGATGGAGACGCTGCGGCAGCTTGAAATCGAACGTCCGGGATGGACGGGTCGCCACGTGTCCGGGGTGATCCTGATTTCTCCCGATATCGGCATCGATCTCTTCCGCTCTCAGCTGGCAAGAATGCCCGTCGTACCAGATCCCTTTGTCATTTTCGTCTCGCGTCGGGATATCTTTTTGCGTCTCTCGGCCACACTGACCGGAGAACCGGAACGGCTTGGTAACATCGAAGACGGGTCCTCCATCGCGGATCTGCCGGTTTCTGTCGTCGATGTGTCTGCCTTCTCGGATGGCAACGGAAACCATTTCGTGCCCGCAGCATCGCCCACTCTGATCGCGCTCTTTCGGCAGGCCGATCGTTTGGATCAAACCTTTCTCAGGCGTGAAGGCGGAAGCACGTATAATGTGCTCCATTCCCAGCGTGTCATTGTCAGACGGGCAGGGCAGGTCGTGGTCGAACAATTCGACCGTTAGCGGCGCTTGCTCTTCCGGCGCGGTTTGGGCAAGGCTGCGCCATGCGGTCCGCCCGGTTCATCGCTCAAAATGCTCCCTGGCTTGGGGCCGGGTTCGTTCTGACCTTCTTGTCCAGCTTCGGACAAACCTTCTTCATATCCATTTTCGCAGGTGACATCCGCTCTGCCTTTGGGTTGAGCCACGGGGTTTGGGGCGGGATATACACGCTTGGCACCACCGCATCTGCCATCGCGATGGTATGGGCGGGAACCTTGACCGACAGATATCGGGTGCGCGTGCTTGGGCCCGTGATCCTGTCAGGTCTTGCGGCGGCCTGCCTCTTCATGGCGCTCAACCCTGTGGTTTGGTTGTTGCCGCTGGTCATTTTCATGCTCCGTTTCACCGGGCAAGGCATGACAAGCCAGATTGCGATGGTGGCCATGGCGCGCTGGTTCTCGAAGATCAGGGGCAGGGCCCTGTCTGTCGCGTCCCTCGGGTTCGCGGTGGGCGAAGCAGCCCTTCCGCTTCTTTTCGTCACTTTGATGAGCTTTCTGGACTGGCGCCTTCTTTGGGGTCTCGCAGCCCTGGCGGTTCTTTCCGGGATCCCCGTCCTGCTCAAACTGCTGACAGAGGAGCGAACCCCCCAAAGTATCTCGACGAAAGACGACGCTTTGGGCATGGAAGATCGCCATTGGACACGTCTTGAGGCAGTCCGGCATCCGCTTTTCTGGTTCATGGTGCCGGCACTTTTGGGGCCGGCTGCCTTCAACACCGCGTTTTTCTTCCACCAGGTCCATCTGGCCGAGGTCAAAGGCATCTCTCACGCGGCATTTGTAGCTTTGTTTCCCATCTACACATCGATTGCGGTGCTTACCATGATCGCGTCCGGTTGGGCGATTGACCGGTTCGGAACGGCACGAATGATGCCAATCTACCAATTGCCCATGGTGTTCAGCTTTGCGATCTTCGCTGTTGCCGGAACCATCTGGGGGCTGGTCGCCGGGTTCGTCTGCCTTGCCCTGACCACCGGCGCCAATGGAACGCTGCCCGCGGCATTCTGGGCCGAATTCTACGGAACGGCACATATCGGATCGATCAAGGCCATGGCAGCAGCCGTGATGGTATTCGGGTCGGCCATCGGGCCGGGCATCACCGGCCTTCTGATTGATTTCGGAATTCCGCTCGAAACACAATTCTTCGGGATCGCGGCTTACTTCCTGTTTGTCTGCATGATGGCGACCCTCGGGATTGCCCGTACCAGCATCCCCGCAAGGGTCTAACGTGGTCGCTTGAGGTAAACATAGTAAGCACCAGCCCCGCCGTGACTGATATGCGCTTCGCTGACTTGAAGGACGGCATGCGCAAGCGGCGGCATGGTAAGCCATTGCGGAACCTGGTTTTTTAAAATGCCCCGGGGCGTCGGGATCGGCCCATCATCTGCACCCTTTCGCCCTTTCCCCGTAATCACCAGCACCAGACGTTTGCCAGAGGCCTGGGATGCCAGAATGAACCGGATCAAAGCAGGATGCGCCCGATCCAGTGTCATTCCGTGAAGATCGATACGACCCTCCGGTACCAGTTTTCCGCGCTTCATTTTGCCGAACGCCTTTTGATCCATACGCAGGGGCGCATTCGAGATCCGCTCGGCCAAAGGCGGTTGGAGTTGATGAAGGCGCTTTACCGGCTTTGAGGTCTGACCCAGCTCAAAGGGGTCCAAACCGACGGTGGGCGTCTTTTGCGGCTTGGGTTTTGGCCGCGGCTTAGGCTGCGGATCGCGTTGCGGATGCAAGCGATCTGTCGTCTCCGTCACCTTTTGCCACAACGCCACTTCATCCGGCGTGAGCCGCCGTCTTGTCATAGAGCCGTTTCCGGAAGAAGCGCGTAGGCACGCTGGATCGGAAGAAGCACCAGCATGCGACCGGGATCGCGAAGCTTTCCAGCCGCCTGACCAGCCGCATCCCCCGTCCCAAAGAAGATATCAGCGCGTTGCGCGCCCTTAATCGCCGATCCGGTGTCCTGCGCAATCATCAGGCGGCGCATGGGATTTGCGCCGTCCTTTTCCACCCAGACGGGGGCACCGAGTTTCACGAAAGCCGGATCTACCGCGATACTGCGCAGCGTGGTCACGGACCGGTTCATGGCACCCAACGGGCCTTTATCCGCCGGCACGCGACTGACCTCGCGAAAAAAGACATAAGATGGGTTGTGAAACAGCAGCTCCTCCCCCGCGAGGGGGTTGCGGCGCACCCAGTTGCGGATCACCTGAGCGCTGACCTGATGGGCTTGGTAAACACCGCGCCGGACCAGCTCTACCCCCACGGAACGATAGGGATGACCGTTGGCGCCCCCATACCCGACGCGCAGATAAGATCCATTTTGCAGGCGAATACGGCCCGACCCCTGGATCTGGAGGAAGAACAGTTCGACCGGATCGTCTACCCAGGCAATTTCAAGACCGCGATTGTCCATGATCCCGCTGGTGAGGATCTGCCGCCTGCTTAACCAGGGCGATGCCTCCCGCGCTTCGGACGGCATCTTGTAAAGCGGATAGCGAAATCGGGGGGTGGGGTAGCGTGAGCCATCAAGCTCCGGTTCGAAATACCCGGTAAAAAGCGCGTCTTTCCCGTCTTCGATCAGAACCGGCTTGAAAAAGAGCTCAAAGAAAGCCCGACCGTTTTCCGGTCTCTGGTTCTGGGCCACCGCGCAAAGACTGGACCAGTCCGGATCATCCATGTCGGTGCAGGTGTTCAGAAAGGTATCAAGCGCGGCGTTGTGATCGTCGTCCGACCAGCCATCGAGCTCATCAAAGGACAGGACCTTGTAGGTCGTCTCGGCCCCGGATACTGCGCCAACCATCACGGAGCACGCAACGACCGCCGCCCAAACGGTCCGGATCATGCGTCCGTTGCGACCAGCAACCAGTTGGGATCATCCGTGCCCATCGTCCGCGCGAACGTCCACGTGTCCTTTTGCCGTTTGATCTCGGTGGCACTGCCTTCGATGATATCGCCGCCTCGGTCACGAACGACAGATGTCAGCTCACCCACGAACCGCATGGTGATCTCCGCGCGACTGGTCTCGGGATCGAACTCGGCCGATTGCACGCTGGTTTCGCGGACACCGATGAAATCGGCCTCGATCGTGAGACCCTGATCTTCGCGTGCGGCCACCACATCGACGAAGGTGTCAAAGACATCCTCGGCAAGAAACGGCTGAATATCGTTCAACTCACCCCGTTCAAAGCCCATCACGATCATTTCATACGCGCCACGGGATCCCTGCACGAAATCGCTTACGCCAAAGCTGGGCTCGATCCGTTTCATTGCGGCAAGCGCTTCGGCGGCCTCGCTGTTTTCAGGCACGTAGTCGGTGATATCGCGGTCCGGGCCACCCTCGATCACCTCGAAATCCGGGCGTGACGGTTTCGAGTTGGGGTTCGGAAGTGGTGGTTTTTCAAACCCTTCGCGTGTCCCAAGCACGCTTCTGAGACGAAGGATCAGAAAAACAGCGATACCGGCCAGCACAAGAAGCTGGATCAGGGGCGAATTCATATAAACCTCGTTCAGGCGATGGGCTTTGTATCAAGTGTCTGAGTTTCTTATGTAGGGGACAGGTTTGGGCAAGTCCACCGCCCCGCAGGAAAGAAGGTTGCGCGTTTATGTACCTGTTCTTGGCCTTTCTGGCCGTTCCACTGATCGAGATCGCTCTGTTCATTCAGGTTGGCGGTGCAATTGGCCTTTGGCCGACGCTCGGAATCGTGATCCTGACCGCCATGCTGGGCACCTGGCTGGTCCGCAGTCAGGGATTGATGGCATTGCAGAATTTGCGCCGTTCATTCTCTCATCTGCAGGATCCGACAAGGCCGCTTGCGGACGGGGCGATGATCCTGATCGCGGGCGCACTTTTGCTCACGCCGGGGTTTTTCACGGATGCCGTCGGGTTTGCTTTGTTGATGCCCCCGGTTCGGGAGATCGTATACAATTACTTGCGTGCCCGCATTTCGGTGCAACGCTTTGAAATGGGCCCTGGTCACCCCCGCGCCAGACCGGCCCGTGACGACGTCATCGACGGCAGTTTCGAAGAGGTCGATGCCGAAAGACCCAAGAGCGATCGGCCATCTGGCTGGACAAAGGGCGGTCCTCAGGAGCATTGAGGCAGGCAGAATGACCTGCTAAGCATCGCCAAACGCAGAATTCATGGAGTTTATTGTTATGTCAGAGAACGGCGCGGCTGGCGCGGGCGAAGCCGCGAAGAACCCGCAGCTTCAAATGAAGATTTTGGGTCAGTTCGTGCGCGATTTGTCCTTTGAGAACGTCATGGCGCAAAAGGGCATCTCGGGCGAGGTGCAACCCGACGTGAACGTTCAGGTCAATCTGGACGCCAAAAAGCGGCCCGCGGAAAACCAGTACGAGGTTGCCACCAAACTGACGATCAGCTCGAAAGCGAAAGACGGGGGAGAGCAGCTTTTCCTTCTGGAATTGGATTATGCCGGCATCTTCATGATCACCGGAGTGTCGGACGACCAGTTGCATCCGTTTTTGTTGATCGAATGCCCGCGCATGATGTTTCCCTTCCTGCGCCGCATTGTCAGCGATGTCACGCGCGACGGTGGGTACCCGCCGCTCAACCTGGAAAACATCGACTTTCTGCAGATCTACCGGTCTGAACTCGCACGCCGCCAGGCGGCCCAAGGCGCCGAAGCGCCGGCAAAAGGCGACGCCTAGCTTTTCCAGGATCAGGCGCTTTTCCAGAGCGCCTGATCACCAAGACCTTTCACAAAATTGGCATGTGCATCTGCTTCTTCACGTGTGACACGCGAAGGAAGCGGGGTGGCGCGCGGTGATGGCCGCCAACCTTCGCCGGCCTGATCGGACGAGCCGGACATATGTCCATGGGCCAAGCCGAAATCCGGTTGGCGCCCGCCGATCAGCTCAAGATACACCTCTGCCAGGATCTCGGAATCCAAAAGGGCTCCGTGAAGCGTCCGTGCCGAGTTATCAATGCCGAAGCGCCGGCAAAGCGCATCCAGAGACGCCGGTGAACCCGGAAATT
Organism: Thalassococcus sp. S3; assembly: GCF_004216475.1. GTDB lineage: Bacteria > Pseudomonadota > Alphaproteobacteria > Rhodobacterales > Rhodobacteraceae. Next base: position 2,574 of record NZ_CP022303.1, on the reverse strand, counting down.
TCTTACGGGCGATTGCAAGCGTGTCGATCGCCTGATCGAACGGCAGCAGCGGCTTACCCATCCATTTGAGTTCCGCGTTCAGAAATTTCATATCGAACGCCGCATTGTGGATGACAAGCTTGGCGTTTCCCACGAAATCCAGAAAGCCCTGGCCGATTTCGGCGAACTTCGGTTTGTCCCTCAGGAAATCATCGCCGAGGCCGTGCACTTCGAACGCTTCTTGCGGCATGGTGCGTTCGGGATTGATGTATTGATGGTAAGTGCGCCCGGTTGCCACATGGTTATAAAGCTCGACGGCGCCGATCTCGACAATGCGGTCGCCGCTTTCCGGTTCGAAACCCGTGGTTTCGGTATCGAGCACGATTTCACGCATGTGTCTCTCTATCCTTGATCTGTTCTACGATGGTGTGCACCTGCGCGCGGGCATGTTCCAGCGTGTCGGTTATGATCACGAAATCGGCCTTCGCCCGTTTTTCAGCGTCCGGCATCTGCTTGGACAATATATGCCGAAACTGATCCTCGGTCATCGTACCACGCTCCAACACCCTCTTGCGCTGTATTTCCGGCCCAACCGAAACACATGCCACGGCATCGAGATGCTTTTCACCACCCTTTTCGAACAAAAGCGGTATGTCGAACACTACGATATCAGCAACGCTTTGTGCCAAGAATTCTGCGCGATCTTCTGCGACCAGGGGATGAACGATCTTTTCGATGCGCGTCAGAGCTGCCGGATCGCGCGATAGAAGGGTCTTGAGCCGTTCGCGCGACACCGAGCCCTCCACGACGGCTTCGGGAAAGGCCGCGCTCATCGCCGCCACGGCGCGGCCGCCTTTCGCATAAAGGCGATGAACTGCGGCGTCGGCATCCCAAATATCGCATCCCTCTTCCTTGAACAGACGCGCTGTCGTGCTTTTGCCCATTCCAATGGACCCGGTCAGCCCCAACTTGAACATTATGAGAGGATCGCTGCGCGGGCAGCATCGTCCACCACCGGGCGCTCGCCGAACCACCGTTCAAAGCCCGGAACAGCCTGGTGCAACAACATGCCCAGACCGTCGACCGTGACGCATCCGGCCTCCTCCGCCGACTTCAGCAGCGTTGTCTTGAGCGGGGCATAGACCAGATCGGTGACAACGGCGTCCTTTTGCAGCCCGTCAAGCGGGACCCGCAGATCCGGCTGACCCTCCATGCCCAGTGATGTTGTGTTGATGACAAGCGCTGCCTCCTCCAGCACATTGCCCGCCTGAACCCAATCGACAACGCGGATACGCTGCCCAAAGTCGGCTTTCAACTTCTCGGCGCGCACGCGTGTGCGGTTGGTCAAAAGCACCTCGCTCACACCTGCATCCGCCAGAGCCGCGACAACAGCCCGCGCGGCACCGCCCGCGCCGAAAACAACCGCTGGCCCGGATTTGGGTGTCCAGTTCGGCGCACCCTGTTTGATGTTCTCGATAAACCCGTACCCATCCGTGTTATCGGCCATGATCTGACCGTCACGCCGGAAAATGAGCGTATTCGCAGCGCCGATCAGCGTGGCCCGGTCCGTGATCATATCGGCCACCGCAAGGATCGTCTCTTTGTGCGGTATCGTGATGTTCACCCCCACAAAGCCCATCCGCGGGAGCATGCGAATGACCTGTTGAAGATCCTCCCGCGCGACATCCATGGGAATGTAATGCCCGCGCAACCCATGGGCCTTAAGCCAATAACCATGCAGCTTGGGCGACTTCGAATGCCCGATAGGAGAGCCGATCACGCCAGCGAGTGGGATCTTGTTTTCGGTCATTTCGGCAAAATACCTCGCAAGGTCAGATAGGCGATCAGTTCCAAAAGCGGCAGGCCCAGAACGGTGAAATAGTCCCCGTTCACGCGGGTGAAAAGTCGCACGCCCTCTTCCTCAAGCTTGTAACCGCCGACTGAAAAGCGAATGCTTTGCCAGTTCCGTATCACATAATCCTTCAGATACGTATCACTGGCATCCCGCATAGACAGATGGACCTGTCCCACATGCCGCCATACGGGCTTGCCCGCCTCATAGATCACGGCAGCGGACAGAAGACTATGCTGCCTGCCGCGCAGAATCTTCAGATGATCCAAAGCTTCGGCTTCCGACACAGGTTTCGACAGGATACCCCCCTCGAACGCGAGCACCTGATCGCAACCAATCACCAAAGCGTCCGGGTTCTTCTCGCTCACCTTGCGGGCCTTTAGCTCGGCGAGCGTGTCCGCAATATCCCGTGGCTTTGCGCCTTCCGCCAGAAGGGCTTCCTTAACACTTTCTTCATCAACACGTGGTTTCTGAGGGGTGAAGGAGATGGCCGCATTTTCAAGCAGCTGGGCCCGGACAGCGGACTCGGAGGCCAGGATGATTTGGATCGACATGTGGATAAGCCAGTGGACGGGATGCGTATCGGAACCTGAATGATTTGTAGGAAAACGCCGCTGCTTTGCAAGTCCTGCAAAGTCGGGCGTTGTCGCTTGTGTTCCCGTGGTTTCATCCTCTTGGGATAGGGATAAGTCTGTTGCTGTGGAAAGCTGTGACGCTGACGATCAGTCCCAGAGTTATCCACT